>JAJZUQ010000017.1 GCA_021848385.1 Deltaproteobacteria bacterium
TTCAAATCGAAAAAAGAACAATCGTGTCAAAGAACATTAATAATCAGGTGGTTAAGCCAGTACATTCGAAATTAACCGGACAGTAGTGTTAATATATATATTATTTCCCCAGCTGATTGTCAATAAGAAATTTCTTATGAGCGATAGAGTTTTTCGCTGAAATGGCAGGCGGCAAGGTGTCCCGCTTCCCGTTCGGCAAGGGGTGGGGTTTGAGTACGGCACTCTCCCTGGGCGTACGGGCAACGGGTATGGAACGGGCAACCGGAAGGGGGGGCCAGTGGAGAAGGGGGGTCGCCAGGCAGGATAATACGTTGTATCCCGCGCTGGGGGTGAATGTGGGGGACGGCGGAAAGAAGCGCTTCCGTATAGGGGTGGAGAAACCGGTCGAACACCGCGTCACGGGGGCCTGTTTCGACGATCCTTCCCAGGTACATGATGGCGACCCGGTCGCAAAGGTGCCGGACCACCGACAGGTCATGGGCGATGAAGAGGAAGGCCAGATTGAATTCCCGCTTCAGTTCCTGGAGAAGGTTGATGATCTGTGCCTGAATCGAGAGGTCGAGTGCGGATACCGGCTCGTCGGCGATGAGCAGGCGCGGCTCCACAGCCAGTGCGCGGGCGATGCCGATCCGCTGACGCTGGCCGCCCGAGAATTCATGGGGATAGCGGAAGTAATGCTCTTCAGCAAGGCCAACCTTTTTCATGAGGCGTATCACGCGGCTTCGCAGCTCCTCCCCGGAAGCAGCGCCATGGATGACGAGGGGTTCACCGATAATGTCTCCAACGCGCTGACGAGGGTTCAGGGAAGAAAAGGGGTCCTGGAAAATCAGCTGGGCGGCACGGCGGAATGCGGATCGCTCAGTTTTTTGCAATTTGGCGAGGTCTTTCCCCTCGAACAGGACCTCTCCTGCAGTGGGAGGGGTAAGGCCGAGGAGGAGCCGGGCTACGGTAGATTTGCCGCAGCCTGATTCTCCCGCCAGGCCGAGCGCTTCGCCGGGTGCAAGACTCAGGTCGATGCCGTCCACCGCCTTCAGCATCTGGCGGGGGGCGAAAGCACCGGCGGAAACGGGAAAATGTCTGGCAAGGGCTCTTGTTTCGAGTATGGGTGTGGTCATGGGAACTTCCAGCAGCGGACCAGGTGGTTGCTGCTGACCTCCTTGAGGGGAGGGGCTGACTGCTGGCACGTCCAGTCCTTGACCGGGCAGCGGGGGCAGAAACCGCACCCCTGCTGACCATCGGCAAGGTTGGGGACATGGCCGGGTATGGTGGGGAGCGGTTTTCCCGGCACGGCGTTCTGCGGTAGCGATTCAATGAGCCCGCGGGTGTAGGGATGGAGGGGGTTGCTGAACAATTCTGCCGTGGGAGCCGATTCCACGATTTTCCCTGCGTACATTATGGCGGTATGATGGGCGCGTTCGGCAACGATTCCCAGGTCGTGGGTAATGAGAAGCAGCGCCATGCCGGTTTCGCGTTGCAGCTGGTCGATCAGCTCCAGGATCTGGGCCTGGATGGTTACGTCGAGAGCCGTGGTCGGTTCATCTGCAATGAGGAGCCTGGGTTTGCAGGCAAGGGCCATGGCAATCATGACTCGCTGCCGCATCCCGCCGGAGAGCTGGTGGGGATAGTCGCCAACGCGCTGATCCGGTGCGGGAATGCCAACGAGTCCAAGTAATCTGATGGTTTCCCCGAGAGCTTCGCGGCGTGGCAGTTTCCGGTGCAGCCGGAGTACTTCCATGACCTGATCTCCCACCGTAAGCACCGGGTTCAGGGAGGTCATTGGCTCCTGGAATATCATGGAGATGCTGTTGCCGCGCATGTCGCGCATTTCCCGGTCAGACAGACGCAGAAGGTCGTTGCCGTCGAAAATGATGCTACCGCCGACAGTCCTCCCTGGTGGTGGGACAAGGCGCATGATAGAGCAAGCGGTCATGCTTTTGCCACACCCCGATTCGCCGGCGATGGCAAGGGTCTTTCCTTCGTCAAGGGAGATGTCGACGCCGTCAACTGCCTTCAGGTCCGAAGTGCCGAGATGAAAATGGGTGGCAAGGCCGGTAACGCAGAGAAGGGGGGGCACGTGCTCACTCCTGCGGGTGGGTAGTGAATATGCAAATGATCATTGCTGGAGAGGGGGGCAGTCCGGTCTTTATATCACGAAACAGAGGGAGGGGCAAATCCTTTGGCAAGATGCGGGCGATAAGAGATGTGCGACTAGGCGGCGGAGATGCTGATGGGGACACGAGGCTGTCCGTATTCCACGCCATTGCCGGCATTGGTGGCCGGGAAGGAAAAGTTGCCACTCTGGAGAACTTCGACGAACGGTGGTACCAGATCGGGATCGAACTGGGTGCCGGCGTTTTCCATCAGTTCCTTGATGGCCACATCCAGAGAGAGCGCCTTGCGGTAGGGACGGTCGGATGTCATAGCGTCGAAAGAGTCGGCAATGGCAAGCATGCGGGATTCGAGGAGAAGCTGATCTGCTGTCACGTTGTTGGGGTACCCCTTACCGTCGAAACGTTCATGGTGCTGGCCGATACAGAGGCGAACGTCGCTCAGGAATTCGATCGGTGCCAGGATCTTCATGCCGATAGCAGGGTGCTGCTGCAGTTCACGAATGTCTTCGGGGGTAAGCCGTCCTTCCTTGTGGAGGAGGCTCAAGTCGATGCCGATTTTGCCGATATCGTGGAGGACGGCGGCCCGTTCGATTATTTTGAGTCGCTCGGGAGGCATGTCCAGTTTCCTCGCGAGTGCCATGCAGTAGCGGGTGACCCGTTCCGAGTGGCCACGGGTGTAGCTGTCGCTGGCTTCGATGGCGGAAACCAGGGCATGGATAGTGTTCATGTAGGTTTTTTGCTGCTCTTCATAGAGCTGGGCGTTTTTGATGGCAATGCTTGCCTGGGTGGCGATGGTGGTGAGAAGTTCGAGATCTTCATTGTTGTATACCGAATTGTCAATCTTGTTCACTACCGTAATAGTCCCGATGATCTCGTCCTTGGTTTTCAGCGGTGCACAGATGAGGGTTTTTCGTAGGTACCCCATGGCGCTCATCTTGTCGAATTCCGGGGTATCGTTGATATCGGTGATGAGCCGGGGTTTGCCGTTGTTGATGACCCATGCGGAGACACTGGAGGGCTTCATTTCAAGGACCCCTGTTTCAGGGGCGAAACTGTCGTGACCGATGAGCGTGGTGACCCTGAGAACGTCTTGTTGACGATCGTGAAGCATTATATAGCCGATTTGTGCTTCGAGGCTATCCATGGTGGTTCTGATGACCAGGTCGAAGAGCGGTTTTGATTCCATGGTGGAATTGATGGCCAGACCGACTTTGTAGAGGGTGGAGAGTCTGGTGACGGCCTTTTCCAGGTTGGTGTTCTTGTCTTCCAGTTCACCGGCCAGGTCGGCGATCTTGTAGTTCGCCTCCTCGATCTCTTCGATCCGTTCTTCCAGTGATACGTTGAGGTTTTCAATCTCTTTCAGCTGGCCTTCAAGCCGCTGGTTCATTGAATGCATTTCCCCGTGATGGGCAAGCTTCTCCTGTGCCCGGGCCAGTTCGCGCTCATGGCTGATGGCTGATTCAACCATCCCTTTCAATCGCTCCACCATCCGGTTGAACTTCTCCGACAGCAGTCGCATCTCCGTGCTGCTCGTGATCACGTTGGGACAGTCGAAATCTCCTCCTTCCACTTTCTGCATGGAGGAAATTAGCTGTCTGATCGGGCGGTCGACGTAATGAATGAGAAACAGTGAGATGGTGATGATGATCAGGCCGATGATAATGAGGGTTGATGTGGTGTCGCTATTCCGTTCCTTTGCAACAAGGGCGTCGAGGTTGGCGAGAGAAATCTCTATCTCCAGGATTCCCAGGATATTCTGGGTCGCTGGATGGCAACCATGACAGTCGGGGGTGTTTATGATAGTGGCATAGGAATCGAAGATTTTTCTGCCGGGGAGATATTCCTTGACGGGGAAAGTCCCCCTGCTGACCCGCGCCAGGTCGTCAGCGGGAAGCGGTTTGCCGATCTCGTCCGTCTGGGCGGAGTTAAGAATTCTGCCCGATTCGGAGACGATGCGGAGGCCGGTAACAAAATTCTGGGATTGTATCCGCTTGAAGAGTTCCCGCACCTCGTCCGAATGGCCGGAGCGCATGGCATTGTTGACACTGCTCTTGACGGTTTCGATGATGACGGTGGCGTTGTGGTCGGCGAGGGTTTGTATCAGTTTTTTTTGCTGGTGGAAATTAAAGACGGCGGAGATTACGAGGATCGTAACCACGATTACTGTAATGAGACCGAGAATTTTGACTTTCAATGATTTCATGTAACCCGCTCTTGAAAGAGTAACCTGATAACCGTTCACTACTCTATATCACCAGGGATATCAAGCTAAATCGCGATTAGGGAATATTGCTTATTACTGGTTAATATCGCTGGTTTAATGAAGATAATGTTGTTTGTTGAGTGTGTTGCCGGGGGTAGCCCCCGGCAGGAAGCCATTCCCACCGGTCCTGCCTGAAGTACGATTTACGTCATTTAGCTGAAAGAGGGTCAGAATTCACAATTGCTTCTCTATCCCACGGTATGCGGCAACCAACAGCTATGATGTAAATGCAATTGGCTTGCCAAGTTACTTAGTGTCACAGGGTATTCCCTGAAGCGGGACAACAAGACAAAATCGTTGACTTTACGTCCTGAATTGTGATTCTATCGGCAAGTTTAGTGTAAAGGATTTTACTACTTGAAATTCCATTTTACCATACTCTTTTGCCTCTGTTTTGTTTTTGGCGCGAGCGGGGCAGGCGCTTCTTTTCAGTCCGACACCATTCGGGTCGCTTTGCTGAAGGGTGCCGAGACAGTCCGTCTGGATGGTACCGGTGTACTTGCTATAGCCGATGGTGTTGATCCTCTCCGGCTGACCCTTCCGGTGCAGGCCAGGAGGGTCAGGGACGGCGTGTCGGTGGACGGGAGGACTGTCCGCAAACTTGTTTTCTCTGCCCCCGCTGTTCTACTCGTGAATGGTAAAGGGTATCGTGGAACCATTGAAGTTACCCCTTCCGACAAGGGGCTGCTGGTCGTCAACGAACTCCCGCTCGATGACTACCTTATTGGTCTTATCAACTGCGAGATATCGTCCCAGTGGCCGATGGAGGCAATCAAGGCCCAGGCGGTGATCGCCCGTTCCTATGCAGTCTACCAGCGCGAATCCCGGAAAAATGCCCTCTATCACCTTGAATCGAGCGTTCTTGATCAGGTGTATGACGGATGCGATATCGAAGACAGCCGGGCTGCCCGTGGGGTACAGGAAACTGCCGGTGAAGTTCTGACCTATGACGGCAAGGTCATTCAGGCTTTCTACCATTCCAACTGTGGCGGCCATACGGAGGCGGCTGAAAACGTCTGGGGTTCACCCGTCCCTTATCTCAAGGGGGTGGAGTGCAAGTACTGCCAGTCGGCACCGTCGGTGAAATGGGAACAGACTCTCACGCTCGGGCGGATCGAATCTCAACTCAGGAACAGCGGTTACAAGGTTGCCGGTCTCAAAGATATCCGGCCCGGCCGGCGCAATGCCAGCGGCCGTTTGACCGATCTGGTGCTCGTCACGGCAAATGGCCGTCAGACGCTGCCGGCGCCCAAGTTCCGGATGGCTGTCGGTTCCACGGTCATAAAGAGCACAAACTTTGAGGTGCGGATTACCGGTGACAATGCTGTTTTTAACGGTGTCGGTTACGGCCACGGCGTGGGGCTCTGCCAGTGGGGCGCCAAACAGCGGGCGAGCGACGGATTCGATTACCGGGAGATACTGGAGTACTACTACCCCGGCACGAAGCTGGTAAAGCAGAACGGCGACTGAGCAATGGGCCTGGAAGAATACGATTTTCACCTCCCCTCCGGACTGATTGCGCAGGTTCCCGCAGCAAGAAGGGATGCGGCCCGGCTGATGACCCTGGATCGTACCACGGGACAGATCGGCGAAACGGTCTTCTCTGAAATCCAAGGGTTATTCCGGCCTGGCGACCTGCTGGTGGTGAACGACACGCGGGTGATACCGGCAAGGCTTCTCGGCCGTAAGGAGAGTGGCGGTCGCATAGAAGTTTTTCTCGTGCGGAGAGTTCCCGGGGACAGGGAGATATGGCACTGTCTGATCCGGGCTTCAAAATCGCCGAAACCGGGAACGGTCCTTCTCCTGGCGGAGGGGATGACCGGCCGGGTCGAAAGTCGCAGCGAGGGGGACATCTGGCAGGTCGCCTTCGCTCCCGTTGAGGATTTCTCCCCCTGGCTGGAGCGGAACGGCAGTATGCCCCTTCCCCCGTACATCCGGCGAGCAGCGGAAGAGGATGACCGGGAACGTTACCAGACAGTATTTGCCCGGGCAAAGGGGGCCGTTGCCGCCCCCACCGCCGGTCTGCACATGACTCCCGAACTTTTGGCCGCTCTGAAAGCGGGCGGTGTTGAAATTGCGACCGTAACCCTCCACGTTGGGCTTGGTACCTTCATGCCGGTACGGGTTGAGAATCTGGACGATCACCGGATGCATCGGGAAGAGTACATCATCCCGGAGAAAACGGTGCTGGCAATTTCCCAACGGAAACGGGACGGGGGGCGGGTGGTTGCCCTCGGCACTACTACCACCCGTGCGTTGGAGCATGCTGCCAGTGATGACGGGACCGTTGCAGCCGGAGCGGGGGAGGCGGACATCTTTATCCGTCCCGGATACAACTTCAAAGTCATCGACGCACTGATCACCAATTTCCATCTGCCGAAATCGACCCTGCTCATGCTGGTAAGCGCCTTTGCCGGCAGGGACCTGCTGCTGGAGGCATATGGGGAGGCGGTGCGGCGGGAGTTCAGGTTCTTCAGCTACGGCGACGCCATGTTTATTTTCTAGTTCCAGGTTCAATGTTCAAGGTAAAATGTTTTTCTGCCTGGAACGTTGAACGCTGAACGTTGAACGGATTTCAGTGTCAGCTATAGATTTTAAGATTATAAAGCAGGACGGGGCGACGGCGGCCCGGCTCGGCTCTTTGACAACCCCCCACGGCAAAATCGAGACTCCGATTTTCATGCCGGTGGGGACCCAGGCGACTGTCAAAGCAATGACCCCGGAGGAGCTTTGGCAGGTGGGCGCCCAGATCATTCTCGCCAACACCTACCATCTTTACATCCGTCCGGGTCACGAGCTGATCGGGCGGCTCGGCGGTCTGCACGAGTTCATGCACTGGCAGGGGCCGATTCTGACCGACAGCGGCGGTTTCCAGGTCTTCAGCCTTGGGGAACTGCGCAAGATAACCGAAGATGGGGTACGGTTCCAGTCGCATCTCGACGGCTCCTACCACTTCATCTCCCCCGAGAACGCCATGGCGATCCAGGAGGCGCTCGGCGGGGACATCATCATGTGCTTCGATGAGTGCCCCCCCTATCCGTCGGAACGGGCCTATGTGGAAAAATCCCTGGGCCTTACTACCCGCTGGGCCCAGCGCTGCAAGGCTGCCCATGGCCGTACCGATCAGGCATTGTTTGGTATCGTCCAGGGGGGGATGCATCGTGACCTCCGGGAGCGGAGTGCCGCGGAGCTTATGGTGATCGGTTTTGACGGTTATGCCCTCGGCGGACTGTCGGTGGGGGAGGAAAAAGAGCTGATGTACGAGGTGATGGGGTACTGCTCCCCCATACTGCCTGTCGATCAGCCCCGCTATGTCATGGGAATCGGAGCGCCGGAGGACCTTATAGAAGGTATCCACGCCGGTTTCGACATGTTCGACTGTGTCATGCCGACCCGTAATGCCCGGAACGGCATGCTCTTTACCTCGTTTGGCCGGGTGAACATCAAGGGGGCCGCGTATGCAGAAGATCGCTCCCCCATCGATCCCGCGTGCGACTGCTATGTCTGTAAGAACTACAGCCGGGCATATCTCCGCCATTTGTACCGGTCGGGAGAAATTCTGGCCTCACGGCTCAATACGTGGCATAATCTGCACTTCTACCTGAATCTCATGGCCCAGGCGCGGACAGCCATCGCTGCCGGCCGGTTCGGGGAGTTCAGGAAAGAATTCTACTCACAACGGTGTTCACTGTAGGGGCGAATCTTGTATCCGCCCATGACTTGGGCGATCACGAGGATCGCCCCTACAAAAACTAAATGTTATTTATGGAGGTTTCAACTATGTTAGGTCTGGCATTTGCGATGGGTACACCACCGGGTGGAGCGGCAGGCGGTGGACAGTCGGCGATCATGAACCTGGTGCCGTTGGTGTTCATGTTCGGTATCTTCTATTTTCTGCTCATCCGCCCCCAGCAGAAGAAAGCAAAGGAGCACAAGGCACTGCTTGAAGCCCTGAAAAAGGGGGATGCGGTGGTGACGGCAGGTGGCGTGCATGGCAAGGTCACTGCCATCGATGAGACGGTAGTTACCCTCGAAGTGGCCACCGGCGTCAATATCAAGGTCAACAAAGGGCACATCGCCAACGTAACCAAGTAGTGCTCGCAGGGACAAGCCCTGTGTCTGTCCCTGCGGGGCGATCACAAAGTT
The DNA here is from genome assembly GCA_021848385.1 of Deltaproteobacteria bacterium. GTDB lineage: Bacteria > Desulfobacterota > Desulfuromonadia > Geobacterales > Geobacteraceae > Geomobilimonas. Next base: position 8,521 of record JAJZUQ010000017.1, read on the forward strand.
TGTCCAGCACGTATAAACATCGTCATTCCAGGCGGTCCGGCAATGTGCCGGTTATGCCATGCCGAAAGGAGCAACCCCCATGTCCAAGGGCTTAACTTGGCGCGTCAGCTTGATTCTGGTTTTTCTGCTCTTGTCGTTTCTCTACCTGACTCCGACTCTGGTCAGTAAGCTTCCCGCCTGGTGGCAGGGGTATCTTCCCAAAGACAAGATCCATCTCGGACTTGACCTGCAGGGGGGGACCCATCTGGTGATGGAGGTGGAAACCCAGAAGGCGGTCGAGGGGACCCTTGACATCATCGCCACCGATCTGGAAGATTCACTCACCGCCCAGAATCTTCGCTACAAACATATCAGCCGGGTCGGGTCCGACAAGGTGCAACTCGTCCTTTACGACAAGGCAACGGCCGATACTGCCCAGCAGTTGATCAAGAAGAAGTATCCCGAAATGGAACAGCTGCCGACCTTCGACGAAGGCGGTTATATCAATATGTCGCTCCAGATGAGCGAGAAGGTCGCTCAGGACCGCCGGGACAAATCTGTTCAGCAGGCGCTGGAGACCATACGCAACAGGATCGACCAGTTTGGCGTTTCGGAGCCGGTCATTCAGCAGGAGGGGATCAATCATGTCGTGGTCCAGCTCCCCGGCATCAAGGACCCGAAACGGGCCATCGAGCTGATCGGCCGGACTGCGCGTCTGGAATTCAAGCTGGTGGACGAGACTGTCAATGCTGCTACCGCCACCCCCGGGACCATTCCCGAGGACGACGAACTTCTTACCGAGAAGCGGACCGATCCGGCCACCGGGGCCGTTACCGAAACCCCGCTCGTGGTAAAGAGAAAGGCGATGATTACCGGCGATCTCCTGACCGACGCCCAGGTGCGGATAGATTCCCAGTTCAACCAGCCCTATGTGGCGATTGAATTCAACTCCACCGGTGCCAGACTGTTCGACCAGGTTACCGCCGCCAATGTGGGTAAACGTTTCGCCATTGTCCTCGACAACAGCGTCTATTCCGCACCGGTCATCCGGGAGCGCATTTCCGGCGGCAGTGCCCAGATCTCCGGCTCCTTTACCGAGAAGGAAGCTGCGGACCTCTCCATCGTTCTGCGGGCCGGTTCGCTCCCCGCGCCGGTCCATATCATCCAGAACGTTACGGTCGGCCCGTCCCTTGGGCAGGACTCCATCCACAAAGGTCTCATGGCCGGTCTTGTCGGTGTCATTCTTGTTGTTGTCTTCATGGCCATCTATTATAAGCTGGCCGGTCTCGTCGCCAACTTCGGGATGGTCCTCAACATTATCTTCCTGATGGGGGCGCTTGCGGCCCTTGGTGCGACCCTTACCCTTCCCGGCATCGCCGCTATCGTCCTCCTTATCGGGATGTCCGTGGACTCCAACGTCCTCATTTTCGAACGGATCCGCGAGGAACTCCGGCTCGGCAAGACGCCGGCGGCTGGCGTCGATGCAGGGTATGACAAGGCGTTCCTTACCATCATGGACTCCCACGTTACCACGCTCATCACGGCGGCGGTCCTGTTCCAGTTCGGCACCGGGCCCGTTAAGGGATTTGCGGTTTCCCTCAGCCTCGGTATCATAATCAATCTCTTCACATCGCTGCTTGCGACCAGGGTGGTGTTTGACTTCTTCCTGAGCCGCGTGCACGTGAAGAAACTGAGCATATAGGGGGCATTCATGGAACTCATCGGTAAAACAAAAATAGATTTCATCGGAATGAAGAAAATTTCCTTCGTGATTTCAAGTATTATTGCCATTATCGGCCTCATCGGCGTGGTCCAGATCGGCCGTGGCGCTGCCAACATGGGGATCGACTTCTCCGGCGGCACGGCGGTCCAGCTCAAGTTCAGCCAGCCGGTCAGCATCGAACAGGCACGGGCTGCCCTTGCGAAGCACAACCTGGCAGAGGCAAACCTTCAGGAGATCACGGAAGGGAACAAGCTGCTCATCAAGGTCGGAAAGACCACCCTGGCTACCGGCAAGGCGGCCGATACCATCGTCGATGTCTTTACGAAGGAGATGCCGGGAAACAAATTCGAGGTGGAGAGCTCCATGGAAATCGGCCCCTCTATCGGAGACAAGCTCCGCAAGGACACCCTCGTCGCGGTTGCTATCTCTCTGCTCGGGATCATCATCTACATAGCCTGGCGCTTCGATTTCAAGTTCGGGATCGGCGCCACCCTGGCGACGCTCCACGACGTCCTGGCCATGTTCGCGGTCTTCCTTCTCCTGAACAAGGAGGTCAACCTGCTGTTCATCACTGCCGTACTGACCATTGCCGGCTACTCACTCACCGACACGGTGGTTGTCTTTGACCGGATACGGGAAAATCTCCACAAGAACCTGAAGGAATCGATGCAAACCGTGTTCAACAGGAGCATCAACGAGGTCCTTTCCCGGACTATCATTACCTCGCTGACCACGTTCCTCGCTTCCATGTCGCTGTTCCTCTTCGGTGGCGAGGTGATCCACGACTTTGCCTTTGCCCTGGTCATCGGCGTCCTGGTCGGGACCTATTCATCCATCTTTGTCGCCAGCCCGATCGTCGCCCTGTGGGAAGAGCGTGCCGTCAAAGCCGTTCAGGTCAAACCATAAGAGAAGGGGGCCTTGTGAAAAAAGAGCAGATTCTCGTTGCCGTAATTGCTTTGGTTGCCGGACTTTTGCTGGGGGTACTCTTTTTTGGCAGTAAGAAAGACTCTGCTCCGGTTGACGGCGGAGTTCCCATGGGTGGAGGGGCGCCAGCCGACTACCGGCAGCGGATTTCCGAGGTGGAAAAGATTGTGGCGAAGGAGCCGAACAACACCCAGGCATGGATCCAGCTTGGTAACGACTATTTTGATACCGACCAGACCCAGAAGGCGATCAATGCCTATGGGAAGGCGCTGGAACTCGATCCGAACAACGCAAATGTCCTTACCGATCAGGGGGTCATGTACCGGAAGATGGGGTGGTTCGATAAGGCCATTGCCAATTTTGAGAAAGCACAGAAGCTCGATTCGAATCACCTGCAGAGCCTCTACAATCTCGGGGTGGTCTATGCCCAGGACCTGAAACAGCCGGCAAAGGCCGCTGAAGCATGGGGCCGGTATCTGAAGCTGGACTCGACCAGTCCGACAGCCCAGCAGATCAAGGGGATGATGGAACAGTTGAAATCCCCGTCTTCGGGGAAATAGGAAGCCCATGACCCCGCCTTCAGGCGGGGTTTTTTTTCAGGAAGAGCAGGAGCATCTGTGGAACCGGTTATCGCGCGGCGTTGGAAAATAAGGGGAGCAGAGCAGTCACACGTCGAGCAACTGGTTCGCGAGTGTACGGTTAACCCCCTCGTCGCCCGGCTGCTGGTCAATCGCGGCATTGTCGAACCGGATGCCGCCCGCCGTTTCATGGGAGGGACCCTGGCAGACATCCACGACCCTTTCCTCCTGCGCGGTATGGAGACGGCTGCCGCCAGGCTGGCCAGAGCGGTGGAGGGGGGCGAGGCGATCTGTATCTACGGCGATTACGACGTGGACGGGATAACGTCGGTGGCGCTGCTCGTCAGTTTCTTCCGGGCACTCGGGGCAACGATCTTTTACCATATCCCCCTGCGGCTGGAGGATGGCTACGGTCTTTCCGCCGAAGGGATCGCCGGCGTGGCCGAACAGGGGGCGCGGGTCATCGTCAGTGTCGACTGCGGCATCACGGCAGTGGCCGAGGCTGAACTGTGCCGGCAGCTGGGTGTCGATCTCATCATTACCGATCACCACACGCCGGGGGAGTTGATTCCGGCAGCCTATGCCGTCATCAATCCCCACCAGCCGGGGTGCCCGTTTCCCTTCAAGAATCTTGCCGGGGTCGGCGTTGCCTTCAACCTCCTCATCGCCATCAGGAGCCGGCTGCGCGATGCCGGCTATTTTGACCGCCGGCCCGAACCGAACCTGCGCGAGTACCTGGACCTGGTCGCTCTCGGTACCATTGCGGACGTCGTACCGTTGACTGATGAGAACCGCATCCTCGCTTCCTACGGGCTGCGTGAACTTACCGCATCGCCCCGGCCCGGCATCCAGGCGTTAAAGGCCGTTTCGGGCGTTGACGGAGCGGTATCCTCCGGTACGGTCGGATTCCGTCTTGCGCCGCGCCTCAACGCGGCAGGCCGGCTGGAGGACGCCGCTCTCGGTGTCGATCTTCTTCTCTGCTGCGAACGGCAACGGGCCCAGGTAATGGCGGAGGCACTGGATGCCAGCAATACCGAGCGGCAGGCACTTGAGCAGCAGATACTCCACGATGCCCTGGCGATGGTGAAGGGAGAGCCCGGAGGGAGCGGGAGAAAGAGCATCGTCCTGGCATCCGAGGCCTGGCATCCGGGGGTAATCGGCATTGTCGCCTCCCGACTGGTCGATCTGTTCCACCGTCCCACCATACTCATTGCCCTGCAGGACGGCAACGGGAGGGGGTCCGGCCGAAGCATCCCGGGGTTCCATCTCCATGACGCCCTCCATGCCTGTGCCGATCACCTCGTAAAATTTGGTGGTCACAAGTATGCCGCCGGCCTCTCCATCGACGAGGAGACCCTGGAAAAATTCGTGGCCGAGTTCGAGATGGTCGCGGACGGACTCCTTTCCACCGAAGACCTTCTCCCCGAACTGGCGATCGATGCCGAGCTCGGGCCGGATGACCTTACGCTCCAGCTGGCGGAACAGGTTGAAGCGCTTGCTCCCTTCGGCATGGGTAACCCGGAACCGGTCTTCGTGCTCCACGGGGTGAGGATAACGGAGCGGCGTGTCCTCAAGGATCGCCATCTCAAACTCCGGATCACGGCCTCAGGCAGGACGTTCGACGCCATCGGCTTTAACATGGCCGGGAGGGACAACCCGGGTGAACGGTGGGACATGGTTTTCACCCTGGGGGTGAATGCCTGGAACGGTAAAAAACATCTTCAATTGCGCCTGAAGGATTTCAGGGGAGCGGAGAAATAGCATGCTGAGAGAAGAGCGATTCAGCCGGGCCGACCGGGTCATTAAGGTCGGTTTCTGGATCAATGCCGTACTCATGGTGATGAAGCTCCTGGCCGGGCATTACGGGCGGTCGGAAGCGGTCTTTGCGGATGGTTTGGAGAGTGCCTGCGACTTCATCGCCATCTCGGCCACCATGCTTGCTCTCAGAATCGGCCGCAAGCCGTTCGACGAAAAACACCCCTACGGCCACGGCAAGGCCGAAAGCATCTCTGCCATCGTCGTGGCCCTGATCATCCTTGTCACCGGTGGGGGGATCCTCTACAAGGCGGTCCATACGATCATGGACCGCAGCTATGGTGAGCCGGAGCTGATCGCCGTGGCTGCCGCCCTGGCAACAGTCCTCATCAAGGAGGCGCTCTGCCGCTATTCCATCAGGGTCGGCGGCAGCCTGGGGAGCCCTGCGGTCATTGCCATCGCCAAGGACCATCGCAAGGACGCTGTCACCTCCGTCGCCACCCTCATCGGGGTAGGAGGCGCCTATCTCGGCATCCCCATCATGGACCCCCTGGCGGCGGGACTTACGTCCTTCTTCATCTTCCACATCGGCTTCGAGACCTTCCGGTCGGCAGCCCACGACCTGATGGACGGCCAACCCCCCGCGGAACTCATTGCTGACATGAGAGTCCTTGCCGAAGGGGTTCCCGGGGTCGAACACGTCCACGAAATACGGGGACGGCGCTCCGGCCAGTACCTCATCGTCGACCTCAAGCTCGATATGGACCCGGAGATGACGGTCAAACGCTCCCACGACATTGCTACCGAGGTGAAGAGACGCATTTTCGAGCGGTTCCCCAACGTGGGTGACGTCATGATCCATATTAACCCCCACGACGAAGAGCATGAAGACCTGATTCGTCTCTAACGTAAATTGCGACCCCCGATTGCCATTCCTCAAGGCTGCTGTATACTTTACTGGGTTGCCTGCAGCGCGTATCCTCATATCCCGAATGGCAGGCAAAAGAGGTGCGCTATGAATATTCGGGTGCTCTACAGCGACAACAGCAGCGGCATGGTGTCTGATTCACTGCTTCAGGACTTGATCGCCAAGGGAAAGGTCGTGGCCTTCTTCCGTTCAACCGGTTGGGTCCATGTGAAACGTGGCCCTCTCCGGAGAGGCGAAGGGAGATACGTCGGAACCGAGAGAAGAAGGAATGCACCGGCATAGCCTGCATCGTGATGCAGTGACGTATAATCAATCCAGAGGAGGTAGCAATGTCGAATGGACCAAAATCGGAAAACGATCTGAAGGAGGCGTTTGCCGGGGAATCCCAGGCGAATCGCAAGTACCTGGCCTTTGCCAAGCAGGCTGACAAAGACGGGTACCCTCAGGTTGCAAAACTGTTCCGTGCCGCTGCCGAGGCGGAGACCATACATGCCCACAACCATCTGCGGGCGCTTGGCGGCATCAAGGATACCCGTGAGAACCTGCTGGAAGCGATTGCCGGGGAGACCCACGAATTCATGCACATGTATCCCCAGATGATCGCTGACGCCGAACTGGAAAAGTCCGATCTGGCGCGGCGTTCCTTCGTGTTCGCCAACGCCGTCGAGAAGGTCCACGCTGCACTTTACCAGAAAGCGCTCGACACCCTCGGGACGGCGGCCGAGTCATTTGACTACTATGTCTGTCCGGTCTGCGGCCATACGGTAGAGAGAGGGGCTCCTGATACCTGCGAGGTATGTGGCGCCAAGGGGAGCGTGTTCGTCAGGGTAACGTAGGTGTGGCGCTTGCTTTGCCCGATCGGGGCGCGGTTATCAGGGCGCGGCAAGCAGCGCCCCTACGTATCATCAGGAAATGTGCATAAAGGAGAGGGCGGCCAGTTGGTCGCCCTTTCGTTTTGTGGTTGACGCGGGGCGGGGTGAGGTGTAGGAAAGATTAAGTGATTTTAGGGGAGAGGCAATGAAATCAAGACTTCATATCTGCGTAGTAACCGGCCGTCGCCGGCGGAGTAAGTCCGCCGGGGCGGCTTTTTTTACCGGATATGGTTATGAGACGTATTATGTCGTAAATATGGGGTAACCTTGGACGGCACGAGAAAAGATAGAGATGGGCTACGATCCGGATATCCATAACCGGCATTCAATCCGGCTCAAGGAGTACGATTACAGCTTTGCTGGTGCGTATTTCGTTACGATATGTGTCCACGGGCGCGAGTCCCTGTTCGGAGATGTCACCGAAGGTGAAATGCGGTTGACCGATGGTGGATGGATTGTGGAACGAGGGTGGTCGGCATTGCCGGAACGATTTCCGAACGTTGAATTGGACGTATGGATAGCGCCCGCTCGCAAGGGCGGGCGAAGGTTCGGGTGCGGCTTTGGCACGGTCAATGTCAGTCAGATGAGGAAGTTGCATCTGTGCTGGCCACCGGAACGAATTTTTCAGACGTCATCTGAAAAATCGGTTCTTTTGGAAGAAGATGAGAAGTCAGCCCTTGAAAAGGGAAAAACGGGTAGTGATTTGCAGGGCACTGCTGCCCCCTCATCCGGCCTTCGGCCACCTTCTCCCTCAGGGAGAAGGTACTAACGGAAGATTAGTGTTAATCAGGAAAAATAATAAATGGCGGATATCGGTAGTTATGCCGCAACCAATGCCTCTCCAGCCAGTAGTATCCGGTCGTCTTCAATAGTTATTGCCTGGGCGCTGTGCTCGATAAGTTCGTAGAGGCGGAGGTATTTTTCCACTTCCGCGGGCTGGCCTGTTTTCCGGCCGAAATACTTGCCCGGCTGGATGAAGACGTCGGTGGCCGACTGGTCGTCATAGATGGCGAAGTCGCAGGAACTGTTGGTGTCGCGACCACTGATGTCGCTGGCAACGGGGAGTTCGTCCCGGTAGACGATCCGCACGTCGATATCGTCGTGATACTGGGCGAGAAGAACTTTTTGTACTTCAGAATCGATCAGTTCGTCTCTTCCCACCACGAAGATGCGGGTGATCCGTACCCCACGGTCGAGGGCACGCAGGTTGGACTGGTAAAAGTTGAGGATCGCTCCGCGACTGCCCCAGCCGCTGGTGAGGGGATCGACCGCTTTTATGGAGCGGGTGGCCTGGTCGGCGAGTTTGGCCCCTTCCAGGTAGAACTCAGTATCGTCGAGGGGGATGTATCCCTGCTGGAGGAGGGCGAGGGTCCGTTTTGTTCCCGTCATGAGTTCGCTGGCCTTGGTCTGGCATTCCGGGTCGGTGATCCGGGCGATGGCTTCCGGAATTTCATGGGCATGCAGGTATTGCTCCCGCAGCTCTTCTCGGGTCTTTTCGATCTCCTCGCGCAAAAGCCAGGTAACAAGGGACAGCAGGATGCCGGCGGCGAAGATGGTGTAGGCCGCTTCCTTGTAATCGAGGACCCAGTGGAAAAAGATAGCCAGGCCGGAGCCGGCAAGGAATTCGATGAAGACCGCCATATTTTGTATTTTTTTGTTCATGCGTCACCTCTTTCGGTGCAGTGCCAGGTGTGGGTTGGTCATAGCTCGGCCGGAGCATAAAAAAAGCCGGGCCGCCCCATATCCGGTAAGATATTTCGGCGGCCCGGCTGTCTCGATGAGACCCTGTGGGTTTTCCGTCCCATCCTCGCGGATGGTTTAGTATTGTCGTCTATCTGCTGCAGGTTTATTTAATGTCGCTCAGACCATACCTGCTTTGTTCCCGAAAGTCAACGTTACCCCCTCCGTTTTGGCGCGGCACTCCAGGCGCAGCCCCATTGGCTGGGCGTCTACTGGGTCTGCACCGGGTCTTCCGGTCAATTCCCGGCGAGATCTTTCCCTTCGGCGACCATCAGTTCGGCCACCAGCCGGGTGAAGCGGAGCGGGTCCTTGATGGGGGACCCTTCGGTCAGGAGCGCCTGGTCGTAGAGGAGTTCGCAGTAGTCGGCGAGCCGGGCGTTTTCCTTGTCCTTTTCGTACAGTTTCCCCAGGACCTGGAGGAGCGGGTGTTCCGGGTTCAGCTCCAGTGTCCGCTTGGATTCGGGCACCGCCTGGTTCATGGATTTGAGGATCCGCTCCATGTTGGCGTTGAGCCCGTAGTCGTCGGCCACCAGGCAGCAGGCGCTGTCGGTGAGGCGGCCGGAAAAGCGCACCTCCTTGACCTGCTCCTTGAGCCGCTCCTGGATGAAGCCGAGGAGGTCCTTGTACTGCTTGACCGCTTCCTCATTTTTGGCTTCCTTCTCCTTCTTCTCCTCCTCCGAATCCAGTTCCAGGTCACCCCGGTCGACCGCTTTCAGTTTTTTCCCGTCGTACTCGGTCAGTTGCTGGACGACCCATTCGTCCACCGGGTCGGTGAGGAAGAGGACCTCGTATCCTTTCTTCCGGAATATTTCCAGGTGGGGTGACTGCTCAAGCGCCTCGCGGGCGGTGCCGGTGATGTAATAGATCTCTTTCTGACCTTCGGCCATCCGCCCCACGTACTCCTTGAGGGAGACGAACTGCCCCGCGTCGGTCCTGGTGCTTTCGAACAGCACCAGCTCCTGGAGCTTGTCCCGGTTGGCGTGGTCAAAATGGATCCCCTCCTTCAGGACCGGTCCGAATTCCTTGTAGAATGCCAGGTATCCCTCCGGTTCCTTCTCTTTTGTTTCCGTCAGGGTGGAGAGGATTTTCCCGACCAGGTTCTTCTCGATCCTCTTTATCTGTACGTCTTCCTGGAGAATCTCGCGGGAGACGTTGAGGGGAAGGTCGCTGGAATCGACCACCCCCTTGACGAAACGGAGGTAGTCGGGGATCAGGTGTTCGCAGTTGTCGGTGATGAAGACCCGCCGGACGTAGAGGTTTACCCCCCGTTTCCGGTCCGGCATGAAGAGGTCGAACGGCTTGTGTGCGGGGAGATAGAGGAGTGCCCGAAATTCGCTCACCCCTTCGGCAGCGTAGTGGATGGTCTTGAACGGCTTATCGTAGTCGTGGGAGATGTGCTTGTAGAACTCCTCGTACTCCTCGTCGCTGATCTCGCTTTTCGGCCGGGTCCAGATCGCCTTCATGGAGTTGAGGGTTTCGGTGGTGGTCTTCTCGATGGTGCCGCCACCTTCGATGACCTTGCCATCCGCGTCGGTGGCCGGTTCTTCGCGGGTGATGTCCATGATGACGGGGTACTGGACGTAGTCGGAATACTTCTTGACGATGGAGCGGATCTTCCACTCGTCGAGATAGTCCCGCATCTCCTCCTTCAGGTGGAGGATGATGTCGGTGCCGCGCCCTTCCTTGGTGCACTCCTCAACGGTGTAGCTGCCGTCGCCGGCGGATTCCCACTGGCAGCCGTGCTGGGTGCCGTCTCCCCCCTTGCGGGTTATAAGGGTGACCCGATCGGCCACCATGAAGGAGGCGTAGAAGCCGACCCCGAACTGGCCGATCATTTCCGGGTGCTCTGCCAGGTTCTGTTCCTTGATGTTTGAGAGAAAGGCGCGGGTGCCGGAGTGGGCGATAGTGCCGATGTTGGTTTCCACCTCTTCCCGGGTCATGCCGATACCGTTGTCCCTGATGGTGAGGGTGCCGGCCGCCTTGTCCGGTATCAGCTTGATCTGCCAGTCGGCGTTCCCCTCCAGAAGGGCTTCGTTGGAGTGGGCTTCGAACTTGACCTTGTCGATGGCGTCGGAGGCGTTGGAGATCAGCTCCCGGAGGAAGATGTCCCGGTTGGAGTAGAGGGAATGGATGACCAGGTCGAGAAGTTGCTGGACTTCGGTCTGGAACTGTTTGGTTGTTTTGGACATGAAACGTGTGTCTCCTTTGTTGATAATTGAATAGTTGATGTACAGCCCGCATAACATAACCATCATGACCCGTTTTTGCAAGGGTGCCGACGTAATTTTTCATAATCTCAAAGGCTCAATTGCCTGAATTCTCTCCCATTTCTTGACACAAATCGGCCACTGTGTTAGCTTAAACACCCTTAACGCCTTGCTTATGACGTGGTTGCGGTTGCGTACTTCCTTTACTACCTTTACCTTTACCTTTACCTTTACCTTTACCTTTCCTTGCTCCGGGAGCCTCCATGTACCGCCCTGATTTCTCAACCTTCCAGACACTCGCCGCCCAGGGGAATCTGATCCCGGTCTTCCGCGAGATCATGGCCGATCTGGATACCCCTGTTTCCGCCTTCCGCAAGATCGACGACGGCCGTTACGCCTTCCTGCTAGAGAGCATCGAGGGGGGGGAGAAGTGGGCGCGTTACACCTTCCTCGGCGCTGCGCCGGAGGTGGTTATCCGGAGCCGCGGGACGGTGGTGGAGGTGCTGGAGACGGGCAAGCCGCTTCACCGGGAAGAGGTGGCCGACCCTCTGGGGTTTGTGCGGGACTACCTGGCCCGGTTCACGCCGGTGGAGATACCGGGCATCCCCCGTTTCTTCGGCGGGGCGGTCGGTTACCTGGGCTACGACATGGTGCGCCACTTCGAACAGCTCCCCACTGAGCGGCCGGCGGTCATCGGCGCCTGGGACTCCTACTTCGTCATCACCGATACCATCCTGATTTTCGACAACGTGAGCCAGAAGATCAAGGTTGTGTCCAACGCCCACCTGGGAGGCGGGAAATCCCCCGAGGATGCCTACGCCGAGGCGGTCGCCAAGATAGATGCCCTCATCGCCAAGCTGAAGACCCCCCTTCCTCCGTCAGTCACGGTCCCTGCGACACGGAAGGTCGCGTTTACCTCCAACGTGGAGCGGGCCGATTTCGAGGCGGCGGTGGAAAAGGCCAAGGAGTATGTCCGGGCCGGCGATGTCATTCAGGTGGTCCTCTCCCAGCGGTTTAGCGGCGATTTGACGGTGGACCCCCTCGACATCTACCGCGTGCTTCGGACCCTCAATCCCTCCCCCTACATGTTCTTCCTCCGTTTCGACGATACCCTGGTGGTGGGGGCTTCGCCGGAGGTGATGGTCCGGAAGGAGGGGGACAGGGTTGAACTGCGACCCATTGCCGGTACCCGTCCCCGCGGCGCAACGCCGGAGGAGGATGAGCGCCTTGGCGAGGATCTCCTGGCCGACCCCAAGGAGCGGGCCGAGCACGTCATGCTCGTGGACCTGGGACGAAACGACCTGGGGCGGGTCTGCACTACGGGAAGCGTCCGGGTTTCAGAGCTGATGGTGATCGAGCGTTATTCTCACGTCATGCACATCGTCTCCAACGTGCAGGGTGAACTGGCTGCGGGAAAGGACGCCTTCGACGTGGTGCGGGCCACCTTTCCGGCGGGCACCCTCTCCGGAGCTCCCAAGGTGCGGGCCATGGAGATCATCGACGAGCTGGAGCCGGTCCGGCGCGAGGTGTATGGCGGCGCGGCCGGTTATTTCTCCTTTTCCGGGAACATGGATCTTGCCATTGCCATCCGTACCCTGGTGATCCGTGACGGCAGGGTGCACCTCCAGTCCGGCGCCGGGATCGTCGCCGACTCGGTGCCTGCCACCGAGTACCAGGAGACGGTGAACAAGGCGATGGCGGTGGTGAAGGCGATAGAGATGGCGGAAAGAGGACTGGACTGAACAAGCCGTGCTGCGTTCAGCGTTCAGCGTGCGGCGAGTAGAGCGCAATGCACGCAGCACGCAGCACGCAGCACGCAGTACGAGGGTCTCATGCTCTTAATGATCGACAATTACGACTCCTTCACCTACAACATCGTCCAGTACTTCGGCCAGCTGGGTGAGGACGTGCAGGTGTTTCGCAACGACAGGATCACCATCGGCGAGATCGAGGCGCTCAAACCCGCCCGGCTCGTCATCTCCCCCGGCCCCTGTTCGCCGGAGGAAGCGGGGATATCCGTGGAGGCGATCCGGCATTTTGCGGGGAAGGTGCCGATCCTCGGCGTCTGTCTCGGCCACCAGTCAATCGGTGCCGCATTCGGCGGCAGGGTCGTCCGGAGCGGTACCCTGATGCACGGCAAGACTTCCCCCATTCATCACGATGGCAGGGAGCTGTTCCGGGGGCTTCCCAACCCATTCCAGGCGACCCGTTATCATTCCCTTATCGTGGAGCGCGCCTCACTTCCCGCCTGCCTGGAGATTACCGCCTGGGTGGAGGAGGGTGAGATCATGGGACTCCGGCACCGGGAGCTCCCCCTCTGGGGGGTGCAGTTCCATCCCGAGTCGATCCTCACCGAGGGAGGGATGGACATCCTCCGTAATTTTCTGGAAATGACAAAATGAAACGCGACTTTTCCGCAATCTCTACGTTGGCCTTCGTGATTGTTTGTGCGGCGTAGCGCTGCTACGCCTCCGCGCAATCCTTCGGCCGCCTTGACCTTGCGAAAAATTCACGTTTCACGGAGAAAAGGCACACTATGATTAAGAAAGCCATAGCAAAAGTTGTCGAACTGGTGGACCTGACCGAAACGGAGATGATCGAGGTGATGGACCAGATCATGTCGGGTGAGGCGACCCCTGCCCAGATCGCCGCCTTCATCACCGCATTGCGGATGAAGGGGGAGACGGTGGCGGAGATAACCGGCGCGGCCCGTGTCATGCGCGATCGGGCGACCCCCATCCGGGTCGGGAGAAATGTCCTGGATATCGACCGGGACGACATCAACATCGATCAGGAAACCATGCTGGACGTGGTCGGAACGGGCGGGGACGGTACCAATACCTTCAATGTTTCCACCACCGTCTCTTTTGTGGTTTCCGCCTGCGGAGTAAAGGTGGCCAAGCATGGCAACCGTGCCGTTTCCTCCTCCTGCGGCAGCGCTGATGTGCTTGAAGCCCTCGGGGTGAACCTGGATGTCACCCCGGAAACGGTGGAACACTGCATTAGTGAGATCGGCATTGGTTTCCTCTTCGCCCCGGCCCTCCACGGCGCCATGAAACATGCCATCGGGCCGCGCAAGGAGATCGGCATCCGGACCATCTTCAATATCCTCGGTCCCCTTACCAACCCCGCTGGCGCACCCTGCCAGGTGCTCGGGGTTTACCGGGACGACCTGGTGGGAAAACTCGCCTATGTCCTCCAGGGGCTGGGGTGCCGGCATGGCTTCGTAGTGTATGGCCAGGACGGGATGGATGAGATCACCCTGACCACCGAGACGCGGGTTGCCGAGGTGACTCCCGACAAGGTGACGGTCACCATGGTGAAGCCGGAGGATTTCGGCCTCACGCGTTGTTCCATGGCGGAACTCAAAGGGGGGAATGCGGTCGGCAACGCGGTCATTGTGCGTGAGCTCCTGGCGGGGCAGAAGGGGGGGAAACGGGATATCGTCCTCCTCAATGCGTCCTATGGCCTGGTGGCTGCAGGGAAGGCTGCCGACATCCTCGCCGGTCTCGACATGGCTGCCGAGGCGATTGATTCGGGCAGGGCCATGGTGCAGCTGGAGAAGCTGGTGGCGTTGACCAACGAATGAGGCAGGTAAAGGTTGAGGTAAAGGTAAAGAAGAACATCTTTTTTCTCCACATGCATCGTAATTTACACCTCCATGTTTTAATGGATGGATATCATGTCCGACACTCCTGACATTCTGAAGAAAATTATCGACCACAAGCGTGGCGAACTGGCTGCCATCAAGGCGGGCCGGCCGCTGTCCGAGGTCCGGGCAGCCATTGCCGATCTTGAGGATACGCCGCGCGGGTTCATCCGGGCGCTTCGCGCCTGCCGCGACTCGGGATGGACGGCGATCATCGCCGAGGTGAAGAAGGGGTCCCCGTCGAAGGGGTTGATCCGGCCCGATTTCGATCCGCTGGAGATCGCCGGAATCTACCAAAACAACGGGGCGGCCTGTCTCTCAGTCCTGACCGAGGAGCACTTTTTCCTCGGCCACCTCCGGTTCCTTGCGCTCATCCGGGAGCAGGTAGGACTGCCGCTCCTGCGCAAGGATTTCATCTTCGATCCCTATCAGATCTACGAGGCGCGTGCTGCCGGCGCCGATGCCATTCTCCTCATCGCCGCCATGCTCGACCTCCGGCAGCTGCGGGACTTCAGCGCCCTGGCACGTGAGCTCTCCCTCGATGTCCTTCTGGAAGTCCACGATGAGGCGGAACTGGAACTGGCGCTTCAGACCGACTGCGAACTGATCGGCGTCAATAACCGCAACCTCCGGACCTTCGTCACCGACCTGGGGACCACGGAGCGACTCATCATGTCCATTCCGGCGGAAAGGCTGGTCGTTTCCGAGAGCGGCATCAACAGTCGGGCCGACATCGTGCGGATGGAACAGGCCGGCGCCGGGGCGTTCCTGATCGGCGAGTCGCTCATGCGGGAAGAAGATATCGGCGCAAAATTGCGGGCATTGTTGGGAGAGTGAAACGCGCACTCAGGATGTGCGTTGTGCAGTTGCGATTCCCCTTCCTGTTTGGAGGAGTTACGATGGACACCAAGATCACGCTTTCCGAAGAGCAGATTCCGCGGCAGTGGTACAACATCATACCTGACATGCCGGGGCCGCTCCATCCGGTCATCAATCCCCGTACGCTGCAACCGGTGGTGCCGGATGACCTCCTTCCCATTTTCCCCATGGCCATTATCGAGCAGGAGGTTTCGACCCAGCGCTGGATCGATATCCCCGACGAGGTGCGGGACATCTATCGCCTCTGGCGGCCGGCCCCCCTGTTCCGGGCACGGCGTCTGGAGCAGGCCCTCGGAACACCGGCTAAAATCTACTACAAGTACGAAGGTGTCTCGCCAGCCGGTTCCCATAAGCCCAACTCCGCTATCCCCCAGGCGTACTATAACAAAAAGGCCGGCATCCGCCGGCTTGCTACCGAGACCGGCGCCGGGCAGTGGGGGAGTTCCCTTGCTCTCGCCTGCTCCATGTTCGGTCTGGAGTGTACGGTCTACATGGTCAAAGTCTCCTGCACCCAGAAGCCGTACCGCAAAAGCATGATGCAGCTCTGGGGGGCAAATGTCATCCCGTCACCCTCCGAGTTCACCAACGCAGGGCGTTCCATCCTGGCCCATGATCCGGACAACCTGGGAAGCCTGGGGATTGCCATCTCCGAGGCGGTGGAGGACGCTGTCACCCATGACGACACCAACTATGCCCTGGGAAGTGTGCTCAATCACGTCTGTCTCCACCAGACCGTCATCGGTCAGGAGGCGAAGGAGCAGATGAAGGTCGCCGGGGATTACCCGGATGTGGTCATCGCCTGCTGCGGGGGAGGTTCCAACTTTGCCGGTCTGGCCTTCCCCTTTATCGCCGACCGGGCTGCCGGCCGGCAGGTCCGCTGCCTCGCAGTTGAGCCCGCATCCTGTCCCACCCTCACCAAGGGTATCTACGCCTTCGACTACGGTGATACGGCCAAGATGGCCCCCATTTCCATGATGTACACCCTGGGGCACGACTTCATGCCCCCCGGGATCCATGCGGGAGGGCTTCGTTATCACGGCGAGTCGCCGCTGGTCTCCCAGCTCTACGCCGCCGGTGCCATCGAGGCGAAGAGCTACAAGCAGAACGCCTGCTTCGAAGGGGCGGTCCTCTTTGCCCGGAGCGAAGGGATCGTGCCGGCCCCCGAGTCGTCCCACGCCGTCAAGGCGGCCATCGACGAGGCGATGCTGGCAAAGGAAGAGGGGAAGGAGCGGACCATCCTCTTCGGCCTCTCCGGCCATGGGCAGCTCGACATGGGGGCCTATGATGCCTATCTTTCCGGAAACCTGGAGGATTACGAGTACCCGGAGGAGAAGATAAAGGAGGCGCTGGAGCGGCTGCCGAATGTTTCGGTGTGAAACGCACACTTTTCCGCAATATCTGCGTAAGTCTTCGGCACTGCTTGTGCGGCGTAGCTGAGCTCCGCCTCCGCGCAGTCCCTCGACAGCCTTGATCTTGCGAAAAATTGAGCGTTTCTGAATGGACCTGACTTCGTTTGATGTCAGATGAGATGGTTGGAGTGAGAGGTATGGTCAGGGTTAAAATCTGCGGCATAACGAATCTGGATGACGCGCTGATGGCGGTGGAGGCGGGGGCCGATGCCCTCGGGTTCGTCTTTTACCCCAAATCACCCCGCTGCGTGACGCCGGAGCGGGCCGCGGAGATCATCCGGGTCCTCCCTCCGTTCGTGCAGACCGTCGGGCTGTTCGTGAACGAGTCGGCTGAACGGGTCAACGCAATTGCTAAACTGTGCCGTCTGGACATTATCCAGCTTCACGGCGACGAATCGCCTGAATACTGTGACCTGATGGAGCGTCGGGTCGTCAAGGTGTTCAGGGTGAAGGACGGGGCGAGCATCGCCACGATGCAGCATTACCGGGTAGCGGGGTATCTGCTCGATGCCTGGTCTTCCGCTGCCTACGGCGGGACAGGTCAGACCTTCGACTGGGACCTGGCCCGGCAGGCGGGACAGCATGGTCCGCTCATCCTGGCGGGTGGTCTTACGCCGGAGAACGTGGCTGAGGCGGTGAGCCGGGTACAACCGTACGCCGTGGACGTATCGAGCGGCGTAGAGGCGGTGCCGGGGAAAAAAGATCCGGCAAAGGTAAGGGAATTTATCCGCAGGGCGAAGGAGGCATCACGTTGAAATATCCCGACAAGCAAGGACACTTCGGCCAGTTCGGCGGCCGCTACGTTTCAGAGACGCTCATGCCCGCTCTCTATGAACTGGAGCAGGCCTATGCCCACTACAAGAACGACAAAGAGTTCAAGGAGGAGTTCAACTACTACCTGCGCCAGTACGTCGGGCGGCCGAACCCTCTCTATTTTGCTGAAAAGCTGACGAAAAAGCTGGGGGGTGCGCGGATCTATCTCAAACGGGAAGACCTGAACCACACCGGTGCCCACAAGGTGAACAATACCATCGGCCAGGGGCTGCTGGCCAAGCGGATGGGAAAACGGCGGGTAATCGCCGAGACCGGGGCCGGTCAGCACGGCGTGGCCACCGCGACCATCGCGGCCCTGTTCGGCATGGAGTGTGAGGTGTTCATGGGGGAGGAGGATATCCACCGCCAGTCCCTCAACGTTTTCCGGATGAAGCTCCTCGGTGCCACCGTGACGCCGGTAACCGCCGGCACCGCCACCCTCAAGGATGCCATGAATGAAGCGCTCCGGAACTGGGTTACCCACGTGGAGCGGACGTTTTACGTCATCGGCACGGTGGCCGGCCCCCATCCCTACCCCATGATGGTGCGCGACTTCCAGTCGGTCATCGGGCGCGAGGCCAAAAGACAGCATGCCAAGGTAGAGGGGCGTCTTCCCGATTATCTGGTGGCGGCTGTCGGGGGAGGAAGTAACGCCCTCGGCCTCTTCTACCCGTTTCTCAAGGATCTGCAGGTGCGGATGGTGGGCGTGGAGGCGGCCGGCTTTGGCATCCCGACGGGGAAACATGCCGCCCCGCTCTGCGCAGGGCGTGTGGGGGTGCTGCATGGCAACAAGACCTATCTTCTCCAGGATGACGACGGCCAGATCGCCCATGCCCATTCCATTTCGGCCGGCCTTGATTACCCGGGGGTCGGTCCGGAACATGCCTGGCTCAAAGATACCGGCCGGGCGGAATACGTATCGGTGACCGATGAAGAGGCGATGGAGGCATTTCAGCTCCTGACCCTGGAAGAGGGTATTCTGCCGGCCCTGGAGTCGTCCCATGCCATCGCTCAGGTGGTGAAACTTGCTCCAACTCTGGCCAAGGACCAGACCATCGTGGTCTGTCTCTCCGGACGGGGGGACAAGGATATCCATACCGTGGCTGATGCCATGGGGGTCAAATTATAACCCGTTTCTGGCCTTGAACGGGCTGAAAAGAGCAGCTAAAACCGATATAACCTGTTGAATATTAGTGTAAAACTTAATTTGCAGTTTGACATGTACGCCATTGTTGTGTATAGTTCAGCAACCTGTGATATGTCGCAGGGAAAGAAAAAGGACCCGACTGGGTCCTTTTGGCGTTTTCTGGGCATATTCGTTTTAATGTGAAAGAAAATGTTTCTGCTTATTAAAATAATTTCGCCGTATTACCGCTAAGTTGTGGAGAAGCCGTGTCCTCTTCGAGGGGGAAGCTGTTGAGGTTTCTACATCTAAAGAAAGGAGGTTAGGCCGGAGACGTTACCGAAAACACTGAGGGTTACCAGAACCATCCGGCAAAGCTGAAAACAACCGACAAATCAAACTATGAAAAAAACAATTATTATCATGGCAGCAACGCTGCTACTCGGGGTCTCCTGTGACCAGTCCCACATGCGCCAGGTCCAGTCGCAGAGCAATGCGGGGGATTCGGAACTTGACCGGGAGATTCGCCGGGTGATGGAAAAAGGAATAAATCTGGAGGATCGACAACGGCAGGTACCGGCCATCGCCGCAGCCTTTGCCCGTCGTACTGACCCGCAGCGGGCCCGCTGGCTCGCTGCACTCTGTTACCTGAAAACCCTCGGCACGCCGTTCATGCCGATGGACATCGCCGAAATCGCCCTTGCGGAAACCGGCGGGCATGGTCTATCGGGAAAGTCGGTTTCGCGGAAAGGGGCGCTCGGCGTCTGGCAGCTCATGCCCTACCGGGCCAAGAGCCATGGTTATTCACCTGACGACATGGAGAACGACGAGAAGTGCGCCGAGGCGGCGGTTCGCGAGCTTGCCAGCAAGATGGAGATGGCCAGGGGGAACCTGGTGCGGGCCAAGAAGCTCTACTGCGGTGTCGGGCCTGCCGCCGATGCTTACGAGGTGAAGCGCCGGCAGTTCCGCCGGGAAATCCTCGACGAGATGGCCGGCCAGGGGGAGAAGCGGGCAGAAGCCGCAAGAGAGACAGCTGCCAATCCTTCCTGAAGCTGAAATTCAGTTAGACGCCGGAGCAGAACGTGATAAGATAGGCGGACCCGCAGAGGTTCGCCTATCTTTTTTATATGCGTGAACGAAAGGAGCAGTTGTTGAAACGGCTATTACTTGTAACCCTCATGTTTATGACCGGTTGTTCACTTTTTGTAAGGGATCCCGAGGTGGCGGTGAAGGATGTCGCCCTGACCGGTCTCGACAGCTCCGGTGCAATGCTTGAGATCGGCCTTGACGTGACCAACCCCAATCCCTATCAAATCAGTCTGCAGGGATATGACTACTCCCTGCAGGTCAAATCCCTTCCCCTTGCCAGCGGCGCGACCCGGCAGACCATGGTGTTTGCCGCCGATAAAACGACGAACGTGCGCATACCGGTGAAGATTTCCTATGCTGACCTGCTGGAGATACTTAAAAGCCGTCCGGACCCGGACCGTATACCTTACCAGCTCAAAGCCGGCCTCGATCTGAACCTGCCGGTCGGTGCGATGACGCTCCCCATTGATGCGTCCGGAACCTTTGCCGTCCCGCAGAAATACCGCCCCGTCTCACTGCTCAGACAATTCAGCGATTTTCTTGGCAAGGTGCGCTGATGAACGTGATCGACGTCACGGGGGTGGCAAAGAGCTTCGGGGCGCGCCAGGTGCTGGCCGATGTCACTTTTGCCATCGATGAGACGGAGAAGGTCGGCCTCATCGGTGCCAACGGCTGTGGCAAGTCAACGCTGCTGCAGATCCTTGCCGGTCGCGATGCGGCGGAGCAGGGGACGGTCGTTACGAGGCGTGGCGCCGGCATCGGCTATCTCTCCCAGGAACCGGAACTGGATGAGAACCTCACCGTGGTCGAGGCGATCGAGGCGGGGCTGGTGGATATCCGGCGCGTCATGGCCGAGTACGAGCAGGTAACCGCGCGCCTGGCCGGCCAGCTTGATGACCTGAAACGTCTGATGGCGAGGCAGGGGGAGCTGACATCGTGGATAGAGCACCACGGTGGCTGGAACACTGAGCATCGAGTGACGGAGATCATGGGGCATCTCGGTCTTGTCGACGGGGAAGCCCGCGTCGGGACTCTTTCCGGCGGCACGAAGCGAAGGGTTGCCCTGGCCCGCCTTCTTCTGGAGGCTCCCGACCTGCTTCTTCTCGATGAGCCGACCAACCATCTTGATGCGGATACCACCCAGTGGCTGCAGGATTACCTCCTCTCCTACCCGGGGGCCGTTCTCCTCATCACCCACGACCGCTATTTTCTCGATCGGCTGGCGAGCCGGATGCTGGAGCTGGAGGATGGCCGCATAACCACCTATGCGGGGGGCTATAGTGCCTACCTGGTGAAGAAAGAAGAGTTGTTGCAACAGGCAGACCAGCGCCAGTCGAGACTTTTGAACCTGCTGAGGGTCGAGACTGCCTGGATTCAGCGTGGAGCAAAGGCACGGAGCACCAAGCAGAAGGCGCGCATCGACCGGTTCAACGATCTCCAATCCCGGACAGCCGGTACGTCGCATCGGGAGACGCGGCTTGCATTTACCACCGACGAGGGGCTGGGGGGGACCATACTGGAACTTCTTGGTGTCGGGAAATCCTACGGCGAACGGTTGCTGGTGAAGGATCTCACCTTCCGCCTCAAGCGTGGTGACAGGGTCGGCATCATAGGCTCCAACGGCTGCGGTAAGACCACCCTGCTCAGAATGATCATGGGAGAGGAGCCGCCTGACCGGGGGGAGGTTGTCGTCGGCCGGAAGACCCGTAGCGCCTATTTCGACCAGCAACGGGAGATTCTGGAGCCGGAACAGACCATCTACGATTTCCTCGGTGAGGGGGACTATGTCCAGGTGGCAGGAGAGAAACGTCACAAGATCGGTTATCTGGAGGATTTCCTGTTTGCTCCGTCGGACCGGCGGCGCCCGATCAAGACTCTGTCGGGTGGGGAGAAGAGCCGCCTTATCCTGGCCCGGTTGATGCTGGCGGACGCCAACCTGCTCATCCTGGATGAGCCGACCAATGACCTGGATATACCGACCATGCAGCTCCTTGACGACGCTCTGGCCAATTTCCCCGGCTGTGTTCTGATGGTTACCCATGACCGCTTCTTCCTTGACAAGGTGGCCACCGGCATCCTCGCCTTCGAGGGGGATGGCAGTGCCGTATTTTATGAGGGGAATTACAGCCATTACCGGGAGCTTAAAACGCAATTGAGTCTGGAAGAGAAGAATGCAAACCGGAGGGATGAGCGCAAGACGGTCAAGACAAATCTTCCTGAGGCGTCTAAAACGAAAAAAGGACTGACCTATGCGGAGCGCCTTGAACTGGAGAAACTGGAACCGCTGATTGAGGCACTTGAGCAGCAGAAGAGTGTTCTTGAGGCAAAACTGGCTGATCCCCTTGAATACACAGAAACGCCGGGGGGTATTGCCGGGCTTTCAGCTGAATATACGAAGCTTGAGCAGGAGCTGGCGGGAAAGTATGCACGGTGGGAAGAGTTGGAAATAAAGAAGGAACTCGTTTCGTAGGAGAGACTGCACGTGCACATGCGCATCGATTCTACCAAAAACCCCGTCTCGAAAGAGGCGGGGTTTTTTTAGGTACTACATTCTTCCGGGCGATGCTAGGGGCGACTTGCAATGCCCGTTGTTGCATCGGCCCTGAACCAGGAAGCAGCAGCCGGATAGGTCGCGGCACTGATGGTAATCGTATCAGTGAATGCTCCATGCTGCATCCAGTCGATGGAGTCGAAAAGCAGGCGCTTAACGTACATGCGGTTGTGGGCAAAAGCGCCTGGGTCTTCTTTGGGGTACGAGGAGTTCTGGAATGAACCGTAATCGCCTTCTGATGCGGAATTTGCCTGGGTGGTTGTAGTAATAACAACTGCAACCCCCTTGTAGTTGGTGATCGTGTTGGCAAGTAACGCCTTCAGAACCACACCGGCTTGTATATAGCCTTCACTTTCTTCTTCCAGCTTGGTGGCAGTCATCTCGTACTTGGTGCCTACTGTGTGGCAGGTATTGCAGACAGCCTGAGTGTTGATGGTTGTAATGACGCCGTTGGCATCTTTGGTGACAACACTGAAGGTGTGGCTTTTCGCTGACTTCATGTGACAGCTGACGCACGGACCGGAGCCATCGGCGAGGCCGATGATGTCGTGTTCGAAGTAAGTCGGCCTGGTGTAGCTCCTGCCGGTGAACTCAAAACCAACATGGCTGAATTCCGCAAAAAGGTCCGCACCGATAGGAAGGTGATGCGCCTGGAACCGCGTAGACCTTTTCGATTGGAAGTTGCCACGGCCACCATGACAGACGACGCAGAGGTTGGAATCACCCACATTCGGCAGTATGACGGCAACTCCGTTATAACTGTACTGAAGGGTCTGTGCCCCTATATTGCGGCGTTTCCAGCTGTAGTCCTGGTGGCAGGCCGAGCACATGATCGCCTCGTTCTTCTTGTTGTTGCTCAAGAGAGGGGCAACACCACCGCTGACGAATTTCTTGTAGCCAGACGTGGTGTGGCATTTTGCGCAGGCGTCGCTACTGGCGGTTGTCCACGGGTAATGGGAGTTTACACTGCTGGCGCTGGCGTTGCCGGAAACAAAGTGAACATCACCGTGGCCAGACTCGGCCCAATCCTTATTGTACTGAATACGTGACGTAGTGTCGTGGGGGTTGTGGCACTGGAGGCACTGCACACCGGCGGCATCGGTCTGGCTTATGTACTGGGCTGCGAGGCTGGTCGTATAGTTCGCAAAGTGCGGATATCCCAGGGATGTGATGGTGTGGCAGTTGTAGCAGCGCCCGGCGGCGGCTGGATTGTGAAACTCAAGGCCAGCGGTAGTTGACCCGCCGTGACAGCCGCCGCAGCTGCTTGGGTGGCCGTTGCCGCTGCCGTGGCAGTCGATGCAGCTTGCACCCTTCATCGTGTTGTGTATCGAAGCGGACCAGTCATCAACGATGTTCGTGAGGGTCACTGACGAAGTTGCTCTGGAGGTTTTGTGGCACGTGATGCAGGTCTCGGAGGCGGCGAAGTTTGAGTCTGTCTGGCTTACGGAACTGTCATTGCCACAGCCTGAAAGTGAACCTGGCAGTGATGCCAGGAGCAGCAATAGCGGATGCAAACGTCTCATTAAATTGCCCCCCATGCCATGGCTTCATCGTGCAATTCTGCTTGAAAGTCATTACAAGGGGAATATAGGTTATCTTACTGTTTTCGTAAACAATTTTTCTCCGGTTGCTTGCCGGTGGTTGACTTAACCCCGGCATTATAGTAGAAAGAGGAAGCCATTAGTTACAGAAATATGCATCTTTTAAGGCTTTTTTGATTTAATGTGTCGTTGCTTATATTGCAGGGGGGGGGATGCACAGCCAAATCAAGATCGTCCTGCTTTTACTGGCGGCATCTGCATTCATGTTGGTAACCATTGAAAATGCCGAGGCAATACCCGCATTCACCCGCCAGCATAAAACCGAATGTTCCACATGTCATACCATATACCCTGAACTGAATGAATATGGTGAGGCATTCCAGAAAAACAGCTATGTTAAAAAAACCGTAGCTAAGAGTGGGGCGCCTGTTGCCGGCGGTGAAGTCTCCGGTGAAGGTGATTCTGAGCAGTCGGCAAAGCTCAACTCCCCGGCTGCTACTGGCGGAGAAAAAACAAAAGGAGAGGAACAGAAGGCCAAGAGTAATGAAGCGCTCTTGCTTGCCGGTATTCCCGACCTTATTCCCGTTTCCTTCAGGGCTACCCAGAATATCGTCTTCAATAACGACGCTGCCGACAATCACAAGTTCGATTTTGCCACCCGTACCTTTGTCCTCAACGCAGGTGGCTCATTCCGGGACATGTTCGGATTTTATGGCTCCTATATCCTGGATACCCATGCAGAAGAAGAGGCTCACGTAGACAAACTCCACGAACTTTTTCTCCAGTGGCGAAATGCCTTCGGTACTCCGCTCAACGTCAAGTTCGGCCGTTTTGAGCCACGGCTCAATCTCTGGAAAGCCAACAACAAGATAACTACCTCATCTCTTCTGGCCCCATTGTCCTATGGCGTTGCCGGCACTTATCCCTACCGCTTTACCCAGACCTCCAGCCAGGACGCCCTGGAAGCCAATGCCATCCTCTGGAAGAGGTTGTTTGTTGCCGGTGGCATCGTCGACCGGGACGGGCAGGACAGAAAAGAGGGGTATGGACATGTCTCGTTGAAGATTGGCGGGTCTGACCTTCATGGCAATGAACCGGAGATGGACTTGGATAACGAGAGTATCTTCGATTACCTGACCGTGACGTTCGGCGGCTTCGGGTATGTGGGGCGCAATACTCAGAATGACACGGCTTCTGCAGTCAAGAATCGCTTCTACCGTGCCGGCGGTGACATGGACCTGCAGTACAAGCGACTGAGGATCAAGGTGAGCGGTGTCCACGGCTGGGATGAGAATCCTGACTACAGCGACTTTGCTCCAACGGAGAGGAACTCGGTTGTCATTGGTTCGGAGGCCGAATATTACCTGGGCTCACCGGTCAACGCTGCTGCGCTTTTCCGCTACGAATACCTGGATGACGGTCACGGAATAACACGCAGTTATGTACCTGCCATAGTCTATACCCCTCTACAGAATGTGAAACTCTCCCTTGAATATCGCCATGAGGATGCTGAGACAATTAAAAGGATTGCCCTTATGGGCGTAACTTTCTGTTTTTGAAGATTATTTCAGCGTAGACAGGAGAACTATCCGTGGTGAAAACCCTTTTTTTTCTATTACTGTTCTGCATGGTTGCCACTTCTGCTCATGCCGGTCTCAAAGTGGTCGGCAAGGGGGACAACATGCGCTACGATCCGTCCAGTTTCCCGCCGGTTATGAAGGCAAATTATGACATCATGAAGGTCAAATGCATCAAGTGTCACACTCTGGAGCGGACCGTTGTCGCCATTCAGACCGGTGTCGCTCCCATTTCCGGCCAGCCTTTTGATCGGAACGCCACCAAGGCGTATGGTGTGAAGATGCTGCGCAAACCCGATGCCAATATGAGCAAGAAGGAGGTCAAGGCGACGGTAGAGCTGATGAACTGGCTCCTTGACCAGGTGAACCAATAAACTCTTATCCATAGGAGATAAAGACTATGCACCTGAATTCACGACATATGATCATCGCGGGCATTATCTGTATGCTGGCGGCCGGTGCGGCCGGTGCCCAGGAGATCAGGATCGGGGGGGGAGGGGCGGCTCTTGCCACGATTTTCACTCCCATGAAGGAGCAGTTCGAGAAGAGCAGCGGCGACAGTCTGACCCTTATTCAGAGCTTGCCGGTCAAGGCCCTCGTTGCTCTTGAGAAGGGGGAGTTCGATGCGATGGTGACGACACTTCCTTTGGCAACTGTCCTTGATGATGCTGCGAAGGAAGGAGTTGCCATCGAGGCAGCCTCTCTCCAGCAACAGGAAATCGGAAAAAACGAGGTGGTTGCCTTTGTACACAGGTCCAACCGGGTCAAGAAACTGTCCAAGGCAGAGCTGAAAAAGATATTTACCGGCAACGTGACCAACTGGAAGGCGTTCGGAGGGCCAGACCTTCCGATCATCGTGGTATGGGGAACCGAAACGCCCGGCCAGAATGCCCTCTTCATCCGGGAGATTCTTGATGGTGAACAGGTGACTGCCAAGGCCATCAAAGCGACCGATTACCAGAGCATCAGAGAAATGGTGAAAGCCAATCCCGGCTCCATCGGTATCGATCCGCGTGGAATGGCCATTGCAACCGTCGGGAGGGTTGATATCCCCATCCTGACGGCACCAATTATTCTGATAACCAAAGGCAAACCATCGGCGAAAGTGGAGAAGGTCCTTCACTTCTATAACGAGGAGTTCGGTTACTTTTCCCGGTAATAGTCTTCGTTTCCCGGCTCGTTTCCATTCCAGGGCAGACAGTCAAGCCATTGCCAGCCACAAGCCTGAAATGGCTTGATTTTTCTTGCGTAGCGGCTGTTTCGTCTGGTATAGGTTAACGGTTATGTGTATCTACTGCGAACTGTATTACTAATGCATGAGGGTGAGTGATGAAAGGTCTGAAACTTGGCCAGCGGCTGATCGGTTCATTCATGGCCCTTGCCCTGATTGTTGCCATAACCGGCGTATTCGGGGTGTTCAGCATGAATCGGGTTGGAGACCGGATTCAGGACCTGCTCAAGAACCTGGCGGGCCAGCAGAAACAGGTTCTTCTCATGGGGTCGACCCAGAAGGGGTGCCAGGTCAGCCTTTTGCGGGCGGCGATGGTCCAGTCCGCTGCAACTACCTTCGAGGCCCATGCGAAAGAGTACCGGATGCTGCGGGATCAGTTCAGAAGCCAGTGCACGGTCATCCTCAAGGGAAACGCGAAAATGGGGATCTCCCCGGCTTCCCCCGGCAGCGATATCGAGAAGCGGGCCAAGGTGGCCCTTGAGAAGTGGGATGCTTTCGACAAGATGGCCGAAGAGCTTCTGGCCGCCAAGGAGCAATCGCTCAAGGGGGGGGGGAGCAATGGACAGCTGCAGAAGCTGGCCGGGGATCAACTCACTGCCGTGAGCGAAGATGCCAAGCTGGCCGTGGACGACCTCCTGGTGGCGGTCGGAAACCGGATGACCAAGGTCAACGCGGAGGTTGGTGCGATCCAGCGTTCGGCGGGAGTGACCTTTGCGGTGGTGATTGTCCTTGCCATCATTGTGGCGGCCGGCTTTGGCGTGGCCACATCGAGATACATCGTCAGCCGTCTCAATGCAATGGCCGGAGCTCTGCGGCGGGGTTCACAGGGAGATCTTACCTCGCGGCTCGCAATCGATTCCAGCGATGAACTCGGCAAGCTGGGGGACGATTACAATGTCATGATTCAGAGGTTGTCCGAGATGGTCGGCAAGGTTGATGCGTCGACTACCGACCTGGGAGGGATTTCAGAGAGCCTGACCCATGCATCGAAGCAGGTTGTGAATGCGGCCCACCTCCAGGCTGACGGCGTTAGCCATACCTCATCGGCCATGACCCAGATCAATACCTCTGTCAAGGGGGTTGCCGAAGGGGTTGACGCCCTTTCCCAGTCGGCATCGGAAAGCTCTTCTTCCATCCTGGAGATGGCGGCCAGCATCGAGGAAGTGGCCTTCAACATGGAGAATCTCACCCAGTCGGTGGAAGAGGTCAGCGCTTCCATCAGCGAGATTTCCCTTTCGATCAAAGAGGTGGGGAATGGTGTGGTGAGCCTCATGGAGGCATCCACAACGACAGCGTCATCGGTTATGCAGATGGACAGTTCCATCAAGCAGGTGGAACGGAATGCCATGGAGACTGCTGCCATTTCGGATGAGGTCAGGAAGGATGCCGAGAACGGCAAGAAGACCGTGGAGGCGACCATTGCGGGGATTAACGCGATCCGCACCTCTTCACGAATCACCTCTGATGTGATAAATACTCTGTCGGGACGGGCGGATGACATCGGTGCCATTCTTTCGGTTATCGACGAAGTGGCAGAGCAGACCAGCCTGCTTGCCCTGAATGCGGCGATCATAGCGGCCCAGGCCGGTGAGCACGGCAAGGGGTTTGCCGTGGTTGCCGACGAGATCAAGGATCTCTCGGAACGGACCAGCAGTTCCACCCGTGAAATTGCCGCTCTCATCAAGGCGGTGCAGGACGAGACCCGGCGGGCGGTCGACGCGATAAATCAGGCGGAAACGAGTATTGCCGAAGGTGAAGAGCTGTCCCAGAGGTCAGGTGAAGCTCTGAACAAGGTTCTCGAAGGGGTGACCAAGTCCAGTGACCAGATGGCCGAAATAGCCCGCGCTACGGTGGAACAGGCACGGGGGAGCCATGTCATCCGCGATGCCATGGAGCAGGTATCCGAGATGGTCGGGCAGATCGCCAATGCGACCAGGGAACAGGGGATGGGGAGCGGGATGATCACGGGGGCGGTGGAGCGGATGAAGGATCTCACCACACAGGTCCGTTCGTCGACGCGGGAGCAGAGCAAGGTCGGCAATTTCATCGCCAAGTCCACCGAGGATATCACCGATATGATTCGCCAGATCAAGATCGCCTGCGACGAGCAGCGGCGTGGAAGTGAGCAGGTGGTAACGGCTGTTGAGGATATTCAGCAGTCCACCAGCATAAATCTGGAGGCGACCCGGACCATGAATGAGGCGGTGGAAAATCTTTTCCGCCAGACTGAAATTCTGCGGCAGGAGATGGCCTCCTTCAAGGTAAGGGAGCCGGCATGAGCAGAATAGCGGATAAGTTTGCGGAATTGGCCCGGAAGGGAGAAAGGGGGCTTATCACCTTTATCACCGCGGGCGATCCCGACCTGGCAACGACCGAACTGCTCATCCCCCTGATCGAGCAGGCCGGTGCCGATATCATCGAGCTGGGCGTCCCTTTTTCCGACCCGATGGCCGATGGCCCAACCATTCAGCTTTCCTCGGAACGGGCGCTTGCCTCAGGTACCACCGTGGCAAAGATTTTAGCAATGGTAAAATCGGTGCGCAATCGCAGTCAGGTGCCGCTCCTTCTCATGGGATACTACAACCCTATATTCATCTACGGACCGGAGAGGTTTCTTGCCGATGCCGCAGCTGCCGGCGTGGACGGGGTGTTGCTGGTGGACCTCCCCCCCGAGGAGGCGGGCGAATTCAAGGCGCTGGCTGACTTCCATGGCCTTGACGTGATCTTCCTCCTCACCCCCACCTCGGACAAGGCGAGGATCGACAAGGTCGCCCGGCTTGGCAGCGGTTTTATCTACTACGTGTCGGTGACCGGTGTGACCGGGGCGCGGAAGTCGGTTGCCGGTTCGGTCCTTGATGCCGTGACGGGGCTCAAGGGGAAGATCCGGCTGCCGCTGGCGGTAGGTTTCGGTATTGCCGACCCGGAACAGGCAGGAAAAGTGGCAAGCGTTGCCGACGGGGTCGTTGTCGGGAGCGCAATCGTCAAGCTTTTCGAAACCCATCAGGGGAAGGCTCTTCAGGACAGGGTAACGGCCTTTGTTGCCTCACTAAGGGCCGGTATCGGGCGGGGGTGAGGCGGCGGTCTGCTGCGGCCGCCGGCGGGGCAAATGGTTTGACATCGGACGGGATTTCTGGTATCACTCGCGTTCAATTTAACTAAAAAGGGGCACCGGCCCCGACGAGGCACATCCCATGGCATGGTTCAAACGAGACAAGGCCCCCCTGGGGCGTGGAGAAGAAAAAAAGGTGAACGTCCCCGAGGGGCTCTGGAGCAAATGCCCCGGTTGCGGTGAGACGATTTACTGCAAGGATCTTGAAAAAAACCTCAATGTCTGCCCCAAGTGTGGCCATCACTCGCGCATTTCCGCCCGCAAGCGTCTGGAGGTGCTTCTCGATGAAGGGAGTTTCGTCGAGCATGATGCCGGCATGGTGTCGGTGGATTTCCTCGCGTTTAAGGATTCCAAGAGCTACCAGGAGCGGATTGATGCAGCCGTAGCCAAAGGAGGCTCCAAGGATGCTGTCATCTGCGGTACGGGGACCATCGAGGGGACACCGCTGCAGGTGGCGGTCTTTGATTTCTCCTTCATGGGGGGAAGCATGGGGAGTGTTGTCGGGGAGAAGATCACCCGTGCAATCGAGCGCGGTCTGGAGCAGAACACCCCCGTCATCATAGTTTCCGCTTCCGGTGGCGCCCGCATGCAGGAGAGCATCCTCTCCCTCATGCAGATGGCCAAGACCTCGGCGGCACTGGCGAAATTGAAAGAACGGGGACTGCCATTCGTCTCCATCCTGACCGACCCGACCACCGGTGGTGTGACCGCCAGTTTTGCCATGCTTGGTGACATAAACATGGCGGAGCCCAAGGCTCTTATCGGGTTTGCCGGTCCCCGTGTCATCGAGCAGACCATCCGCCAGAAACTTCCCGAAGGGTTCCAGCGGGCTGAATACCTCCTCGACCACGGCATGGTGGATGTTATCGTCGATCGGCGCGAAATGCGCAAGATGCTTGCCAGCATTCTAAGGATGCTCTATAGAACGGCAGCCTGAGCCGTTTGCCATGCATGCTACAACGCCCTCCGGTTTCCCCGGAGGGCTTTTTTTTATGTCATGTCGAGACTCACCCTCCTTGAGCTCGCGCGTTGGTAATCCGGCCTCTCCCGGCTGTTTCCGGGCTAAATCTATGGACTTTTACCGGTGGATTACCTATAATCCCGCCTGTCATGACCTATCGGGAGATACTGGATCATCTTTATGCCCTCGGGCGCTTCGGCATGAAGCCGGGGCTTGAACGGATCACCGCACTGCTTGCATCGCTCGGCAACCCCGAAGAAGAGCTTGCGACAGTTCATGTGGTCGGAACCAACGGCAAAGGGTCCACTGCTGCCTTTCTCGAATCAATCCTCCGGGCCGGGGGGGTGAAAACAGGCCTTTTTACGTCGCCGCACCTGATAAGCTTTACCGAGCGGTTCCGTATCAACGGCAGGGAGATCGATGAAGCGGAGGTGGTTTCTCTTGCCCGTCGTGTCATTGCCGTGGCGCCGCCGGCGTCGACCTTTTTCGAGCTGGTCACCGCCATGGCGTTTCTCCATTTTGCCGAACACCGGGTCGATGTCGCGGTGGTGGAGGCTGGAATGGGTGGGCGTTACGACGCCACCAACGCTGCCTCCGGCGAACTTGCGGTAATCACACCCATTGCCCTGGATCACTGCGCCTGGCTCGGGGACTCGCTGGCCGCCATCGCGGGGGAAAAATCGGGGGTCATCCGTCCCGGCAGACCAGTGGTCTCGTCTTTCCAGGAACCGGAGGCGCTGGATGTGATCGTGAAAAGTTGCGCGTCAGGGGGGAGTCCCCTCTTTCTCTGCGGCAGGGATTTCGATGCGGTGTGGTCGGAGGGGGGGCTTGCCTATCGCGGCCTTGACGTGGCTCTTCCCCGGCTGTCCCCCGGCATTGCGGGTAGACATCAGGCGATGAACGCAGCCTGTGCCCTTGCAGCCGCGGAACTGATCGGGAGACAGGGACTGACCGTCGACAGGAACGGCCTGGAACGAGGCATTGCCGCGGCCCGCTGGCCGGGACGTATGGAATCCTTTGCTACGGCACCTCGGATTCTCCTCGACGGGGCACACAATCCGGCGGGAAGCCTTGCCCTGGCGGGCTCCCTGGCCGATGTTCCACGCCGGCGGCTCATTCTCGTGATTGGTGTCATGGGTGACAAGGATGTAGCAGCGATCCTTGCTCCCCTGCTTCCGCTGGTGCAGGAGGTGTTTACTGTTACTCCTCCCCTGGAGCGTGCCCTTCCTGCGGATGACCTGGCTTCACGATGCAGGGATCTTGGCGCGGAAAGGTGTACTGCCGCCGGGACCGTTGCCGATGGCATATGCAGGGCGCGGGAAGCGGCCAATCCGGATGACCTGATACTGGTATGCGGTTCTCTCTTCACGGTCGGCTCTGCCCGGGCCTTCCTGACCGGCAGGGAGTTCGAGGCAGTACGCGGCTGACGCGAAGTAAACAAAGAATAAATAATGACCATATGGTGACCATGATCAGTCGTTCTGTCACAATTTTGCTGGGAGCTGTCCTGCTGACCCTCTCTCCCGGGCTTTCCCCCGCAGCGGAGAATCAGACGCCGTCAGGTCTGAAGATCCAGGCGGATACCCTTACGTATGACACGCCCACCGATACCTATCAGGCGACGGGCAACGTCGAGCTGCAATGGGACGGTTCCACCCTCTTTTCTGACCGGGCATCGTTCCAGCAGTCCACGGGGGATGCTGTTGCCACGGGAAAAGTACGCCTTCTGAAAGAAGGCAACACCCTGGCAAGTGAATCTCTCTCCGTCAACATTGAGAGCCAGAAGGGTGAAGCGGAGAACGCCGAACTCTTCTACAAACAGAAGAACCTGTACGTGAAGGGGCGGAAACTTGCGAAGACCGGTCTGGGTGATTACCGGCTGGAACAGGCGACATTCACCACCTGTGACGGCCCCTCCCCCGGTTGGAAGTTCTCCGCCGGCAAGCTCGACGTGACCCTTGACGAGTATGGGACAGCCCGCAACGTGCTGTTCTACGTCAAGGGTATTCCCCTGTTCTATACCCCCTACCTTGTCTTTCCCGTCATGCGCGAACGCCAGTCGGGCTTTCTGTTCCCCCATATCGGCAGCTCGAACAAAAAGGGGTTCTCCTTCGGCATTCCCTACTACTGGGCAGTTTCCCCCAGCCAGGACCTGACGGTAGACCTGGATATACAGTCAAAGCGGGGGGCAGGGCTCGGTATCGATTACCTCTATATGGGTAACGCCGGAAATCACGGCAACCTGGCAGCTTACGGTATCTACGACACCCAGGAGCGGCGTGGGCGGGGCGAGGTCAAGCTTGTGCAGTTGCAGTCTGTTGCCTCATCCATGATCTTCCGGTCGGACTTTGATCTTACCTCGGACCGTAATTTTTTGAACGATTATGGCGAGACGACCGGGGTATATAATCGGCAGTTCCTCGATTCATCCGCATCCCTCAGTTGGCGCCGCCAGGCCTATCTGGCCGACATCGAGGGGCGTTATGCCGACAATCTGAACGCACCCAACAACCGGGCCACTCTTCAGCGGCTGCCCGTGGTCCGTTTCAGCGCAATGCCACAGCAGTTGCTGGGGGCGCCGCTTTACGCCGCGCTTGACAGCGAGTTCACCAACTTCCACCGCGTAGACGGGAGCCGGGGTGAACGGTTTATCCTCAATCCCTCTCTCTCCTATTATCGGACTCTCCCTGCCGGGGTCGATCTTGCTGCCCGGGGGGGATACCAGCTGCGCCTCTATGATGTGAACAATGCCGGCGCTGCCAATGGTGCGTCCGGCGTTGGCCTCGGCTGGGCAAACGGCTCCCTCTCAGCACCGCTGGAACGGGTGTATGAGGTCGGACATGGGGAGCTGCAGAGGATTCGCCATACCCTCGTGCCGGAAATTGACTATGCCTTCACTCAGGAGAGGAGCCAGGGGAACCTGCCGTTGTTCGACTACGACGACCGGCCGCTGGGGCAGCAGCTGCTGGGGTGGGCACTGACCAGCTACCTTACCGGCCGTTACGGGAAGGCAGGTGCCGCGCCTGACTACCGTGAACTCCTTTTTCTCCGGCTCAGCCAGGGGTACCAGCTTGCGGGGAGCCGGCGAGACCTGCTGAACGTGGTGGATGACGACCGGGACCGGCTGACCGACCTGCGGCTCGAAATGCGGGCCAAACCAGACCCACGCCTTACCGTTGCCCTGGACAGTCGCTACAATCCCAATCTCGGGAAGATATCCACGGCTAATGCCGGATTTGACCTGACGGATGGGATCGGCGACACGATCGGGGCGAGCTATTTCTATGGACGCAACAGTCTGAACTATATCGAGGGGCGGTTGGGACTCTCCCTTGTCAAACCGTTCGTTTTCAATTACACTCCACGGTACTCTTTTGACAAGGGGAACTTTCTGGAGTCCCTCTATGCCCTTGAGTACCGTCAGCAGTGCTGGAGCCTGAACTTCAGCTTCCAGGAAAGGCCCGGCAACCGCGAGTTTCTGGTCAGCTTCACCCTGTACGGTCTTGGCTCCTTTGGCAAGATCAAACCGTTCTGAATCAACGTAAATATTACTGCACGCCTCCCGGTGGAGGATGAGGAGCGACATATGACGGAGAGTTTCAATCCCGCTACCGTTCTGGTGACCGGTGGCGCCGGTTTTATCGGCTCGAACTTCATAAATCATTTTCTGCCGGCAAACCCCGATTGCCGGGTGATCAACCTGGACCTCCTCACGTATGCAGGAAACCTTGAGAACCTGACCGGCGTGGAAAACGACCCACGCTACCATTTTGTAAAGGGTGATATCTGCGATGCACGGCTGGTGGCGCAACTCCTGGCCGACGAGCAGATCGAGGCTGTCATCCACTTCGCCGCCGAATCCCACGTGGACCGCTCCATCTCGGGACCGGAGGTCTTCGTCCGGACCAACGTCCTCGGCACCCAGGTGCTCCTGGAGGAGAGCCGCAAACACTGGGAGTCCGGTGCTGCCCCCCTTTTCCGTTTTCTCCAGGTTTCCACCGACGAGGTGTACGGCAGTCTCGGCCCAACGGGATACTTCACGGAGGAGACGCCGCTCGCTGCCAATTCTCCCTATTCGGCGAGCAAGGCGGGGGCGGACCTGCTCGTGCGTTCCTACCATGAGACCTACGGGTTCCCGACCCTCAATACCCGCTGTTCCAACAATTACGGCCCCTACCATTTCCCTGAGAAGCTCATACCCCTCATGATTCATAACATCATCGCCAGAAAACCCCTGCCGGTTTATGGCGATGGCCTTAATGTGCGTGACTGGCTTCACGTCAAGGACCATTCGGTGGCTATCGAAACGGTGCTCAAGAAGGGGCAGCTGGGTGGCGTGTACAACATAGGGGGGAACAACGAATGGAAGAACATCGACATCGTCAACCTCGTCTGTGACCTTCTCGACCAGCGGCTCGGACGCTCCCCCGGTGAAAATCGCCGTCTGATCACCTTTGTCAAGGACCGCCCCGGCCACGACCGGCGCTATGCCATCGACGCCTCGAAGATCAAGCGGGAACTGGGGTGGGGCCCGTCCTACACGTTCGAGCTCGGCATCGCCGAGACCATCGACTGGTACCTTGCCAACCAGAAATGGGTGGAGGAGGTGACATCGGGCGCATACAGGGATTATTATGACAACCAGTACGGGAACAGATAAAATGGGTCCTTACTAGATGTGTTAGCCCCCCTCCTTCCTCCCCCCTCCGGGGGGAGAACTTTTTGCCCTCCCCCAGCGGGGGAGGGTGGGGTGGGGGAAGATGTCGAGTAATCAGGTTTCGAGTTAGTAACTGCTCAAGGTCTCATTTGATAGGAGTCTCACATGGGGGAAATAAAGAGATGATTCTCGTTGTCGGTGCAAAGGGGATGCTGGGGCAGGACCTCCTGCGGGTGCTGCCGGGGGATGTGCGCGGGGTGGACATCGAGGAGATCGATATCACCTCCGGCGAATCGGTGCGCAAGGTCCTCCTGACCCTGAA
This sequence comes from Deltaproteobacteria bacterium, assembly GCA_021848385.1. Taxonomy (GTDB): domain Bacteria; phylum Desulfobacterota; class Desulfuromonadia; order Geobacterales; family Geobacteraceae; genus Geomobilimonas. The sequence continues at coordinate 44,138 of JAJZUQ010000017.1, forward strand.
ACCGCGGGTGGTGGTGAATGCCGCCGCCTATACGGATGTTGATGGCTGTGAGACGAACCGGGACCTTGCCCTGGCGGTCAACGGTACGGGGGTGCGGCACCTTGCCGAAGTGAGCAGCCAGATCGGTGCCTGCCTGGTGCAGGTGAGTACGGACTACGTATTCGACGGCAGCAAAAACTCCCCCTGGGTCGAGGACGACCCGACCGGCCCTCTCAGCATGTATGGCATTTCGAAACTGGCCGGCGAGGAGAGCGCCCGCGTGAACCCTGACCACCTGGTGGTCCGTACCCAGTGGCTCTATGGACTGCATGGCAAGAACTTTGTCGAGACCATGCTGCGCCTGGCGGGGGAAAAGGATGAACTGGCGGTGGTGGACGATCAGGTCGGTTCTCCCACCTGGACTATGGACCTCAGTCTGGCCATCCGTGCCCTGCTGGAGAAGGGGTGCCGCGGAACGTACCATGCGGCCAACGCCGATGCCTGCTCCTGGAACGACTTCGCCCGCGCCATCTTTGCTGATGCAGGCCTGCCCATTACGGTGAAGCCCATGACCACGGCGGAGCTTGGCCGGCCGGCCCCCCGGCCGCTCTATTCCGTGCTCGACTGTGGCAAGCTGATCAGGGACACCGGTTTTCAGCCGCAACCGTGGCGGGGGGCGCTCCGGCAGTACCTGGAACTGCGGGGCAGGCAGTAGTCCCATGATGTAAGGGTGTCAGGCTGCACATATCGATTAGATACAGTCTGAATGAATCTATATTCGGCAGTTGAACACTGCCTGCACTTGTACTAAAGGACTATTTCTGTGATTCCAGGCTCATTACGCTGCATCCGATCAACTCACCCTGCGGGTTCAGACAGGATCGGCTGCGGACGCTTCATTTCGCCAAGAATTACGACGAAATAGCCCTCATGTACTCCTTCCGGCAGTATCCAACTGCCGTTCTTAGGACGAATCTCTGCCAAGGAGTCCGATAATGAAGTTGGAGCGTGGCGAACGCCCATGGGGAACCTACACGGTCCTCGAGGAAAACAAGAGCTACAAGATCAAGCGGATCGAGGTGCTTGCCGGCCAGCGGCTGTCGCTGCAGATGCACCACCACCGCAGCGAGCACTGGATAGTCGTTTCCGGTACCGCCAGGGTGACCTGCGATGACCGGGAGTTCATGGTCAACGTCAACGAATCGACCTTCATCCCCATGGGGAAATCCCACCGGCTGGAAAACCCGGGGCTCATCCCCCTCATCATTATCGAGGTGCAGAGTGGTGAGTACCTGGGCGAAGACGATATCGTCCGCTACCAGGACGATTACCAGCGGGTAACGGCGGAGCCGGAGCCGTGACGGTTGCCTTGAAACGTTTCTGCGCAACCATGCACCCTTTCTCCGCCCCAATCCCGTCAGTTCTCTTCACGCAGCCGTCATGTCCCCGCCACGAGCAGCGATAAGGAGGTTCTTCCCATGTATATCGTCATTCTAGCCGGCGGGTCCGGCACCCGGTTCTGGCCGCTGTCGCGGCAGCATTCCCCCAAGCAGCTCATGTCCGTGCTCGGGGGGAAATCCATGCTGCAGCGGACTGTCGAACGGGTTCTGCCGCTGAAGCCGAAGCGGCTCCTGATCGTGACTAATGCCCTGCAGTCGCAGGAGACCGCGCGGCAGCTTGAAGAATACCAGCAGGCTGTCCGCATCGACATCGTGGCGGAACCGGTAGGGCGTAACACCGCGCCGGCCATAGGGCTGGCGGCGACCATCATAGCCGCCCACGATCCGACCGGGCTCATGGTGGTGCTGCCTGCCGACCATTACATTGCCGACGAAGAGGGGTTCCGCGACGCGTTGCGCGCGGCACGGGAGGCCGCCCTGAACGGGTATCTTGTCACTCTGGGCATCGTCCCCACCCGTCCCGAGACCGGCTACGGCTACATCGAGGCGGAGGAGGAGATGCGGGGGAGCGGTCCCTATCCGGTGCGCCGCTTCGTGGAGAAACCTCCGCTGGCCAAGGCCCTGGAATTCCTGGCTGCGGGGAATTTCTACTGGAACAGCGGCATGTTCGTCTGGCGGGCCGATGTCATCCTCGATCAGATACTGGCCCACATGCCGTCGCTCGCCGTTCGTTTGGCCGACCTTACCTTCACCGCGGACGTCTGGGCCCCGGAAGATCTCAGACCCCAGATCGCAAGGCTTTACCAGGACGTTGCCTCTGAGTCCATCGATTTCGGCGTGATGGAGAAGACGGAAAACGTGATGGTCATTCCGACCAATTTCGGCTGGAGCGATGTGGGAAGCTGGAACGCCCTGCCGGAGGTGATGCCCCAGGACGCTAACGGTAATCTGGCCATCAACACCCGGCAGCTGGTGACCATCGATGCCACCGGCTGCCTGGTGTACGGCAATGACAAGGTGGCAGCCCTGATCGGCGTGCACGACCTGGTGGTGGTCGACTGTCCCGATGCGTTGCTGGTCTGCCCCAAGGAAAGGGCGCAGGATGTGAAGAAGGTTGTCGAGGAACTGGAACGGCAGGGACGGAAAGAGTACCTCTAGCCGTAAATGGATGTGGGGTTTTACTCGGGGCTGCCTTACGGCGGCCCTTCGAGGTTGATGGACAATGAACGGCTGGACCGGCACAATTCTGAAGGTCGATCTGACGAGCGGCCGCATCTGGCGCGAAACTCTTCCCGCCGAGCTTCTCCATGCCTACCTGGGGGGACGCGGCCTGGGGGTGCGGCTCATGCGCGGTTTTCACACCCTCGATCCTTTTGCGGCTGAGATACCGCTTGTCTTCGCTGCCGGCCCTCTCTGTGGTACCTCCGCTCCTACATCCGCCCGCCTGTCGGTGGTTTCCCGCTCACCCCTTACGGGGACAATCTGCGACTGTCCGGTCGGTGGGCGCTTCGCCTGGAGCATCAAGAGCGCGGGGCTGGATGCCCTCGTCATAACCGGTGCCAGTCCCCGGCCGGTGGTACTCTGTATCAGCGGTGACAAGACCGAGCTGGTGCCGGCTGACGCGCTATGGGGGAAAACGGTTCCCGAAACCTTTGCCTCCCTGGCCGGCGCGGGTAGCGTTGCCGCTATCGGTCCGGCGGGTGAGAACGGCGTCCTCTTTGCCAGCATCATGATGGATGGGGGGGATGGAGGGGGTAGGGGGGGGCTCGGCGCGGTCATGGGACACAAACACCTCAAGGCTGTGGTGGTGAACGGCGCCCGAACCGTCCCCATTGCCGACCCTGAACGGTTTGAGCATGCCTGTCAGGATGTGATGCGCCTGTTCCGGGCATCGCCGGTCATCTTTGGCGAACTGGGAATCGCCGAGTACGGGACGCCGGCCCTGGTGGACCTGATACGTCAGCGCCGCATGGTCCCCACGGAGAACTTCCGACGGACGTATTTTGCCGAATCCTGCAACTATTCGGGGCCGGCGATCCGTCGTGAGTATCAGGCGCAAAAGGATGGATGCTACGGTTGCCCGATCCAGTGCCTGAAGAGAACACCCCGGGGAGAGCAGCTGCCGGAGTACGATGCCGTTTCCCATTTCGGAGCGCTTAACGCCATTGCGGACCTTCCCGCCATTGTTCGCGCCAACACCATCTGCACTGAACTCGGCCTTGATGCCATCTCTGCTGGCGCGACCCTCTCCGCCTGGGGAGAGGGGAAGGGTCGCTTACCGACGCCGGATGAGCTTCCCGGCCTCCTGGCCGATATCGGCTACCGGCGGGGGGATGGAGAGATTCTGGCACGTGGCTCGCGCCGGGTTGCCGAACAGTTGGGGAACCCGGGTCTTTCCATGAGCGTCAAATCCCTGGAGCTGCCCGCCTACGATCCACGCGGCGCCTATGGCATGGCACTGGCATACTGTACCAGCAACCGGGGAGGCTGCCATCTGCGAGCCTATCCCATCTCCCACGAGATTCTTCGCAAGCCGGTGGCGACTGACCGTTTTTCCTTCTCTGGCAAGGCCCGCATCATAAAGATTGCCGAGGACACCAACGCCGCCGTGGATTCGCTCATGGCATGCACCTTCGCCTTCCTGGGCGCGACGCTGGAGGAGTATGCCGAGCTCCTCTCCGCCGCCACCGGCATGGAGTACTCCCCCCAGTCACTCAGGGAGATCGGCGAACGAATCTATCTCACGGAACGGTTCTACAACTGCGACAACGGTTTTACGGTGGCCGACGACCGACTTCCCGAACGGTTCTACGCCGAACCTGGTTCCAGCGGTGACGGCATAGAGGTCCCGGCAATCGACCGTGCCCGCTTCGATGAAGAGTTGCAGAAGTACTACCGGATCAGAGGGCTGACGTCGAAGGGGACGTTCTCTGATCCCGGCTTCCTGGTGCGCCAGCCATGATGGATCAGATTGCCAAATACACGAACAAGCTCGTTGCCGACCGCTCGGCTTTGCGCGACCGGATAGCCTTTGCCGCCCAGGACGATACGCTGCTGACCTCCGGCGAGCCTGAATGTGCGCGACTGGCGGGAGACGTGCTCGGTCGTCTCAATGCACTCGCCCTGGTGGCTGCCCGTCCATCTCTCCCCTTTGCCGAATTCCTCGTGCGACGGACCTCTTCCGGGGAATCATGCATCGTTCCCCGCGACACCGAAACCCGCACCTTTCTCCACGACATTCCCTTTCTCCGCAAGAGCGAATATGCGGCCGGCGGTCCGGAACTCCTTGCCCGCCTGCTGGGAAACCGCAAAGGGGTCATCGTGGAAGGGGTTGGGATCGTCGCCGTCGGTGCGGTGACGGTGGAGCAGGCCTATATCAACTACTCTTCCGTGTTCCATGCCGCATTCGTCAAATACCTGCAGGACCTGCTCGCCGACGGTTTTCTGCTTCCCGGCGAGCGTGCGGCCTTTGATGGATTCCGGAACGACTGGCTCAGGCCGCTTACCGCCGATGGGCTGGTTTTTCGAACCGGACCGCTGACCGACCCCGCCGCCATCCTTGCCGAGGTGGCAACGGTGGGGCGCTACACCGTTGAGCGGGGGCTGGTGGACTCCTTTTTCGGCAACATCTCCTGCCGCAGCGACGACACGATCTACATCTCCCAGACTGCGGCCAGTCTCGACGAGCTTGACGGCTGTATCGACCCGGTTCCCTTCGCACCGACCTCAACCACCGGCATTACCGCTTCCAGTGAGCTGGCGGCCCACCGCCGTATTTATGAAACCGGCGATGCCCGGGTTATTCTCCATGGCCATCCGAAATTTTCCGTGGTGATGAGCATGCAGTGCGATCGGGAAGAGTGCGAGATCGCGGACTGCTGGCGTGACTGCCCGTACGTACGCTATCTCGGAGGAACGCCGGTGGTAGCGGGGGAGATCGGCGCGGGGGGGCTGGCAAAGCGGGTGCCGCCGGTTATTGGCGAGTCCGGCCGGGCACTCGTGTACGGTCATGGGGTATTCACCACCGGTTGCCGGGATTTTGCAGAAGCCTTCCGGTCAATGGTCGAGGTGGAAAACTGGTGCCGCCATGAGTATTTCCGGCGCCTTGCCGAACGCACCAAACGACAAGCTCTCCCCGCATAGGCTTCTTTGCCCTCCCTGGCAGGAAAACCATCCCCACTGTCCGGCTAACCCAGAATTCCCATTTTTACGTCGAATAGCTTACCGTCACGAGCAGGGTGAAACGTTGTTA
>JAJZUQ010000018.1 GCA_021848385.1 Deltaproteobacteria bacterium
AAGAGGTGCTGTTTCTTTCCATCCTGGCGCCGGTTGAGGAGATTCTTGCCGGGCTGAAGGGACGACTGGTGCGGGGGGAGAGCATCTTCATGCCGCTTTTGGAGAAGGTGGCCGAGGACGCCTACAAGCGGCTGATCGCCGTCTCCATCGAGGGGGAGCTACGGCTCCAGGCCAGGGATCTGGCCGACGAAGCCGCCATCGGGATCTTCGCCCGGAACCTGCGCAACCTGCTCCTGGCTCCGCCTGCGGGAGGGAAGCGGGTGCTGGGGATCGACCCTGGGCTGCGCACCGGCTCCAAGCTGGCGGCCGTGGACGCCACGGGCCGTTTCCTGGAGCATGTGACCATCTATCCCCATACCGGCGAGTCGCGTGTGCCCCAGGCGAGAAAGGAATTTCTGCGGCTTCTGGACAGTCACGCCATCGAGATGATCGCCATAGGCAACGGCACGGCCGGCAGGGAGATGGAACTGTTCGCCAGGGAGACCCTGACTGGGGCGGGGAAGAACGTGCCGGTGGTGATGGTGAGCGAGGCCGGGGCCAGCGTCTATTCGGCTTCGGATATCGCCCGCGAGGAATTCCCCGACCTGGACCTGACCGTGCGCGGAGCGATCTCCATCGCCCGCCGGTTGCAGGACCCCCTTGCCGAGCTGGTCAAGCTCGATCCAAAGAGTATCGGCGTCGGCCAGTACCAGCACGACGTCAACCAGACCATGCTCAAAAAGGCGCTGGACGATGTTGTGGAGTCGTGCGTCAATTTCGTGGGAGTCGATCTCAATACCGCCTCGTGGGCGCTTCTTTCCTACGTCTCCGGCCTGGGGCAGTCCCTGGCCAAGGCCATCGTCGCTTACCGCAATGAGAACGGCACCTTCCCCACCCGGAAGTCGCTGCTCAAGGTGCCGCGCTTCGGGGCCAAGGCGTTCGAGCAGGCGGCAGGCTTTCTCCGTATCCGCGGCGGCAAACACCCGCTGGACAACAGCGCTGTGCACCCCGAACGCTATGCAGTAGTCGAGGCCATGGCAGCTGACCTGGGGGCGACCCTGGAACAGCTGACCGGCGACCCGGCACTGGCAGCCAGAATCGATCTCAAGCGCTACGTGACTGACCAGGTGGGGCTGCCGACCCTGCGCGACATCGTCGATGAGCTGAAGAAGCCGGGGCGCGACCCGCGCAAGCAGTTTGAGACCGCTTCCTTCCGCGACGACATCCGCGTGATCGGCGATCTGAAGGAGGGGATGATCCTCCAGGGGGTGGTGACCAACGTGACCGCGTTCGGGGCCTTTGTGGACATCGGGGTGCACCAGGACGGGCTGGTGCATGTCAGTCATCTGGCCAGCCGTTTCATTAAGGATCCCAACGATGCGGTGCGGGTGGGGGATGTGGTGAAGGTGAAGGTCCTTTCGGCCGATGTGCAGCGCAAGCGGATCGCCCTTTCCATCAAGGAGGCCGAACCGGGCGGGGCGGTGCAGAAGGAACGACCGCCGCGACCGAAAGCGGCCGGAGAGCAGAAGGCGCTGACGGCGGAGTCAACGGGAGGATTGGACCTGGGCGCCCTGGAACGGGCGGGATTCCGGGTGAAGCGGAAGTGATCCTACGGTTTTCGACAAACGAGTACAATCTTGTTGTGCGGGCGGAACAGGGATGAATTAACGCTGATGACGGAGAAGCCGATCGTTTCAACGAGCTGCAGCAACTGTCGAAGGGTGAATATCTGCTTGTGGCGAAAGGGGAGGGGGGAATAGAGGGATTCGAGAAAGAGGGGATTCGCGCCGCCACTTACGCGATACGACCATTCGCCGACACGGTAAAACAGCGCATCCCGGCGTGGTGTATCGAGAAACAGCCAGCCACCATGCTTGGTGACGTTATAGGCGTTCCGCAGGGTCTCTGCGGGGAAATTGACATGCTCGAGAACATCCCAGAGGGTGACGACATCGAAAAAGCCCGCGAAACCCTTCTGCCAGTGCCGGGCATCGATGGTCTCGCCGTTCAGTTCGATGCCGAACTTTAGCCGGGCAAACTCCCGGAAGATACCTTGCGGTTCGATACCATGGACTGAAGCCCCCGCTTCGGCAAGGAGATGGGCAAACATTCCGGCGCCGGCACCGATGTCGAGGCAGTCCGCTCCCGACAACGAAAGGTGGCGCTTGACAAGGAGCAGGTCTTTCCGGAGCTGATTCCCGTTGGCAGGGAGCTTCCCTTCGATATAGTCCCACGCCTTCCGGTCCAGGTCCTTGGTGGTTTCGTCCGGGAGCCCGGACGGCATGCTGTCCAGGTGGTCGATGAAATGAAATCCGCACGCGGCGCACGCGTAGACCGTGGCCTTTTTCAGTTTGTATTCAGGCTTGGCGGCGTTTGATGCGCACAGTTTGCAGCGGCTGAAATCGTACATCCCGTTGCGTCCTCCTGGGACTATTACCACCTTTAAGGTTGCATGCTCAATATTTAAAAATAAAGGCTTCAGGGGGATAACCCGTGAAGCCTTGTCTTTCTTGGAGCCATCTACCAGAATCGAACTGGTGACCTATTGATTACGAATCAATTGCTCTACCAACTGAGCTAAGATGGCATGACATGCAGTGCCGAAAAACCGGCCGTTATTTTCTAGCGTATTTTTCCCGATGAGTCAACTTTATAAAGCCATTGCTACCGGTTTTACCCCTTGGCTACCTGCTTGTCCATGGCGTCGTCCATCAACTTATAGGCGCAGAACTCGCCGCACATGGTGCAGGCGCCGTGGTCGGCGACACCCGATTCGGCCCGGAGCCGCCGTGCTTTCTCCGGATCGAGGGCCATGTCGAACTGCCCCTCCCAGTCGAGCTTTTTCCGGCATTTTGCCATCCGGATGTCCTTCTCCATCGCACCCTTTACCCCCTTGGCGATGTCGGCGGCGTGGGCGGCGATGCGGGAGGCGATAACCCCCTCGCGCACGTCTTCCACGGTCGGGAGCCGCAGGTGCTCGCTCGGCGTCACGTAGCAGAGGAAGTCGGCACCGGCCGCGGCGGCGATGGCCCCGCCGATGGCGCAGGTGATGTGGTCGTAGCCGGGAGCGATGTCGGTGACGAGCGGTCCCAGGACATAGAAGGGCGCCCCGTGGCAGAGCCGCTTCTGCAGCAGGATGTTGGCCTCGATCTGGTTGAGGGGAACGTGTCCCGGTCCCTCGATCATCACCTGCACCCCCGCTGCCTGGGCACGCTGGGTGAGCTCGCCGAGGATGATCAGCTCGTGGATCTGTGCCCGGTCGGTGGCGTCGGCGAGGCAACCGGGGCGGAAACCGTCACCCAGCGACAGGGTCATGTCGTACTCCCGGACGATCTCCAGCAGCCGGTCGAAGTGCTCGAACAGCGGGTTTTCCTTGTTGTTGTAAGCCATCCACTCCACGGTGAATGCACCGCCGCGGGAGACCACGTCCATGATCCGTCCTTCGTTCTTCATCCGCTCCACGGTGCTCCGGGTCACACCGCAGTGGACGGTGACGAAGTCCACCCCGTCCTCGGCGTGCTTGATGACCCCGGCGAAGATGTCGTCCACGCTCATGTCGACGATGGCCTTGTTCTTGGTCCGGACGGCATCGAGGGCCGCCTGGTAAAGGGGGACGGTGCCGATGCAGGCGTTGGTCTCGGCGATGATAGCGCGGCGGATTTCGTCCACCGGGCCGCCGGTGGAGAGGTCCATGATGGCGTCGGCGCCGTGATGTACCGCCGTGCGTGCCTTTTCCAGTTCCTTGCTGATGTCCAGATCGTCGGCGGAGGTGCCGATGTTGGCGTTCACCTTGGTGCGGAGCCCCTTTCCGACGGCAAGGGGACGGCCGTTGCCATGTTTCACGTTATGGCAGATGATGATGTTGCCGGCGGTGATGCCATCGCGGATGAACTCGGGGGATACCCCTTCGGCCAGGGCCGCCTCTTTCATCTTGTCGGTAATGATCCCCTTCCGGGCGTAATCAAGCTGTGTTTTCAACATGGTCAAACTCCTTCTCAAATTCATATCTAATGAGGGGTTAGGGACGAGGGGCTAGGGGCTAGTAAAAACACTGCAGTCCTCTCGTCCCCAGTCCCCAGTCCCTAGTCCCTAGTCCCTAGTCCCTGCTGTGCAGCGAGAAAATGATTCACCGGCCCATGCCCCTTCCCCAGGGGTTGGGCGAGTTTTATGGCGGCCGTGATGAACTCCTTTGCCCGGGCAACTGCCGTGGGGAGCGGTTCCCCCTGGGCGAGGAAGGTGGCGATGGCGGAGGCGAAGGTACAGCCGGTGCCATGGGTGTTCTTGGTCAGGATGCGGGGGGTCGGGTAGCGGGTGAAGCCGCTGCCGTCAAAAAGGATGTCCACTGCCGTTCCGTCGGGGAGATGTCCCCCCTTGACCAGTACGTTACGGACCCCCAGCTGATGAATGCGCCGGGCAGCTTCTTCCATCCCCGCTTCGTCCATGATGGAAAGCCCTGTCAGCTTTTCCGCCTCCGGCACGTTGGGGGTGAGGAGGTAGGTGAGGGGGAGAAGCTGCGTTTTCAGGGTCGTGACGGCGGTGGCGTCGATGAGGCTGGCCCCTCCCTTGGCGATCATTACCGGGTCAATCACCACGATGAGCCGTCCAAATTCCTGGAGCCGGTCCGCCACTTCTTCGACGATCTCCGCTGAAGAGAGCATGCCGGTCTTGACCACGTCCACCGGGATGTCGCTCAGGACCGCAGTGAGCTGCTTCCCGACGAACTCGGCAGGAATGCCGTGGATGCCGGACACACCCCGTGTATTCTGGGCGGTAAGGGCGGTAATGACCGAAGCGCCGTAACTGCCGAGGAGGGTAATAGTCTTCAGGTCGGCCTGGATGCCTGCGCCCCCTCCCGAATCACTGCCGGCGATGGTCAGCACTGAGCCGCGCGGCATGGGGGACTTCCGGTTGAAGAGGAGGGCGAGTTCGGCGACGGCCAGGGCCGGTTCCTTCTGCCCGAGTACCCCGGAAATGACGGCAACTGCATCGGCGCCGCTGTCGATGACACGGCATCCATTGTCCCGGTTGATGCCGCCGATGGCGACGATGGGAATGCCGATGTGCGGCCTGATGGCTGCCAGGGTTTCCGGGCCGGCAAGGTGCTCGATATCCTTGCTTCCGGTCGGATACATGGCGCCGAAACCTATGTAGTCGGCGCCGGTCGCTTCCGCCCGTTGCGCTTCCTCCAGATTGTGGGTGGAGACGCCGATGAGTTTTTTGGGTCCCAGGATGCGCCGGGCCTCTGCCGGGTCGCCGTCCTCCTGCCCCAGGTGCACGCCGTCTGCGTCAAGCTCTTTGGCCAGCTGCACGTCGTCGTTGATGATGAAGGTAACCCCTGCTGATTTGCAGATATCACGCAGTTCCCTTCCCATAGCGGCTTTGGCAGCCGCGTCCCGCTCCTTGTCCCGGTACTGGAGCACGGAGATGCCGCCGGCAACTGCTTCCCGCACCCTTTCGGTCAGGCGGTTCCCGTGGTCGGTGACGAGGTATACCCCGGTGACCCGGTTTTCGGTAGCCTCTCGATCCACCACGAGCTTGAGAAAATCCTGGTTGCGCTTCATATGCGTCTCGAAAAAAGCGGGCTGAAAAAAACGAAAAAGCCGCGACAGTAATGTTCACGGCTTTCCACTGCCAACAGTCAGTGAATGGGGGCCGCTTTCCTACGCCGGTGCAAACCGGATCAGGTTCAAAGGGTTTGAGGCCGAAGGCCTCATCTCAGTTCGTGCGAACTCCCCCAGCTGGCTATCGATTGTAGCGTTGCAGACTACGGGATTTTTCCCCATAAGTCAATGGATTTTCCGGTTTTTGCCTTTACAGGAACGGGGGATAAGTGGTAAAAAAGGCCGGGACTCGGGACTCGGGACTCGAAAACCGGAAGCCGGGGATTGGGGTCCGGCAAGTCCAAAACGCATAATTCAAAATTCAACATTCAAAATTCATAATTGGACTCATCATGGACAGTCGCCCCACCATAGCGGAAATCGACCTCGCGGCGCTCCGGTACAACTTTGGCCAGGTCCGCAACGCAATTCCCTCTGACCGCGGCATTCTGGCGATCGTCAAGGCGGACGCCTATGGCCATGGCTTCATGGATATCTCTCTCGAACTGGAATCCCTCGGGGTGACCGCTTTCGGCGTGGCCTTTCTGGCCGAAGGGATTCAGCTGCGCAAAAGCGGCATCGACCGGCCGATTCTCCTCCTTGGCGGCATCTATCCGGGGCAGGAAAAGAAGTGTGTCGGTTTCAACCTTTCCACATCTCTCTTCAATATCGAGCAGGCACGGGCCCTCAACGACACCGCCGGCAGGCTCTATCGCAAGGCGCGGGTCCATGTGAAGATCGACACCGGCATGGGACGGCTCGGGATTCCCGCTGCCGAGGCGGGCTCCTTCTTCCGGGAACTCAAGGGTCTTTCCCATCTGGACGTTGAAGGGATTATTTCCCACTTTGCCTCCGCCGACGAACTGGACGCGGCCGGCTGCGATTATACCGGCAGGCAGGCGGGGCTGTTTGCGGCTGCCCTTGCGGAGGCTCATGGCCAGGGTTTTACTCCCCGCTACGTGCATATCGCCAACAGTGCCGCCATTTTCAGCCAGAAGCTTCCCTTCTGCAACCTGGCTCGCCCCGGCATCGTCCTTTATGGTGCGCTCCCCTCCGCCGATTTTGCCGGCAAGCTGGATCTCAAGCCGGTGCTCCGCCTGAAAAGCCGGGTCGCCATGCTCAAGTGGGTCGATCCGGGCACCAGTATCAGCTATGCCCGCCGCTATACCGCTACAGATCGCCGGCTCATCGCCAGCGTGCCGGTGGGGTATGCCGATGGGTACAACCGGCGCCTCACCAACCAGGGCGAAGCCCTCATCCGCGGCCAGCGGGCGCCGGTGGTCGGGACGGTCTGCATGGACTGGATCATGTTCGACGTTACCCATATCCCCGGGGTGGCGGTGGGGGACGAGGTGACCCTTCTCGGCTGCGACGGCAACGGCAACTGCATCCATGCTGAAGAGCTGGCTGAGAAGGCAGGCACCATCCCCTACGAGATATTCTGCGGCATCAGCAAGCGGGTGCCGCGCATCTACCTCAACGCTTCACGATAATGCACCTACGTTTGTTAAGCGAAAAATCGAACTGGACGCGGATCAAAACGAAAATAGCGGATTAACCGGAATCAGTGGCATTTTTTTGAAAACGGCAATTAAACTCCGGATTTTGGTTTTTGGCTTGAAACCGCAGTTATCCTGATTTTTTCGATTTTTCCGCGTCCCCGATGTTTTTCAGGTTTTTCGTGCGTGTTGTTCTGGTTTTTTGAACTCTGTTACAAGTGGCAATAAGGTTCCCAAGGATTTATGACCAGACAGAAGATCAAACTCACCGCAATGGTGAAAGCGGCCGGCTGAGCGGCTAAACTGGGCCCGGCGGGTCTGGAAGACGCTTTGCGCGGGTTGGAACGGGTTGCCGATCCGGCCCTGCTGGTTGGGATGGAGACTGCCGACGACGCCGGGGTCTACCGGCTGGGGGAGAGGCTCGCCCTGGTGGAGACCACCGACATCATCACCCCCCTGGTGGACGATCCGTTCATCTTCGGCCGGATTGCCGCCACCAATGCCCTGTCCGATGTCTATGCCATGGGGGGAAGGCCGGTTACTGCCATGAACCTCGCCTTTTTCCCCGCCTGTGCCCTGCCGCTGACGGTGCTGGCGGAGATCCTTGCCGGCGGCCAGGCGGCTATGCGGGAGGCGGGTGCCTGTCTTGTTGGAGGGCACACCGTTGAGGACGATGAGCTCAAGTACGGGCTGGCCGTCACCGGCACCATCGATCCGGACCGGATCGTGCGCAACTCCACCGCCCGCCCCGGCGACCTGCTCATTCTCACCAAACCCCTGGGAACCGGCATCGTCACCACCGCCATAAAGGCGGACCTGGCACCGGCAGATGTGGCGGCCGAGGCGGTCCGCTGGATGACGACGCTTAATGCCGTCGCGGCGGAGATCATGCTGGAATGCGGAGCGAGTGCCGCCACCGACGTGACCGGCTTCGGCCTCATTGGCCATGCCGCCGGGATGGCCGATGAGGCCGGTGTCACCATCCGGCTGGAACGCCGGCGGGTGGCGGTCATGGCTGGTGTAGGGGCGCTGATAGCCGACGGGCTCGTCCCTGCCGGCTGCTACCGGAACCGGGACTATTATGCTCCGTTCGTGGCGGGTGCGTTGACTGATGCTCTTCTCCCCCTGTTCGATCCCCAGACCTCGGGTGGGCTCCTCATCTCCCTGAATCCTGCGGCCGCCGAGCGCTTTCTGTCCATCGCCGCCGAACGGTGCTGTTTTGCCGTCGCTATCGGCGATGTGCTGTCCCGTGGGGAACACCCAATTGTCATCGCCTAGACGCCTTGCCGTCGCCATCGATCTCGGTACCACCACCATCGCTGCGTCCCTCCTGGATACGACCACCGGCGGACGCCTTGCCATGGCCGGCAGCCTCAACCCCCAGCGGCTCTATGGCGCCGACGTGATCAGCCGCCTTGATGCGGCCCACGCCTCTGCCGATAATCGACGGAATATGGCCACCCTTGTCAACGGGGCTCTGGCCGATCTGGTCGAGAAACTGCTCGGCGAGGCCGGCGCCACCCCTGATGACCTGACCCGCATCGCCATCGCCGGCAATCCGGCCATGGAGCATCTCCTTCTCGGGTTGCCGGTGGAATCTCTCGCCTTCCCCCCCTATCGGCCGCTCTTCACCGCCGGTCGCACTATCTCGACGCGAGAGATGGGATGGGACGTGGCGCTGCCGGCGTTCATCTTCCCCCTCCCGGGCGGTTTTGTCGGTGGCGATCTGGTGGCCTTCCTCTACGGAGCCGGTGAGGATGTTGGACATAGTACGCAGCACGCAGCACGTCTCTACCTCGACCTCGGTACCAACGGCGAACTGGCGCTCCAGGTGGGAGAAAAGATAGTGGCCACCTCGGCGGCCGCCGGCCCCGCCTTCGAGGGGGGGAACCTTGCCTGCGGCATGGCCGCCCTGGCAGGTGCCATTCACCGGGTGCTCATAACCGGAGACCGGCTGGAACTGTCCGTCATTGGTGGAGACACCCCTTCCGGAATCTGCGGATCCGGTGTGATCGAGGCCATCACCGGACTCCTGCAGGCCGGTGTCATCGATCCTAGTGGCCGGCTCCTAACCCCTGCGGAGATCCCTTCCAACCTGGCCAACCGGGTGGAGGTTGTAGCCGGCCAGTTCGTCTTCGTCCTCTACCGGGATGCCCGGACCACGGTCTATCTCTCCCAGGAGGACATCCGTCAGGTGCAGCTAGCCAAGGGTGCCATCCGGGCCGGCATGGAGGTCCTCTGCGAACGGGCGGGTATACGGTGCGCCGCCATCCGGGACGTGGTCCTGACCGGTTCCTTCGGTGCCGAACTCTCCCCCTTGTGTCTAAAAAACCTTGGAATTTTCACCGAAAACATGGTAAAAGTTGCTAGTTTTGTCCGGGAGGGAGCTCTCCGGGGGGTGGAGCGTGCGCTCGCATCACCCGATGGTTTCGACCGGGTGGCACGCCTGGCGGAGAACATCCGGGTCATCCCCCTCTCCGGCACCCCTGCCTTTGAGAAGCACTTTCTCGACCAGATGAATTTTCCCTCGCAGCATTATTCTTAACCACCTTAGCAGGATTGCATAATGGAACTGAAAAAACGGAATCTGCTCCAGATGGCGTTCCTTGCCATTGTCACCATTGCCGTATTTGCAGGTTCACTCCGCAACGGTTTCGTCTGGGATGACAACCTTTTTTTTATCGGCAAAAAGGTCTACAAAGAGTTCGACCTGTACCACATGTGGTTTTCCCTGGCAAACGGTGTGGAATACCTTCCGTTGCGGGATATGTCCTATGGCCTGGACTATCTGCTCTGGGGCGAACGTGCCTGGGGGTTCCATCTGACCAACCTCCTGCTGCATCTGGCGAATGCCGGTGCAGTCTATCTGCTTATGGCACAGCTGGTTACCATCCTCAGCCCGGCAGACGAAGATAGTTCTTTCGCCTCCAGACTGACACCGCTTCTTGCATCGCTGGCCTTTGCAGTGCACCCTCTCCAGGTCCAGGCGGTGAATTTCATAACCTGCCGGAACACGCTTCTTTCCGGCTGGTTCTTTCTGCTGGCCTGCCTTTTCTATGTGCGGTATCTCCGTGCGGGGGGACGGCTCGCCTATACCGGCGCCCTGCTGAGTTGTCTGGCTGCCTTCCTGTCCAAGGCTACCGCACTTAGCCTGCCGCTCGTATTGTTGCTGCTCGCCATTGTTGTGTGTCGCAGGGGTGTGCGCCAGCGGGTACTGTCCCTTGTTCCCTTTTTCATTCTCGCAGCCTGTTTCTTCGTAGCATTCCGCGAAATAGGTGCTCGCACGGCGGTAATCGACGAGAGTATTGTGGTGTTCAGCGCTTCAGACGTAGCCGGTAAACTATCTGTCGCCCTTCAGATCCCCCTGTTCTATCTCGGTAAACTCCTGGTACCGGTTAACCTTAGTGCCGAGTACGACACGGTGCTGGCCACGTCCTTTCTGTCAATGCGGGTGCTTGTAGCGTTTGGGGTTCTGGCAGGCCTGGCTTGTCTGGCGATACTGGTGCGGCGGAGCTTTTCATTCCTCGGGTTTTCTCTCTGCTGGTTTATCATTACCCTGCTGCCGGTCATGCACTTTTTCCCGACCAACCCGGTGGTTGCCGACCGTTATGCCTACCTCCCGATAATTGGGTTTGCCATCTGCCTGGCGACATTCGTCGAGCGCCTCAAAACAGTCAGATGGGGACAGTTTGCTCCCTATGCGGCATGTGTCTTGATAGCAGCCTGGTCGGCCCAGTCAATAGCCTGCACCCGCGACTGGAGGTCAGATGTGACACTCTGGTCGGCCAATATCCGCACTGCGCCAAAACAGGTGAAGGGTTATGGCAATCTGGCCGCTACTTATTGGGGTGCCGGTGAGAATGACAAGCTGTTCGCGGCTCTCGACCGCGGCAGGAACCACGTTTCTCTTGAATACCTGATCGCTTATTACCGGGGGATGGTTCATGCGCAACAGGGGGACCTTGTTGCTGCCAAAAATGATCTACAGGTTTCGCTTGACTATAGCGACAAGATGCTCAAGGCTCTGTACGCACTTGGATATGTGCAGCAGCGCCTGGGGAACTACGAGCAGGCTGCCGTAAACTATAATAAAGCGTTGCTTGTCCGTGACCTGGATGCTTCAGGGTATAAGAAGCAAGCGAGCGATAACCTTGCGGCAGTCAGCGCAAAACTTGCTCCACAACTTGCACCGTTGCGCAACAAGGTGGCCGCCAGACCTGATGATGTCGAGGCCCGCCTGAAACTGGCGCTCAGACTCGATCAGCTCGGTTTCTTCGACGAGGCACTGACAAATTATCAGGCTGTCGAGCGGGGAGGAATTGTTCGCTGGCAGTTGTTTTACAATATGGCAAACGTTTACAAACAGTTGGAGAGGTTTCCCAAAGCAGCAACCTATTACGAAAAGTGTCTCGCCATCAATCCGGCGAATGTGGATGCGCTCAACAATCTTGGGGTTGTTTACAGGGAGTTGAAGGAATACCCGAAGGCCATCTCGGCCTTCCAGCGGGCATTGGAACGTGACAACCGGTTTTCCTTCGCGTTGTACAACCTGGGGACAACCTATTTTCTTATGGGGGACAGGCAGAATGCTCTACGTACTTTTGAGCGTGCAGAGCAGCAGTTTCCCGAACTTACGGCACGCCTTAAGCCCTATCTGGTCGCACTGCATGAATCATAAACATGCTTCTCGATTGCCCAATAATTCGCTTTTGCATTCAAGATGACATTTACGCGTAGGGGCGACCCTGGTGGTCGCCCCATCTGTGCCGAGTTTGTCCGGCACCAAGACCGAGGTTTTAGAGTCATCCTGAATGCAAAGCGGAATTAATTACACAAAGGAGTAGATCATGGCAAAGATTACCCGTGCACTCATCAGCGTTTCTGACAAGACCGGCATCGTAGAATTCTCCCGGGAGTTGTCTTCTTTCGGCGTGGAGATTCTCTCCACTGGCGGTACCGCAAAAATGCTCCGCGAGGCGGGGCTGGCGGTGAAGGACGTTTCGGAATTCACCGGTTTTCCCGAGATGCTGGATGGCCGGGTCAAGACCCTCCATCCCAAGGTCCACGGCGGTCTCCTCGGCATGCGGGGCAACCCCGAGCACGTGGCGACCATGAAGGCCCACGGCATCGAGCCGATCGACATGGTTGTGGTGAATCTCTACCCCTTCGAGGCGACGGTGGCCAAGCCGGGGTGCACCCTGGAGGATGCCATCGAGAACATCGACATCGGCGGCCCTACCATGCTCCGGTCGGCGGCCAAGAACAACGCCGACGTGACCGTCGTTGTGGACCACAACGACTACCGGACGGTGCTGGACGAGATGAAAGCTTCCGGGGGCGCAGTGGCGCCGTCAACCAATTTTCGCCTGGCGGTGAAGGTCTACCAGCACACCGCTGCCTATGACGGTGCCATCTCCAACTGGCTGGGTAAAAAGCTCGGCGAGGAGGATGCGGAATTCCCGCCGACCCTTACCTTCCAGTTCAAAAAGGCCCAGGGAATGCGCTACGGCGAGAATCCCCACCAGTCGGCGGCCTTTTACGTGGAACGGGATGTGAAGGAGGCGTCGGTGTCCACCGCCCGCCAGCTCCAGGGAAAGGAGCTTTCCTACAACAACATCGGCGACACCGATGCTGCCCTGGAGTGTGTCAAGCAGTTCAACGAGGGGCCGGCCTGTGTCATCGTCAAGCATGCCAATCCCTGCGGTGTGGCCATCGGTTCGACGCTGCTGGAGGCCTATGACCGTGCCCACAAGACCGATCCCGAATCGGCCTTCGGCGGAATCATCGCCTTCAACGGCGAGCTGGACGAGGCGACGGCACAGGCCATCGTGGAGAGGCAGTTCGTAGAGGTGATTATCGCCCCGAAGGTTTCCGCAGCGGCCAGCGCGGTGGTGGCGGCCAAGAAAAACGTGCGGCTCCTGGAGTGTGGCCAATGGTCGGCCGAGCCGGGGCAGCGCCTCGACATGAAGCGGGTCAACGGCGGTCTGCTGGTCCAGGATGTCGACCTCTCCCTCCACGGTGAGCTGAAGGTCGTGACCAAACGGCAGCCGACGGAGAAGGAGATGATCGACCTCCTCTTCACCTGGCGGGTGGCAAAATTCGTCAAGTCCAACGCCATCGTCTACGGCCGGGACGGCATGACCATCGGCGTCGGCGCCGGTCAGATGAGCCGGGTCAACTCGGCCCGTATCGCCGCCATCAAGGCGGAGAATGCCGGACTTGAGGTGAAGGGTGCGGTCATGGCCTCCGACGCCTTCTTCCCGTTCCGGGACGGCCTGGACAACGCGGCCGAGGCAGGGATCAGGGCGGTCATCCAGCCGGGGGGGAGCATGCGGGACGCGGAGGTCATCGCCGCCGCCGACGAGCATGACATCGCCATGGTCTTCACGGCCATGCGCCATTTCCGGCACTGACGGTGGCTCTTTCCTCATGGGACAGTCTCACACCGGTTCATAAATGAAAATCCAGGCGTTTGACAGAATCAAACCGCATCTGGTGCCGCTCCTCATCTTATTCGTGGTCGGTTGGGGTGTTTATGGGGCGAGTCTCGGGCATCAGTTCCTTTCCAATTGGGACGATAACAAGTATGTGACTGCCAACGAGGCGGTCCATGGATTTACGTTTGCCCATGTCAAGGCGGTTTTCAGCACGTTTTACGTCGGTAATTATGCTCCGGTGCAGATGTTGTCGTACATGCTCGATTACAGCGTGTGGGGGCTTAGCCCCAGCGGTTTTATCTTCAGCAATATTCTCCTGCATCTCCTCAACGCCCTGCTTTTATATGGCGTGATGTTTGCGATTACCGGTCGACGATTGGGATCTTTTTTTGCGGCAGCGCTGTTCATGCTCCACCCGGTTCAGGTCGAGTCAGTGGCCTGGATATCCCAACGCAAGAACCTCTTGGCAATGTTCTTTTTCCTTCTCTCTTGGAGGGGGTACATACATTACCGGCGTGCCGCTACCGGCAGAGGGGCATATGCATTGTCATTGCTGGCTTTTGCAGCGGCCCTGCTTGCCAAGTCGATAGCCGTGGTTGCGCCGGTGGTTTTCCTTCTCTATGATTTCAGTTGTATCGACCGGGAAGGACGTCGGCATTGGATCGCCAACAAGATTCCCTATCTTGTGGCTGCGGCTGTTGTGGCTGGAATCGCGCTGGTCAGCCAACGACCGGAATATGGTGGAGGGATGACCAGCTATCATGGGGGGGGGCCGTGGGCGACACTTTTTACCATGCTACCGGTGTTCGTCACGTACCTGCGCCTCCTTATCTGGCCAGCCGGTTTGAGTGCCGTCTACACGCCTCCCATTAAGACCTCTCCTGATGGGCAGGTGATCCTTGCCTTGCTGATTCTGCTTGCGCTGGTTGCAGTTCTCTGGAGGATCAGTCGTCGAGACCGGTTATTTATGCTCGGGGCAGGGTCCTTTTTCGTGGCATTATTGCCGGTATCCCAGGTTGTTCCGCTTATAACCCTGATGAACGACCGCTATCTTTATTTCCCGCTCGTGGGTGCCGGCATCGTGTTCGGTCTGCTGGTCGATCGATGCGATGCGGCTCTTGCCGGTCACGGCAAGACCATACTTCATGGTGGTCTTTGTTTTATTATGGTTGTTCTGGCGGTTCTTTCTGCCCAGCGTTCAAAGGTTTGGTATGATGCGGTGACGCTCTGGACTGATACAGTAGCGAAGGCACCCGAAAGCACGGTAGCCTGGTTCGGGCTTGGCAATGCAGTGCAAAATGCCGTGCAACCGGATCAGGCGGGTCAGGCTCTGGCTGCCTATGAAAAGGCCCTGGCTCTTGATCGTACGTATCGAGATGCCTTGGACAACATCAGCTACCTTCATCTGATGCGTGGCGAATTTGCCAAAGCCCGTGGCTATTTAGAGTCGGAAGTAACGATGTATCCAGACCTTGCAGATGCCTGGACGAACCTCGGGGTAAGTGCTTACTTGCAGAGAGATTTCAAAAGAGCAGAGACAGTGTTCTCAAAGGTAAACAGTCTTCGACCGGGATTGCCTCAAAATCTCATTGCCATGGCGAATGTCAACCTGCATCTTGGTCGGACAGCAACGGCGGACGAATTCTACCTCCGGGCTATTTCCGCCGGCAAATCCTCGGCAGAGCTCTTATACGGTCAGGGAGCTTACGCGGCTCTCAAGGGGGAGAATGCGATTGCTCTCGAATACCTGGGCCGAGCCGTCGCTGCAGGTTATCGAGATTGTGTCTATATGCGACATGACCCTGATCTCGATGGGTTGCGCCAGTCGCAAGGATTGCAGCGTCTTATTGATTCCAGCTGTCGATTTGTCAGCAGTGGTCAATAACGTTTTATGTGGATGTCAAGCCTTGCGCGAGCAGGTATGTTGTGTGGATAGGAATACGAAGTTGCACTCTTTTTGTGGTATGGCAGGCACACAGTTGAATAACTGAGAGGAGCTGTTATGAAAATACTGGTTATCGGCAGCGGCGGGCGGGAGCACGCGCTGGTCTGGAAAATAGCCCAATCACCCCTGGTGGAGAAGCTCTACTGCGCACCGGGAAATCCCGGCATCGGCCTGCTGGCGGAGAATGTCGCCATCGGGGTGGACGACCTGCCGGGACTTCTGGCCTTTGCCCGGCGGGAAAACATCGATCTCACGGTCGTCGGACCGGAAATCCCCCTCTCCCTGGGGATAGTTGACCTGTTCGAGGAGTACGGGCTGAAGATATTCGGCGCCCGGCGCAATGCGGCGCTGATCGAGGCGAGCAAGGCCTTTTCCAAGGACCTGATGAAGAAATACAACGTGCCGACCGCTGCCTACGAAGTGTTCACCGCAGTCGAGCCTGCAGTAGCCTTCATCGACCGGCTCGGTGTTCCCATCGTCATCAAAGCCGACGGACTGGCGGCCGGAAAGGGTGTCATCATTGCCCAGACCAGGGACGAGGCGGTTGAGGCGGTCACCGACATGCTGTCGGGGAATGCCTTCGGCGAGGCCGGTTCCCGCGTGGTGGTAGAGGAGTTCCTGAAGGGTGAAGAAGCGTCGTTCCTTGCCTTCACCGACGGGAAGAATATCATCCCCCTGGCGAGCGCCCAGGACCACAAGGCGGTTTTCGATGGGGACACCGGCCCCAATACCGGCGGCATGGGGGCTTATTCGCCGGCGCCGGTAGTAACCCCGGCCATTCACGAGAAGGCGATGGTCGAAGTCATGCGCCGCACCGTGGACGGCATGGCGGCAGAGGGCCGTCCCTACCGGGGGGTCCTCTACGCCGGCCTGATGATCGACGGTGACCAGGTGAAGACCCTGGAGTTCAACGCCCGTTTCGGCGACCCGGAATGCCAGCCCCTCCTGATGCGAATGAAATCGGACATCGTGCCGATCCTCCTTGCCGTTGCCGAGGGTGACATCAGCCAGGTAACAATAGATTGGCACGACCGGGCGGCGGTCTGCGTCGTCATGGCGAGCGGCGGGTATCCGGGAGAATGCCGCAAAGGTGATGTGATCCGTGGGCTGGATGCTGCGGCGCAAATTCCTGATGTGGTGGTATTCCATGCAGGGACGGCGCTCAAGGGAGGAGAAACGGTCACCAGCGGCGGCCGGGTCCTCGGTGTAACCGCCCTGGGGGGAACGGTCCGGGAGGCGATCGATCGCGCCTACCAGGGAGTCGCCGCCATCAGCTGGGAAGGGGTACACTATCGCAGGGATATCGGGGGGAAGGCTTTAGGCCGGGACTTGTAAAGCCGGGACCCGGGAACTGGTAAACTCGACGGGACTCGTGATCCAGGACCCGGTACTCGTAAAAACTTAAACCGGGACCTGGGATCCGGGACTCATAACAACAACATCTGAATAATGTGACCATTCAACGGTAACGGATTACGCTTTCCGGGTCCCGAGTCCCGGCCTCATAAAGGAGTTTGTAATGGCAAATCCACTGGTATTAATAGTAATGGGGAGCGATTCCGATCTGCCGATCATGGAGGAAGGGGCAAAGGTCCTGGCCGAATTCGGCGTCTCCTATGAGATGAGGATATCGTCGGCCCACCGCTGTCCCCATAAGACGGCGGCACTCGCTTCAGGCGCGGCAGGGCGGGGGATCAGGGTGATCATTGCCGGCGCCGGTATGGCGGCACATCTGGCTGGGGTCATCGCGGCGGAAACCACCCTTCCCATAATCGGCGTCCCCATTGGCGGCGGGTCGCTCAACGGTGTCGATGCTCTCTATGCCATGGTGCAGATGCCGGCGGGAATACCGGTGGCGACCATGGCCATTGGCAAGGCGGGGGCCAAGAATGCTGCCCTGTTCGCCATCCAGATGCTGGCGCTTCACGATGCCGGCCTGGCCGACGCCCTCGTCAGTCACCGGGAAAAGATGGCACTGGAAGTGGAAGCGAAGGACCAGGCTTTGCAAGCTTCCCGGTAGCCGACCGTGAATTTCCACCGCTACTGTGCAGGCCGAAAACTCGATCCTCCCCTTAGTTTAAGGGGAGGTCGGGAGGGGTTAACACCCCCCAGCATATCGTAACTCCCCCCGCCCCCTCTTATCCTAAGAGGGGGTGCCACCGCGAGCATAGCGAAGCAGGGGTTGGAGTGGAAGTTGTTGTTAGAGTTAATCCGTGTTAACGTGCACTGGGAGAGGCGGTACGGGACATTTTTTCTTGACAACGCCACTGTTGTGTATTAGCTTTGCCGCGGTTTACATTACTGATGGAGGAGGTGAAATCAATGAAGAAGATTTTTGTTGCGATGGCGCTTACGCTCATCTGCGCAGTGGCCGCCATGGCTGCTGACACGATCTCCTTGCCGGCCAAAAACGGCAACGTAACCTTCAATCACAAGAAGCATCAGGAAACGCTGAAGGATTGCAAGGCATGCCACGAGAAAGGCCCCGGCAAGATCGAGGGTTTTGGCAAAGATGCTGCTCACAAACTCTGCAAAGGCTGCCACGAAGTGAAGAAGGCCGGCCCGACCAAGTGCGGTGAGTGTCACAAGAAGTAATCCGTTTCAAGCTTTCAGAAACAACGGAAAAGGGGTAACAGGATTCTTGTTATCCCTTTTTCTTACTCATAAAATGCATTAGTAAAATTAAATTATCCTTTTTGCGCTGTTTTGCATATAATGCGCTGATGCTGTAAGCGGCATCAGACCATTAATGATTCAGGAGAACAACTTGACGACCAAAGAACGCGGTTTTCTGCAAGCCCTCTGGGATTTTTTCTGTTCCCTCAAACTCTCGATTTCACTTCTCATTCTGCTGGCGTTAACATCGATTATCGGCACGGTCATTCCCCAGGTGCCCAACATACCCGAGGAGTACATCCACTCCCTGAGTCAGACCAAGCTGCAGTTGTATGACAAGCTCGGCTTCTTCGACATGTACCACTCCTGGTGGTTCATCCTGCTCCTCTACCTGTTGACGGTCAACCTGATCGCCTGCTCCATCAAGCGCCTGCCAAGGGTCTGGAAGATCGTATCCGAGCCGACCCTGGTGATGGACGAAGCCTTCGAGAAATCCCTTTCCCTCACCCATGATGTCAAGATGAAGGGGGACAGTGCCACCCTGAAGGAGAAGATGGTTTCCTTCCTCACGAGCGAGTTCGCGAAGCCGGTCGTCACGGAAGTAGATGGAACCCTACATCTGTTCGCCCAGAAAAGCCCCTACAGCCGGTTGGGGGTATACGTGGTCCACTTGAGCATCATCATTGTTTTCATTGGCGCCATTATCGGTTCCTACTTCGGCTACAAGGGCTTCGTCACCATTGTGGAGGGGCAGAGCGTCGACAGTCTGACGAGTCGCTCGGGAAAGACCATTCCCCTCGGTTTTGCCCTCAAGTGCGAGAAATTTTCCGTATCGTTCTATGACACCGGTGCCCCCAAGGAGTTCAAGAGCATCCTGACCGTCTTGGAGAACGGCCAGCCCGTTCCCGGCTATATCAACATCCCCACTATCGTCAACAGCCCCCTTACCTACAAGGGGATCACCTTCTATCAGTCCAGTTACGGCTCCGCCAGCGAGGGGGGGACGTTCTATTTCTCCGTTCGCCCGCGCACGGGTGGAGCGCCGGTCAAGCTGGAGGCCCGCCAGGGGCAGAAGGTACCGCTTCCCGGTGGTGGCACCATGCAGGTTCTGGAGTCGACGGATGAGGTGCGTAGCTTCATTCCCCAGTTCTCAGGACCAGCGGCCCGCATCGAGGTGACTACCGGCAGCGGGGCGCCCCAGTCGTTCGTCGTCATGCGTAACTATCCTGAACTGGATGAACAGCGGGGCGGAGATACTATCTTCTCCTACGACGGTTCGGACCAGAAGTTCTACACCGGCCTCCAGGTAGCCAGGGACCCCGGCGTCTGGGTCGTCTGGCTGGGGTGCGCCCTCATGGTCGGCGGCATCTGCATGGCATTCTTCATGTCCCACAAGCGGATCTGGATACGGGTCACCAATGGCCATGTGGTCATGGGAGGGAGCGCCAGCAAAAATCCAGCCGGCTTCCAGCTCCAGTTCGATACTCTCGTGGATAAACTTACTAAACTGTAACCCTTCGGAGGATATATTCGATGTCCAGTTCGCTGTTGTTCAATATCACCACCATTGCTTATCTGGCGTCCACCGTCGCCTTCTTTGCCTTCCTGGCCAGCAGGAGCAAAGCCGTCGGGCTGGCCGGCAGCGGCATCGCCTTTGCGGGTTTTATCGTCCAGACGGTCGCCATCGGCCTTCGCTGGCAGGAATCCTATGCCCTGGGGCATGGCCATGCACCCCTCTCCAACCTTTACGAATCGGTGGTCTTCTTTTCCTGGACCATCATCCTGATCTTCGGGATTATCGACCTGAAGTACAAGTACCGGGTAATCGGGGCATTTGTCGTCCCGTTCGCCCTTCTCGGCATGGCATGGGCACAGCTCGGCATGGAAAGCGGGATCGAGCCTCTCGTCCCGGCCCTCCAGAGCAACTGGCTGCTCTACCACGTCATCACCTGCTTTCTCGGCTATGCGGCGTTCGCGGTTGCCTGCGGCATCTCCATCATGTATCTCATAAAGGAGCGGCAGGAAAAGGCGGACGGGAACTCCCAGGCAGGGGGAATCATTGCCACGTTCCCCTCCATCAAGATACTGGATGACCTGAATTACAAGGCGATCATGATCGGTTTTCCGCTTCTGACCCTCGGCATCATAACCGGCGCCGCCTGGGCCAATTATGCCTGGGGGACCTACTGGAGCTGGGACCCGAAGGAAACCTGGTCGCTCATCGTCTGGTTCGTCTACGCAGCATTTCTCCACGCCCGCATCACCCGGGGATGGGTAGGGAGACGGGCAGCCATCCTCTCCATCGTCGGCTTTGCAGCTACCATTTTTTGTTATCTTGGTGTCAATCTGTTCCTTTCCGGTCTGCACAGTTACGGCGGGCGGTAAGAAGCAGGCAGACTGATTCGGGGGAGAGTGTATGAGTGCATGGAAGCGGTTGTCTGTTCCTGCCCTGTTAGGAGCGCTGCTGGCTGTTGTCGCCCCGGCGGGAATGAGCGAGGCTGCCTCCCCGCTCAGATGTCTCGGCTGTCACCCCGCAATCGCGCGCGGCAGCGTGGTGCACAAGCCGGTCGGTGACGGGGAGTGCCTGTCGTGCCACCAGATGGTGGAAGGAAAGATGCATCCTACCGAAAAGGGGTCGGTCACCCTTCAGGAAAAGGGTGAAAAGCTCTGCTACATGTGCCATGACAACCTGGCCTCCAAGAAGTTCGTCCATGGGCCGGTGGCAAGCGGCGAGTGCCTGTCGTGTCATGACGTGCACAACTCCCCCAATCGCAAACTGCTGAAGGGTGGGAAAGGCGCCGATTTCTGCTTCATGTGCCATGAGAACAAATTTCAGTTCAAATACGGTCACGCACCGGTAGTGCAGGGGGACTGCCTTGCCTGCCATGATCCCCACCAGTCCGATAACAAGATGATGGTCAGAAAACCGGGTTCCAAGCTCTGCTTCGACTGCCATGACGCCGCCATCGCCAAGGGTAAATCCGTCCACAAGCCGGTAGCTACCGGTAACTGTCTTGGCTGCCACAAGGTGCACGGCTCGCCGTACCGCCATATGCTCACCCGTGACAACCCCGATATCTATTACATGCCGTACAGTCCGGACCACTACAGGTTCTGTTTCAGTTGCCACAACCCTGATCTGGCAAAGGACAAGCGGACCGATACCATTACCCGGTTCCGTAACGGAGACCGCAATCTCCATGCGCTGCATGTCAACAAGCCTGACAAAGGGCGGACCTGCAAGACCTGCCACGAGCCCCATGCGGCAAACCAGTGGCGGCTGATCAAGAAGAGCATTCCGGGGTTCGGGCAATGGGACATCCCCATGACCTACACCGGGACATCCACCGGGGGGACGTGCGTCGTCGGTTGCCACAAGCCCAAATCCTATGACAGGGTCAGGCCTGTGATCTATAAGTAATATTTCCCCCCTCCTTCCTCCCCCAGCGGTGGGGCAGGGAGGGGGCCACGGAGGCAAGATGTTGCGCAAGATCGTTCCGACCATTATTATCCTGCTGACGACGGGAGTGGTTGCCGCCAATGCTGCCATTACCTTTGTCTACCCGGCCCCCAAAAGCTGGGTGAAGCGGGCGGACTACCTCATCCTGAAGCTGAACGATCCCGCCATTACCGGCGTCCGGATCACCCTGAACGGCGAGGCGAGCGGGATCATGCCGATCGGTACGCCCGAATACCGGAAGGCGTTCAGGGATTTCATCATACTCCAGGCCCTCTGGGACAAAGGTAAGAACGACGTCTCCGTCGAGGCGTTCAGCGGCGACAAACGGATCGAAACGGCGGTTAACGACGTATGGTTCAACCCGGGCGGTAAGGAGCCGGCACCACCCGAATACCAGCCCAACCGTCTCCATACCCCTGAAAACGAAAAGCTCTGCGCCCCCTGTCACTCCATGAATCCGACCCCTGCCCAGCTTGCTGCGGGCCCGGGGAAAGGCAACCCCTGTTTTGGCTGCCATAAGAAAATGATGAACAGCACCTTCGTCCATGGCCCGGCCGGTACCTATTCCTGCGCCTACTGTCATACGGGAGACGGGAAGTTCAAGTACGCCGTTCCCAAGCGCGACGCTGCCCTCTGCAACGAATGCCACTCCGACAAGGCGGACGAGTTCACCAAACGCAAATTCGTCCATGGCCCTATCGCCGCCGGGCTGTGCGAGGTCTGCCACGATTCCCACGGCTCCCCCTATCCTGCCCAGCTGCTGATGCCGATTAACGATCTCTGTCTCTCCTGCCACGAGGACGTGGGGAAGGGGTATCACGTAGTCCGCACCACTACCGGTGGCGGGCATCCTCTCAAGTGGAAGATCGACCTGTCACGGCCGGAGTCGGGGAGGGAGATGTCGTGCATTTCCTGCCACAACCCCCACAGCGGCGACGTACGGTATTTCTTCGTGAACAATGCGGAAGACAGATTACAACTCTGCCAGATGTGTCATAACAAGTAGCCGGCGCTGACCGGCAACTAACCACTCCTTGACCCTGACCACCCCCCTGCCCCCTCCTGAACCAGGAGGGGGCAGGGGCGGGAGGGACATCAGAATCAAACAGCTGTAGAGAGTTCTTAGCCGTTGGTGACATCTGAGCGACAGAATCAATAAACCCAGCATGAAAGAGGTACGGCATGAAAAACATGAAGCGGACAATGATTAACCTTGCGGGATTGCTCTTCGGTCTCGTGCTTCTGGCTGGCTGCGCCGCCGAGCAGCAGGAGGTCAGACATTTCTACTGGCCGCAGTTGCCGGAACGTCCCCGCATCGAATGGAAAAAGGCATACAGCAGTCAGCTCGATTTCCCCAAATCAGGCTTTCAGGCTTTTGTTGCTGCCATTGCCGGCTCGGATGAACCAATCCGCTTCGTGAAACCGGTCGATATAAAATCAAACGGCGAGGGGAAGGTGTATATTTCGGACCCCGGTGCAGGTGTTGTCTACGTCTATGACCTTGTAAAAGGCGAGGTGCATCTGCTGGGGGGGGAAGACGCTATCGGCCAGTTCAAGAACCCGATCGGGCTGACCATCGATGACAACCTGAATATCTATGTCAGCGACCAGGAGAAACTGATGATCCTGGTGTTCGACCGGGACGAGAAACCGCTCCGAGCCATACCCCTCCAGGGGATTGTCGGCCGTCCCACCGGCCTGGCCTTTGACACGCAGCGCAAAAGGCTGTACGTAGTGGACATCAAAAACCATAAGGTCTGTGTGTTCTCTCCCGACGGGAAACTGATCACCTCCATCGGCAAGGGCGGGAGTGGAGATGGCGAATTCAACTTCCCCACTTCGGTGGCGATCAACCACAAGGGGGAGATCATCGTGGCCGATTCCATGAACGCCCGGGTCCAGATTTTCGACGCAGAGGGCAAATTCCTGCGTAAATTCGGCCGCCGGGGTGATGGTCTCGGCGAGTTCCAGATTATTAAATCGGTTGCGGTCGATTCCGATGACAACATCTACGTAACCGAGGGGAAGGGAAACAATATGCTTATCTTTGATACCACTGGCCAGTTTCTTATGAGTGTCGGCGGCCTTTATTCGGTTCTCGGCACGGGTAAGGATGCCCCCGGCGGGTTCCTCATCCCCCAGGGGATCGACATCGACAAGCACGACACGATCTACGTCGTCGACCAGCTTAACAAACGGTTCCAGGTATTTCAGTACATCTCCGACAGTTACCTGAAGGCCAACCCCATTCCGGGGTATGAGGCGGCGAAATAGTCCTGCTTCCTGCTGTAACCCTCTGCTCTGCTCTGCTTTGATCTGCTTTGCTCTGCTCGCATCCCCCCTTACCTGAAGGGGGGATTTTTTTTGGTTTGAGTTAAAGGCAATTTAACCTGTAAACGGCAGTTTAACCGCCGAATACGCCGAAAAATGCCGATAAAATCTGAATTTACAGTCAAAACCAATTCACCATTTAGGTTTGACCATGATCTTTGTTAATTTATTGATTTCTCGGCGTATGTCGGCGTTCATCGGCGTTTAAATGCTTTTTTTAGGATACTTGAAGTTTGGATGGATTCGGAGAACTCCCTCCCTCGTGGGGAGCCGGAGACTCTGACGGATGGTGTTATAGCTCATCTGTCGTCATTTGCCGGAGCAGTAACGCTAATTGTCAGACGGCAGGGATGGCGTACTTCGGCTAAAACGCAGGATGTTGACGGCGTCATTCAGGAATCTCACTGTTGTGCCATATGCATACAGCAGATGTTTGTTACGTATTTCAGTGGGTTAACATTGGTTGATGTGAATGGCCCCAAACTTGCAAAAGATAGCAAAAAACAGGCATTAGGTTGAGATGTGTTTGTGGGCATGGATTTTGCTGGTTAAAGCGTAGGATGGACTGAGTGCGTAAAGCAATGCAAGGCCAACACAGCTGATTAATGCTTGCATTACCCAAGGTCTCAATGACCAAACATCAACAGAAAGGAGTAGTACAAATGAAAAAAGTATTGGCAACAATTGCGGTCGTCAGTCTTATGGCCGCAGCAACAACAGCATCGGCGTTGACCATCGTGGGGACCAAGCATGACCTGAGTTCAACTGGGGGGGGTACGTACAAGAGCACCAACACGAGCCAGATCTGCGTCTTCTGCCACACCCCGCACAACGCCGTCGGCAACTCCGGTGTCCAGGGCTCCTACTATCCCCTTTGGAACAGAAACAACCCCGTAGGCTCCACCTTCAAGCTCTATTCCTCCGGCAGCATGCAAAACGGCTATCTGACTGGTGGTCAAGGTGGGGCGTCGACCGGCTTCACTGCCGACAGCGTCTCCCTCTACTGCATGAGCTGTCATGATGGTCAGACCGCACTCGGTGCCGTCAAGAATAAACCGCTCGATGTAGCGTCGACTATCTCTATGACCTCTGGTACAATTTCCGGCACTGCCAATCTCAATGACTCTCCTAACAGCCTGATGAACGATCATCCGGTCAACTTTAACCTGACGAACGGTGCTGATCCTGCCATTGGAGTGGTTACCACCAATACGGTAGGGACTGCCGCGATTACCAAGAAACTGCCGCTCTTCAAATCTGCACGTGGTAACACCTCCCTTGAGTGCGCAAGCTGCCATGCTGTGCATGATAACGCTGAGGGGATGTTCCTGCGCACCACCATGAACGGCAGTCTCCTTTGCCTCGGTTGTCACATCAAGTAGTTACTGAAGCTATGCTGTAATTCTCTCGGGGGATGGGAAACCATCCCCCTTTTTTTGTCGTGATTCTCCCTGGCGGAAGCCGCCGGTATCGAGGTTAGATGATATTGCGGCACGCGCGTGATTGCGTTATTTCGCCTGTGGTATCGAGCCATATCACCGTTTATAGCAGGTGGGAGCCCCTCGAATTTTTGCAGCACGCGATTACACGCGCAAAAACGGCAGGTTGTGCCCTGTTATTGGGTGATATCCTGTCACTGCAAGAGGTATGGTATTTGCATATTAAGGCTGTTTCCCTCTCGTTTACAACGTTCAAGCCTTCGGAAATATTGCGAACGACTCACAACAGGTTCAAGGCCACTTGATGCGGATAAAGCACGATATATACCTACGGTTCACGCTGGCACTGCTCTGTATGCTCTCGTTGCAGTTTCTGCCCAGCTCCGCCCATGCCGGGCTTTCAGCCGAGATGGAGCTTGGCTATGAGACGTACGATGCGAAGGTCGACGGAGCCAAGGTAGTCAAAGCCGACTCCTTCATGCATCGCTATTCACTCCTCTATTCCGATTCGAGGGCGCTGGCAGACGGACGCCTCGGCGGCTACGAGTATACCCTCGGATATGAGTGGGGTGCCTTCGATACTAACGTAAAGTCCACCCTTCCTGCCGGCAACAACGATATCTCCCAGAGCCGTGGACATGTCCTTTTTAAAGGTGACATACTTCTCGATCCCAAGGAACTCCCCCTGGTTTTTCACGCATACAGCCATGATCTGAACAGGATGCAGTTCCAGCGCAACCTGGGTACATTCAGCGCAGCCAGCATCGCCGGTACAGGTGACCAGCTCATTTCCACCACCATGCCCTACGATATCCTCGACGGCCAGCGGATCAACAGCGGGGCAACCCTGGTGCTCGGTGTGCGCAACGGAATGACCAATGGCTATAACACGATTTTTCGCTATTTCCCGATGCTCTGGCTCGATTATCAGGATGAGATCGTTCACGACACCAAAAATCTGACCCCGATGGACACCCGCCTGAGCCGTTTTGCCTTCGTCAGCCTCAACAAGAGGGACAACTGGTTCCATTTCCGCTCGAGCCGTTACAATGACTACATCAACCCCAATAACAACTGGAAGGAAAATGCCTTCCAGATCGGTACCGTCGACCAGAACATGCAGCGCATGTGGGTCGACTTCACCAACTGGATCAAGCTCTCTGTCGACGGGGTCTGGACAAGGCGCGATGCTCCGGACATTATTAACAATAAGGAGCGTTACGACCTCAATCTTTACGCCATAGCAACCCGCAAGACATGGGAAGCGAGAACCTATACCAACTTCAGCCGGTATATCGAAAATCAAAGACTGAATTACAACGCAAACCTGCCGCTGTACATAACCGGCACCTTGGGGGCCGATACAGATTGGCGGATCAGAGTCAGTGACCTCGAGCGGAAACAAGCGAACATTGGGGGGGAGTGGGAAAATACTTCCGACATGCTGACGACGCTGCAGGTTACAACCTTCAAACGCTCTCCCTTCACTCTTACTCCCTCTGCATCGGTAGAATATTATGACAATACGCTAGCCGGCAAGACCCTCGCCCTTGAAGGCGCTGTGGAGACCGCCAGTTCCCGGCGTTTTTCCTCCCGCTACACCCTGTTCGGCCGATATGATGTTAAATATTTCACCGCTGAAAGCGATGCGAAGCTATCGAGCAACTATCTTACCCAGGAAATCGAGGGGCGTGCCGGCTATACACCGTCAACGTCATGGAACGTTGAGCTCGACCAGAAGTTCCAGACGGCATCCGGAACCAACCCCGGAACGAACGGTAGTGCCATTACGGTCAACAGCGATTTCAGCACAAACAATGTCAGCAGCACGTATTGGCGCGGCAACGGACTGTCTATCGGAAATTATACCCGTTCCGTGACCAGGCTGACGGGTTCCTGGCGGCCACTGCCACGCCTGATGGTTTCTCTCGCTGTGTCAGAGGACGCGCTGTTTGCCTCGGGTCAGAGCGCCAGTTACATCACAACCATCAATAATTCCATCTCCTATGACATTGCCTCACTCCACTTTAACGTCCAGAACCAGTATTCGATGCAGAAGAATGCCAGCGGATCGGATTCAGTTATATCAAGTGGCGGTAATGCCAGTTACACGCCGAATCGTAACGTGGATGGTTCGCTCAACTACAGCATTCAGCGCCTTTCGAACAACGACAGCAGCGCCTCTACCTATGCCACACTGACCCAGAAGTTCAACTACTACGTTTTTCGCGTCAACGGGGTCAGCCGCAGACTTCTGGAATTTAATGAGCAGATAGAGTATATTGAAAACAACAGTGTCAACGCGAACTCGGTGCTTCTCAGCGGGCCGATGTCGTCATTTAACACAAATGTTTCGACTACTTCCACAGCATCCACCACACGCTTTACACTCGGTGGGCGCTACTACCCCATTAAACAGCTCTACGTCGGGGTTAGCGGCCAGTATTTCCTGATCGATCCGAGCGGGATAAAAGGGCAGATATACACCGGCTCTCTCGGGTTTAATGCGAGCAAACTCTCTTTAAGCCTGGATTACAGCTACGGTACCCAACAAAACGGCGCCAAACGCGTTGAACAGCGTCTGGCGGCCAATATGAAGAAGGCGTTCTAACGTCATCGCTGGTAGCCGGATGCGTGACGGCTGTCAACTTGTATCACCACATACCGGGGCTTCCCGGTATTTCTTTTTTCCGAGAGTGCCGGGCTGAACCCCCTGGTAGCCGCGAAGAAATAAGAGTTACATAGCACTATTACCGCCCCTGGGAGTTACATCCTTTTTCCTCCCCCGCTGGGGGAGAAGGGTATATATGCTTACGGTTTCCATCATCATACCGGTAAAACCCGGCGGGGAAGTGAAGGCCCTTGAGGGGTTGGCAGGGCTTGATTACCCACCTGACCTGGTGGAAATAATCGTCGCCGAGGGGTCGCAGCCAAGCGTGCAGCGGAACAGTGCCGCATGGGAGGCCCATGGTGATATCCTCTATTTCCTCGACGACGATTCTAGAGTGGCCCCCGGCTTCCTTTCCCGGGCGGTGAGCCACTATGCAGACCCTGCCGTGGCGGTGGCAGGGGGTCCGTCTCTGACTCCCGGCACTGATACGTTGCTGCAGCGCAGCATCGGGTCTGCCCTTGCATCGCCGGTCGGTGGCGGCGGGATGCGTAACCGGTACCGCCGGACCGGCAGTGCGCGGGCAACCGGTGACCAGGAACTGATCCTGTGCAACCTCAGTTTCCGCCGCGACCTGTTTCTCGAACTGGGGGGGCTGGACGAGCGGCTCTACCCCAACGAGGAGAACGAGCTGATGGACCGGTTGCGCGTTCGGGGGAGCGTCCTTGTCCACGACCCTGACCTGGCAGTCTACCGGAGCCAGCGGCCGACTTACCGGGCTTTCATTCGACAGTTCCTTAATTATGGCCGGGGGCGGGCGGAGCAGACCATCATCAGCCGTGATTTCCATCCGACCATTCTCCTTCCGGCGCTCATGTTCCTCTATTTCCTCATGATGCCGTTCTCTGCCGCGCCTGTTTACTATCTTCCACTTTTGTGCTATGCAGGTATGCTGGCTTTTGCCGCCTGCCATGGGGCGTTGCGTGCCGGAGAGGGGAAGATGTTCCCCCTTCTCATGCTAATCTTCCCGACCATTCACCTTGCCTATGGTGCGGGTTTATGGCGAGGGTTTCTCGGCTGGCCGTTTAAAAATGAGAAAAAAGTAGAGACGGTTGTCACCCTGCGCTGGGTAAAGGAATTCCCCCGGCAGGGATGAAACCATAATCCGGCTTTTAACGTTGCAGGGAATCAGGATTACCAATGCAAAAAATTGCAGACATACCCAGGTTATATCTCTGCCTCGCTCTGATTGCCGTCGGCTTTCTGGTCTACGGCAATACCTTCCGCAACGACTGGACCTATGACGACCAGCCGGTCGTGGTGCAAAACCCCGATGCCCACAGTATTGCCGGATTTCTGGAGAACAGCAGGCCGGGGAGGCCGTTGCGGGAACTGAGCTACATTCCCGAGTACAAGCTGTTCGGTGCCAACCCTGCCGGATATCATGTCCAGCAGATTGGCTGGCATGTCGCAAATGGCATCCTGTTGTTTACCATTTTCTGCATGCTGGGGATTCCGCCGGCGGCTTCGCTGGTGGGCGCTCTGTTTTTTCTTGTCCATCCGCTGCAGACCGAGTCGGTGGCCAACATCTCTCACCGCAAGGAACTGTTGGCCCTCTTCTTTTCCCTTGCGGCTTTTTTTGCGTATCTAAAAGCCGTTTCCGCAAGAGAGGGGAAACGTGTGGCGTTGCTTTGTGCCGCTCTTTCGTCCTATGCTTTAGCACTGCTTGCAAATGAAACTGCCATCCCTTTGCCGCTGCTGCTGATCTCCTACGACGTTCTCTATCTGAAAAGGGAGGAGAGGATCATTGCCCGAAGGCCGTATCTCCTGGCCGTGGTGATTGCCCTTGCGGGAGGGATGTTCGTCTACCATTTCCGCGGACTTTTTTCAGCCGACCAGGCATTAGCCATCTATTCGAAAAATAATTTCCTTGATTCTCGCGGATATCTTCCACTCTTTTTTGCGGCATTCAAGGCATTTGGTTTCTATCTGTACAAAATCGTATTTCCGATTCAGTTGGCCCCGGAATACGTCATCAAATTTTCCGCGGCCGTTTTCCAGCCACTTGCCTGGCTTGCCATCGCACTTTTTCTGCTCCTGATTGGTCTTGCCATAAGTCTCAGGCACAAAGCACCGGCAGTCGCGTTCGGTATCTGCTGGTTCCTCATTTTTTACCTGCCTGTTTCCAATTTTCTGCCGGTTGCCTATATCGTGGCCGACCGGTACATGTATCTCTGTCTCCCCGGCGTTTCCCTCGTGCTTGCCTGGTTGCTCCATTCGGCCCAGAAACAGGCATACTACGGAGCGGGAGCGATCCTTCTGGTGCTCATTTCGCTTACCGTTATCCAAAACACTTACTGGCGCAACGAACATACCCTCTGGCGCCACGCCGTTACGGTCAATCCCGATTCTACCTGGGTCCAGGAAACGGTAGCGTTGAGTTACCTGCTCACCGATGAATTTCCGAAGGCGGAAGAGCATGCAAAGAAGGCAATTGCGTTGTTCCGCTACAATACCCGTGCCTATTACACTCTCGCAAAGGCGGAGGACCGCCTCGGCAATCTTGACGAAGCAATCAGGAACTATGAACTTTTCAAATCTTTTGGCTTCATGGAATATCCGGAGGATGTTGCCAAAGTAAAAACCTATCTCCCTTTTTTACGGGAAAGGGCGCAACGGCTCCGGCAGAGCGAAGGGAAATAACGTGGATTTAAGCATTGTCGTCCCCATCTATAACGAGGAGGAGAACATCTCCGCCCTCTACGAAAGTACCCGGAAGGCACTGGCATCTACCAGCCTGGAGTACGAACTGATCCTGGTGGACGACGGTTCGTCCGACGGCTCGTTTCCCCTGCTCAAGGATCTGGCTTCCCGGGACAACCGGGTCAAGGTGATCCGTTTCCGACGCAATTTCGGACAGACCGCCGCCATGGCGGCCGGCTTCGATGCCTCCTGCGGAGAGGTTGTCGTCCCCATGGACGGTGATCTGCAGAACGATCCGACTGACATACCACTCCTGCTGGCAAAGATCCATGAGGGGTACGACGTGGTATCGGGGTGGCGCAAGGACCGCCAGGATACCTTCATCAATCGCAAACTTCCCTCCATCCTCGCCAATGGACTGATTTCCCGCATGACGGGGGTCCATCTCCACGATTATGGTTGTACCCTCAAGGCCTACCGGCGGGAGGTGCTGGACGGCATCAATCTCTACGGCGAGATGCATCGCTTCGTCCCCGCCCTCGCCTCCCAGGTGGGTGCCAAGGTGGCGGAGCTGCCGGTGCGCCACCACCCCCGGCTCCATGGCACGAGCAAGTACGGCATATCCCGGACCATGCGGGTCGTTCTCGACCTGATGACGGTCAAGTTTCTCCTCAGCTACTCCACCAAGCCGATCCAGCTGTTCGGCAAGTGGGGGATCTACACGCTCCTGGCCGGTTTTCTCAGCGGCAGTCTCACCGTCTACATGAAGCTGTTCGAGCATACGAGCATGAACCGCAATCCGTTGCTTATTCTCACCGCCTTCCTCCTCTTCATGGGGGTTCAGTTCATTGTTCTCGGCCTGCTCGGCGAGCTGAGTTCCCGTACGTACCATGAATCGCAGGGCAAGCCCATTTATGCGGTACGGGAGCGGATCAACCTGGGTGCCAGGCAGGAATCGTAATGGGGAAGGAGAAAATCGCGGTTATCGCACCCTGCCCGTTCTTCATAGACCGGGGAACACCGATTCGGATCAGGCGTCTGGCGACTGCCATGGCGGAAGAATTCGACATTCACGTGATCAGCTTCAACCAGGGGCGAGACGGCGACTTCCCCTTTACCATCCACCGGACCCTCCCCGTTCCTTTCACGATCAAGCGCACCGGAGCCAACCTGGCCAAGGTCCTCTACGATTTTCTCCTCATCTTCAAAACCATTGCCGTGGTAAGAAAAGAGCGGATTCGGGTCATCGACGGCCATCTCCATGAGGGGGCCTTTATCGGACTGCTGGCATCTGTCGTAACGCGTTCCAGGGTCATCTACAATGCCCACGGTACGTTCGTCGAGGAGTTGATAGCCACCGGAGCTGTTCGTAAGGGGGGATGGCTTGTCAGGCCCCTGGCTTTTTTCGAAAACTGGGTTGAGCGCAGGGTGGACCGCATCGTTGCCCAGTCTCTGCTGCGCCGGGACGAGTTCGTCGCCAAGGGAATCCCGTCGGCCAAGGTGGCGGTCGTCGAGGACGTACCGGAGCTGGACGCGTTCCAGCTGACAGACGATCAGGTGGACCGGGAGCTGGAATCCCGGCTTCGACCGGCGGGGGAAAAGCTGCTCATCTATTCCGGCGGAATGGAGGAGTATCAGGGGGTGGATTTTCTCCTTAACGCGTTCGCCCGTCTCTGTGCGGTGCGCAGCGACGTGCGGCTGGTGCTGTTTGGGCGGCCTGTCGAGGA
Source organism: Deltaproteobacteria bacterium (assembly GCA_021848385.1). GTDB lineage: Bacteria > Desulfobacterota > Desulfuromonadia > Geobacterales > Geobacteraceae > Geomobilimonas. Next base: position 32,345 of record JAJZUQ010000018.1, read on the forward strand.
ATACCGGGAACGAGCCGGCGCCATGGGGCTTGGTGAGCGGGTGGTGTGTGTGGATGATGAACCGTTCGAACGGCTTCCCCAGTACCTGAAAATATGCGATATAGGCTTTGCCCTGCGCCTGTACGGAGAGAACGTCCCGGGCAAGCTGCCCATCTACATGGCGAGCGGAATCGCGGTCGTGGGGACAGACACCAAGGGGATCAATACGGTAATTTGCGATGGAGAAAGCGGACTGCTGGTTCCATCCAACGACGTACCTCTTCTCGTTGCCGCCATCGAGCGGCTTCTTGACGACCCTTCCCTTGTTGAGCGCCTTGGCAGTGCAGGACGTGAAGAGGCATTGCGCCGCTATTCCCCGGAAGACGTGCGCAGAGAGCTGGGGCGTGTCTATCGGGAGCTGTTGTGACGGGGTTGTGTATTCGACAGAAATAGTGCGATGCTTGCACGTTATGGAGTGACACATGAAACAAATATTAATCACCGGCGGCGCCGGTTTCATCGGCTCGCATACTGCCGATGCGTTGCTGGCAAAAGGGTATCAGGTACGGGTGCTCGACTGCCTCGATCCGCAGATCCACGGAATGGGACAAAAACGTCCTGCCTACCTCGATCCGCGGGTAGAGCTTCTCGTCGGCGATGTGCGAAACCGGGGGGATGTCACCCGGGCACTCGCCGGCGTCGACGCAGTCTGCCATTTTGCGGCCCAGACCGGTGTGGGGCAGTCGATGTACGACATCCACAGCTATTGTGACGTCAACATCAGCGGTACGGCCATGCTTCTCGACGTTCTTGCCAACATGGAGCATCGGGTGGGGAAAATCATTCTTTCTTCTTCCCGGGCAGTTTACGGGGAAGGCACCTACCGGTGCGACGCGTGCGGGATCGTATTCCCTCCGACACGGAGCAGGGAGCAACTCGCGAAACAGTGCTGGGAGATCGGCTGTCCAACCTGCGGCAGTCCCGTGAGCCCCATGCCGACGGACGAGAAGAAGCCCCTATCCCCGATCTCGATCTACGCCCTGACCAAACAGGTGCAGGAGGACCTAGTGCGGACCTTCTCCGCCACCTACCGGATTCCGAGCGTGATCCTGCGCTATTTCAACGTCTACGGGACCCGTCAGGCAATCAACAATCCCTATACCGGGATCGGCGCAATCTTTGCCAACCGGGCGCTTTCCGGCCAGGACATCCATATCTACGAGGACGGCAAACCCGGCCGTGATTTCGTCAATGTCCGGGACGTTGTCCAGGCCAATGTACGTGCCCTGGAACATGACCGGGCGGAGAACGGCACCTTCAACGTCGGTAGTGGCGAGCGGCTCACGGTTCTCGATCTGGCGACTCTGATTACAGGAAAACTGAAGAGCCGGTCAAAACTGGAGTTCAACGGCCAGTTTCGCGTTGGGGACATCAGGGACTGTTACGCCGATCTGACAAGAAGCAGAGAACTCCTCGGTTACCGGCCGATGGTGACCTTTGCCGAAGGGATCGACGAGCTGATTGCCTGGGCTCGGGGGGAAGTGCTCGAAGACAGGTTCCTGGAGACTGAAACGGCGTTGCGGGCTAGGAACCTTATGTGAGTGATTTGTGAAAAGTAAAAAGTAAAAAGTAAAAAGTAAAAAGTAAAAAGTAAAAAGTAAAAAGCTGAGAGTCAAAAACTGCTGAGTTAAACGGAATGGCGAGGGGGAATGAGATGGATTGTCGACCGCATAGGAAGCTTGATGTCTGGCATAAATCCATGGAACTTGTTAACGAGGTGTACAAAGCGACGTCGATTTTTCCCAAAATTGAGGAATATGGCTTGAGTTCGCAGATGCGTCGGGCGGCGGTCTCGGTGCCGAGTAATCTTGCCGAAGGTGCAGCACGAAAAGGCAATAAGGAATTCAAACAGTTCCTGAATATCGCACAGGGCTCGCTCAGCGAACTTGACACTCAGGTCGAACTCTCCCATATGCTCGGTTACATAGCCGGCGAAAAGCACAAGGAACTCATGGCGAAAATGACAGAAATCTCCAAGATGCTTTTTGGCCTGGCCAACTCGCTGAAATGAATTTTCAACTTTTCTCTTTTAACTTTTAACTTTTAACTTTTAACTGTTCACCCCATGAACATTTCCCTTGCCTCCTTCCACTGTTTCCGGTATTGTTCATCATATGAACGATCACAGTGACAAGTCTGTAGATTCCTACCGTTCCTTACTCCTTCTCTCCGAAATCACCGGCGAGGAGCCACTCTCCCAGCGGGAGCTTTCCCGCCGGGTCGGCATTGCGGTCGGGCTGGTGAATTCCTACCTGAAAAACTTGGTGGCCAAGGGGTATGTGCGGGTCAAGGACTTTCCCCGCAACCGCTACGCCTACCTCCTCACCCCCACGGGGATCGCCGAGAAGAGCCGGCTCGCCCATCAGCATCTCAGCTACTTCACCAATCTCTATACTATCACGCGGCAGGATTACCTCGATCTGTTCCGCCGTTTGGAGGTGTCCGGCGTGCGCGGGGTGGTGTTCTGCGGAGTGGATGAAGTGGCTGAAGTGGCCTATCTGTCCCTCAGGGAAACCAGCCTTGAACTGGCGGGGGTGATGGACGACGGACGGCAGGGAGATCTGTTTTTTGGTGTGAAGGTTGTGTCGCTGGCCGAGGGAGTGCGCAGGGGGGGCGTCCCGGTGGTGATTTCCTCCCTGAAGCGGAGAGACGAGTTGGTACAGGCACTTCGCGGGCAGGGAGTACCGGAAACGGGGATTTTTGAGGGACCGGGGACTGGGGATTAGGGACTGGGGACTCGGGGTGGCCGGTAAATAGGGGCTCCGAGCCAAAGGCAAATTGATAGGGATATAGGGGATATTACGGCGATAACTAAACATATCAATGGTAGGGGCGAGCTTACCTCGCCCGATTTGGGGCGGGGATACAAGGGATAACGGCAAAGCAAACGGATGGCGAGTGGCGAAGAGTGGGGGGATTTGCATTGAAATCTGAAACAATAAGTGGCATATTTCAATGATGATTGTACCGCGTCAATACCATTACAGCATCATCTGCGAAGCATTGGAGCGATCTCCGGTTGTTGCCATTCTCGGTCCGCGGCAGGTTGGCAAAACCACCTTGGCCCGAGAGGTTGCGCTGGGTTATAAAGATGCCGGAGTAACCCATTTTGATCTGGAAGACCTGGATGATCGTGCCCGGCTGAACGAACCGAAGCTTGCTCTTGAGCGCCTGCGGGGGCTGATCGTCATAGATGAAATTCAGCTGCTCCCGGAACTGTTCCCAGTCCTGCGGGTGCTGGCTGACCGTCCGGGGCTGCCGGCGCGCTTTTTGATCCTTGGGAGTGCCTCACCGCAGTTATTGCGCCAAAGTTCGGAATCTCTCGCAGGGCGCATTGTGTACCATGAGCTGGACGGGTTCTCCTGCGCCGAGGTCCAGGAAAGTGAACAGCTGTGGCGGCGCGGCGGTTTCCCTCCGGCTTTTCTGGCGAAGTCGGAACAGGCCAGTGTCCTGTGGCGACGTGATTTCGTGCGCACCTTCCTGGAGCGGGATATCCCCCAGTTGGGCATCAGCATCCCCGCGGTAACCCTGCATCGTTTCTGGCGCATGATCGCCCATTATCATGGTCAGATATGGAACGGCAACGAGCTGGCCCGCTCCTTCGGTGTGTCGCACACGACGGTGCGGAGGTATCTCGACGTGCTGTGCGGCGCGTTGGTCGTACGCCAATTGTTGCCGTGGCACGAAAATCTTGGCAAGCGGCAGGTAAAAGCACCCAAAATCTACCTGTCCGACAGCGGCATTCTCCATACGCTCCTTGGCATTCAAACGCAGGATGATCTGGAGCACCACCCGAAATCCGGCGCTTCCTGGGAAGGCTTTGTTATAAAGGAAATCATTCATCGTCTGGGAGCCGCTCCGGAGGAATGTTTTTTCTGGGCCACACATAGCGGGGCGGAGCTTGATCTGCTTGTCATTCGCGGCAGACTGAGGCTCGGTTTCGAGGTGAAGCGTTCAACGGCGCCGCGTCTGACACCATCGATGCGCTCTGCCCTGGAGACTCTCCATCTTGATCGCCTTACCGTCGTTCATGCTGGTGAACATGCGTTTCCCTTGGCGGATCGTGTCGAGGCTCTTCCTTTTGCCCGCCTGTCGGATCTGGGGTCCGGTGGGACAGGGGCGGCCGGGGGCTAAGGGGTTCGAGTCAAAGGCAATGTAACAGGGATACAGGGGATAAAAGGGATAACGGCAAAAGCAAAACAGATTCTTAGAGGTAAAACAACCAAAAGGTTTCTGACTTTAAGGTTTTATCCCCTTAATCCCATTCATCCCTGTAAAATAAGGTTGTATCTATGATTCACGAAGAACTCACAGAGAAGATATTGAAAGTCTGCTTCGATGTCAGTAATGAACTCGGTTGCGGGTTCCTCGAATCAGTCTACGAAAAAGCTCTTTTGATCGCACTTGAAGAGGCAGGGCTGAAAGCACAGTCACAAGTACCGCTGAAAGTTATGTTTCGAGGTCAAACAGTCGGCGAGTTCTACCCGGATATTGTGGTGGAAGACACGGTACTGCTCGAGCTTAAAGCCGTCAAGGCACTTGCTCCTGAGCATTTAGCCCAGGTAATGAACTATCTCAAGGCAACGGGGATAGAAGTTGGTTTTCTCATAAACTTTGGGAATCCCAAACTTGAATATCGTCGGTTTGGTAATCGTTTTTAAGCAAAGGCGAATTAACAGGGATACAGGTTCGAGCCAAAAGGCAATTTAACAGGGATAAAAGGGATAACGGCAAGATCAAAGAGCAAGGCTTTTTCGGGTCTAAACCAGAAATCACGGTTTTAAGGTTTTTATCCCCTTAATCCCCTTCATCACTGTTTGAATGAGGTTTTAGAATCAAAGGCAAATTAACAGGGATACAAGGGATAAACGGGATAACGGCAAAAAACAAAGAGCCATGCTTTTACGGGTTTAAACCAGAAATCCCGGTTTTAAGGTTTTCATCCCCTTAATCCCTTTTATCCCTGTAAATAAGTTTTGATGAAGCAAGGGAGGTTGCATGAAGGTTGTCATACTGGCCGGAGGATTGGGGACACGCCTCAGTGAAGAGACGGTGGTACGACCGAAGCCGATGGTGGAGATCGGCGGCAGGCCCATTCTCTGGCACATCATGAAGATCTATTCCCACTACGGGTTCAACGACTTTGTCATCTGTCTCGGCTTCAAGGGGTACATGATCAAGGAGTACTTCTCCAACTACTTTCTGCATATGAGCGATGTAACCTTCGACATGCGGACTAATTCCATGGAGGTCCATCAGCAACACGCCGAACCGTGGAAAGTGACGCTGGTGGATACGGGAGCTGGCTCAATGACCGGCGGCCGGGTTAAGCGTGTCGCGCCATACCTGGAAAACGAGACGTTTATGCTTACTTATGGTGACGGGGTAGCCAACGTCAATGTCGACGAACTGCTACGCTACCACAAAAGCCACGGCAAGCCTGCCACGGTGACCTCTACCCAGCCTTCCGGCCGTTTCGGTGCATTGAACATGGGGGAAGACGGCAAGATCCATTCTTTCCAGGAAAAGCCTGCCGGAGATGGCTCCTGGATCAACGGCGGTTTCTTTGTCCTGGAGCCGTCGATCATTGATCGCATTGCCGGAGACGGGACAATCTTCGAGAAAGAACCGCTGGAGGGACTGGCCCATGATGGCCAGTTGATGGCGTACAAGCATGCCGGTTTCTGGCAGCCGATGGATACCCTGCGGGACAAGCAGCATCTGGAGGAACTCTGGAGCAGTGGGCGGGCGCCGTGGAAAATCTGGGACTAGGGATCGGGGACTAGGGGATGGTAAACTTAGAGTTTTGGCAGGGCAAGCGGGTCTTCTTGACGGGACACTCTGGATTTAAGGGGTCATGGCTCTGTCTATGGCTTCACGCATTGGGTGCTAATGTAACCGGCTATGCCCTGGAGCCGCCGACCACGCCGAGCCTCTTTGAACTGGTAAGGGTTGGCGAATTGGTCACCTCGATCACCGCCGATGTGCGGGACCTTGATCGGCTCAAAGCAGAAATGGCGAAGGCGGCCCCGGAGATTGTCATTCATATGGCAGCCCAGCCGCTGGTGCGGGATTCATACAAGATTCCGGTGGAGACCTATGCCGTCAACGTCATGGGAACGGTCAACTTGCTGGAGGCGGTGCGTGCCTGCCCGACCGTCCGGGCGGTGGTCAACGTCACCACCGACAAGGTGTATGAAAACCGCGAATGGCACTGGGGATACCGGGAAAACGAACCGTTCGGCGGCTACGACCCCTACTCCAACAGCAAGGGGTGCTCCGAGCTGGTGACTGCCGCCTATCGCAGTTCGTATTTCAACCTTCAACATTTCAACAATTCAACGCCTCAACACCCCGCAGCCGTAGCAACCGCCCGCGCCGGCAACGTCATCGGCGGCGGTGACTGGGCCAGCGACCGGCTCATACCCGATGTCATTCGCGCCATTCTGGCAGGCGAACCGGTGCGAATTCGCAACCCCCACGCCATCCGTCCTTGGCAGCACGTGCTGGAACCGTTGTCCGGCTATCTTGTGTTAGCGCAGCGGCTGTACGAGGAGGGTGCGCGGTACGCCGAGGGGTGGAACTTCGGTCCCGACGAGAAAGATGCCCGGCCGGTGGAATGGTTGGTGAATCGCCTCTGCGAAAGGTGGGAGGAGGGGGCGATCTACGAGATCGATCAGGGAGAGCATCCCCACGAGGCCCACTACCTGAAGCTCGATTGCTCCAAGGCCAGGGCGGAACTGGGGTGGCGGCCCCGTTGGAGTCTCGAGGCGGCACTTGAGAGCATCGTGGCGTGGACGAAGGTATGGCGCGATGGCGGCGACGTAAGGGGCGCGTGTTTGGCGCAAATTAGAGCGTATGAAAGTTGAAAAGTTCAAAAGTTCAAAAGTTGAAAGTTGAAAGTTGACTGTTCAACCTTTCAACTCTTCAACGGTTTATGAACGGTTCAACGGTTATTAAAAAGGAGCTTGGCGTGGAAGGTGCGAGAGAGACGGAGCAGGAATTGAGGGAGGCGGCGATACGGGCTGCTCTCAACTATTATGAATTCCGGCACAAGCCGAAAAAGCCTTTTGTCCCCGGTGACCGCATCCCCTATGCCGGCCGGGTCTTTGATGAGAGAGAAATTGCTAGTCTGATCGATGCGTCCCTGGATTTCTGGCTCACCACCGGTCGGTACGCGGAAGAATTCGAGCAGAAATTTGCCGGGTTCCTTGGGGTGCAGCACTGCTCCCTGACCAACTCCGGCTCTTCCGCGAACCTGCTTGCCTTCATGGCGCTCACCTCGCCAAAGCTGGGGGAGAGGCGGATCAACCGGGGTGACGAAGTCATCACCGTCGCTGCCGGCTTCCCCACGACGGTTGCGCCGATAATCCAGTACGGCGCAGTGCCGGTGTTCGTGGATGTCTCTCTTCCCACTTACGACATCGACGTGACCCAGCTCGATGCTGCCCTCTCGGAGCGCACAAAAGCGGTCATGGCTGCCCACACCCTGGGGAACCCGTTCGACCTGGCTGCTGTCAAGGCCTTCTGCGACAGGCACGGTCTCTGGCTGATCGAGGACAACTGCGACGCCTTGGGCTCCCGCTACAAGTTCAACGATTCAACTTCAACTCCTCAACTGTCAACTGTCAACGGGTTCCAGTTTACCGGAACAATAGGCCACATTGGCACCTCCAGCTTCTACCCGCCCCACCATATGACCATGGGGGAAGGTGGTGCGGTCTACACGAACAGTGTTGAATTGAAGAGAATTGTTGAATCGTTACGGGACTGGGGGCGGGACTGTTGGTGTCCTTCCGGCAGGGACAACACCTGCGGCAACCGGTTCGGCCAGCAGTTCGGCGAGCTTCCCTTCGGCTATGACCACAAATATGTCTATTCCCATTTCGGCTATAACCTGAAGGTGACCGACATGCAGGCGGCCATAGGCTGCGCCCAGCTTGAGAAGCTTCCGGGCTTTATCGAGGCAAGAAAGAAGAACTGGCAGCTGTTGCGCGACGGTCTGGCCGGTCTGGATGATCGCCTGATCCTGCCTGAAGCGACCGAAAACGCCGACCCCTCCTGGTTCGGCTTCCTGCTTACCGTGCGGGAGGGGTCACGACTCAGTCGCGAACGGATAGTGCATCACCTGGAAGGGAAAGGGATACAGACCCGGATGCTCTTTGCCGGCAACCTGATCAAGCATCCCTGCTTCGATGAGATGAGGGCAACCGGGACCGGCTTCCGTGTCGTTCCTAATACAAACGTTGAACAGTTGAAATGTTTAAAAGTTGAACCTTCAACCCTTCAACCCTTCAACCCTTCAATTGTAGCATCTCCTCTTCCCGTTACCGACCGGATCATGCGCGACACCTTCTGGGTGGGAGTTTATCCGGGGATGAGCGAGGAGATGGTACAGTATTTGGTGACGACCATTATGGAGTTCTGCCAGCGATGAGCATCCTGGTTACCGGGGCTACCGGCTTTGTCGGTGGAGCCTTGACTCGCCGTCTGGCCAAGGCTGGCCGGCAGGTACATGTCTTTGTGCGGGAGAGTTCTGACCGCCGCCGTTTGTCCGATCTTAAGGGAGTCACCGAACACTGCGTGGATTTGCGTGATGCAGATGCGGTTGAGCAGGTGGTGCAGGAAATCCGGCCGCGAATTATTTATCATTGCGGAGTTTATGGCGGGTTTCCCTTCCAGGATGATACTGCTGCCATCTTCGCTACCAATCTGACCGGTACTATAAACCTGGTGCAAGCTTGCCGGGCCGTGGGGTTCGAGCGCTTTGTCGCAACCGGCAGCTCTTCGGAATATGGTTTCAAGGACAGGGCAATGAAGGAAGACGATCTGCCGGAACCGTTGGGGGACTATGCCGTCGCAAAATGCGCAGCAACCCTCTATTGCAGATCGGAAGCGCTGCTGCATGATCTGCCGATAGTTATCTTAAGAGTTTTTTCTCCCTACGGTCCATGGGACGATCCGCGTCGTTTCATCCCTTCCGCCTGTCGCTTGTTGCTGGCTGGTGAGGTTTTGCAATTGGCTACGCCGCGTGCAGTCCGGGATTATCTGCATATTGATGATCTGCTGGATTTATACCAGCGGGTCACTGAACTGCCGATTGCGCCGGGAGAGATTTTCAATGCAGGAAGTGGTCGACAGGTCAGCGTGGCCGAGGTTGCTGGCCACCTTCAACAACTGACAGGCGGACCCGCCCCTGTCAATGGTTCAGAAACTCCGCGCCGGCCTGAACCCCAATGCTGGGTTGCTGAAATGGAGAAAGCCCGGAGGCTGCTTGGCTGGAGCCAAAAGGTCGATTTGGCGGATGGGCTGGCCCGAACGGTTGCTTGGATGCGTGAGCACCCCCAATTCAACTGACGAGGAACGCATGAAACTATCCGATTACGTTATCGATTTTATAGCAAAACAGGGTGTGTCCCACATCTTCGAGTTCATCGGCGGGGCGATCACCCATCTGCTGGATTCCACCGTAGACCGGGACGACATCCACTGTGTATCGGTGCATCACGAGCAGAGCGGTGCTTTTGCCGCCGAGGCTTACGCACGCATTAACGGCAGGCTTGGCGTGGCCATGGCGACCAGCGGCCCTGGCGCTCTGAACATGGTGACCGGCATCGGGAGCTGCTGGTTCGACTCGGTTCCCTGCCTGTTCATCACCGGCCAGGTTAACACCTACGAATACAAGTTCGACCGGCCGGTGCGGCAGATCGGTTTTCAGGAGACCGACATCGTCAGTGTGGTAAAACCGCTCACCAAGTATGCAGAGATGGTGGTGGATGCGGCGCAGATTCGCTACCAGCTGGAAAAGTCAGTCTATCTGGCTCAAAGCGGCCGACCGGGGCCGGTGCTTCTTGACATCCCCATGAACATCCAGCGGGCACAGATCGAGCCGGACCAGCTGCCCTGTTTCCTCGGGAGCGACGAGCACAAGGCACTGGAGGAGAGCCGGCCAACCTGCGACTCTTCGACCTTGGCGGAGGTGGCGCAACTGATAGTCGCAGCCCGGCGGCCGGTCATTCTGGCGGGGGGCGGCGTGCGGACTGCCGGGGCGACGGCGGAACTGCGCCAGTTGGTGGAACTGACCGGGATTCCCGTGGTGCATTCGCTTATGGGGCTCGACGCCCTTCCAGGAGATCACCCGGCCAGCTTCGGTATGATCGGCTCGTACGGCAACCGTTACAGCAATATGACCCTGGCAAACTGCGATCTGTTGCTGGTGCTCGGTTCGCGGCTCGATACCCGGCAGACCGGCACCCGTCCCGACACCTTTGCCCGGGCGGCGAAAAAAATCCATGTGGACATTGACCCGGTTGAACTGAATGCGAAGGTGCAGGTAGATCTGGCAGTGCGTTGCGATGCGCGGGAATTTCTGGCGGGGCTGAACGGGCTTCTCGCAGGCTGCTCCATGCCTGACCTTTCCCCCTGGTATGAGGTTATAGAGGGATTCCGGGCTAAATATCCCACCCGCGGTGCCGTCTCTGAATTCGCCGCCGTCGATCCGAACCTGTTCCTGGGAAAACTGGCGGAGCATTGCAGTTGTGGCGATATCATCAGTCTCGACGTCGGCCAGAATCAGATGTGGGCTGCCCAGTCGTTCCGCCTGAAGGATGACCAGCGTATGCTCATTTCCGGCGGTATGGGGGCCATGGGGTTTGCCCTGCCCTCGGCGCTCGGTGCCGCCAAGGCCGCTCCGGGGCACCGGTCTGTGGTCATTACGGGAGATGGCGGTCTGCAAGTCAACATCCAGGACCTGGACACCATCGTCAACCATCGACTGCCGGTCAAGATCATCGTGCTCAATAATGGTTGCCTCGGCATGGTGCGCCAGTTTCAGGATATGTACTTCGACGGCCGCCAGCAATCCACAGTCATCGGCTATGGCTGTCCCGACCTGGTGCGGATTGCCGAGGCGTACGGTATCCCGAGCCTTTCCATTGACAGCCTCGACGATGTCGATGCGGTCATGGAAAGTGTTTTGGCTGGCGATGGTCCCGCTCTGCTGGAGGTCAAGCTGGAGCAGACCACCTGCGTCAATCCCAAGCTAGTGGTCAATCGACCCATCGAGGATATGTCACCGCATCTGGAGCGGGAGGAGCTACAGAAAGAGATGTTGATCGAGCTGGTGGATGAGGGAGAGGTGCCGAAGTAAGCCTTCTTTCGCTTAAAGCCATTTCTATATTTAGGGCTAGGACGTGAAGAAACAAGAATACGGAGTGCTAGCGGGATCAGTGCTTCCAGAAATACCAGGTCTCGATGCTTTATCCCCTTGATCCCCCTAATCCCGTTAAATAAGTGGGTTAAGCCAAAGGCAAATTAACAGGGATACAGGGGATGAAAGGGATAACGGCAAAAGCAGCAAGCCAAAGCTTTTTTCGGGTTTAAGCCAAAAACCATGGTTTTGAGGTTTTATCCCCTGAATCCCATTCATCCCTGTAAAATAATGGGTCAACTGCGGGTGGGCGTTGACCGAAAGAATTCAAGGAAGAGGGGCATATGAAAGTTGTCATACTTTTTGTGAGGAAAAATGGCTGAAAAACTGATTATAGAGGCGGGTCGCACGGAGCGTCACTATTGGGCGGACATCTGGCGCTACCGAGAGCTTTTCTACTTCCTCTCCTGGCGCGACATCCTGGTCCGCTACAAGCAGACCGCCATCGGCATAGCTTGGAGCGTGCTGCGGCCGCTTCTGACCATGCTGGTATTCACCATTGTCTTTGGCAAGCTGGCCAAGCTCCCGTCCGGAGGTGCCCCCTACCCGATCTTGGTCTATGCTGCCATGCTGCCGTGGCAGTTCTTCGCCAACTCCTTGAGCGAGAGCAGCAATTCGCTCATCACTAATGCCAACATGCTCTCCAAGGTCTATTTCCCGCGTATAGTAGTGCCGGCCAGCGCGGTTATTGTCAGCCTGGTGGATTTCTTCATCTCGTTCGCCATACTCGTGGTACTGATGATATGGTACCGCTATTTGCCTGACTGGCGCATCGTCACCTTGCCGCTCTTTACCCTGATGGCCTTTTTCGCCTCATTCGGCGCAGGACTCTGGCTGGCGGCCCTCAACGTCAAATACCGGGACTTCCGCTACATTGTTCCGTTCATCGTCCAGTTCGGTCTCTACATCTCTCCCGTTGGCTTCTCCAGCAGCGTAGTACCAGAGAAATGGCGGATGCTCTACTCCTTTAACCCCATGGTCGGCGTTATCGACGGCTTTCGCTGGGCGATCCTTGGGGAGAAGAGCGGCATCTACCTCCCCGGTTTCTGGCTCTCCTGCGCCGTTACCCTCCTGGTATGTATTCTCGGCGTTCGCTACTTCCGCACCACGGAACGCAAACTGGCGGATATAATATGAGTGATACTGTAATTAAAGTAGAAAATCTCAGCAAGATGTACCTGCTATCGCACCAGCAGCAGGAGCGCTACGGCTCGTTTCGTGACCTGCTGGCCAACAAGACGAAGAACCTTTTTCACAGCGGCAGAAAGGTTTTGTCTTCACCTTTCGCCCTTCAACATCCACCGGTCGAATTGCCTCCCCAGGAAGAATTCTGGGCGCTCAAAGATGTCTCCTTCGAGATCAAACAAGGGGACAGGGTCGGGATCATCGGCCGGAATGGTGCTGGGAAGTCGACACTTTTGAAGATCCTCAGTCGAATTACGGAACCGACAAGCGGGCGGATCGAGATCAACGGCAGGGTGGCGAGCCTGTTGGAGGTGGGGACCGGATTTCACCCCGAACTGACCGGGCGGGAGAACATCTTTCTCAATGGCGCCATCCTCGGCATGGGGCGCAATGAGATCAAGCGCAAGTTCGATGAAATCGTGGACTTTGCCGAGGTGGAGCGATTTCTAGACACGCCGGTGAAGCGCTATTCTTCGGGGATGTACGTGCGCCTCGCCTTTGCCGTGGCCGCCCACCTTGAGCCGGAGATATTGGTGGTTGATGAAGTCTTGGCGGTGGGGGATGCGCAGTTTCAGAAGAAGTGTATAGGAAAGATGGAGGATGTTTCTACCAAAGAAGGCAGGACGGTATTTTTTGTGAGTCACAATATGGGGAGTATTCGGCAGTTATGCCATAGTGGTATTTTGCTTGATCATGGGAAAATTGTATGTATAGGGTCAGCTTCTTCAGTAATATCAGTGTATGAAAAAAGTTGGACTGGTGTCAATAGGGGGGTGTGGATAAACGAAGAGTTAATTACGAAAGGTGTTCGTATCGAGCAAATTAAAATATCTGGTATGGATGGCGATAGCAGATCCCATTTTCTTAACAGTGATACAGTTAAAATTACTTTTTGGATTAAGGCGATAGAAGCTACGACAAATGTAAAAATCGGATTTGATCTTATAAAAGAAGGTACAATCGCATTCAGAACAGAACAGGTAGATACTCTAAAGAAGAAGGACTTTGTCAAAGATGAAGAGTGCATTCTGTCGTGTCAAATTCCTCAATGGTTTTTGAACTCGGGGGAATACTATCTCCGCCCGCTGATATCGGTACACTGTGTGGAGTCTTTAACTAGGCAGGATGCTCCTGTTTTGAGCTTTACAGTCAGCGTGGATCCTCAGAGATCGGAGTTTCATTCTGTCATAAATGATACAAATCATCCGGGAGCTTTATTCCCAATGCTGGACTGGAAAGGAGAATAACTATGGTTCCATGGATTGGAAAAGTTACTAACATAACCCTCGATCGATATTTGCCCTTCGTAAAAAAAGCAATTTCGTATTTGTACTTACGTATGCACGGAGTTGAAACACGCTATGGCTATGTTACTTTAAATGGGTTTCCCATTATTTATAAATTAAGAAATTCAAGAATAATCCTTCATAAAGGGATCACTTTGACTTCTAAATCCAAATATAATGTTGCCGGGGTGAATCATCCAGTTATTCTAGCCACTTTGAAGGAAAATGCTATTATTGAAATCGGTGCCTTTTCTGGTTTGTCAGGTACCTCAATCTGTTCAGTTACAAGAGTGACAGTTGGGGATGGTTGTGGGTTAGGTGCCAACACAAACATATATGATACCGATTTTCATCTTATTGATCCAGATTTGAGAAAAATGCAAAAAGATGTAACAGAAGCCAAATCTATTCCTATCAGATTAGGGAAAGATGTTTGGCTTTCGGCAAATGTAACTGTTTTAAAAGGTGTGAACATAGGTGATGGAGCAGCCGTGTCAGTTGGTTCTGTTGTGAATAAAAATATACCGAGCAGAGAATTGCACGGTGGAATTCCTGCTAAGAAGATAAAAGACATCTAACTTATGGGCTGGGCGCTCTCCCAAAGCCAAAGTAAACATCATATATGCTGAGGTGCTTGAATGGATGGAACCAAGGTCATCGTGATCACGTGCGCTAAAGACGAGGCGGGGATGCTCGACCGTTTTCTCACTACCTGCAGCACCTTTGCTGATCACATCATCGTCTCCGACGAAAGCACCGGCCTGGATGATTCTCTGCAAATATACAAAAAATATCCGAAGACCATCGTGCATCACAATAATGGCCCCTCCGTAAAGTTCGATATACGACGCCGATTTGTATTTGAAGAAGCGAGAAAGATTGTCTGTGACAAGAGGATAATCATTGCCATTGACGTTGACGAGGTTATTTCGGCAAATATTCTGGAGAGCCCGGAATGGCAGACCGTCCTTGATGCTGAGCCGGGCACTCTGATTCATCTCCAATGGGTCACTCTTTGGAAAACCCCGAGATATTACCGGCTGGGTTATGAACCATTGTATAACTTTTACAATCGCAGCATCTGGATTGATGATGGCAAGTCGGAAATACCGGAAGTTGGCATCAATGGGATGCATATGGTCTACACTCCGGAGAATGCAAGGACACATATCTATCTGACCGATATTGTCTGCCTACACTACCAGTTCTGTAACTGGCCGCGTATGGAGGCCAAGCACCGCTTCTACCGTGCCCACGAAAAGGCTAATATACAAAGACTCTCCGATCTCGGCATCTGGCGTATGTACGGCTATATGAACTCTCGGCGTATTGAGTATGCTGCGTCTCCGGACGCATGGTTCAATGGCTGGGAGAAGATGGGAGTGGACATGACCAGTCTAACGACCAGTGATTTTTTTTTCTATGACCTTGATACGCTGCTTCTGCTGCAGAAGCACGGGCCAGAAACCTTTGTCAATCAGGATATCTGGTCCTGCGACTGGGAAACGATCATCTGTAGGGCAAAGTCACTTGGCATTCTGCCCGACGATTTCTGCCTGAAAAGGCCGAAGATGCCGCTTCTGCGCAAACTCTTTATGGTCTATCTCCGTGAAACGATAGATTTTCCTTTTCTGCAGAAGTTGGAGAGGCACCTGCTTAAGGGGATGAGTTACTGATGGACGCTCCAGGTTACTGTTTGCGAAAGCTGGGTGCATCATATATTCCCTAGAAAACGGCTTTCCTTGCAACGGTCATTTCACTCATGTGTTCGGGTAAGGAGCAAAATGAATATAATATCAATCATAACCATAAATTATAACAATGCCGCTGGGTTGGGAAAAACCATGCAAAGTGTATTTTCTCAAACCTATGAGCACGTGGAATATATTGTAATCGATGGCGGTTCTACTGACGGCAGTGTTTTAAACATTGGGAAGCATCGGACGCGAATAGCCTATTCAGTGTCAGAGCCTGATAAAGGCGTGTATGATGCCCAGAACAAAGGTTTGTCAAAGGCTACTGGTGACTATGTCCTTGTGCTGAATTCCGGTGATGAATTGGCAGATGCAAACGTTGTTGCCGATGTTTTTGCTGCACAGCAACATAGTGATATCGTGTATGGTAACATGATCATCGTCCATCCGGATGGTAGACGTATAAAAGGTTGTATGCCAGAACAGATTACTCTTGAGCACATGCTCCGCGACACCCTTTGGCACCCGGTTTCGTTTGTGAAAAGAAGCTTCCTGCATCAGGTGGGTTTATATGATACCTCCTACCAAATTGTAGCCGATTACGAGTGGTTCCTGCGTGCAATCTTTCTGCATCACGCCACACTTACATATGTAAACCGTATTATTGCCAACTTTTATCTGGGCGGTCTGAGTTCTGATCCAGTAAATAGAAAGAACCTTGCCAGAGAGCGTCGTCGTGCACAAATAAGTGTATTGGGGGAAGAAACAGTCAATGATTACGAAAGAAAAAACCCCAATCATTGGTTAAAAAAATTAAAAATAGCTTTAAGAGTTAATTAAGGATAGTAATGCCAAAGGTCAGTGTAATAATTCCTTGCTACAATGACGGAGCCTATATTGACGAGGCTGTAGCATCAGTATTGAATCAGCCGTTTGAGGATTTGGAAATAATAATCATTAACGATGGATCTACGGATGAGAAAACCAATAGCCTTCTCAGTACCTATGTGAGACCGAAAACAAGAATAGTACATACAGCAAATAATGGCGTGTCAACAGCGAGAAATATCGGAATAGCCGAAGCAACCGGTCAGTATATACTTCCTTTAGATGCTGATGACATTATTGATTGCAAGTATATTGAAAAAGCAGTTGCATTGTTGGATGCCGATAGAGAACTGGGTATAGTTTACTGTATAGCGAGGTATTTCGGCAAGGTTAACAAACAGTGGAAACTTCCAGAGTATTCTTTTGAACGCATGCTGTTGGGGAATATTATATTCAGCTCTGCGTTTTTCCGTAAAGAGGATTGGCAGCGAGTCGGTGGGTATAATACGAACATGAAAAAGGGTTTTGAGGACTGGGACTATTGGTTGTCCATTATAGAGTTGAACAGGAAAGTCCATAGAATAGAAGAAATACTATTTTATTATCGTATAAAAAATATTTCACGGTCAATAATGTTGACCAACGAAGACGTTATAGATTTGCATACGCAAATATTTTACAATCATAAAGAATTGTTTGTTAATAATATAAGAGTATTGTTTGGAGAAATTTACAACCCTAATTGTATAAAGAACAAATGGTTCCACAAAATAAATCCTATAATAAAATATTTTAAAAATGTGCATTGAACCTCAGCAATTCCCGCTGACGCTGTAACGACCTGATAAAGGGTATGTTTTTAGAAGTCGTTTCTTAATAATTCTTTCATATTGGAGCATTTCAAAGCCGCTTTGGCAGTGCTGCGGAGTGTCTGCCCACG
>JAJZUQ010000078.1 GCA_021848385.1 Deltaproteobacteria bacterium
CCGATCTCAAGAGATACTGAGGGGTAGGAACCTATAGCCATTGTCTTGCGCTTTTCACCATAACGGTAATCAAAGCGCCAAAGCTTGCCGTTGGTAGGAGTGACTAACAGGAAAAGTCCGTAGCCATCCATGAGTTTGTATTCTTTATCACGAGGTTTTGCACTTATAATCTGAGTAACTGCTAGTTGGACAATCCGTTTAGGCATGAGAGTTTCTCCTCTTTTGGAGTCATGCAACTTTAAGGTTTGGAGTTATAGCCCCAAATACGACTCCAAAACTCTTGGATTTCAGTATACCAAAGCGGACTGTGCTGGACAATAGATAAAGAAAAAGCCCCTATTTCTAGGGGCTTTTTGTACCACGTCGGTCTGTGGTGGACTATCTTATGGTGCCCAGGGACGGAATCGAACCGCCGACACGAGGATTTTCAGTCCTCTGCTCTACCGACTGAGCTACCTGGGCAAAAGAGTCTCAATTTATAGCCTTATTTCTGTTCCGTGTCAACAGGATTTTACGACTGCCTGCGCTTGACAAGGGATATTGATTCCGTTTACTCATCACGCCCGGGAAATGAAGCGGCCGTCCCGGGTGTCAACCTTTACCTTATTGCCGGTCTCCAGGTAGGGGGGGACCTTGATCTTCAGGCCGGTCTCCAGGATTGCCTCCTTTGTTTCTGCGGTGGCGGTGGCGTTCTTCATGGCCGGAGCCGTGTCGGTAACGGTCAGTTCCACGGTCAGGGGGAGTTCGATTGTCACCATTCGCCCCTCGAACAGGCCGAGCACTACCTCGGTCCCCTCCAGCAGGTATGGCGCATTGTCCGCAAAGTTGTCCTCGTCCTGCTCGAACTGTTCGTAGGTCTCCAGGTCCATGAATACCCCCCGGGCGCCGTCGGCGTAGAGGAACTGTCCCTTGTGTCTCTCGAAGTCCGCTTCGTCGACCTTATCGCCGGAACGGAAGGTCTTGTCCAGCACCTGGCCGGTGATGAGATTGCGGTAGCGGGTCTTTACCATGGTGTTGGCCCCCCGGGCGGAGGGGGACTGGAAGGTGACGTCGGTGAGCAGGCAGGGGGCGCCGTCGAGCTGGATGACGATTCCCTTTTTAAAGTCGGATGTGGTCAGCATGGTGCGGTTCTCCTTTTCAGAAAGTTATCCTTTTTAGCAGAAATTCGTGGTAAAAACAACCAGCAAGCAAACTGATAGGGAGCGAAGAGATGAAGATCGATACGGAGTACATCAAGCTGGACAGCTTCCTCAAGGCGGTGGCGGCCGTGGGGTCCGGCGGTGAGGCGAAGATCCGGATCAGTGAGGGTGAGGTGCGGGTGAACGGCGAGTGTGAACTCCGCCGGGGGAGGAAACTCCGGCCGGGTGACCGGGTGGAGCTGGCCGGCCGCACGTACGATGTCGAGTGACCGTTCCATGGACCTTCTGCAGATAACCGATGAACTGGTTGCGGAACTGGACCGCCTCCACTTTGCACCGCCGGTGGCCCACGTCTATAATCCCCTCGTCTACGCCCGTCAACCCCACGGGGAGTATCTTCACCGGTATGGCTATGTACCAAAAGAAACAGTATTCGTCGGAATGAACCCGGGACCGTGGGGGATGGCCCAGACTGGTGTTCCCTTCGGGGAAATTTCGATAGTGCGGGAGTGGCTCGGTATCGACGGTACCGTTGGACGACCGGCGGACGAGCACCCGAAGAAGCTTGTGACGGGGTTCGCCTGCGGGCGGAGCGAGGTGAGCGGCAGGCGCCTCTGGGGATTGATCAGAAGCCGCTACGGCACACCTGAGAGGTTTTTCGACCGCTTCTTCGTTATCAACTACTGCCCGCTCCTTTTCCTCGATGCAGACGGGCGGAACCTTACCCCCGATAAGCTGCGCTCCGCCGAGCGGGACGCCCTGAATGCCGCCTGCGACCGGGCACTGCGCCGGCAGGTGGAGCTTCTCCGGCCGTCCTGCGTCATCGGGGTAGGAAACTTTGCAGCCGATCAAGTGGTACGGGCCCTGGCCGGCAGCGGCATCCGCATCGGGCGTATCCTCCATCCAAGCCCGGCCAACCCCGCCGCCAACAAGGGGTGGGAAGAGGTCGTTCTCCGCCAGCTGGCGGAACAGGGGGTGGCGTTTTGAGTGGATTCCGGGACTGCGCCTGGGTTAAGGAGAGAGCATGGAAAAGACGATTACTGATTTTGACCGGGCACTGGCCCGTGTTTGCGAATGTTGTCCCGTCTGCCGGACTGCACGAAAAGATCCGGACGGGTTGGCCTACCGTTTTGTCAAAGGGGTAGAGGAGGATGTCTGCCCGTTCTGCCGGGCCTACGCCCGGGTGCATGGGCGCAAGGCCCATGAAAAATCCCCCTGATCGAGGGGAAGAGGAGGGTGGAGTGAAATCTGCGCTTTTAACAACATGCGGCATCGTTTTTGTTCTGGTCACTGCCCTGGCGGCCTACGGGGAATCGAATCTGGCCGGTCAGGTCCTCGCCGAGATCAACCTGGCGCGCACCAATCCAGCGGCGTATGCCGGTTTTCTCCGGCAGTTCCGCACGCAGTTCCAGGGGAAGAACTACCGTCAGCCTGATTCGCCGGTCCTTGTCCAGACGACCGAGGGGGTTCGTGCCGTGGATGAGGCTATCCGGGTCCTATCCCGCCAGAAACCACTGCAGCCGCTCTCCTGGTCCGACGGTCTTTCCGCAGCGGCAGCAGAACTGGTTGGAGATGAGGGGGGAAGCGGGGAAACCGGCCATCAGGGGCGTACGAGCGGTTCGCCGCAGGCGAGGATCGAGCGGCACGGAACGTGGCAGGGACGCATCGGCGAGAGCATCGGCTACGGGCCGGACAAGGCCCGGGCCATGGTCATGCAACTCATTGTCGATGACGCTGTGCCGGACCGGGGGCACCGGAAATCCATATTCACTCCGGCCTACCGTACTGCCGGGGTCGCCTGTGGCCCCCATAGCCGGTACGGCACCATGTGCACCATCGATTTTGCGGCCGGGTTCAGGGAGCGGTAGATCCAGTCTTTTGGCACTGCCGCTCCCCTCATCCGGCCATTGGCCACCTTCTCCCAGAGGGAGAAGGGACGCGCGGGAAATTAGTACACATCAGGTCCTCTTTTATGCACGCTTTAAAGCCCGCACATTGCGGGCTTTAAACGTTTAGTTGCCGGTTGCAACTGCTTTTCACAAGGATACATTCCCCCTCCTTTATCTACCCCGAATTTTTCCTGGAGGCAGATGCCGAAGCCATGCTCTTTCCCTCAATGATGTCTCCTAAGCCTTTGCAAAAATAGAACAACCCCCTTTCGCTTTGCGCTCCGTCTGGTACTATTTGTCAAGTGTAGTGCGTGGAAGAACTGTTCGCCAGCGCATGAGAAAGGCCTCTTAGGTGTTCAGAAAAAGGACGATACCGGCCTCTGTGAGCATTCCCGCCATCTTTTTGCTGGTCGGAGGGATATGGGTTTTCTTTTCCGATACTATCCTTGCGCAGCTGGTGCAGGACAAAGCCGCCTTAACCCGCCTGTCCATTGTGAAGGGCTGGCTGTTCATCCTCCTGACCTCTGTGATGCTGTTCTTGCTTATCAGCCGTGCCATGAAAGAGGTCAGCCGGTCGCGGGATTTTTACCTGAAAGTATTCGAAGACTTTCCTTCCCCCATCTGGCGTGCGGGGACCGACGGGGAATGTGACTATTTCAACAAGACCTGGCTCACCTTCACCGGCCGCACCCTTGAACAGGAACTGGGTGAAGGCTGGGCGGAGGGGGTTCATCCGGAAGACCTTGACCACTGCCTGAAAACCTATCGGGACGCGTTCGCCTCGCGGGACCCTTTTGTCATGGAATACCGCCTGCGCAGCCATGATGGGGAATATCGCTGGATAACCGATTCAGGCAGGCCGTTTCACGATCTGAACGATAGATTTGCTGGCTATATCGGCTCATGTCATGATGTCACGGCGCACAAGCAGGCTGAACAGTCTCTGTCCGAGAGCGAAAAGCGCTTCCGCGAACTCACCGAAAACACGAGTGACTGGATCTGGGAAGTGGATCGCACCATGCGCTACATCTATGTCAGCCCGAAGATTACCGAACTGCTCGGTTATGCTCCGGCAGAAGCGCTGGGAAAGACCCCGTTCGATTTCATGGCTCCTGATGAAGCGGCACGTCTGCAGCCGGTTTTCGACGATCTTGTAAAAGATCCGCGGCCGTTCTCGGCTTTTGAAAACGTGAATCTGCACAGGGATGGCTCCCGTGTTGTGCTGGAGACGAGCGCTGTCCCTGTGTATGACGCAGAGGGGAGCTTTTCGGGATTTCGAGGGATCGACCGCGACATCAGCGCCCGCAGAGAAGCGGAAGAAAAAATTACGTTGCTTCATGACGAACTCGCCCGTAAGGCTGCAGAACTGGAGGAGGCCAACAGGGAACTCGAGTCCTTCAGTCATACCGTATCCCACGATCTGCGTACCCCGCTGACCAATATCAGTCTCAGCTGTCAGGCGATAAGGGAACTCTGTCTTGGGAATATGGGGAAACAGTGCAGGGATCTGATGCTCTGCATCTGTGATGCGACCGACCGGATGGACAAGATCATAACCTCGCTGCTGAATTTATCCCACATTTCCCGCCACGAACTGAACATGGAATCGGTCGACCTTTCCGAAATGGCGAGGGTGATCGCCGCCGAACTTCAGCTCAATCAGCTCGATCGCAGGGCGGCATTCACCATCGCCGACGGGGTGACGGCCGACGGTGATGCAACCCTTCTTCACGTGGTTATGGCAAATCTACTTGGCAATGCCTGGAAATACACCGCCAAAAAGGAATCGGCCATCATCGAATTCGGCATGTTGGAGACCGGTGGGATACGGACCTATTTTGTTCGTGACAACGGAGCGGGGTTCGATATGAGCCAGTCCGATAAGCTGTTCGATGCGTTTCAACGGTTGCACAGTGCCGGGGAGTATGAAGGACACGGCATAGGGTTGACGACGGTCAAACGGATCGTTCAGCGCCACGGTGGGAGAGTCTGGGCCGAAGGTGAAGTGGGTAAAGGCGCGACCTTTTACTTTACTCTGGCGCCGGAACAGCAATTATCCGACTCTTCGGCAGTCTGAAGAGTATTAAGCTCTTTCCTTTTGTGTATTTTCTGGTAATATTCCTGCAGAGACCCGGGCAAAAATGGCCTGATTCCTCAGATGAAAGAACAGGAGACCGCTATGAAAAAGACTGTCCTCGTTGCTCTTATGATGGCCATACTTCTCCCCCTTGCGGGATGCGGCGGTCACGATAATCCGCCGCCACCACTGCTGACAACCCAGATACTTAGTGACCCGGTATATGATGGCGATATCTTCAAGGATAACTTACTCCCGCCTGCTTTTACGGTGACGCAGGGCATGACGCTGAATCCGCCAGTACAAAGCGTGTTTGCCGGCATAGATTCGACGCCGGTTACTGGGGGGGAATACCGCGCGTTCCTGGATTTTTTCCTGGGTGGTACGGCGGGAGTCCCTCTCAATGCTGTTATCGACTCAGCGTTTCTTGATATGTTCGTTACCAGCAATGTTGCTGGCTCGATTCCCCTTACTATTGACCTTGTCTCCTTCCAGCCGCCAACGTTGCAATATACAGATTTTGAACGTGCTATTCTGGGAGCCTGGACGTTCACTACGTTAAATATCAATATTAATCAACCTAACATAGCTCAGAAGGTGACCATTGACGTAACCCCTCTGATGGCTGAAGCACAGCGTCAGGGCTTTCAGGATTTCCAAGTCAGAATTCTATGCGGGGTCGGGATCATCGAAATCGACGACCCGACCGATCCCTTGGTAGATCGAGGCCAGTTTGCCCCTCTGCTGCAAGTCAGCTATTTCTGATGGAGCTGGCGCACAGAGTAAGGAGGCATGACATGAAACGTCTTGTGTTTATCGGTGCAGTTCTTCTTGCAACTGGATGCACGGCGGTCGTCACCCCCCGCGGGACCTACCTGGAGCCGCTCCCCTTTGCGGTTACAATGGCGCCTTCCGTGGTGACCGTCGAGCCGCCACCGTATGTCAACCAGCTCAGGCCTCTCCCCGAGGTCTACCTCTACCCGGACAGGTACATCTACTCCTATGGAGGGTTGTATTACCATTACTGGAACGGTGGGTGGTACTACGGAAGGGAACGGCGCGGCCCGTGGTATAACCTGCCGAGAAACTACTACCCGCGGGGGATGCACCGCAGGTAGGGCGAAGGGGATTCCCTGCTGGCATCGATATGAAGCCGGCGACGAGAAGGAACTGAACAGGAGAAACAGAATTAATGGATACCCTCGAAGAGATCAGGACCAGACGAAGCGTACGCAAGTTTTCGGACCGGCCGGTAGAGCCGGAGAAGCTCCGTGCCGTGCTGGAGGCGGCCCAGATGGCTCCCTCCTGGGCGAATGGCCAGTGCTGGCGGTTTGTCGTGGTGGAAGACCCGGAGATGAAGGCGAAGATCAGTGATCTCTCCTACGTCGAGGCATACTTCGCTCCGAAGGGATACAAGTCCAACCCCTCCCGGAAGGCACTCGCCGAAGCGCCGGTGGTCATCGTCGCCTGCGGCGTCCCGGCCGATTCGGGAGATCTCCGGGGACAGCAGTACTATCTGACCGACGTTGGTATTGCCACGGAGAACCTCATGCTCGCCGCCCATGCCGTCGGACTGGGGACGGTCTTCGTGGGGGTGTTCGACGAGGAGAATCTTGGCTACCTGCTGGATATTCCGCCTGAGGTTCGCATCGTCGGCCTGTTCCCCCTGGGCTATCCCCAGGAGGAGCCGAAGGGGGGACCGCCGCGAAAACCGCTGGACGAAATTGCCTTTTACGGGAAATGGAAGAAATAGCTTCCCTTTCAAGCATAAAAAAAGCCCGCATTAAGCGGGCTTTTTCGACTCAATAGTCACGATTGTCGAGTTCGTTATCGTCATTTCTCACCGTTTGTAGCCAATCTTGCGCAGCAGTTCCCGCCTCTCCTGCTGGTCTGCCTCTGTTTCGATCCCCTTGGGGGGGAAGCCGTCGATTACGCCGAGGATACCCCATCCCTGGCTGGTCGAGGCGACGATTACCTGGAGCGGGTTGGCGGTGGCGCAGAAGATGCTGCAAACCTCGGGGCAGTTCTTAACCTGGTTGAGGATGTTGATGGGGTAAGCGTCCCGGAGCAGGATGCAGAAGGTGTGTCCCGCACCGATTGCCTGAAGTGCGGTGATGCATCCTTTGATCAGTTCGTCGTCGTTCCCTTCGGTCCGGATGAGGCACGGCCCCGACGCCTCGGTGAAGGCGATACCAAAATGTGCCTGGGGGACAGTGGTTGCGATTACCTCGTACAGGTCTTCGGCGGTCTTGATGAAATGGGTCTGGCCGAGGATGATGTTGCATCCGGCGGGGATATCAATTTTTACCGGATGGATTTCCAGGTTCATGTCCCCTCCTTGTCTGTGCCGGTGCGCTCCTGGGTTGTCCAGGTTTCCGGTCAGTGCAGTTCCCGTTTCACCAGCGGAATGTAGCTGACGGTAGGGACGGTCCGGCCGCGCTTGACCTTGACCCCCTTGACAACCAGGTAGCGAATGTTGTCGTCGGCGATTTTTTCAAGCCCCGCGAAGCCGGGATGGAGAAGCTTCTCTCCCGCTCCCTCGAATCGGACCAGCAGGTTTCCTCCCTGGAATGTCTTCAGCACCTTGCCGATACCCCACGCCGGCAGTACGGGGTGCCGCACCAGATCTCCCTTCGCAATCATCGTCCTCTCCCGGCAAATCCTGCCGCATCAAAAAAGATTATAGGCGATTAATTTTACCCTCTGCCTGATGATTTGCAAGGGGGTTTTTGTCGTTTGACCAGTGCCGGTGCGCGCCCACTACCAGGGGGAAAATTTCCTTGCGCCAGCGCCATAAAAGGTGTATCCGTGATGGTCCAAATTTTCAGAGAAGGAGATGCACCATGGGTATTCTGTCCAACACCGTCAGTATCTGCCAGTTCCGGGTCGCGGGGGATATCCCCCCTGGCGATCTGTTTACCTGGGCGTCCGAACGGCTTGCCCGCCAGGGTTTCCAGTCCATCGAAGGGAGTTCGGCGGAGCTTTCCGTCGGCTGGGTCCACCTGGATGACCATCGTGAGAGCGATTTTGCCGCTCCCTCCGCCTTCTGGCGTGACCACTACCTGGCCTTCACGCTGCGCCGCGACCAGCGGAAGCTCCCGGCGGTCCTGCTCAAGGCTTACCTGCAGGTGGCCGAACATGAGCACCTGGCTGCCAATCCCGGTCTCTCCCGGGTGCCGAAACAGAAGCGGGAGGAGCTCCGGGAAGCGGTACGAGGTGCACTCCTTGCAAAGACTCTCCCCGTGCCGACTGCATGGGATGCAGTCTGGGACACCCGGACCGGTCTGGTGACCTTTACCGCTTTGTCGCAGGCAGTCATCGACCTGTTTGAAGTCCAGTTCAAGAAGACCTTCGAGGGTCTGCGGCTGGTTGCAGTCCATCCCTACGCCCGTGGGACCGAGGTGGTTACCGATGACCTCCGGCCGGCACTGGAGCAGGCCAACCAGGCCTCCTCCGACGCAGCCCTCGACCTCATCCGGAGTAATCGCTGGATCGGGAGCGACTTTCTTCTCTGGCTCCTGTACCGGACCATGGAAGAGTCCTCCGAGTACCGGGTTCGCCGTCCCGGCCCGGCGGGGGAGAACGATCCTTTCGTCGCTTACCTCAACGACCGGCTGGTGCTCCAGAATGCCGCCGAGAACGGGGTGCAGAAAATTACCGTTGCAGGTCCCCAGGATCATTTCAGCGAAGTCCGCACCGCCCTCAGAAACGGCAAGGTGATTACGGAGGCGACCCTCTACCTGGAGCGGGAGGAGAACGTCTGGCGTCTCACCCTGAAGGGGGAGATGTTCCAGTTCGCCTCCCTGAAGGGACCGGCGGTGCAGATCGAGAAGGACAATACGGTGGATCAGCCGAGCGAGCGGGAAGCGGTCTTCTTCGAGCGGATGCATATCCTGGAGGAGGGGTTGCAGCTGTTCGACAGCCTCTACGCCATCTTCCTTTCCGACAGGCTTTCAACAGGGTGGGGGAGCGAGGTTGCCCGCATACAGGAATGGCTGGCGGGGGAGTAGGAAAAAGCGATGGAACATTGAAAGCTGCATAATTACCTGTCACATAAAGGATACCACATGGCTACACTACCCAAATGTCCCTCATGCAGCTCGGAGTACACGTACGAAGACGGGGAGATGTACGTCTGCCCGGAATGTGCCCATGAGTGGGCAAAGGCAGCAGCCGAGAGCGCTGAGTCCGACCCTGCAGTGCGTGACGCCTTCGGCAACGTGCTCAACGATGGCGACTCGGTGACGGTCATCAAGGATCTTAAAATCAAGGGATCGTCATCGGTGGTCAAAGTCGGCACCAAGGTCAGGAATATCCGCATTGTCTCGGGCGACCACGATATTGACTGCAAGATCGACGGCATCGGCGCCATGCAGCTGAAATCGGAGTTCGTCAAAAAGGCATGACAATTCAACAATCCCTATTCTGAATGAAAAAAGGCCACAGGAAAACTGTGGCCTTTTGATTGTAAACCATCGACGTATCTATCCTGTTCATTCTTTGCAGCAGCATGTCATTCGACGGGGAATTGCCGGAATCGCTCCACCGCCGCCGGAATCTCTTCCGCCCGTATGTTGCCGAAGGCGAGCCCAGGTACCCCTCCAGTGCAGAGACAGAAAATAAATCTGTCCGTACGCAGTAACAACTGCTTGATCTTACAGGTTAAAGTCCTGTCCGGGGAGTTGTCCGATTCGCCCCGGTAGCTCAAGGGAGCGGCGTTCTGGTAACAGAGGGTCGTAAGTTCCCAATTGGCAAAGAAGCAGGCCGTAACGCAAGTGAACCCGGATGTAGCCTCGTAAAATTAAG
>JAJZUQ010000019.1 GCA_021848385.1 Deltaproteobacteria bacterium
ATCTGAAATATCAGCCAGTTGCCAATACTGGCAATTGATGCGAGTAAATTCAAAGTTTCAGGGATTGTTGCAGGATTCAATGGGAACAAAGCGCTTATTATTGATCCGAACGGTAGGGGTTATGTTGTAAAGCGTGGCATGCTGATTGGCAACAACAATGGTCGAATAACAAAAATCAGCAATAACACTGTTGAAATTACCGAGCAGTACCGTAACGAAGACGGCCATACGAAAAAAAGGGTTATCAAGCTTACCCTGTCCCTAAAACGGTAAGGAGAGTTCCAGATGAGAATGAATTCAACCCGGGTTTGCCTTAATAAAATTGCCGTATTGCTCATGTTTGCGCTCGGCGCCGGTTGTGCACAACAGAGGGTGAACCTGGCGGATGACAAATCATCCGATGCTGTTCAACCTGTGACTATTCAGTCCGTGAGCGTGGCACCAGATGCCTCCCAGGTTGATATCTCCGTTTCACATCCAGGTACCTTCACGTTCTACAAGACAACAGATCCTGCAAAGGCAGTCATTGATCTGGCTGATACCGAGCCTGGCAGCTTTCAATATCTTGATGTCAATGTAGGAGATATTAAACGGGTTGATGCCACGAAACATGTATTCAGTGGTGGGTACATGACTCGTGTCGAGATCAGTCTGGTGAAAGATGTTGATTTTACCGTTGGCGTTGACCCGGCTGACAAAAACAAGCTGGTTGTAAAATTTCCGCACCAGGTAAAGGACGCCGCTGTTGCCCCGGCGCAAGAACCGGTTCTTGCACCGGCAGCAGTAGCGAAGACGTCTTCTGTTGCGCCGGTTGTACCTGCTGAACCGGTAACCCCTGTTGCGATTCAGAACAAAAAGATCGATGCTTCACAGGAAAGGGTTGTGAGTGGGATACGACCCGACGAGAGTGGCGTCGAGATCGATGTAGCCGGTGGGGTGGATACCTACAATGCCTTTAAAATGACGAAACCGGACCGGATTGTCGTTGATGTGTTCGGGGCTAAATCCAGTATCGGACCAAACTCTGTGCCGGTTAATGCCTTTGGTGTTGGGAAAGCACGTATTGGTCTGACATCGGATAAAGTCAGGATTGTCCTTGATTCAGCAAAGGGTGTTCTCGCCCCTTACGCAGTTACCAAGACCGACCGTGGCCTCATGGTCGCTATCGGAAAAAACGTGCAGGCTACCGCAGCAGCACCTGCTTTGTCATCTGATGCACCTGCTAAAATTCATGGACCTGCTGCTTTGGAATCAATTGACTTTAAGGTCTTGGACGGAGTTTCACGGATCACCATAAAGTATTCAGGGAATTGCACGGCGGGTAAGCCGGTCAGATCCTCGCATGGCCTGAGCCTCTCCATTGCCGGATGCCAGATTCCCCGTAACCTGCAGAGAACTCTTGATACCAGCTCATTTGTGAGCACGGTACTGAAAATAACACCGTACCAGGCAAAGGTTAAACGGGGATATGACGCCAGGTTAGTTACTAAATTGCGTACGGATGCCTCTTCGGAAGTCAAACAGGAAGGAAACGTCATTACCTGGGATATTAAAAATGACGGGATCAGCGAAACAACTCTTATGTCTGAGGTCGCCAGGACACAACCGCCCGTACGTAAATTGTCGACAGCGGAATCGGTGGCAATTACCGAAAAGACCTTGCAGAAATCCGGCAGTGATAAAAAGGTTTACACGGGAAGGAGGGTTACGTTGGAATTTTCCGATGCGGATATAAGGAAAATTTTCCAGCTAATCGCAGAAGTCAGTAATCTCAATTTCCTCATTGCCGACGATGTCAAAGGTACAATCAGTATAAAACTGGTAAATGTACCTTGGGATCAGGCCCTTGATGCAATACTTCAATCCAAAGATCTGGAGATGAAGCGAGAAGGGAACATTGTTCAGATCAAGCCAAAAGGTAAATTCGTAACTCAAGAACAGGAACAACTTGCAGCGAAACTGCAACGTGAAAAATCTGCACCTACCAGAACAGTTGTCTGGGATATCAACTATGCAAAAATTGATGACATGAAGAAAATGCTTACAGAGCGCAAGTCATCCAACCCTAACTTCAGTATATCGACTGACGAGCGTTCTAATAAACTTATCATAACAGACATCGAAGAGAAACTGGCGTTATACAGACAACTTCTGGATAAACTCGATGTCCCTGAGAAGCAGGTGATGATAGAGGCGCGGATCGTTGAGGCTACCAGTACCTTTACCCGAGATCTTGGTATCCAGTGGGCAATGCACAAGCCATCAGGGTCTTCGCACCCGCTTGATATAGGTTTTGGTGGAATCGTAACACCTCCACCACTGGTTGGGTACCAGGCCTCAGACAGCGCCGGAGGAGCCTTAGGTGTTACTTTCGGTAAGTTGGGAAATATCCAGATTGATATGCGTTTGTCGGCTGCAGCGCAAGCAGGTCTAGTTAAAATCGTATCTGCACCAAAGGTAGTAACGCTTAATAATAAGCCGGCTAAAATATCTCAGGGGCAATCCATTCCCTATCAGACAGTTTCTTCAGAGGGGACAAAAACTGAATTTATTGAAGCGGCGCTCACTCTTGAAGTAACTCCACATATAACTGCTGATGGTGGTGTCGGTATGAAAATTAAGGCAACTAATAACTCTGCTGGTACAGGATCACCACCTCCAATAAACAAGAAGGAAGCAACGACGGAAATGCAGGTGAAAAATGGCGAAACAACTGTAATTGGTGGTATATTTGTTGACAGTGAGTCAACAAATGACCAGGGTGTGCCCTTCCTAATGGATATTCCTCTTTTTGGCTGGCTATTTAAGTCAAACACCACATCCAAGACGAAGACAGAACTATTGATCTTTATTACGCCTAAGATTTTGAATTGAATACGTGCTGCCCAGACTGGATTTTATTGCTCAGCACATAACTACATGTCGCGAATTAACAAATGCCAGGGTCTCCCTGGCATTTGTGTAAAATATGGAGAAAAAATGTTACGTTATCTGACAGCTGGGGAGTCACACGGCCCACAGCTCACAGCCATTATCGAAGGGATGCCGGCAGGATTTCCCCTTGATGCCGAATTAATTAATATTGACCTGGCTCGTCGTCAGCTTGGCTATGGTCGCGGCGGCAGGATGCAGATTGAGACGGACCATGTGGAGATATTATCCGGTGTTCGCTGGGGGAAGTCCATTGGGTCGCCCATTACCCTTTGTGTGGTCAATCGTGACTGGGTGAACTGGCAGGAGAAAATGTCACCTCATGTCCGGCACCGCGACGATAAGCTTGCTGTTACCCGGTCGCGACCTGGACATGCCGATTTGCCCGGCGCTATGAAGTACGACCACCATGATGTCCGTAATATCCTGGAACGTTCCAGCGCTCGTGAAACAGCTGTACGGGTTGCCGTGGGCGCAGTTGCGAAATCGCTCCTTTCCCAGTTCGATATCTCAGTTGCCGGTTTTGTTACTGAACTCGGAGGGGTCAAGGCCGAACGTCCCATTCTACCTCTCGACGTGTTACTGCAAAAGGTTACCAAATCAGAACTTTTTACCTATGATGATGCTGCAGAGGTGGAAATGAAGGCGCTGATCGACCGTGCGAAGGAGGCCGGAGATACGGTGGGTGGCGTCATTGAGGTGAATGTGTATGGTGCTCCTGTGGGGCTGGGGAGCCATGTGCAGTGGGACCGGAAGCTTGATGGTCGTCTTGCCATGGCGCTTACAAGCATACAAGCCATTAAGGGCGTTGAGATCGGTTGTGGTTTCGATGCGGCCCGTAATCCTGGTTCCAGGGTTCATGACGAGATATACTATGACTCGGTCCGGCTTGTTGAAGGCAAGATTTCGGGTTTTTACCGCAAGACCAATAATGCTGGGGGGATCGAGGGTGGTATCACGAACGGTGAAACCATTGTTCTCCGTGCTGCCATGAAACCTATTCCAACCCTTTATAAACCGCTTAAGTCGGTCGATGTAGTTACAAAGGAGCCCTTTGAAGCGACGGTGGAGCGATCCGATACCTGTGCAGTGCCCGCAGCGGCGGTAGTGGCCGAGGCGGTGGTGGCTATCGAGATTGCCAACGCCTTCCTGGAAAAGTTCGGTGGTGACTCACTGGTCGAGATTCGTCGTAACTATGAAGGTTATCTGGATTATTTGCGTTCGTTTTGACATGAAAAACGTTATACTGACTGGGTTCATGGGTACCGGCAAGAGCAGTGTGGGAAAACTGCTGGCCATGAGGCTCGACTACCGTTATATTGATCTGGATACGCTGATTGTTACTGACACCGGTATTTCTATAAATGAGATTTTTGCCGGTGAGGGTGAGAAAGGTTTTCGCGACCGTGAATCCAGGATGTTGGAGTCACTGGAGAGTGAGAAGGGGATCGTCCTTTCCACCGGAGGTGGTGCCGTCATCGCGGAGCTGAATCGAGCGCTTCTTCACGACATTGGTGTTGTTATAAACCTTTTCGCTTCAGCGGAGGAGATCACGCGGCGCCTTCGCCACGAACATGACCGTCCGCTTCTGAATGACGACAAATCACTGGAGCGGATAGAGACATTGATTGCTCTCCGTGAGCCGTATTATGCTGATGCGGATATCAGGATTAACACCACGGGCAAAAGTGTGGCTGGAATTGTCGACGAAATTTTAATCCGACTAAAAAGGGTGGCGTGATTGGACAGGCTTGACGTGGGGTTGGGGGAGAGAAGTTATCCCATTTTTTCCGGCAAGGGTCTACTTGGAGAAATAGGTCGCTCATGTAAGGATCTTGGCCTCGGGGGGATTGTGGCTGTCGTCACCAACCCGACGGTTGGCGCTCTCTATTATGCGGTTGTCCGTGATTCCCTTCTCCTCTCCGGTTTTGCCGTACATCTGATTGAAATTCCTGATGGTGAGGAATACAAGAACATCGAGACACTCAACGTCATTTACGACCGTTGTGTTGAATTCGGTCTCGACCGCGGTGCGTTCATTATTGCCTTGGGTGGAGGTGTCGTTGGCGATATGGCTGGATTTGCAGCTGCCACCTATTTGAGAGGTATTCCGTTTGTCCAGGTACCGACAACGCTCCTGGCCCAGGTAGACAGCAGTGTCGGCGGTAAAACCGGCGTCAATCACCCCCAGGGGAAAAATCTTATCGGCGCGTTTTATCAGCCGCGTCTGGTTTTAATCGATGTTGCTGTGCTGGCGACTCTGCCGGAGCAGGAATTTCTAAGCGGCCTGGCGGAGATCGTAAAATACGGAGTCGTGCTGGACCGTGAACTCTTCGAGTATATTGAGACCCATGGGGACAAGCTCATGGAAAGAAATTACGATTCACTGCTCCATATTATCCGCCGATCCTGTGCCATAAAGGCTTCGGTGGTGGAGAAGGATGAACGGGAAACAGGGCTGCGAGCCGTTCTTAATTACGGGCATACCCTTGGACATGCAGTCGAGACTCTGGCGGGGTACGGTCATTATAAGCACGGCGAAGCGGTCGCCATCGGCATGGTTCAGGCTGCCAGGTTTTCCGAACAGTCCGGATACTCCTGTAATGGAGAGACGGAGAGGATTGTGGCGCTGTTGAAGCGTTTCGGTTTGCCGGTCGAACTGCCGAAGTTCCTGGCCAGTGAGTACTCCGACGCACTTTTGCATGATAAGAAGGTCCGCGAAGGGGGACTCAATTTTGTATTCAATAAGGGTATTGGTGATTTCCATATTGGCAGGGTGACTGATGTTTCCACGCTGCTGACTGTCTGCGGGGTCGTGACGTGACAAAGGATAAGAATTCAGCTTCAATCGGTGCTGAGTCCAATAAGTCTCAGGAAAACCGCAGGGAAGTTGTTTCTACTGTGGAGTCCCTTGTTGACACGGAGAATCTGGAGGAATTCGTGCTCGAAGACGACGAACTGCTGGTGGAACTGTCTGGGGAGGAATCCCCTGAGGAGGAGTTTTCCTGGGAGGATGATACTCCGGTCAACGAGGGGGTACAGGATACTGTCCCATCTCTGAGCACCGGAAGTGAACCTCCCCGCGATCCCCTGTCAACTGCCACCCTGGCGGAACTCTACGTCTCCCAGGGGTTCCTCAAACGTGCATTGACTATTTATCGGGAGTTGATTGAAACCGAGCCTGATAATGAAGAGTTGAAAGCCCGGATGTTTGAAATCAAGGATGCAATCGACAGGGACCAGCAATCTGCGCGGGATAACGCTCTGGGAGAACTTCCCCCGCATGATGCTGCCGTTCCGTCTGCTTCGACCGCATCAGGGGAGCCTTTAGAAACAGGCGGCACGGGAGATGTGCTCCGAACTCTTGAACACTGGCTTGAGAATATCGGAAGGAGACGCTGATGTCATTTAGGAATACGCTGAAAACAATTGTGGAAGGTGTCGAGGGGGGTGTTGGTGCTATCATCATGGGGTATGACGGCATTGAAATCGATGCTTATGGCTTGGAAGATAGTGGCCTTGATGTCCAACTCCTGGCAGTGGAGTACGCCACAGTTCTCAAGGAAGTGAAGAAGACCGTCGAGGTCCTCAAATCAGGGGACATGGAGGAAGTGACCATCGCCACAAGCCTGTACCGGATACTGGTTCGTGCAATCAACGATGAATTTTTCGTCGTGCTCGTGTTGCTCAGTGATGGGAATTACGGCAAAGGACGCTACCTGCTCAAACGTGAGACCCCTGCTCTGCTGGCAGGTTTGCAGTAGGAGATGGGAGGAATCGTGAATATTCTCGTGCTGCATGGACCGAATCTTAACCTGCTCGGAACCCGTGAACCCGATGTATATGGCCGCGACACGCTAGCTGGAATAAACGAGGCCCTCACGATTCTCGCTGCTGATCTCGGCATTTCGGTAACATGTTTCCAGTCGAACTCTGAAGGGGATCTGATAGACAGGATTCACGCTGCCGCTTCCACGTGTGATGGTATCGTCATCAACCCCGCAGCCTATACCCACACCAGCGTCGCCATTCGCGACGCCCTTTCTGCTGTCTCCCTGCCTGTGGTTGAGGTGCACCTTTCAAATATCCATCGTCGCGAGGAATTCAGAACCCGAAGTTTTATTGCGCCCGTTGCTGTGGGGCAGATATCGGGTTTCGGTCCTGATAGCTATCTTCTCGGTCTGAGAGCTGTTTTTAATCAAATTAAAAAAGGATTGTAATAGGAGTGGCAGGTGTGTTAAAAGACAGAATCTCTTCGGCCAGGGAGTATCTGGAGAGGTTTGGCGTCGATGCCATGCTCTTTGTAGATCTCTGTAACATCCGTTACCTGTGCGGTTTTACTGGCAGTGACGGGGCCCTCGTCGTTACCCGCGAGGGAGGGATGTTCCTCTCCGATTCCCGGTATACTACCCAGGCGGCCCGGGAGGTGACACGGTTTCCGAGTCGTGAATATCGGGGGAAGCTTGACGGGATCGCCTCCCTTATCAAGGAGTTCAGGGTCGACAAGGTCGGGTTTGAATCCGAGCACATGCCGGTGGCTCAGTTCCGTTCTCTGACCGATGTCCTGCCCGGGGTCGAACTGGTTCCCGTTGGGACTGAATTGGCGACTCTCCGCCAGGTTAAGGATGCGCAGGAACTGGAACTGCTGGCACGAACTGCAGAAGTGGCTTCCCTCTCCTTGCTCGACATATGCAGTGAAATACGGCCTGGCGCCAAGGAGCGGGATGTGGCGCTCGCCCTTGAATTTGCCATGAAACGGGCAGGGGCCGAGGAGAAGTCCTTTGATTTCATTGTTGCCTCAGGTGTCCGCGGCGCCCTTCCCCACGGAAAGGCCAGTGACAAAACTATCGAGGCAGGCGAGCTGGTTACCCTGGATTTCGGTGGAGTATATCAGGGATACTGCTCTGACGAAACGGTTACGGTTGCAGTCGGAACGCCCAATGAACGTCAGCGTGAGATTTACGGCATAGTCAAAGAGGCTCACGATCTTGCCCTGGCAGCTGTCAGGCCAGGCGTCACTTTCCGGGAACTGGACGCAATCGCTCGTGAATTCATCTCTGCACAGGGGTATGGCGAATATTTTGGTCATGGTCTGGGGCACGGTGTCGGACTTGAAGTTCATGAACAGCCGGTCGTATCGTTCCGCAGTGCGGGAGAAGCAGAGGCAGGGATGGTGTTTACCATCGAACCGGGCATTTACATCCCCGGTTGGGGTGGAGTCAGAATCGAAGATACTGTGGTAGTGACCCCTGACGGATTCCGTACGCTGACCAAGGTCCCCAAGGCATTGATGGTTCTTTGACGGACATTGTTTGTCGGGCGGTCATCAGTCGCGCGGGTTCACAGGACAGGCTGCAGTTCAAGTTATTATTCTATTGGGTCAAAGGAGATTAAACATGGATATCAAAGATATCAAGACACTGATAAAAATGGTTACGGAAACCGATATCACCGAGTTTGAGATGGAAAACAGCGAAGAGAAAATTTCCATCAAGCGGGGGAGTGCTCCCCAGATAGTCCAGTATCAGGCACCTCAGCAGTTTGCAATGCCCCAGATGGCTCCCCCCCTTGCCGCTCAAGTTGCTGAAACTGTGACTCCCGCTGCCAGCCCCGCGGTCCCCGATAAAGGACAGGCGATTGCGTCTCCGATCGTGGGTACATTCTACCGTGCGCCGGCGCCTGATGCCGCTCCGTTCGTTGAAGTCGGGCAGATCGTTGAAAAGGGAGAGGTGCTCTGCATAGTCGAAGCGATGAAGCTGATGAACGAGATCGAAGCGGAGTTCCGGTGCAAAGTCATTCAGGTCTGCAAGGAAAACGCTCAGCCGGTAGAGTTCGGTGACACCCTCTTTTTTGTGGAGCCCCTCTAGTCAGAGAGTCACTGCAGCCATACGTGCTTAAACAACCAATCGGAGATCCTTTGATGTTCCATAAAGTCCTTATTGCCAACCGTGGGGAGATTGCCCTGCGTATTATCCGTGCCTGCAAGGAATTGGGGATCAAGACTGTGGCGGTTTATTCCACTGCCGACAGTGAATCGCTCCATGTCAAGCTTGCCGATGAGAGCGTCTGCATCGGGCCGGCTCCCAGTCTTCAGAGCTATCTGAACATCAATGCCATTATCAGCGCTGCCGAGTTGACCGATGCGGAGGCAATCCATCCCGGCTACGGGTTTCTGTCCGAGAATGCCGCCTTCGCCGAAATCTGCGAGAACTGCGGCATTGTCTTCATTGGCCCGTCCTCTGAGAGCATGCGCATCATGGGAGACAAGATCAGTGGCCGGCAGGCGGTGATCAAGGAAGGGGTGCCCATCCTTCCCGGAACCAAGGAAGGCGTGAACGATGTCAACGAGGCGATCCGGATCGCCAAGGAGATCGGATTCCCCGTTATCATAAAAGCTACTGCCGGTGGAGGGGGAAGGGGGATGAAGATAGTTCATTCGCCCGCAACTCTCCCCAATGCCTTTGCAACTGCCCGGGCCGAGGCGCAAGCTGGTTTCGGCAACCCGGAAGTCTATATCGAGAAATACTGCGAGCAACCGCGCCACGTGGAAATTCAGATTCTCGGCGACAAGCATGGTAACGTGATTCATCTCGGGGAACGTGATTGTTCGATCCAGCGTCGGCACCAGAAGATCATCGAGGAGGCGCCTTCGACTGTCAGCACGCCGGAGTTGCGCAAGGCGATGGGAGAAGCTGCAGTTCGGGCTGCCAAGGCCGTTGGTTACAACAGCGTAGGTACCATGGAATTCCTCGTGGACAAGAACAACAACTTCTACTTCATGGAAATGAATACCCGCGTTCAGGTGGAACATCCCGTCACCGAAATGGTTACTGGCGTTGATGTTGTCAGAGAGCAGATTTATTCGGCTGCCGGGCTTAAGCTGCGGTACAAGCAGAGCGACATCAAGATCAACGGCCATGCCATTGAGTGCCGTATTAATGCCGAGGATCCGGTAAAATTCACGCCGTCTCCCGGCAAGATCATTGGATATCATCCTCCCGGAGGGCCCGGCGTCAGGGTTGACTCCTTCGTCTATGACCAGTACACGGTGCTTCCCCACTATGATTCACTGATCGCCAAGCTGATTGTGCATGCTGACAACAGGCAGGATGCTATCAGGCGGATGGCCAGGGCGCTGGATGAGTACATCATCGAGGGGATTAAGACGACGATTCCGTTTCACAAGCGGATCATGGCCAACAAAGATTTCATAGAAGGGAACATCGACACCAGTTTCCTTGAAAGGATCGTGCTGGAGTAGCCCATGGATTTTCCCGAAGAGTTGAAGTACAGTAAAGAGCATATCTGGGTCAGGCTTGAAGGGAGCAGGGCGGTTATCGGTATTACCGATTATGCTCAGCAGGAACTGGGTACCGTTACGGCGGTCGAGTTGCCCGACACGGGTGATGATCTGGATCAGGACGATTCCTTTGGCTCCATTGAGGCGCGCAAGACGGTAGCCGACCTCTATGCCCCTTTCAGTGGGCCGGTACTTGAGGTGAATGATGAGTTGCAGGTATCGCCGGAACTTGTTAATGATGACCCCTACGATGGCGGGTGGCTGGTGACGGTTGGCGTTAATGACCCCGAAGAGCTGAATTCCCTCATGTCTGCAGAGGACTACATGGACTATGTTGAAGAAGATGAGGGATAGTCACTGCTAACATGACGTGTACAAAAGAAGGCGAGAATCTCTCGCCTTCTTTTTTGGTTGGAGATTGCCCCAAGGCATTCAGTCGTTTTGCCTTGAATAACCAATGCTCATATCATAGTATAGGCTA
This sequence comes from Deltaproteobacteria bacterium, assembly GCA_021848385.1. Taxonomy (GTDB): domain Bacteria; phylum Desulfobacterota; class Desulfuromonadia; order Geobacterales; family Geobacteraceae; genus Geomobilimonas. The sequence goes on from JAJZUQ010000019.1 coordinate 10,713, forward strand.
AGTGCTCTATTCAGATTAATAATCCCCACGATATCGAGATACGGTTATGACCCTGCGCATCGGCCAGATAGGGTACGCCAACGTTACCCCCATATTTACCACACTGATGCAGAATTTCCCCACAGCATCCTATCAGTTCGTGCGGGGTGTGCCTTCCCATTTGAACGCGCTTCTGGCTCGCGGCGAAATTGACCTCTGTCCGTCTTCTTCCATCGAATACGCCAAATCACCTGATTCATACTACCTTCTGCCGGACCTTTCCATTAGTTCCGTTGGCCCTGTCCAGAGCGTACTTCTCTTTTCCCGGGTTCCCCTCAATGAACTGGATGGATGCACGGTGGGATTGACCACCGATTCGGATACGTCGGTAAACCTGCTCAGGATATTGATGTCCAGGAGTTATGGCCTTGCGAACAGATTCGAACGTACTTCTCTTCCCCTGAACAAAGCGCTTGAAACCTTTCCCGCGATTCTCCTGATAGGTGATGCAGCCTTGCGGGGAAACATGGCGGGGGAAGGGAAGCATGTTTATGATCTTGGCGAAGAGTGGTTCCGGTTCACCGGCCTTCCATTCGTATTTGCTCTCTGGATCGTCCGGAGGGAAGCGGTTGAAGGAAAGCATGGAGAGGTTGCCACACTTCTCTCTAACCTGCGGGCTGCAAAGCGTATCGCCTATGAATCTTACGATGCGATTGCCGCAACATGCGAGGAAGAGCGCTGGATGGGCAGGGAAAGGCTTGTTGACTATTGGCGGTGCATTTCCTATGATCTGTCCCCATTCCATGTGCAAGGTGTTAAGGAATTCTTTCGGTATGCAGCGGAGATGGGCATCCTGCCCCGCGAACCCGAAATTCGTATTTTCCCGGAGCCGTAGGGACTTGTCGGGCCTGTGGTTCGCTATTCGCGGATAAAGGAAAGAACTTGAATGCAAACTATGAACTGGCTTGATTCTCTAACCAGAAGATTGAACCTGAGCCGTGAAGCGGCTAATAACCTGCAATCCTCAGAAACCGTCGAGCGGATTGCGATTGTGGCCAAAACCAGATGGGTACTTCTGTTGCTCATCGGTCTCTATTGCTGTTATGCGGGAGGTTTTTTTTATTTCAGCAAATACGGATTTTTCCTGTCCTTTTCCCAACTCACTTTCCTCCTTGTCTCGGTTGTAGGCGTTGCCTCGTATAATCTGTTTCTTGAACGTGCTTCGCACCGGGTTGAAAGAGCACATTTCCTGAGCCTTCTGCAGGTAGTTCTGGATCTGCTGTTTGTATCCATCCTCATCCAGTTCAGCGGGGGGGTGTCCAGCTGGTTCTGGCCGGTTTATCTCATCGTTACCATAGAAGCATCCTACCTGCTGGAAAAACGCAGAGAAGTCTGGATGATCGGTGCCGTTGGCTCCCTGTTGTACGGGGCGCTCCTTGCGGGCCATTATTCCCAGCTGATTCCTTATGTCATGATGCCATTTGTTGCAGAGGGGCTTCATTGTGATGCCCTCTATCTCATTCTCATGTGGTTCTGGGTCGTGATTCTCAATGCAACGATGGCTTTTATCGGAACCTTCTTCATGAAGGTGATTCGCAACGATAATGAGGCTCTTCGCCGGAGCGAGGAGCGGCTGGTCAATTTCCTGGATACTGCGAATGATCTCATTTTCAGCATTGACTCCGACGGCAGGTTTCTTTATGTGAACCACGCCTGGCAGCGGATTCTCGGTTATCATTCAGACGAGATATCTTCGCTGAAGATGTTCGATCTCATTTCTGTCGAGAGTAGAGATCATTGTATGAAGGAATTTAGCGATATCCTTGCCGGCAGGAAGACCGATCCCCTCGAGGCGATTTTTAAAGCGCGTGACGGTCGGCAGATAACGGTAGAAGGCAATTTGACGGGCATCTTCAATGATGATACGACGGCGGCTATTTGGGGTATTTGTCGTGATATAAGTGATCGCAAGCAGACCCAGGAACAATTGTACCGGCTTGCCCATCACGACACCCTTACCGGTCTGCCCAACCGTATCCTGTTTCTCGATCGCCTGACGCAGGCCCGGGCTCTGGCTCACCGGCTGCAACTGCACATGTCCGTCCTGTTCCTCGATCTGGACCGTTTCAAAATCATTAATGATACCTTGGGACACTCTATCGGCGATAAACTGCTCCAGTCAGTTGCCCAGCGGCTCAGCGACTGTGTGCGGGAGATCGACACGGTCGCCCGTATCGGGGGGGATGAATTCACGATTGTGCTGGTCAACCTGAAAGCGGCTTCTGACGCGGAAAAGGTTGCACAGAAGATATTTACGACCCTTTCGACACCCTTTAACATCGAAGACCATGAGCTCTTTGCCACGACCAGTATCGGTATCAGTCTCTACCCCAAAGACGGTGAAGACCTCGACAGCCTGGTCAAGAAGGCTGATATAGCCATGTACAACGCCAAGGGGCTGGGGAGGAACAACTACCAGTTCTACGATAGCGCGATGGATGAGGATGCTCATAGACGGCTGGTGATGGAAAACAGCCTGCGCAAGGCACTCGATGGGCAAGAGTTCCGCCTCCATTACCAACCGAAGATCGATTCAACGAGCGGCGCAATAACCGCCATGGAGGCATTGCTCCGTTGGGTGCATCCCGAACTGGGGCTGCTCCCCCCGTCGGAGTTCATCCCCCTTGCAGAAGAAACCGGTCTCATCGTCCCGATTGGCGAATGGGTGCTTTCCCGGGCGTGTCTGCAAAACAAGGAATGGCAACAGGCAGGACTCCCGCCGGTCCGGGTAGCTGTCAATCTCTCCGGCTACCAGTTGCAGCAGAAAAACCTTATGGAAGTCGTTACCCGAGCCCTTGCCCAGAGCGGTATGGAGCCCTGCTATCTGGAGTTGGAGATCACCGAAACGGTCATCATGCAGAACCCGGATTTTGCCATCAGCATACTGAGTGAATTGCAGGAACTCGGAGTGGAGATATCCATCGATGATTTCGGTACCGGTTATTCGTCACTTGCGCACTTGAAACGGTTCTCGGTCAACACCCTGAAGATCGACAAATCGTTTGTCCGGGATGTTGAGATCAATTCAAAGGATGCCGCTATCGCGACAGCCATCATTGCCATGGGGAACAGCCTCAATTTGCGGGTGATTGCCGAAGGGGTGGAGACGGAAGGGCAGGTTTCGTTCCTGAAGGATAACCTGTGTGACGAGATGCAGGGGTATTTTTTCAGCAGACCGATGCCGGCGGATGAAGTTGCCGCCTTCATGCGGGAGAGGGGGGACAAGCTTCTCCTTGCTACCAAAGGGGCTGACTCAGAGTAGGCCCTTCTCCTTGAGCATTACGTAGTCTGCCAGAATTCTATCGTGATCGAAACAGAGCATGGCGGGGAGAGCTGTCAAGGGATAGATGGCGAGCCCGGCGGCATCGTCGGCAGCACGGGGAACCCCCGACCCCTTGGCCGTGTAAACCGTGGAAATGGTATGCATGCGCGCGTCCCGGGCAGGGTCCGAATAGCAACCCACCAACCGGAGAGAAGTGATTTCGAGGGACGTCTCTTCACGGGCTTCCCTGGCAGCCGCATGTTCGAGGGTTTCGCCGTAATCCACGAATCCTCCGGGAAGTGCCCAGCCGAATGGCTCGTTTTTTCTTTCGATCAACACGATTCCCTCAGCCATTTCTATGATGATATCGACTGTTGGAAAGGGGTTGCGGTAGGATCGGACCTGTGCGCCACAGGCAGGACAGGCCAGGTAGTCGCGGGGCATGTCTCCTCCGTGATGTTTCGGGAATAAAAAAAGGGAGGATAGCATCCTCCCTTTTTTTGATCTGCGGGACCGTGTTACTTCTTCTTGCCACCGCCACCCGAAGCCTTTTTGGAAGCCTTGAGCGGGTTGACTTTGGTCTCTTCGCTCTTGATCTCCACCTTGACGTGGGTTGCGAAGTTGCAGAGGCCGGCCAGCCATTTCTTTTCCGGAGCCGGATAGGCGCTGCAGACCCGGCCGATGGAGCCATCGACGATGCGCTCGCACCCTTCACAATTTTCTACTACCACCTGACAGGAGCCTTCAGAAAAAACACACCCCTGCTTACCCCAGAAGGTACACTCGGTACCAGGAAGTACGGTTTGGCATTGCATAAACTCTCCTCCTCCTCTTCTTTTCGCGTGCCGCGTAACTGTCTATCAGTCAATGTAGCAATTTTGCTGGAAAAAAGTCAACAGGAAAAATCCCATCAAACATGCCCTTTCCCTTGACTCGTTGAGGCCTATGTATTAACCTTTTCCTCAACAAATTAGCAATAATGCGGCATTGCAGGTGCATGCCCATGCACTGTCTCTCGTATCGGCTCTTTTGCCACGTAGGTGCTGGCTCGGTTCTTTTCCTGGAATCATTAGGTTGCCAGGAAAGTTGCATCTGTTGACCTGTTTTATTCCGTTGACACGTTTCTAAGGGATTCATTTCATATCCGGGAGGGCACAATGTCACGTATAACCTTTGGGACCTCAGGCTGGCGCGGTATTTTGTGCGAGGACTTCATCTTTGACAACGTCAAAGTTGTCACCCAGGCCATCGCTGACTACATTATCGACCAGGGAGAGAAGGAGAAGGGACTGATCGTCGCCTATGATTCCCGTTTTATGGGGGATCGTTTTGCCAAAGAGGCAGCGAGGGTGTTGACCGGTTCCGGCATCAAAACGTTCCTGTGCAATCGTGACACGCCGACGCCGGTTGTGGCTTTTGATATACTGCGCCGCAAAACGGCGGGAGCGATTAATTTTACCGCCAGCCACAACCCCCCTGAGTACAATGGCCTTAAATTCTCTCCGGCCTCGGGAGGGCCGGCGCTGCCTGAAACAACCCGGGACATCGAACGACGAGCCAACGAGATGCTCGGCGAGTTCTGCTACAAGGAACTGGATCTTGACGATGCCCGGCGCCAAGGGCTTCTGGAGGAGATAGACCCGCGTCCTGCCTATCTGGCAGACCTGGAGCAGAAGGTCGATTTTGACGCTATCGGCCGGCTTGGTATCCTGGCGGTCAATCCCCTCTACGGCACTGCCCGTGGTTATCTGGATACGCCGCTTTTAGAGCGGAACATTCCGATCCGGCTTATCAATGCCCATCGCGATCCCTATTTCGGCGGTTTTCCCCCCGAACCGGCCGAAAAAAACATCCAGGATCTCATCACAATGGTCAAAGGGGACCCGGCAATCAGACTCGGCATCGCCACCGACGGTGACGCCGATCGATTCGGCATTGTCGATGAAGACGGGACCTACATCGAGCCGAACTATATTATTGCGCTGCTTCTCGATTATCTCGTCCGCGTGCGTGGGATGAAGGGGGGGGTGGCGCGTAGTGTCGCAACGTCCCACCTGATTGACGCGGTGGCCCGGAAGCACGGGATAGAGGTCTATGAGACGCCGGTCGGCTTCAAGTATATCGGTGAGCTGGTGACCCAGGACAAGATCATCATTGGTGGTGAAGAGAGTGCCGGTCTCACCATTCGGGGTCATGTGCCGGAGAAGGACGGTATCCTTGCCTGTTTCCTGGTTGCTGAGATGGTAGCCCGGGAGGGTATGTCGGTAGGTGCCCTCCTTGAGAGGCTCTACAGCCAGGTGGGGCGTGTCGTCACAAAGCGTGAAAATATAACCCTTTCGCCGGAACTGGAGGGCGGTTTTCCTGACAAGATGGGGGCAACACCGTCCGAGATCGCCGGGACACGGGTCAAGGAAGTTGTCACCATCGATGGGAACAAGTTTCTTCTCGAAGATGGCAGCTGGCTCCTTTTCCGCAAGTCTGGCACCGAGCCGGTGGTGCGTCTCTACGGCGAGGCTGCATCCCCGGAAAGGCTCAAGGATGTCATGGCTGCTGGAAAACAGTTCATCCTGAGCTGAATTAGTGCTTTGGCTGGAAATGTAAGGACGCGTGGTGATGTTGTCATATCCACGCGTCTTTTGTTACCGGTCTATACTTGACTAAATTACTCAGGCAATGTATTTTGATTACGACGCGTACTGCACCGGAACCGGTGTCGTATCCGATGTCCAATAAACACTTCCGGGAGGCTTCAGATGTGGGATTACACTGACAAGGTAAAGGAACATTTCCTGAATCCGAGAAATGTGGGTGAAATAGAGAATGCGGACGCGGTGGGGGAGGTAGGAAGCCTGGCCTGCGGCGATGCCCTCAAGCTGTTCATCAAGCTGGACGATACCAAAGAGCGGATTGTGGACGCGAAGTTTCAGACCTTTGGCTGTGGCAGCGCCATTGCCTCATCGTCGGCACTGACCGAAATGATCAAGGGAAAGACCCTGGACGAGGCCCTCGGTGTGACCAACAAGGAGATCGCCGACTTTCTCGGAGGGTTGCCCGAGGAAAAGATGCACTGCTCCGTCATGGGACAGGAGGCCCTGGAGGTGGCAATCGCCAAGTATCGGGGTGGTCCGGTGCCGTCCCATGACCATGGCCATGAGCACGAGCAGGAGGGAGAGATTGTCTGCAAGTGCTTTGGCCTTACGGATGGCTTCCTCAGGAAGGTCATTGCCAGCAACAAACTTCACACGGCCGAACAGGTCACCCATTTTACCAAGGCGGGAGGTGCCTGTGGCGGCTGTATCCCCAAAATCAAGGAGCTGATCGCCGAGGTGCTCGGTGAGCAGGTAAAGGATGAACCCCGGAAACCGGGCAAGTTGACCAACCTGCGCAAGATGCAGCTTATCCAAGAGACCCTGGAGAAGGAGATACGGCCACTCCTCTGGGCCGACGGCGGCGACCTGGAACTGGTAGACATTGCCGGTGCCAATGTGCAGATCGCCTTTCGCAAGGCGTGTGCCGGCTGTGTGTCGTCAGGCTATACTGCCAGGTTCGTCGAGCAGAAGCTGAAGGATCTGGTAAGTGATGACATCACGGTTGAGGAGGTGGAGGGATGAAAGAGATCTACCTGGACAACAACGCCACCACCAAAGTGGATGAGGCAGTATTCGAGGAGATGCGTCCCTATTTCTGCGAACTCTACGGCAACCCGAGCTCCATGCATTTTTTCGGCGGCCAGGTGCAGAAAAAGGTGGATGAGGCGCGCAACCGTGTTGCGGCTCTTCTCGGCGCCCAGCCTGAAGAGATCATTTTTACCGCCTGCGGCACGGAAAGCGACAATGCTGCCATCCGTTCTGCCCTGGAGGTATTTCCCGAGAAGCGCCATATCGTTACCAGCAGGGTTGAGCATCCTGCGGTCCTGACGCTCTGCCGCAACCTCAGCAAGCGCGGCTGCCGCATCACCGAGCTGAATGTCGACAGCGCCGGCCGGCTTGACCTTGACGAACTTGCCAGGTCGCTGGATGACGATACTGCCATCGTTTCGCTCATGTATGCGAACAACGAGACGGGGGTGGTATTTCCCATCGAAGAGATCGGTGCCATGGTCAAGGCGAAGGGGGCGCTGTTCCATACCGACGCAGTGCAGGCGGTCGGCAAGATACCCCTTGATATGGCGACGTCAACCATCGACATGCTCTCCCTCTCCGGACACAAGCTCCATGCACCAAAAGGGATCGGCGCGCTCTATCTCCGCAAGGGGGTGCCATTCCGGCCATTTCTGGTAGGGGGGCACCAGGAGCGGAGCCGCCGTGCCGGGACGGAAGCGACCTCATCCATTATAGCCCTCGGCAAGGCATGCGAACTGGCGGCCCTCCATATGGAAGAAGAGAACACGCGGGTTCTTGCCCTGCGCGATCGGCTGGAACGGGAGTTGCTGGCTCGTATCCCTCACGCCCGCATCAACGGCGGAGGAGCGGAGCGTCTCCCCAATACGTTGTCCATCGCCTTCGAATTCGTGGAGGGTGAGGCAATCCTGCTGCTCCTCTCCGAGCATGGCATTTGCGCTTCGTCAGGCAGCGCCTGCACATCCGGGTCCCTGGAGCCTTCCCATGTCCTGCGTGCCATGGGTGTGCCGTTCACCTGCGCCCACGGTTCCATCCGCTTCTCCCTTTCCCGCTTTACAACTGATGCGGAGATCGACACGGTCATCCGCGAGCTTCCCCCCATCATACAGAGGCTGCGGGAGATATCCCCCTTTGGCCGGGAGAAGCTGACAAAGTAACCAGTCAGAATTTATTGATAAAAAAGGGGGCTTGCGTAATTGCTTGCCCCTTTTTTGTGAAAACTGACGGTTGTTTCATGATGATCTTACTGCTGGCAGATCTGGGGATTCTTGCAGATGGCGATGAGGGCCTCGAGGATATTTGTGGTGGTCATGATGCCGACCAGGTCCCCTTTATGATCCACCACACAGAGCCCATAGAGTTTTTTATCGTGAATCAGCTGTGCTGCATCGGACAGATTGGTATCCGGCGTCACGGTGTAGGGTTTAGTGTTCATGGCATCTTTGACAGAGGTTTGTGAGAGGATATAGTGGATTTCCCATGTGTCGAGGGCGGTCGCCTTGCTGGGGGTGTATTCCTTGATCATCCGGTCGGTGATGAGGCCGACGAACTTTCCTTTTTTCATCACCGGCAGTCGGCGTACGTTCTTTTCCTTCATGAGATGGATGGTCTCGATGATGCTGGCGTCGGCGTCGATGGTGATGGGGTTCCTGGTCATCCACTTTTCGACTTTTGTCATGTTGGTTTCCTCCTCTGGGGTAAAACCCTGCCTGCCAGGAAATAGGCACCCAGAGAGGGCGCCGTGACGTACTACATTCCCAAGAATGCCTTTTTCACATGTTCATCGTTGAGAAGCTCTTCACCCTTGCCGGTCAGGACAACCCGGCCGGTTTCCAGAACGTAGGCCCTGTGGGCGATCCGCAGAGACTGGTACACGTTCTGTTCGACCAGCAGAACCGTGACCCCCTGCTTGTTGATCTCCTGAATGATATCGAAGATGAACTTTACCAGGAGCGGCGCAAGCCCGAGTGACGGTTCGTCCAGCAGAATCAGTTTCGGGTTTGCCATGAGTCCGCGCCCTATGGCGAGCATCTGCTGCTCACCGCCGGACATTGTGCCACCCAGTTGCTTCTCCCGCTCCTTGAGGCGGGGGAAGAGCTGGAATACCCGGTCGATATTGGCGTCCCGGCCGGGGCGGGCGCTCTTGATGAAAGAACCCATCCGGAGGTTTTCCACGACGGTCATTTCGGGGAATATCTTTCTCCCTTCCGGCACCTGTACGATTCCCATCTCCACCACTTCGTGGGGTTCGTGCCTTGCCAGATCAATTCCGTTGAAGGCAATGGAGCCGGATTTCCACTTCACGAGTCGGGACACGTTTTTCAGGGTCGTTGACTTGCCGGCACCGTTGGCGCCGACCACCGTCACGATTTCCCCTTCGTTTACCGTCAGATCCACGTCCCAGAGGACCTGCATGTCTCCGTAGCTGAAATTCAGTTTGTCGATATCAAGCATGGAAATCCCCCAGGTAGGCCCGCACCACTTCCGGATTATTGACAATCTCCTGCGGTGTCCCTTCGGCAAGTTTTTCTCCCGAATTAATGACCACGATCCGGTCCGATATCCGCATGATCGCCTTCATGTCGTGCTCGATGACCATCTGGGTAATACCGCCACCTTTCTTGATCTCCAGGATCAGTTGGATGATTTCATCGCTTTCGGCCGGATTGAGCCCCCCCATTACCTCATCGAGGAGAAGGAGCTGGGGCTGGGTGGCCAGGGCGCGGGCCACCTCCAGTTTTTTCTGTTCGCCGATGGGGAGTCCGCCGGCCAGGAAGTTGGGCTTGTTATCCATCCGGACCACTTTCAACTGTTCCATGGCCAGTTCACGGGCAGTCTTGAGAGAATTGGTCCGGCAAAGGGCGCCCACCATGACGTTATCAATGACTGACAGTTTTGCCAGGGGGCGGACTTTCTGCCATGTTCGCACCATGCCGAGCCGGCATATCCGGTCGGGCTCCAGGCCGCTGATTTTTTGTGCCTTAAAGATCACCTCTCCCCGAGATGGCGGATAGTAGCCGGTGATGCAGTTGAAGAGGGTGGTTTTCCCGGCGCCGTTGGGGCCTATCATCCCCATGATCATTCCCTCCTCCAGGGAGAAGGATACATCCGAGTTGGCTGCCAGGCCGCCAAAGAACTTGCTTACATGCTTTATTTCAAGAATGGTTGCCATGGCCGTCTACCCCCGTCCTTTCTGCACTGTCAGCTTTTTTACCCAGCCGAGGACGCCGTCGGGCATGAAGAGGATGACAACTACCACAAGGATGCCGTAGATCAGGGCATGTGCATGTGCCAGGTTTTCTTTGAGAAACGTCCCTATTGCTGATCCTTCGGACGTGAGACCGGTCTTGAAGATCATCTCGGCAATCAGGTCGCTCCGGAGCGCCTCGGAGAGCGGAACCAGCACCATCGCGCCAATCACCGGCCCCCAGATGGTACCGATGCCGCCGATTATGCAGACAAGCACGATCTGGACTGAAATATCCAGGTTGAGGACCGTCGACGGGTCGATGTATCCGATGTAGACGGCGTAAAAGCTGCCGGACAGTGAGGTGAAGACCGCTGACAGGGCGAGGGCAATGTTTTTATATATCGGCAGGCTGATGCCCAGCGAATGGGCAGCATCCTGATCCTCGCGGATCGCCTGGAAGTAGTACCCGAGTTTCGAATTCTGGACCATCCAGGTGACCAGGATGGTGACTAGGGCGATCACCAGGCCGATGTAGTAAAAGGGTACCTTGGAGAGAAAATCGGTCACAACGGTATTGCCGATCTTGAAAACCGGAATCTCCGTGATAAGAATCCCTTCCGCGCCGTTGGTTATGTCTTTCAGATTTATGGCGGAGAGCCGCATGATTTCTGCAACGGCGATGGAGGCCAGGACGAAGTAGGGGCCCTGCAGCCGGAAACAGATCGAGCCGATGATGAGCGATACCACCAGAGCGACGCCGATACCGGCCAACATGCCATACCAGGGGGGGATCTGTTTGTACTGCATGAGAATCATGGTGGTGTAGGCCCCGGCGCCAAAATAAGCTACATGGCCGATCGAGTACTGGCCGGTATAACCTCCGATGATGTTCCAGGCTTCCCCCTGGATGGTGGAAAGGAAGAAGAGGATCATGATATGCAGTGTATAGGGGCTCTGGACGAAGCTGGGGAAGAGGAAGAGCCCCGCGAGTACTGCCAGCCCCAGGGCTGTAGCCACCGGCGAGGTGCCAGCTGTGGTGCGAATGAGCGCGAATGTCGATTTCATGGCCGTCGATCCCCCTACATTCTGGGCTTGCCCATCAGGCCGGCGGGCTTGAAGAGCAGGACGAGGAGGAAGAGGACAAAGACAACCACGTCTTTCCATCCGGAAGAGATATAGACAGCGCTCACGGATTCGGCGACGCCGATGATGATCCCGCCGAGAGTCGCGCCAATGATGCTTCCCATCCCCCCGAGGACGGTGATGATGAAGGCCTTCAGGGTGAAGATCCCGCCGATCTGGGGAAAGATGTAGTAGGTCGGGGAGATGAGCGCGCCTGCAGTGCCGGCCAGCGCTGATCCAATGCCGAAGGCGAGGATCGACATCCGGCGGACGTTGATCCCCATGAGCTGGGCGGCTTCGCGGTCCTGTGCCGTGGCGCGGATCGCCTGCCCGGTGTTGGTTTTCAGCAGGAACCAGTAGAGAAGCAGGGTGATGGCGGCTGTGATGAGGAATGAAATGGCAAGCGGCGAGGAGATGGAGATGCCGGCCACGTTGAAACTCTCTGACGAATAGGACGTGGAGATAATTTTATAGTCCGAGGTAAAGATCAACATCATAGTGTTGCTCATGATCAACCCCAGGCCGATGGTGAGCAGGATCTGATTCTGGGGGTGCGCTCCCAGCATCCGGTTGATGAAGACCTTCTGCAGGAAAGCGCCGAAGAGGAACATGAGCGGGATCGTGATGACAATGGAGACGAACGGATCGATACCGAGTGTCGAGAATAGGATGTAGGTAAGGTACATACCGACCATCAGGATATCGCCATGGGCGAAGTTGATAACCCGCATGACGCCAAAGATGATGGTCATGCCGATCCCGATCAGGGCATACACCCCGCCGATCAGGATGCCGCTGATGAGTGATTGCAGTAAAACGGTCATAAAAACTCCGAGCCGAAGGTTGAAGACTGAAGGGAAGACAGGGGGCCCTTCAGCCCCCCGCCTTCAACCTTCTCCCTGATTTACTTCCACTTCGGGAACGGGAATACCGGCTTTTTCGATGCAAACCTGGTCGGGAAGACAGTTTCGATCTGGCCGTTCTGGATTTGAAGAATCAGCATCTGGTGCCTGTTCTGGTTCGTGAATCCATTGTAGTCCTCGAACTTGACATCTCCCATGATCCCTTTCCACGAGCCGCTCTTGAGCCCTGCCCTGGTCTTCTCACGGTCACCGCCATTCTTGCTGGCGGTTTCTGCCATAATCAGCATTGACTCGTAGGCGCAGGCTGCGTGATAGGTCGGCTCTTTGCCGAACTTGGATTTGTAGCGGTTGAAGAAGTTCCTGGCCCCCGGCCAGTTCACGTCTTCGGTCCATTGCGTGGTGGAAAAGACATTATTAGAGATTTCCTTCTCCTTGGCGAACTGGACGGTGGTGAAACCGGCGCCGCCACCGAGGAACGCCTGGGGCTGAAGGCCTATTTCACGGGATTGGCGCATCAGAAGGATGGCATCTGCCACGTAGGAGACCATAAAGACCAGGTCGGGTTTCTGGGCCTTGATCTTGGTCAGGGTCGAACGGTAATCAGGGGCGCCCTGGGAATAGGGTTCATCGGCCACCACTCTGATTCCCTTTCTGGCCACATATTCCTTGGCGGATTTCGTGGTTGAGGTGCCGAAATCGGTGTTCTCATAGATGAAGGCAATGGTCTTGGGTTTTCCCATGGCCAGGGCTGCGTCGATGAGGGAGGAGGCGTACTGGTCCGCCGGAGCATTAAGCCGGTAGACGTACTTCAGGTGCTGACGGGTGATCTCTTCCTTGGCTGCGACTGGCACCAGCAACGGCACTTTGTACTTCTCCGCCAGTTTGGCGACGGCGTTGGCGCAGGCAGATGTATAGGGGCCGACTACACCGGCGACACCCTGGCCGGCAAGTTTTTCCATGGCACTCATGGATATCTGTGGCTTGCCGGTGTCGTCCTCTTTCAGGAGTTGTACGTTAATACCTTTTTTCTTCAGGTCTTCGATGGCGAGGGTGACACCGTTGGACAGGTTTTCACCGATGGGGGCCTCGGGGCCGGTGATCGAGTTGATAAAGCCGATCTTTACGGTGGCTGCCTGAGAGAGTCCCGGCAGCGCCAGACAGAATGCCAGGGCAAATACAATACCTCTTCTCATCATTGTCGTACCTCCTTGTGTGATGTTTAATGCTGTTAAAGTATACCCTCTTCGGGAGTGAACTCCAGAATGCTGTTCAGCCGGGTAAGAAGGGTTGTCATGGTGATATGATAAAATAAAAAATGAAATTGTAAAACAAAAAATAAAAAAATGTTTTATTTGTGATAACTGGAATTCTGCGGCTTTTACCTGTGATGACATGTTGTTGTTATGCTAATCGTGCGTTTGAATACTACTGTTTTGCTTGAAAGGTAGAATAAAAGTAATGAGAATCGGCCAGTGACGTGTGGCAAAAATCTGCCGCCGGGTGATGAACCGTCGACTGAGAGTTTGAATGTGTTTAAAACTGGAGCCGTAATTACCTGTTGACTTGCCCCGGTTGCTGCATTAAACAGGTTATAACTCTTAATGACGAGGTTTACGGGATGGGGTATCGAAATCTGCAGGCATGCGTGGCGGAACTGGCGGAGAAGGGGGAACTGATCCGGATTGAGACGGAGGTCGATCCGAACCTGGAGGCCGGTGCGATTCAGCGCCGTGTCTACCAGGCAGGTGGACCGGCGCTGCTCTTCACCCGCGTCGCCGGCTGCCGTTTTCCCCTCCTTGGCAACCTGTTCGGGACCATGGAGAGGACCCGCTTCATCTTCCGGGACACCCTCCAGGACATGGAACGGCTGGTGGCGCTCAAGGTCAATCCATTTGCGCTCCTGAAAGAGCCGCTGGCCCTTGCCCGCACCCCCGTTGCCGCCCTTCACCTGCTCCCCAGAAAGGTCCTGAGCGGGCCGGTTCTCTCCCGCACCACTACTATTGACCAGCTTCCCCAGCTGAAATCGTGGCCTGGCGACGGCGGCCCGTTCATCACCCTTCCCCAGGTCTACTCGGAAAGCGCAGTCCGCCCCGGCATCCGTCATTCGAACCTGGGGATGTACCGGGTGCAGCTGGCCGGCAACCGCTACAAGGTGAACGAAGAGATCGGCATCCACTACCAGATCCACCGTGGCATCGGTGTTCACCATGCGGAAGCGCTGGAGGCGGGAAAACCGTTCAGGGTCAGCATCTTCGTCGGCGGTCCGCCATCCCTGTCTGTCGCAGCGGTCATGCCGCTCCCCGAAGGGATGCCGGAACTCGCCTTTGCAGGACTTTTGGGGGGGCACCGGCTGGAGATGGTCTGCCGCCCCGGCGAACTCCCCATCCCCGCCGAGGCCGATTTCTGCATAACCGGCACCATCGATCCGGAAAGGACCCTGCCGGAAGGGCCTTTCGGCGACCATCTTGGGTACTACAGCCTGGCCCACGATTTCCCGGTGCTCCGGGTGGAGCAGGTGTGGCATCGCCCCGACGCCATCTGGCCCTTTACCACCGTCGGCCGCCCCCCCCAGGAAGACACCACCTTCGGTGCCTTTATCCATGAACTCACGGGAGACCTGATTCCCCAGGTCCTCCCCGGTGTCAAGGCGGTCCACGCGGTGGATGCGGCAGGGGTCCATCCCCTTCTTCTCGCCATCGGTTCCGAGCGCTACGTCCCCTACTGCCGGGAACGGGAGCCCCGCGAGATCCTTACCATCGCCAACGCCATTCTTGGCCAGGGGCAGCTCTCTCTCGCCAAATATCTCTGGATCTGCGCCCATGAAGACGCCCCGGAACTTGACATCCACGATATCCCGGGCTTCCTCCGGCACATGCTGGAGCGGGTCGACTGGCGGCGCGATCTCCACTTCCAGACCTGTACCACCATCGATACCCTGGATTACTCTGGAGAGGGGCTTAACCGCGGTTCCAAGGTGGTGATCGCCGCCGTGGGGGAGAAACGCCGGGAATTGCCAACGGAGCTTCCCGCCGATCTCCGCCTGCCTGAAAGGTTCACCTCGCCGCGTATCTGTCTCCCGGGCATCCTTGCCGTCCAGGGACCGCCATGCACCCTGTCCCGGGAGTGTGACGATGCCGACATGGCGGCATTCTGCGACTTTTTCGCCGGACGTAGCGACCTGGCGGCCTTCCCCCTCGTGGTCATCGTGGACGACAGTGACTTTGCCGTCCGCACCCTCAACAACTTCCTCTGGGTCACCTTCACCCGCTCAAACCCCGCTACCGATATCTACGGTATCGGCGCTGCCACTCGTTGCAAGCACTGGGGGTGCGCAGGGCCGTTGGTCATCGACGCCCGCACCAAGCCCCATCACGCACCGCCACTTATTGACGATCCCGCGATAGAGAAGAGGGTGGATGCGCTTGGGGCGGCAGGTGGACCTTTGCATGGCATTATTTGAAGCGACAACCGGAGATGGTCCAGCTCGATATGGGCAGCCATGACGAGGTGTATCGTCAGCTCCGGATTCCGAGACATGTGCAGAACAAAAAAGCCGGGGATCTGCCCCGGCTTTTTCATGTCTCAAGCTCTACCTTTACCTCAGCTATCCTTCTCGCCACCAGGGTCGCACTGTGCTCAACCGTGACGGCGCTCCCCGCCGCCTCCAGGCCACCTTCGATCTGGAGCTTGCAGCCGGGGCAGTCGACCGCCACCATATGTGCGCCCGTGGCCTCGATGTTCTCCAGCTTGTTCTTCAGCACTTCCTGGGATATCTCTGGATACTTGATGGAGTAAGAGCCGCCGAAGCCGCAGCATTTGTCGCACTCTTCCATTTCGGCGATTTCCACACCCGCCAGCTCCCGCAGCACCTTTCTCGGTTCCTCATGCACCCCGCATCCCCGCTTCAGATGACAGGCGTCGTGGTACGTAACCGTGCTGCGTGCTGCGTCCTGCGTTTTTGACCTTCCCCTGGTCTCCGGTCCCAGACTACCGGCCCCGGCTTTTCTCGCCGCCAGCTCCGAAAAATTGAATGTCTTTGCCGCCAGCCGCCGTGCCTTCTCCACGTAAACCGGCTCGTCCGCCAGGAGCTTGCCGAAGTCGTGCTTTAGGGACATGGTGCAGGTGGGGCAGATGGTAACGACGTAGTCCGCATCTTCCTCCAGGAGCACGTCGGTGTTGATCCGCGCCATATCCCGTGCCACCTCCATCTCACCAGAATAGCGTGCCGGGATGCCGCAGCAGGTCTGCTCCTGGGGGAAGGTGACGGTGTAGCCGAGCTTTTCCAGGCTCGTCACCGTGTCCTGGCACATCTCCGGATAGACGAAATCCGCAAGGCACCCCGAGTAAAACAGGACTTTCTCCCCTGTACCTGTACCTTTACCTGTACCTGTCTCAACTAAGTCCCGGAACGGTTTTTCCGCAATGGGAGGGAGGGAGCGGTTGGCGGTTTCCCTGTTGAGGACGAGCGGCAGGTGCCGGATGCGTCCCCCTGCCCCCTGGAACGGTTTCTGGGCCAGATAGGCGGTCCGGAGTGCGGCGTGGAACAGCTTCCGGTTCTTCATGAGGGTACCGAACAGAAACTTCTGGCCGAACGGTTTCCTGATCTTGTCCCGCAGGTCGACGATGAGTCCTTCGATGTCGATTCTGGCGGCGCAGACTTCGTTGCATTTCCTGCAGCCGATGCAGAGCTTGAGGATCTCCTCCGCCTTGTCGAAGCCGTGGAAGAAGGGGGTGAGGACCAGGCCGATCCCCCCCACGTAGATGTGGCCGAAGACGTGTCCTCCCACCAGTTCGTAAATGGGGCAGACGTTGGCGCAGGCACCGCATTTGACGCACTTGAGTGCCTCGCGGAAGGCGGGGTCGGCGGCCAGTTGCAGGCGTCCGTTGTCGAGGAGAACGATGTGCAGTTCCCGCCCGTCGCCACCCGTCGGTCCCTTGATGAAGGAGACGTAGGAGGTGATCTTCTGGCCGGTGGCGTTTTTCGGGAGGATCTCGATGATGTCCAGGGCATCGCTGAGGGAGGGGACGATCTTTTCCACACCGACCAGGGCGATATGGGTCCGGGGGAGGGTGGTAACGAGCCGGCCGTTCCCCTCGTTGGTGATGATGCCGAGGGTGCCGCTGTCGGCCATGGCCACGTTGGCTCCGGACATCCCCACCTGGCCGGCGAGAAAACCGCTCCGTAGTGCTTCACGTGCGGTCTGGACCAGGGAAGGAATGTCGGGAGGGCATTCCCGGCCGGTTTCCCGGCTGAACAGTTCCGCCACTTCCTCCTTGTTCTTGTGGATGGCGGGCATCACCATGTGGGAAGGGCGTTCCCCGGCCAGCTGGATGATCCATTCCCCCAGATCGGTCTCCAGACAGCTGACCCCGTTCTTCTCCAGGTAGTGGTTCAGCTCGATCTCCTCCGACGTCATCGCCTTGGACTTGACGAGGAAGTCGGCGTTTTTTGAACGGATGATTTCCAGGATGGTCCGGTTGGCGACCTCCGGGGTGGTGCAGAGGTGCACCTGTGCACCGGCCTTTTCCGCACTGGCGGTGAACCGCTCCACCAGGGCCGGCAGCTGTTCCAGCCCAGCCCCTTTGAAGTTGGCTATCCTCCCCCGCAGTTCCTCGAAATCCATCCCTTCGAACGCCTTGGCCCGTGCCACGGGGTAGGCGGCGGCAAAATTCTTCAGAGCCCGGCGCAGGAAGGTGTTGTCGAGCTTCTGCTGGATCAGTCCCTTGTCCATGACGCGTCTCCTTCCATCATGAGGATGTGCAGCTCCTTGGGGCCATGGACACCGATGGTGAGGACCCGTTCGATGTCGGCGGTGCGTGAGGGGCCGGTGGTGAGGGAAAGATAGACGGGAGAGGGGCGGTAGAGGTTTTCCTCGAGGAGCCCGGCCAGATTGGCCAGGGTTGGAACGATTGTCGTTGCGTCGAGGAACACCAGATGCACCGGAGGCAGGGCAGTAGCGCTCCGGTCCGTCGGGTCGCTGAGTTCCAGCAGGAGACTGCCGGTGGCGGCGATGCCGGCGCGGGCGACACTGATGCCGGCATCGGCGGCGGCGAAATCAGCGGGCGCAGCAAGGGTAAGGTTCGGGAGTACCCGGCGGACAGCCGGCGGCAGGTTGGGGGCGGCGACGGTAGTGACGCCGACTGCTGATGTCACGTAGCCGGCCGCATCGGTCAAAGTGGTAAACCGTTTTACAATGGCACCAACCGCTTCTGCTGCAATCTGAAATTGTTCAACCATGATACACCTCATAGAAGTGGCATTACCAAAATTTATTTACAGGATAAATGATAAGATACCTCGCGTCAATGGGAAACAACGACATTTCTAAAAAGTCCTTGACAGGAAAAAAATAACTTGTTAATTGGTATAACAACTTTGTAAAACCATGTTGCATTATTGTGCGGGCGATAGATAAAGGAATGTCTGGGCACCACCCATGCTGAGCGACGGACTGCCTCTAATACTTTAGTAGAAAAAGGAGAAACTACGATGCCATGGATTCAGACCTACACTCCCCTCGCAGGAAGCCTCGGCCTGTCAGCCCTGGTGGCGGCCATCCCCCTCGTCGTCATCTTCGTCTGCCTGGCCCTCCTGAAGATGAAGGCCCACAGGGCAGCCCTGCTGGCGGTCGGCTCCGCTCTCGTCATTGCTGTCGGTGTATGGGGGATGCCGGCCAAGCTGGCCGCTCTCGCCACGCTCCAGGGGGGAGCCTTCGGCCTCTTTCCGGTCTTCTACATCGTCATCACCACCCTTTTTCTCTATAACATCACCGTCAAGGGGGGGCAGTTCGAGATCATTCGTGCCTCGCTGGCCGGCGTAACCGGCGACCGCCGGCTCCAGGCACTCCTTATCGCCTTCTGCTTCGGCGCCTTCATCGAAGGGGCGGCCGGCTTTGGCACGCCGGTGGCCATCGCGGGAGCCACCCTTGTTGGCCTCGGTTTCCGGCCACTCTATGCCGCGGGTGTCTGCCTCGTTGCCAATACTGCGCCGGTCGCCTTCGGTGCCATCGGCATCCCGGTGGTTGCCCTGGCGGGGGTCATGGGGTACGGCGATGACGGCATGATGAAGCTTTCCACTATGGTCGGCCGCCAGTTGCCGTTCATCTCTGCCATGATTCCGTTTTACGTCATCCTCATCATGGTCGGCTGGAAGAAAACCATCGAGGTGCTGCCGGCGATCATCACCTGCGGAGCTACATTTGCCTTCACCCAATGGGCCACTGCAACCTATATTGGCCCCTATCTCCCCGACATCACCGCATCGCTCGTCTCGATGGTTGCCCTGGTGCTCCTGCTCAGGGTCTGGCATCCGAAGGAGAACTGGACCTTCGACCATGAGCCGGAATGTGCGGGGAAGGAACAACATCACTACACCACCGCGGAAGTGTTCCGCGCTTGGGTTCCCTACCTTGCCCTTACGGTCATGGTCCTTCTCTGGGGGATCCCCTCCATCAAGACCGCCCTCGACAAGAGCAAGGTGATGATTACCGTCGAAGGTCTCCACAATTCCATCGTCAAGAAAGTCTCCAAGCCTGAAGATGGTCTGAAAAAGGCGGAAGCGGTCAGGGGCGAGATCGACAGGCAGCTCCCCCTCCTTTCGCCGGCAGACCCGAAACAGGCGGTGCTGGCGGCGAAACTGGGCGAACTGAAGAGTCTGGAAGAGCAGTTCATTCCGGTGGAAAAACGTCTGTCCGGCCAGGGGGCCGTTCTTCCCGATGAGCGACTCAATGGATTCGATGCGCTGGCAAAAAAGAAGGACGAAATCCAGAAACTGGCCAAGGAACTGACCGCAGTGGTTGCCGCCGCCGGCAGTGGCATTCCGAAATCGGCGCTAGCCGCGTCTGCTCCAGTCCTCGCCAAAGATCAGTTGAAGCCGCTCAATAAGGCCCTTGCCGACCAGCTCCCCATAAGGATAGCCGCCCAGTACAATTTCAACTTCATGTCCGCCGCCGGCACCGCCATCCTCATAGCCGCGCTGCTCTCCGCGCTACTTTGTGGCCTGGGAGTGGGGGATACTGTGAAGATTGCCGGGAAAACCCTCGTCGATATGCGCCTCCCGGCACTCACCGTCGCGTCGGTCCTTGGCCTGGCCTATATCATGAACGCCGCCGGTATGACCAACTGCCTCGGTCTCATGTTTACCAGGACCGGCCACCTGTTCCCCTTTATTGCCCCCTTCCTCGGCTGGCTGGGGGTCTTCCTGACCGGCTCCGACACCTCCAGCAATGTCCTGTTCGGCGGCCTGCAGAAGGCGACCGCGGAACAGCTTGGCATCAACCCCATACTCACCGGGGCGGCCAACACGAGCGGCGGCGTCATGGGGAAGATGATCTCTCCCCAGTCCCTGGCTGTGGCCTGCGCTGCCACCGGCATGGTGGGGGAGGAGGGGACTCTGTTCCGGTTCACCCTGAAGCATTCGATTTTTCTAACTGTTCTAGTCGGGATCATTGTATATCTGCAGGCGTACGTCTTCCAGTGGATGATCCCTTGATCCACATGGGCGGGCGAGGATTTGCGGAACCTGGCGGCGTTTCGCTTCCTCTCCCGTTGTGCGGCGTAGCGCTGCTACGCCTCCGCCGGGTCGTCGCGAAGCCTTGCCAGAACCCGCAACTGCTCGCCCGGTTGAGTTAAAAGGTAAGAACGTGGAGTCTTCAAAGTGAGGTTACCGATGGATAAACCCTTCATAAAGGCACTTGGAAACATTGTCGGCGAGCAATACACCCTGTCCGATCGGGAGTCGCTGGCAGTCTATGGCTATGATTCGACGCCTGAACTGGTAAGCCTTCCCGGAGCGGTGGTGCTCCCCGGTACGGCGGGGCAGGTCGCCAGGGTCGTGGCGCTCTGCCATGACGCCGGCATAACAGTTACCCCCCGGGGGTCGGGGACCAACCTCTCCGGCGGCTCCCTCTCCGCCGGCGGGGTGGTGCTCCAGACGAGCCGCCTGAACCGGATCGTGGAGATCGACGAGGAGAACCTGACCGCCACGGTGGAGACCGGGGTCATTACCAGTGCCCTCCACCGGGACGTGGAAGCGCGGGGGCTCTTCTACCCTCCCGACCCGGGCAGCATGAACATCTCCACCATGGGGGGGAATGTGGCGGAAAACTCGGGCGGGTTGCGGGGGCTCAAGTACGGCGTAACGTCGGACTACGTCATGGGGCTCACCACGATACTTCCGAATGGCGAACTCCTGAAAACGGGGGGAAAGGCGGTCAAGAACGTGGCGGGCTACAACCTGAACGACCTGCTCGTCTCGTCGGAGGGGACCCTCGGTATCTTCACCGACGTGATGGTCAGGCTGATTCCCAAGCCCCAGGCGAAGAAAACCATGCTCGTCCATTTCCCCGAGCTGGAGCAGGCGGCCCTGACCGTCTCCCATATCATCGCCGCCCGGATCATACCGGCGACCCTGGAGTTTCTGGACAAGGTGACTATCAGGTGCGTGGAGGATTACGCGAAGGTGGGGTTGCCGCTGGACGTGGAGGCGGTGCTGCTTATCGAGGTGGACGGCCACCCGGCGATGGTGGAGGATGATGCCGCGGCCATACGGGCCATCTGCGAGAAGCACCGCTGCTCCTTCTTCCAGACTGCCGCCACGGCTGACGAGGCGCTGAAGCTCTCTACCGCCCGGCGGGTGGCCCTTTCCGCCCTGGCCCGGGTCAAGCCGACCACCATCCTGGAGGACGCCACCGTCCCCCGGAGCTGCATCGCGCCGATGGTGAAGCTGATCCAGGAGACCGCACGGAAATACGACCTCACCATCGGCACCTTCGGCCATGCGGGGGATGGCAACCTCCACCCCACCTGCCTGACCGACGAGCGGGACAAGGACGAGATCGCCCGCGCCCATCAGGCGTTTGCCGCGATCTTCGACGCGGCCATCGCCATGGGGGGAACCATCACCGGGGAGCACGGCGTCGGCCTGGCGAAGAAGAAGTACCTGCCAAAGCTGGTGGGGGAGGCGGGGATCAGGGTGATGCGGGATATCAAGACGGCATTTGACCCGAAGGGGATTCTCAATCCCGGCAAAATTTTTTAGGAGATTACGGCTGCGGATTTCCGGAACCTGGCGGCGTTGGCCGTCGGAATTTCCTTGTGCGGCGTAGCGCTGTTTATGCCCGTTTTTGGGTACTACGCCTCCGCGGAATTCCTAGGCCGCCTTGCCAGAACCCGAAACTCCACACCCGGCTGGGTAAAATCGACGTTGTATGGTTGAGCGTCGTACGAGGCTTCACATGGATTACGAAAAACTGATCAACTGCATGCGTTGCGGCATGTGTCTCCCCCACTGCCCGACCTACAAGGAGACCTTCCTGGAGACAGCCTCCCCCCGCGGGAGGGTGGCGCTGGTCCGCAAGTTCCAGGAAGGGGAGCTGGAGGCGAGCGAGCGGTTCCTCGACTATCTCTCCCTCTGTCTCGACTGCCAGGCCTGTGCGTCCGCCTGCCCCTGCGGGGTGAACGCCGGCGAACTGGTTGCCGAATTCAAGTGCGAGAAGAAGGATCGGGACGGGCTTTCGTTCATGGAGGAACTTGTTTTGCACAGGCTCCTCCCCCACCCGGACCGCCTGGAGACGGCTGTCTCCCCCCTGAAGCTCTACCAGCGCTCCGGCCTGCAGAGGGTAGTGCGCAAGCTCGGGCTGCTCAAGATGTTCCCCCCCCGCCTGTCGCGGATGGAGGGACTTCTCCCCCAACTGCCGGCCAGCCCGCTCAGGCGTACTCTCCAGGAAGTTACCCTGGCCCAGGGGGAAGAGCGGGGGACCGTCGGTTTTTTTCTTGGCTGCGTCATGAGCCTGGTTTTTTCCGAGGCGAGCTTCGCCACCGTCCAGCTCCTTTCCGCCCTCGGCTACCGGGTTATCACCCCGAAGGCCCAGAAATGCTGCGGTGCACCGAACATGCTCGCCTCCGACCGGGCGGGCATGGAAGAGATGGCCCGCTTTAACGTGGAACTGTTCAGCAGCTACGACCTCGACTTCATCGTGACCGACTGCGGCGGCTGCGGTGCCGAACTGAAGAAGTACGGCCACCACCTGGAAGGTGACGGCCGTGCGGCTATTTTCAGCGCCAAGGTGCGCGACATCTCCCAGCTGCTCGTCGAAGGGGCGGCTCTGCTCGGGGAGAGGCTGCACCCCCTGCCGTACCGGGTTACCTATCACGACCCTTGTCATATCGCCCACTGCCAGGGAATCAGGAACGAGCCGCGGCAGCTTCTCCGGATGGTGCCGGAGCTCGACTATCGGGA
Organism: Deltaproteobacteria bacterium; assembly: GCA_021848385.1. GTDB lineage: Bacteria > Desulfobacterota > Desulfuromonadia > Geobacterales > Geobacteraceae > Geomobilimonas. The sequence goes on from JAJZUQ010000019.1 coordinate 34,048, forward strand.
ACTTGCCGATGCGGATGCCTGCTGCGGCAGTGCCGGTACCTACAACATCGAGCAGCCGGAGATGGCCGACCGGGTGCTCCGGCGCAAGCTCGACACGATCCGGAACACCGGCGCCGACTACCTGGTGACGAGCAATCCCGGTTGCCTGCTGCAGCTGAAACAGGCCCTCGCCCGGACGGAACCCCAGATCCGGGTCATCCATCTGACCGAACTGTTACATGCGAGCATGACCGGCTGATTCGGCAGAGGCTGTCCGAAGTGAGCGCAGGACAACTCCACCTGCCGTACCAAGGTGCATTTTAACCGTAATCTTGTTGCCATCGGTGGGGTAATGTAGTATTAAAAAGGGCTGAAATTAGCCCTTTTTTTATTGGAACAGTATGAATTTCAAACCGATCAAACCGAAGAAGGTTTCCACCCAGATAGCTGACCAGATCCGCACCTCGATCCTGGCCGGGGAGTTCAATCCGGGTGACAAGCTCCCCCCCGAACGGGAACTGGCCGAGATGTTCGGCGTTTCCCGCCCGTCGGTGCGTGAGGCCCTCAACATGCTGGCAGCATCTGGCCTGGTGGAGTCCTACCAGGGTGGGGGGACGGTGGTCAAGTCCCTCGTGGAGACCTCGGCCGGCAATACGCTCTCCGATCTCATCAAGGTGGAACGGGCGCGGGCGCTGGACGTCGTCGAGGTACGGAAGGGGATGGAGACCTGGACTGCCTACTATGCGGCCCAGCGGGCCCTTCCGGAGGATGTGCGGAAACTGGAGGAAATCGTTGCCCAGATGGAGCGGAATCTGGACGGTATGAAGCCGTCGCAGGATCTGGACGCCAATTTCCATATCGTCATCGCCCGGGCCACCCATAACGTGGTCTGGCAGCACCTCATGCAGAGCATCTTCGATGCCATGCAGGAGTTCCAGAACAGTGTCTGGCGGGCGGTCTACATGGCCGGAGAGGACCACCGCACCCTGTTCGGCCAGCACCAGGCCATCTTCCTCGCCATCAGGGACCGGGATCCGGAGCGGGCTCGGGACGCCATGCTGGCCCATCTCACATTTGCCGAACAGCGGAGCAGCGCCTACGTCCGGCAGGCAAAAAACTGATAGAACCTTGACATGAACATGAAAAGGCCCACCCGTTTCGGCAGGTGGGCCTTTTTCAGTTCCGGGAACGTTTGTAAGAAGTGGTAACAGGAGCCGTCTCCCGCATCATTCATCTGGCTGCACTGCCTCGAATTTATAGCCGACGCCGTAGACAGAATGGATGATATCTGCACCGGGGCTCACTTCTTCGATCTTTCTGCGCAGCTTTTTGATATGGCTGTCGATGGTGCGGTCGCTGACGATGCGCTGGTCGGGATAGATCCGGTCCATGAGCTGCTGCCGGCCGTATATGCGGCCAGGGTTGGCGACCAGGAACTGCAGCAGCTTGAACTCCACTGCCGTCAGTTCCAGGTCGTGGCCGTTGAGTGTTGCCTGCAGGCATGGCTCGTCGAGAACCAGTCCGGAGGAGTGAAGTGTCTGCCCCCCGCCGGTACGGCGCAGAACCGCCTTGACTCGTGCCACCACCTCCCGGGGGCTGTACGGTTTGCAGATGTAGTCGTCGGCTCCCAGTTCCAGCCCCAGCAGGCGGTCGATCTCCTCGATGCGGGCGGTGACCATGATGATCGGCACCGAGGAAAAGGTGCGGATATCCTTGCAGATCTCCAGGCCGTCCCGCCCCGGCAGCATCAGGTCGAGCAGGATGAGATCTGGCATCCGTTCCCGGACCCAGGGGACGACCTCTCCACCGTGTGCCAGGCAGAACGGATCGAACCCCGCCTGCCGCAGGTAATCCCGCAACAGTTCCGCAAGCTTCTGCTCGTCCTCTACAACCAGAACTTTACCCGTCATCGGTTTCCCTCCGCAAGCGGTAACGTCACGCTGATCCCAACTCCTCCCTGCGTAGAATGCCGTGCGGAAATACTGCCGGCGTGGGCCTCGACAATATTCCTGCATATCGCCAGTCCAAGTCCGGCACCTCCGGCGGCGCGGTTCCGGGATGTCTCCACCCGATAGAGCCGGTCGAACAGCCTGCTCAGGTCTTCCTCCGCTACTCCCGGCGCCGAGTCCTCCATATCAAACGTCGCCATCCCGTCACCACAGGTGAGACGAATTGCTACATTCCCTCCCGGGTCGGTGTATTTCAAGGCATTGTCCAGCAGGTTGGCGAAGAGCTGGTGCAGCCGTTCGGCGTCGGCAAAGATCATTGCCGGCATATCCCAGGGGATGGCGGTGGTGAGCATGATTTTTTTGCGGGCGAATTCCTGCCGGTAGGGGGCCAGCGCGGTAGAGATGAGGCTGGTCAGGTCCAGTTCTTCCTTGTGGTAGGTCAATGCCCCCAGGTCGGAGAGCGAAAGCTGGTAGAGGTCCTCCACCAGGCGTCCCAGGCGGAGCACCTCCCCATGGAGGGAATGGATTGCCGGTGGGGTTACCGGCCGGACGCCATCCTGGAGGGCCTCGATTTCTCCCCGCAGGACGGTCAGGGGGGTGCGCAACTCGTGGGAGATGTCCGCCACCCACTGGCGCCGGGCCTGCTCGTTTTTCTCCAGGGTCAGGGCGAGGGAGTTAAAGTCGCGTGCCAGATGACCAAGTTCGTCGCCGGAGGTTACCGGTACCCGCGCGGCGAATTCCCCGGCGGTCAGGCGGTCGGTCGCCGTTGCCAGTGCCCGTATCGGCCGGACCAGACGCTGTGCCAGGAGAAGGGAAAAGCCGGCGGCCACCAGTACCACCATTCTCGCCACCAGGGCAAGGGCGAATTTCTGCTCTTTCAGAAAACGGACCTGATGTTCGTCCGACAACTGTTTGCGCGGCAGGAGCCCCAGGTATCCCACGACCCGGTTCTGGTGATGGAGTGCCTTGGTTACGGTATTTACCGGGATGTCCGTCGGACCGGCCAGCGGCTGTTTGCCGGCATCGAGCAGGAAAACCCGCATCACGAAGCCACGCCTCAGGTGTGGGGGGAGGGGGGGATGAGAGTCCTTTCCCTCTGGCGAAGACGTGTTCGGACCCCTCCGCCGCGGTCGGTCCGGCGTACCCGGCTCCTCGTCGGGAATGGAGGCGACAAGGATGCGACGCCACGCGGCTGGGTCGTTTTTCAGGAAATCCCAGCTTTTCTGCGTCGAGTAACGCTCTTCCAGTTGTCCGGCAAGCCTGGTGAGGCGCGTCTGCTCGATGCTCTCCACATAGCGCCTGAACCCCCGGTCGATGCTCCACTGCATGATGAGAAACATGCTGACTACGGAGAGAAAGGCGGCGGCCAGGATCGCCAGGAACAGTCGCTGGGTGATGCCGATCTTCATTGCGTACACCTCGTTGTTACGTCGTTATTCATTTTTACCACACCTTACTGCCGGATATCACCGCCATTCAGCACTATGGTCATAATTCCTCATTTCTTCCATATTCAGGCAAATTTCATTTTGACAGCATGGTATCATAATAGTACTATAAAGACATGCCGCCTAAAGTTCGTGAATTGATCGAGAGGCTGAAAAGGGCCGGGTTTGTTGACCGGGGAGGGAAGGGGAGTCATCGCAACTTCACCCATGCGAATTGTCCCATGCCACTCACTCTGTCCGGCAATCCCGGAGATGACGCGAAACCTTACCAGGTGCGGCAGGTTCAGGCCGCTATCCAGGAGAGCAAAAAATGAAACCAATGAAACCGAGCGACAGATATTTGAAAATTGTGGAATGGTCCGAAGAAGACGGCTGTTATGTGGGCACCTGTCCAGGTCTTGTTATGGGGGGGGTGCATGGCGACGACGAGGCCATGGTTTACCGGGAGCTGTGCGACGTCGTCGCGGAGGCTGTAGAGCTGTACAAGGCTGACAACAAACCGCTTCCGCCGGCAACCGCCAACAAGGTGTACTCGGGGCGTTTTGTCCTGCGTGTCGGTGGTGAACTGCACCGACAGCTTGCCATTCGGGCAATCCGTTCAGGGGAGAGTCTCAACAGTTATTGTCAGAAGGTTTTGAGGAAGGCGGTTGGGGGTGAGGGGTGATTATCAGATGATGTCCATCAGAGACAGCTTCATGATAACTGGCAGGAGCCGTTCAATGAGCAAAGATTAGAGAAAAACCCGATAGTCGGCATTGAATACCCTGGCAAATTTTTTGGCTCTCTCCTTGCCGATGCCGCGTTTCCCTTTTTCCATTTCGCTGATATGTCGCTGATCGATGCCGGTAAGCTCAGCAAGTTGCTTCTGGGTAAGGCCATCACGTTTGCGAGCGCCGCGCAGAGCTATCCCGGCGTTACTTTCGCCGGGGAAGTACTTGCCGAAGAACTCATCTGCCGTGATGCTCCCCTCGTCACCCTCTTCAGGTTCGATCTGCTTAACATAGTTCCTGATCCGGTCAACATTGATGGGGTGAACCATCAGGGTAAGCGGTACCAATTTATCAGTAGGGGGCTTTTTCGTGTGTGCCTGCATAAATAACCTCGACAGTTATTGTTTGCCGATCTTCAGTCCAGACGGCTACATAGGTCGGCTTGCCTTTTTTTAAATGGCAATGATGGCGGTCTCCGGTAAGTTTGCCATAGTTGGGCCAGTCTCCGCGTACCGGCCCCGAAATGGCTATTTCTCGCATCAGAAAATACAGTTTTTCGGCAACCGAGCGGGGCAGGGACGCCAACTGCTTTTCTGCCTTGCGATGTATTTTTACTGTCCAACCCATGAACGGAAAATACTCCTATAATAGGTGTAAGTCAATATCCAAGATTCTTACGAGATTAGCTTATGAGCGCAACTGGCATTCTTTCTGATATTCCATCGGAAACGTGCCGTGAAGGCTTTTGGAGATGGCTGAACAGCACCGGCTGGCAAAGATGTCGCTGCCGGAGAACCACCACCGCACCATCCGTCTATACCACTCCCTACCCAGAACTTCGATCTCTTTTCATTCCATGTCAATACCTCTCCTGCATGCTCATTCCTCTTTGCATTCAAAATGACTCTGAAACCACGGTCTTGGTGCCGAACAAGGCCGGCACAGATTGGGCGACCACCAGGGTCGCCCGTACGCATAATTGTCATCTTGAATGCAGATGCGAATAACTATCCAGGAAATTCCTTCTCCCCGAGTTTCTGCACTGTATAAGCCACAGTCACAGAATGATGCACAACGTTCGCATTTCCTCATTTCCTCCACAATTGCGCCACATTTCCCTGGTATCTGTATTCCCAACGCACGACGTTGCGTCGGTTGCGTTCATAATGAATGACGAAAGGAGAAGCATCATGAAACGACAGATCATCATTGGCAGCCTGTTGACGGCAACGCTGGCAGGAGGAAGTTTTGGTGCGTGGAATGTCTGTGCAGCCGCCACCAGACCGGCAAAAGGAGACAGGGCTTGTGGTGAGCCGAGGAGAGAGATGTTTCCGGAGAAACGGCTTGCCCGCATGGCCAAAAAACTGGGGTTGAGCGATACCCAGCAGGCGCAGATCAAGGTTATCTTTGCGGCAGAGCGGGAGAAGAACGGACCGCTCATCGAGAAGATGAAGGAGTACCGGAAGCAGCTGCACGATGCGGCTAAGGCCACCCCGTTCGACGAGGCTGCGGTCCGGACTGTTGCCACGAACAAGGCTCAGGTTGAGGTCGAGCTGACAGTATCCCGTGCCCGGATACAGAGCCAGATCAACGGCATACTCACCCCCGAACAGCGGCAAAAACTCGAAAAACTTCGCCCCCCCATGGGGAAAGGGAAAAGGCTTCCTCCTCCCGACGATGCGCCCCTTCCCTGATTTCGTGACGCCCCCCCCGGCTGTATGGCATCCGGGGGGGGCCTGTGTCGGTCTTCTGGAAATTTATCTGCAGAAAGGTGACCAGAATTATGGCAAAGACCTACTATTTCTGGTGTTTTAGCTGTCAACGGGCTTTTAGCTGTGAAACAGATGAGCGACAGCCCGTATGCCCCAACGAACACTGCACCTCGCACTACACCTATCGATGGCAGACGCTGCGACTTTTGGAGCGAACGTTGCCGGCCACACCGATTCCCGGTGACAGGTATTCATTTTAAGCAGTTTCTCAACACGCCTGCTTTTGCCGACCACGAGATCACGTTCGCCCGGGTCGGTAGTAATGCAATTCGCAGCAAAGGAAACAAGCCATGAATGCTCCCCAAAAGAAGACCGTCATAATCGGCATCATTGTCATTCTCGTGGTATCCGCTGGGGCTGCTGCGGCCAGGAAATTCTTTGCGCCCCAGAAGATCACCTACATCACCGCACCGGCCTCGCGCATGGACCTTGAGGATAGCGTACTCGCCACCGGTATCCTGAAGGCATTCAAGACGGTCGCGGTTGGGGCCCAGGTCAATGGGCAGCTCAAGACTCTCCATGTCGCCCTGGGCGACAAGGTGAAGAAGGGGCAACTGCTGGCGGAGATCGACCCGGTCCTCCCGCAGAACACCCTCAAGGACGCCGAAGCCCAGGTGGAGAACCTGCAGGCGCAGAAACGGTCGAAACAGGCACTCCTGAAGCAGTTTGAGCTGGCCTACCAGCGCCAGAGCCAGATGAATGCCAAGGATGCCGGTTCCCGTGCCGATCTGGAGAGTGCGCAAGCCCAGCTGGAGAGCACCCGATGTGACATCACCTCCCTGGTGGCCCAGATCAAAAAGGCAGTCATTGCGGTTGATACGGCCAGGGCCAATCTGGGCTACACCCGTATCCATGCCCCCATCGACGGGACCGTCATCTCCATCGACACCGAAGAGGGGCAGACCGTGGTCTCGAACCAGTCGGCCACGACGATTCTGACCCTGGCCACCCTGGATACCATGACGGTCAAGGCCAAGATCTCCGAAGCGGATGTGACGCGGGTCAAGCCGGGACTTTCGACCTACTTCACCCTGCTGGGGGACAGCGATACCCGGTATTACGGGAAGCTGCGCGCCATAGAGCCCGGTCCGGTAAACGGGACCTCAACTACCGGAACCAGCAGCACCAGCAGTTCCAGTTCGGCAATTTACTACTACGGCCTCTTCGAGGTGCCCAACCCCGACAACAAGCTCAAGGTATCTATGACCACCCAGGTGGCGGTGGTGCTGAATCAGGCGAAGCAGGCGCTCTGCATCCCGGTTGCGGCTCTTGGGGAAAAGCAGAAGGACGGCACGGCGACGGTTCGGGTGTTGGCGGGGGAACAGGCGGAAACCCGGACGATCCACACCGGCATCTCCAACAATGTGCAGATTCAGGTTCTGGACGGCTTGAAAGAGGGGGAAAAGGTGATCATCGGTGACAGCTCCAGCCTGCCGAAAACCGATTCAAGCAAAATGCCCCCTCCGGGGAGAAGGTAGCCATGGGAAGGGCGCTTCTTGAAACACACGGCCTGGTGCGCCGCTTCACCACGGGGGATCAGCAGGTAGACGTCCTCAAAGGGATTGATCTGACCATCAATGCCGGAGAGATGGTGGCCATTATCGGCGCGTCCGGTTCGGGCAAATCCACGCTGATGAATATCCTCGGCTGTCTGGACCGCCCCAGCGAGGGGAGCTACCGGATCGACGGACGGGAGACCGGCAGCCTCTCCGATGAAGAACTTGCCAGTCTCCGGCGGGACTACTTCGGCTTCATCTTCCAGCGTTATCACCTGCTGCCGCACCTGACCGCCACCCAGAATGCCGAAATGCCGGCAATCTATGCCGGGGTGAACAAGCATGCCCGGCAGGAACGTGCCAGCAAACTACTTGAGCGCCTTGGTCTTGGTGATCGTAGCGAGCATCGCCCCAACCAGCTTTCCGGCGGCCAGCAGCAGCGGGTCAGTATCGCCAGGGCGCTGATGAACGGCGGCGACGTCATCCTGGCCGATGAACCGACTGGCGCCCTGGACAGTAAAAGCGGCAAGGAAATGATGGCGGTACTCCATGAACTGCACGCCAATGGCCATACCATCATCCTGGTCACCCACGACCAGCAGGTCGCCGCCCATGCCGAACGGATCATCGAGATCAGTGACGGGGTGATTGTCCGGGATGAGGTAAATCCTGACACCCAACATCGTAGGGGCGGCGCTTGCTCCGCCCAATTGGGGTGCGGCATGCAGCGCCCCTACAGCACCGCACAAGGAAGCAGCGAGGACAGCGGCAAGATGGCTGTTTTTCAGCGACCTTTCCAGGCGGCCTGGGGGCGCTTTGCCGAAGCCTTCAAGATGGCTATGATCGCCATGCTCTCCCACCGCATGCGGACCCTGCTGACCATGCTCGGGATCATCATCGGCATAACCTCGGTTGTTTCGGTGGTGGCGCTGGGGCAGGGGGCGCAACAGAAGGTCATCAAGGACATCAGCGCCATGGGGACGAACGTTATCGACGTGAACCCCGGCAAGGACTGGGGGGACGAGGACGCTGCCAGTATCCAGACCCTCGTGCAGTCCGACTTGGAGGCGCTGAAAGCACAGGTGTACGTGGACAGCGCATCCCCGGCAACCGGGGGGAGCCAGTTGCTTCGCTACCGCAACGCCACCGCTAATGCCTCGGTTAACGGCGTGAGCGAAGAGTACTTCCGGGTCAAGGGGTACGACATCGCCGACGGCATCGCCTTTACCGTTGATGAGGTGAAGCAGCAGGCCCAGGTGGTGGTGATCGACCAGAACACCCGTAAGAAGTTCTTCGCCAACGAGGACCCCCTCGGCAAGATACTCTTCATCGGCGAACTCCCCTGCCGGGTCATCGGCGTCACCAAGGAGAAGGACGGTCCCATGGGGAACAGCTCGAACCTTGAGGTCTGGATTCCCTACAGTTCCGCCATGAACCGGCTGCTGGGACAGCAGTATTTCAGCTCCATCTCGGTGCGGGTCAAGGACGGCATCTCCAACCAGGTGGCGGAGCAGAGCATCACCAGGCTGATCACTCAGCGTCACGGCCGCAAGGACTTCTATACCAACAGCAGCGACAGCATCATGAAGACCATCAATAAGACCACCACCACCCTGAAGCTGATGATCTCGGCCATTGCCGTCATCTCCCTCATCGTCGGCGGCATCGGCGTCATGAACATCATGCTGGTATCGGTGACGGAGCGGACCCATGAGATCGGCATCCGGATGGCGGTCGGGGCACGTCAGGAGGATATCATGCAGCAATTTCTCATCGAGTCGGTGCTGGTCTGCCTGTTGGGGGGGATGATCGGCATCGTCTGCTCCTGGGGAGTCGGCAAGGTGTTTTCCCTCTTCGTGACGAGCTTTGCCATGCAGTTTTCACTCATGTCCATTGTCTCGGCATTTTTCTGTTCAACTTTGATCGGTGTCATCTTCGGATTCCTTCCGGCGCGGAACGCGGCGCGGCTGGATCCGATCGAAGCGCTGGCACGGGAGTAGCACGCATGAACACGTTATCTTGCAAACAGCAGTTTGTTACCGCAAAGGCGCAAAGAGCGCAAATAAATTCGGTGGGTTATACAAAAACAACCAATATCCGGTCCGGTGAACATCATGAGCATGAAAACATAATTATTATCCTTGGCGTCCTTTGCGTCTTTGCGGTTCAATTGCTTTCTTCTGGTTTATCAAAGTACAGATACACAGTTGTGGTGCCGATGATGCTCCTCCTGGCTGGCTGCAGCGGACTGCTCCCCCGGAGCCAGTACGTCCGGCCGGACGTGTCAGTGCCGCAGCAATGGCAGGCGACAGCCGTCACCGGCTCATCCGTTGCCACGAAAGATCAGTGGTGGCGTGACTTCAACGATCCGACCCTGAGCGAACTGATCGAGCGGGCGCTCACAACCAACAACGACCTGGCGGCAGCCACGATCAAGGTAAAACGGGCTCAGCTCTCATCCAGGCTTACTGATACCAACCTGACCCCGACCGTCTCAGCCAGTGCCACCAGCAGCCTGAATCGGGACCTTAACAACCACAGGGACACCAAGACGAGCGGTGTCACCGGTGCCGCAAGCTATGAGCTGGATCTGTGGGGAAGGCTTGCCAGCGCACGCGACGCCAGCCGATGGGAAGCGGAGGCGACCGAGTCTGACCGGCAGAGCACGGCATTGGCGCTGATCGGTACCACGGCAGCCGATTACTGGCAGATCGCCTACTTGAACGGGCTGATTGACACCGCCCACGCGAGCATCGCTTATGCCGGGAAAATCCTCGAACTGGTGGAAGTGAAATACCAGGCCGGGGCCGTTTCCTCCCTGGACCTGGTTCAGGCCAGGCAGACAGTCGCCTCCCAGCGTGCCGAATTGACGCAGCTTCTTCGGCAGCGCACGGAGGCGCGCAACGCCCTGGCGATCCTGTTCGACCAGGCGCCGGAGAACAGCGTGCCCGAACGGCAACGATTGCCGGACGAAGTACTTCCGACGGTTTCTGCCGGACTCCCCGCAAGCCTGCTGGCTCAACGTCCCGACCTGAAGGGAGCGGAACAGAGGCTCAGGAAATACCTGGCTACCATCGACACTACCCGGGCGAGTTACTATCCGGCCTTCACCCTCACCGGCACCCTTGGTACGAGCAGCACCAGTCTGTTGAACGTTCTGCAAAACCCTTACGCCGCCTTGGGAGCCGGTTTGACGCTGCCGTTCATCCAGTGGAATACCATGAAACTGAACGTGGAGATCTCGAAGACGGAGTACGAGGAGGCGGTCGTAAACTTCCGCCAGACACTCTACTCCGCCCTGAGCGACGTGGAGAACGCCTTGGCGGGCCGAACCCGTTACGAAGAGGAGAACAAGCTCCTGGAAGAGTCTCTGGCCCTGGCGCGGAAGGCGGAGGAACTGGCCGAAGTCCGCTATCGTGCAGGGGCGACCCCTTTGCAGTCATGGCTGGATGCCCAGGAGAGCCGGCGGAGCGCGGAAAAATCGTTGGCGCAGAACCGGCTGAATCGTCTCACCAGCCAGATGAAACTGTACCAGGCCCTCGGAGGAGGCACGAACCTGCGATAGTACCAATTCCACATCAAGGCGCTATCTGCGTTGGCTCGTCTTCGGCTCATCAACGTACTGTCTGTACGCCTGCGTCGCCTCAATCCTCGCCGCCTTGATTTCATCCTTGATCTGAAATTGGTATAACACCACCACCATTCCATGGTATCCACGGCGCCAGGTCGGGGAACCATTGGCCGCGGTGCGGTACCTCCCCGCATCGCGGCCCTTTGTAAACAGCCCCTCGTGCTTTGACAATCCCGAAATATTGATTACTCTTGCTAGCAGAGTCCACACCATCAAGCTTTTACCGAGGAGCCCGATGCAGACCCTGCTCGACCTGTTCCACACGTTTTCTCCCCGCGGAGAGAAGAGCGCCCTGGTTTATCGTACCGGGGTGCGTCGTCTCTCCCTCTCCTACCGGGAGCTCGCCGACTTTTCCCTCCGGATGAACGGCTGGCTGGCTGCCCAGGGGGTCGGAGCGGGGGATCGGGTGGTCATCTGGGGGCCCAATTCTCCCTGGTGGGTTGTTGCTTTCTGGGGGGTGACGGCCCGGGGTGGGGTGGTAGTACCGGTGGATTTCATGTCGGGTCGGGAGCGGGCCGAGACCATTGCCCGCCTGACCGACGCCCGCTTGGTCATCCAGAGCCGCTTCAAGGCAGAACGGTTGACCGGCTGGCCGACGGTCATGCTGGAAGAGTTACCGTACCTCCTTGCCGATACGCCTCCCTTGGCGGACACCGCAACTCCGAACCCGGACGACATGGCCCAGCTCATCTACACCTCGGGGACCACCGGCAACCCCAAGGGGGTGATCCTTACCCACCGCAACCTGATGGCCAATCTCCTCCAGGTGAACGGCCATATCCCCGTCGTGACGGACCGGTTCAGGTTCCTTTCCCTCCTTCCCCTTTCCCATATGTTCGAGCAGATGGGGGGCTTTTTCACCCCCCTCTACCGGGGGAGTGCCATCGTCTACCTCCGCACGCTCAAGCCGTCGGCCATCATGGAAGCACTGGCGGAGGAGGATGTCTACGCCGTCATTGCCGTCCCCCGCCTGTTGCAGCTGCTGCAGACCTCCATCATGGGGGAGCTGGCGGTACGGCATCTGAAAAGGCCGGTCGGCTGGCTTTTGGAGCGTTCGGCGGGTCTCTCCCCGGCCGCAAGAAAACGGCTCTTTTTTCCGATCCAGCGTAAGTTCGGTCCCCATTTCACCCTCTTCGTCTCTGGCGGCGCCCCCCTCGACCCGGAGGTGTTCCGGTTCTGGAGCGGCCTCGGTTTCACGGTGGTGGAGGGGTACGGACTGACCGAATGCGCACCGGTCCTGACCGCCAATACCATGGAGCGGCAGCTGGTCGGGTCGGTCGGTCTGCCGCTGCCAGGTGTGGAGATCAGGCTGGACGAGCGCCAGGTTCTGGCCCGTGGCGAGAATGTTTTCCCCGGTTATTACGGCAATGACGACGCCACGCGCGCCGCCTTCACCGCCGATGGCTGGTTCAGGACCGGTGACCTGGGGGAGATCGATGCCGAGGGGTGGCTCCATATCCGGGGGCGGGAAAAGGAACTCATCGTCACGGGGGCGGGAATCAACGTCTATCCCGACGAAGTGGAAGGGGTGCTCGGGCGGGTAAAAGGGTTGCGGGAGGGGTGCGTGATCGGTCTCGACCGGGGGGCGGGGGAGGAAGTGCATGCGGTCCTCATCCTGGACGGGAGCGGCCGACCTGCTGATGAGATCGTCAGGGAGGCCAATGCCGGCCTGGATACGCTGCACCAGATCACCGGCTTTTCCCTCTGGACCGAGGCGGAATTCCCCAAGACCACCACCCTCAAGGTCCGCAAGTTCCTGGTGAAGGAGAAACTCAAGCAGGGGCGCGAAGTCGCAGGTGGAGTGGCCGCGGATCTCCTTGCCGGACTCATCGCCCGGGCAACCGGGGCTTCCCCCGCGGAAATCCGCGAGGACGCGTTCCTGGTTGCGGATCTGGGGCTTACCTCCATCGGCCGGCTGGAACTGGTCAATTTTCTGGAGCAGGAGTTCCGCCTCGACCTGGAAGATTCACTCATCGGACCCCAGACCCGGGTGAGCGACCTGCGTGCCATCGTTGCCCGGCGGGAAAAGGTGGAAAGCCGCGACCGGTTCCGGTTCTGGCCGAACAGTCCCTGGGGGCGCTTCATCCGGATGGCCTGCGACCTCGTTATCCACCGGCCGCTCCTTGCCTGCTTCGTCCGGTTGCGGGTCGAGGGTTCCCACCGGCTGGCGGATCTTGACAGGCCGGTGCTGTTTGCCGCCAACCATATCAGCTATTTCGACCAGCCGACCATCATGTCCGCCTTGCCAAGCTCCCTGCGCTACCGGACCGCCACGGCAGTCTGGGCTGAGTTCTTCTTCCAGAATTTCCGCAACATCTTTCAGCAGCTCTGGAAGCGTTCCACCTACGAGTACGGCACTATCGCCCTCAACCTCTTTCCCCTCCCCCAGACCCGCGGCTTTCGCAGCTCTCTCCGCTTCATGGGGCGGCTGGCGGACCGCGGCATAAACCTGCTGGTCTTCCCTGAAGGGGAGCGGTCAGAGGACGGCAGCCTGCTTCCGTTCAAACAGGGGCTCGGCATCATGGTCCAGGAACTGGAGATGCCGGTGGTGCCGGTCAGGATACGGGGGCTAGAGTATGTCTACCCCCGCGGGGCACCCTGGCCGAAACGGGGAGATGTGACTGTCACCTTCGGCGAGCCGCTCCGCTTCCGGGGGGAAGGGGCGGAGGAGATCGTTGCCGCTACCCGGCGGGCGATAGAAGGGTTATGAGGCAGCTACAATTCGTTCCCTACCCCCTCCCATCAAGGGAGGGGGATTAGTTACGATCGGAAAAGGGGACAGATTTATTTTAAATTGCTAATTAACTGTAGTTATGTTATGGCTGACGCATGCCAAGAACTGCCCGCATAGTAATAAGCGGTTACCCGCACCACATAATCCAGCGCGGCCACAATAGACAGGTGGTATTTGCCTGCGATGAGGACTACCTGCATTACCTTGACAATCTGCGCGAGTGGAAAGAAAAGCTGGAGTGCAAGGTCTATGCGTACTGCTTGATGACCAACCATGTCCACCTGGTAATCGAACCAAGCGAAGACGAAAGAAGACTCGCGCAGCTCATGAAGCGGATTGCGGGGCGGCAGACAAGATATGTGAACAAGCTCGAAAAGCGCACCGGCAGCCTATGGGAAGGTCGCTACAAATCGAGTCCTATCAGCACCAATGAGTACCTTCTGGCATGCTGCCGCTATGTGGAATTAAATCCTGTCCGGGCCGGCATAGTAGGAGAACCTGGTGGATACAGATGGTCGAGCTATGGAAGGAAGATCGGCAGTCAGAATGAGGATTGGCTGGATTTTGATCCATGCTACCTGGGACTTGCCGGCTCGGCAAAGAAGCGGGCGGATAAATACCGGGATTGGGTGGCAGGGACGATTCCGGAAGGGGAATGGGAGTTAATCCGGCAATCCCTTCAGCGAGGCCAGCTAACCGGCAGCAATAGGTTTGTGGATGAGATTGAGCAGAAGATCGAAAAGCGGGTGGAGTTTCGGGGACAGGGGCGTCCGAGGAAGGCTGTAAAATAAATCTGTCCGTACGCAGTAACAACTGCTTGATCTTACAGGTTAAAGTCCTGTCCGGAGAGTTGTCCGATTCGCCCCGGTAGCTCAAGGGAGCGGCGTTCTGGTAACAGAGGGTCGTAAGTTCCCAATTGGCAAAGAAGCAGGCCGTAACGCAAGTGAACCCGGATGTAGCCTCGTAAAATTAAG
>JAJZUQ010000079.1 GCA_021848385.1 Deltaproteobacteria bacterium
TAAGATCCTCATTGAAAACCCTTTGATACTCCTGTTTCTGGTTGCTGCCATTGGATATCCTATCGGCCATATCAGGATTTGGGGCAGCAGTCTTGGAGTTGCTGCGGTCCTCTTCGTTGGCCTTGCCATCGGCTCCCTGCATCCCGATCTGAAACTGCCTGAAATTATCTACATACTTGGCCTGGCGCTCTTCGTCTACACGGTTGGCCTCTCAAGTGGTCCTTCCTTTACCTCATCGCTTCTCCGCGAAGGCTTGCGTAACAATATCCTGGTAGCTGGTGTTCTCATCGGAGCCGCTGCACTTACCGCTATTGTACAGATTGCATTCTCGTTGAAAGCCACTATCACCGTCGGGATGTTTGCCGGGAGTTTCACCAATACGCCGGCTCTGGCCGGAGCGCTTGAGACCATCAAGCATCTGGCGCCCAAAGATGCCCTCAATCAGCTTCTGTCCGAACCGGTCGTCGGTTACTCAACGGCATACCCCATGGGGGTCATCGGTGTGGTTATTGCGATCTCCATTGCCCAACGGCTCTGGAAGACTGATTACCCAACAGAAGCAAAGTCCCTGCGCATGTTCGGAGCGATGAACGAGTCCCTTCATGTCAGGACCATTATGATTTCAAATCCTGAGGCGCTGACAGGCACGATTGAAGAATTGAGCAGCAGGCACAACTGGCATGTGATGTTCAGCAGGATTAAGCGTCGAGGGCATTTTCTGATGGCTAATCCGTCTGCCCGATTTGAGGCAGGTGACCATGTTGCCGTTGTCGGCGTCATCGAGGACATGGAACCCGTCACCCGGTTTCTTGGGGATCAAAGCACGGAAGACATACAGTTTGAGCGAAGCGAATTCGACACGCGCCGTATCTTTGTCTCCAATCAGAGTGTGGTGGGGAGAAAAATCAGGGACCTTTGCCTGAGTGAATCACATGGCGCCATGATAACCAGGATACGACGTGGCGACGCTGATTTTCTCGCTCATGGGGACATGGTCCTTGAGTTGGGTGACCGCGTCAGGGTTTTAGCCCCAAGGGAACATATGACAGCGGTAAGCGATTTCTTCGGTGATTCTTACCGTGCGGTCAGTGAAATTGACATACTGACGTTCAGCTTTGGCCTGGCCCTGGGGTTATTGCTAGGCATTGTGCCGATCCCGTTACCGGGCGGATTAACCTTCAAGCTCGGTTTTGCGGGCGGACCGCTCATAGTCGCGCTTATACTGGGAACGGTAGGGAGAACCGGCAAGCTGGTATGGACGCTTCCCTACAGCGCTAACATGACTCTGCGCCAGGTAGGGCTTGTTTTGTTCCTGGCTGGAATCGGCACGAGAGCCGGGTACGGATTTCTTTCAACGTTCGCAACTGGTGGCGGTTTTACCGTGTTTATCGCTGGTGCTGCCTTGACATTCATTGCTGCGGCGACAACCCTTTGTATCGGACACTACGTGATGCGTATTCCGATGAGTCTGCTTATCGGCATGGTGGCCGGTTTGTTTACGCAGCCAGCTGTCCTTGGTTATGCATTGGAGCAAACTGAAAATGATCTTCCGAATGTCGGCTATGCGTCGGTCTATCCCGTTGCCATGATTGCCAAGATACTCCTGGCGCAGGCATTGTTATCCATTACCCTGTGAACGAGTGGATAACTCGCGTCTCGTCTTCAAATCCGGTCAAAGCGGCACCAAAATTTCAAACAAGAATTTCGTAGAAGACCTTGTGTTCATCAATTCGCATAGTGTTAAACGACGCGGCAACAGTCTGGAACGGTAGTACCGATTATCATCTTTATCTGATTACGGTGGAGGAACTGCATGTCAAAGAGAATGAAGATTTGCATCAATACAGGCGGTGGTGATGCGCCGGGCTTGAACGCCGTTATTGAGGCGGTCACCATGGCTGCCTACAATCGGCAATGGGACGTCTATGGCATCAAATGCGGCTATACCGGCCTGCTCAACACCGATGAAATAATCCACTTGACTCCGGAAAATGTCGATGGAATTGCCAGCACGGGAGGCACCATCCTTGGTACCACCAACAAGGGGAATCCATTCATGATGCCTGTGCCCAACGCAGCGGGCGTACTAGAACAGCGAGACCTGTCGGACCGGGTCATGGATAACTTTCGCCGCCTCCGATTCGATGCGCTAATTGCCGTAGGAGGCGACGGCAGCCTCGAGATTGCCCACCGTTTTGCGGAGAAGGGGATGCCGGTAATCGGCGTTCCCAAGACCATCGACAACGACATGGGCGGAACGGTTATATCCTTTGGCTTCGACACAGCCGTAAGCATAGCCACCGAAGCGATCGACCGCCTGCACTCAACAGCCAAGTCCCATGACCGGGTCATGGTTGTCGAACTCATGGGGCGCAATGCCGGGTTTATCGCCCTTAACAGCGGCATCTCCGGCAATGCCGATGTGATCCTCATCCCCGAGATACCATTCGATATCGAAAAGGTCTGCGACAAGTTGATGGATAATGAATTGCGAGGCCACCGGTATGCCATCGTGGTTGTGGCCGAGGGAGCGGTTCCCAAAGGTGGTGACGTTATTGCAAAAGGTGCCGGAGAGGCCGGACGCCAGAACGTGGTGCTGGGGGGAATCGCCGAATACGTGTCCCGGGAAATCTCCCGGCGCACGGGTAAGGACTCGCGCTCACTGGTTCTGGGACACCTGCAGAGAGGAGGCTCCCCTTCCACCTTCGACCGCCTGTTATCCCTACGGTTCGGCGCAGCTGCCGTACGGGCCATTGAAATGGGGAAATTCAATCACATGGTAGCTCTCCGTTCGCCGGATATTGTTCTGGTACCGCTTGGGGAAGCACTGGGGATACAGAAACGGGTCCTTGTCAATGGTGATACAGTTCTGACAGGCCGGGATCTCGGGATCTGTTTCGGAGACTAAACAAGCAGAAATGTTGGCCCTGAGCATCCACGCCGTCGCACTCGTTGAATGCCCTTGTCCCGGTTAAGGGGCAGAGTTGGCTCATGAACAGGTGCTTTACGCGAAGAAGTGGCCATGAAAGGAGGAGCCACCGCGATCATGATCTGTCCCAAATGCAACTTTGAGCAACCGGATGGCATGCCGGAATGTTTACGGTGCGGTGTTATCTTCACCAAATTCAAGTTGCCTCTAGGCAGGGGAGTTTGCCCTGAAGAAACGCGATTAACCGCCGCATCCGTCCCGACCGGTAGCAGGGGGCTACTCTCTCGCTTGTGGGAGCTATTTACAGCTATCGAACCGGGTGAACCGCCTCTATTTATAGCAGGCCGCTTGATCCTGCTGTCTCTCATGCTCGTCTGGGGTTGGCGGTTCATCACCGCTTCTATTTCCAGCGGCTACGCTGCAAATACTCCCCTCCACCTGGTTCATCTGCCGTTCCATGAGGCAGGCCATATCATTTTCGGTGTGCTGGGTATCTGGTTCCTGACAGTGCTGGGTGGCACACTGGGCCAGTTGTTCATTCCAATCATCATAATCTGTGCGTTTGTCATGCGGCAAAACCCGTTCGGCGGATCGGTGGGACTCTGGTGGCTTGGCCAGAGCTTTATGGATGTGGCCATCTACGCCAATGATGCCCGCTCCGGACAATTGCTGCTCATTGGCGGGGTCACCGGCAGTGAGGTGGAGAATTACCATGATTGGGAAATCATGCTCGGAAAGCTGGGCTGGCTGGCGCACGATCACCTCATTGCCCGGTTGTTCTATGGGAGTGGGATACTGCTGATGCTTATTTCCCTGGCGTGGGGAGGGTTGTTGGTGTGGCGGCAATTGCGGTTGCTGCTTGCCGGGCGGACGAACTAGCGTGATACCATCTGATATCGCAAACTGGCGGAAAGACCTGTCTAGTTCTATCTCTGTGGTGATTACGAAAAAACGGGGTTGTCGGCGGTGCCGATGACCCCGTTTTCGTATTGAAATGCGATCATCTGTCATTGCCGTATGTTTTGCGCAACAGATAAAAAAGAAGTGCCGCCACAAGCGCTCCCGCAATGACGAAAGCACCCGTTATTTTCCTTTTGGCGCGCTGCTCGTCAAGTTTCTGCAGGATGTGGTCAAGCTTGGCCAACTCACCCTGAAGTTTAGATGATTCAGATTTTACACGGTTCGTGTTGACCTCGTGGAACAGGCGGTGATAGGTGTTCCTGATGGAAAACAACTCTTTGTCTGTCGCCTCAGTATCAACTCCTTCCCCTTTGAACCGTGCGAGCCGCCCCTCAATGCTCATGAACTGACGTTCGGTCTCTACCATGGCAGCTTTTATTTCAGCCGCCCGCTCGTACGGGTGGCAGCGGCTGCAGCTCTTTTCGTTGATCAGTTCCAGGGTGACTTTTTTGATATCATGGCTACCATGGCACGTGACGCAGGTCGGTCCACCTTTGCCCAGTGCCCGACCGTGGGCGCTCTGCAGGTAATCATCACGGATACCGACGTGACAACGACCACAGAAAGCCGGTATATCTGTTTCCTTGGGCACGCCGAGGAACCCGCGTGCGGGGCTCATGGCATTAACCGCGTCCTTAGGGTCGCCACCGTGGCAGTCATGGCAGGAGATGCCGTTTTCGGCGTGGATACTGGTCTTCCAGGGTTGTACAACCATTCCGCCGCGACCGGTTTGAGCGGAATGGCACTGGAGACAGACGGTTGCCGTTTCCTGGGCGATCACATCCAAGGGGAACGAAAGCATACAGAGAAGTATGAACGCAAAACGGAGAGCATGGGGAACGTCACCCGTCTGCAGGAAAGAACATTTCATGAGTAGTGCCCCCAGACCATAAGAGCGATATAGATAATAATTCCTCCAACGGCACAGACCATGAAGAGAGGGCGTTTCAGCGGATGTTTTTCCTTTCCCCGGTCGATGAAGGGGAGAAGAGCCAGAAAGGTCATTGCGGCCACTTGTACGGCGATACCGAGAAATTCGCTGGGGAAGAGCTTCAATGTCTGGTAGTTTGGGAGGAAGTACCACTCTGGCTTGATGTGGGCCGGAGTCTGGAAGGGGTTGGCCGGAATGAACGCGGTGGAGGGGAAGAAAATATACGGATCAAAGAAGGCTACACCGAGGAAAAGGGCGCAGTAGACGGCAATGGAGGTCAGGTCCTGGAGTGCATAATGGGGGAAAAACGGGATCCCCCCAGGATGGCTTTCGTAGCGGTAGCGGTCGTTTTGCCATCGGTTGGTTGTATCCATCAGGCCAAAGGGTGGGGTGGAGACTCCGGTACGCTGAAGGAAAAAGAGGTGGGCACCGATGAGGGCCGCAATGAGGGCGGGGATGACCGCCACGTGAAGGGCGAAAAAGCGTCCAAGCGTTGGCGGGCCGACCAGCTTGCCGCCCCGCAGAAACTCCACCAGATACGGGCCGACGACCGGTACGGAGCCGACGCTGTTGGTCGCAACGGTGGTGGCCCAGAAGGAGAGCTGGCTCCAGGGAAGCAGGTAGCCGGTGAGGGATATCCCCATGGCCAGGTTGAAAAGGATGAATCCGGAGAGCCAGTTCATCTCCCGCGGGCTCTTGTAGCTCCCCATGAAAAGAACCGACAGCATGTGGAAGAGAAGCATGAGGACCATCATGTTTGAGCCGACGGCGTGGCACATCCGGACCAGCCAGCCGAAGGGAACGTCGTTCATGATAAAACTGACGCTCTTGAATGCCTTGTCGGCATCGGGGACGTAGTAGACGAGGAGGAGCATGCCGGTCACTACCTGCATGGCGAAGATAAAGAGGAGGATGCTTCCCATGGAGAACCAGACGTTGATGTTGACGGGGAGGAGGTAACCGGTAAGCTCTTTTTCTACCAGTTCCCCGGTACCTACGCGAATATCGACCCAGTTGTAAATGCGTTTTACGAGATTCATGCGTTCTCCACGTCAATGGATAGTTCAGCCAACGGTGATGGTACCGTTGGCTGTAGCAATGGGGATCGACTCAAGGGGTTTGGGTGGCGGCCCGCCCAGGACCAGACCGGTGGAACTGAAACGGCCGCCGTGACAGGGGCAGAGGAACTCTTCCTTGTCTTTCTGCCATTGTACAATGCAACCGAGATGGGTGCAGACTGCAGAGAGGGCCACCACTGTTCCGTTTTTTTGACGTATGAGTACGGCGGTCTTACCGTTATACTCGAAGAACTTGGCTGCCCCTGCCGGTACGTCTGTAGCTGGGAAAGATACGGCGCGGCGAATGTTACTATCCCTACGCGGCGCAAGGTATCCGAAGATGGTGTAGAGAAGCCCACCTCCTGCTCCTGCAAGTACTCCTCCGAGACATATGCCGAGGAATTTCCTTCTGCTGCCTGTTTCCATAATTACTCCTTTGGACAAGAATCTGAAAATCCCCGGCGGAGTATACGGGCGTTGCTGCCCTGTTATTGGATATCATGCAGTGGCATGAAGTCAAGTCAGTGGCTGTATTTCCGTTAATTTTTGCTTGCGTTGCCCGTTCATTTACATTAACTTTAGCCACACTATAATTTTTACAGGGAGGATTACCGATGCCGTTCAGCGAACCGGGCAAGACCAAGTTTCAGACCGATCTCAGGCGTCACCTGCGAGCACAAAACATCGACAGCAACCTTATCCATCTGATCTGTGAGATCGCAGAGGCGAGCAAATACGTCATCAACGCTGTCCGGACCGGTGACCTGGGGGTGGCGGGTACGTCCAACCTTTACGGCGAAGAGCAATTGGCCCTCGATGTTCTTTCAGACCGGATCATGCGCAAGCGGTTGATCCACTCCGGCGTGGTCTGCAAGATTGCCTCCGAGGAAATGGACGAGATTTTTGAGGTAACAACTGACTCGAATGGGATGTATTCCGTGGCCTATGATCCCCTGGATGGATCGTCCCTGGTGGACGTCAACCTGGCGGTCGGGACCATCGTCGGTATTTACGCCGGCTGCGACCTCCTCCAGGAAGGACGCAAGCAGGTGGCCGCCATGTATATCCTCTATGGGCCACGGGTTTCCATGGTCTATTCGGTGGGTGACGGGGTCCATGAATTCACCATGAACCACCTCATGGAATTTACGCTGACCCGGGAAAATATTCGCATGCAACCAGAGGGGAACATCTATTCACCCGGCGGGCTGCGTAACAAGTACAGTGAAGGGAATGAGAAGTTCATTCGCTACCTGGAGGCAAAAGGGGCCAAACTCCGTTATTCAGGCGGCTTCGTCCCTGATATCAACCAGGTACTTTTGAAGGGGAAAGGGATCTTCATGTACCCCGCCCTCAATGGTTCTCCCAACGGCAAGTTGCGCCTGCTGTTCGAGCTCAATCCGATGGCATATATTATTGAAAACGCAGGCGGTGCTGCAAGTGACGGCAAGCGGGCGATCCTCGACATCAAGCCGGAAAGCCTCGATCAGCGTGCTCCGGTCTACATCGGCTGCGAAGATGACGTAAACAAGGCGATGGAATACGCCAACGGCGACTGACTGCAGGGAGGTACCCATGGAAAAGGAACAGGCTCCGAAGCGACTCTGCAGCGAGATCCAGCTTTTCGACCTGTGTGACAGGGATGTCTGTGCCCACAAGGATGGCCGCTACTGCACCAAGGGGGATATCCTCGCCAGATTTGAAGCTATTCGGGAAGAGGACGACCGTCCTCCCGAACAGTTTCTTGCCGACGAGCTCGATGAGGTGGAAGGGGCTGATGACCTGGGGTACGACGAGGCCTACGGCGTTGATGAATACGGTGAAGAGGAAGAAGAATAAGGCACGGGATAGTTCCGTGTGATGACTTTTGAGCGAACATGGCTGTCCTTATGGGGCGGCCATTTTCGTTGCCGGTTTTGCGGGGATCAAATCCCTTGACAATCGGTTCAATTGATGGACAATCGACCACATCCGTGGCTGCAATGCCAGCGAAGCCGCATGGTTTTTCTTCACCATGCGCGGTTTATCGTGGCCATGGTGCTGAATAACATATAGATCTCATTAATCGACTGGTGGGGCTTTTGATGAACGGATTGTTGCGGAGGAAGCATACATGAAACTATATTTGGTTGTCGTGCTCTGTTTGATCCTCACGTGCGGAGTCGCAGGCGCCGATGAACAATCATATCCTCTTGGGTTGAAGGAAGCATTGCGGCTCGCGGTGGAACGGAACCTGGACCTTCAGGCACAACTCTACACTCCGGCCATGAACGAGGCGGATGTCCGTTTCAACCGTGGTATCTACGATCCACACCTGACTCTGTCCACGGGTTATACCGATACGAGTATCTTGCCGGTGAGTACGCTTACATCTGGTGGTTTTGACAAGTTTCACCAGCAGACGTTTAACGTCGATCCGGGAATCAGCCAGCTGTTCAGCACCGGTGCTACCGCTGGCTTGACCTTTACCAATGCTTATTCAACCTCGAATGCCCAGTCCCCCTCTACAAGGAATAGTTACTGGCAGTCGAATCTCGCCCTGAACGTGACCCAGCCTCTCCTCAAGAACTTCGGGCGAGACGCGACAGAGGTCGGCATAGCCATTGCTCTCGGGACAAAAAAGGGGTCGGTCTACCACTATGAAGGGCAGTTGCTTGCACTGGTACTCCAGGTGAAGACCGAGTATTACCGGCTCTACTATGACTATGAGGATCTTGAATCCAAACAGGTCTCACTCAAGGATGCCCAGAGAATTCTCTCCGACACCAAAGCAAGGGTCAAGGCGGGAGTACTGCCGGCGATGGAGATACTCAATGCCGAGTTTGGTGTCGCGTCGCGGGAGAAAGACCTGAACGATGCCGAACGGGCGGTACAGGACGAATCAGACGTTCTCCGTCTTCTTCTGCAACTGGAAGGCAAGGATATTATCCGTCCCGTTGACAAACCGGTCAGTGACCGGCTCGATGTCAATGAGGAAGATGCCATCAGGACGTCCCTGGCTTCCCGCCCCGAGCTCAAAGAAATGCAGACCGGTATCGAGACCAGCGAAATCCAGGCGCGGGTGGCAGGAAACAATACACTGCCGAACCTGAACCTTGCCGCGGGCGTCGGTCTCAACGGCTTGGGGAGCGGTTACAGTCGAGATATGGAAAGGCTGTCAAGCGGCGACTACCCCGCCTGGAGTATTTCGCTTCAGTTCGACTATCCGCTTGGGAACAGCGCCGCAGAAAATACCTATATCAAGAGCAAACTGAAAGTCAGCCAGGAGAAGGTTCAATTGAGGAGCCAGCAGGAGGCCATTGCCAATGAGGTACGCGCGGCGATACGCGCCCTGACGTCCTCCTATAAACAGATAGAGGTCACTGATCGCGCCCGTTCCTATGCCGAGGAGAACCTGCGAGCCTATATCCGTCGCAATGAAGTGGGTCTCGCCACTATAAAAGACGTTCTCGATGTTGAAAGCACGTTGGCAGTGGCTCGCAGTAACCACAATCGGGCGCTGGCCGACTACAACACTGCAATGAACCAATACTGGAAGGCTACCGGCGAGCTACTGGCCAGGGAAGGAATTGTCGTCAGCGACAAGGAAGCAATCGGGCTTTATGACCGCACGAGATAGCTGGAGGGTAAGATTGCGTCGCTGAGGTGTTAGGTATATCCAGTGGTGGAAGAAGCCGGTAATTATTTCGGTGCTGATTGATATAAATAGAAAAGGGGATACGGTTTCCCGTAACCCCTTTTAAATATTGGTGCGGTAGAATGGACTCGAACCATCACGAGGAAACCCCCGCCAGCCCCTCAAGCTGGTGCGTCTACCAATTCCGCCACTACCGCACAA
>JAJZUQ010000020.1 GCA_021848385.1 Deltaproteobacteria bacterium
GGACTGGTCGACGGCGGCTTCGAAGTGGGGTGCTGCAACGCCAAGATGCGCCGGACCGTCAAACCATCCACTTCCAAGGCGGTCATTACCATCCAGGCCGGGGCCTTTACGGCTGTGCAGCCGGGGGGGAGCCCAAATGTGCAGAAGGTAACCGCAACCGTCACGAGCAACGTCAGCTTCACCGGTTACGAGCCTGCCGAGGCGAAGGACGTGGACCTCACCCGTGCCGAGATCATCGTCACCGCCGGCCGAGGGATCGGGAAGAAGGAGAACGTAGAGGTCATCGCCACCCTGGCCAAGGCGCTTGGGGGGGAACTGGGAGCGAGCCGGCCGGTGGTGGATGCGGGGTGGGTAGAGCACAGCCACCAGGTGGGGACCACCGGCCAGACCGTGAGTCCGAAACTGTACATCGCCTGCGGGGTGAGCGGTGCCATCCAGCACCTGGCCGGGATGAAGAAGTCGGATTTTATCGTCGCCATCAACAAGGACAAGGAAGCCCCCATCGGCGAGATTGCCGATGTTCTCGTGGTGGCCGATGTCTTGCAGTTCGTACCTGCCCTTACAGCAAAGCTGCAGTGATGAGAAGCTTGTCGGGCTGACCGTCCTGAGTGACTCCATACTGGCGTGGGACGTGTCGGGATCAGTGGAAGATATGACTTAATGACCGGCTCAAAAGGCCAAGATGCCGGAGCAGGGGGGTGAGATGGGAATAATGAAAGAGAATCCTCGCTACAATGTTGTTTCGGTGCGGGTTTCGGATGAGGAGTGTGAATTGCTCCATCGAATTCAAAAGACAACGTCAAAGAGTATTTCCACAATCATGAGGGAAGCAATATGGCAGGTGATGCCGCAGCTAAAAGGTGGAGACGGTCAATTTTTTTAACACAAAATAAGCATTGTAGTACCTGTTTGCTAGCAAGGAGCTCCGCCCTTTGGCAGGACAAGGGGTGCAATGCCAACTACAACGCGCTCTCCGAATGAGAGGCACAAGCACATCAGAAAGGAGAAAGACACGATGTTAACGAAAGCTTATATCCCGTACAGAGGTTACTACAGCACGCCCTTTGTGCGCTGGCAGGGAAGCCTGGCCACTGAGAATGCCATTGCTCTGGGGGCAGCTACCTCCAAGCGGTTTTTTGAGGCAAAGGGGTGGGACCCGAACATGCTCGACTACGTTCATGTCGGGAGCACAGTGTACCAACCGCACTGGTTCTACAGCGGCCCGTGGGCTGCGGCTCTTATGGGGGCCGAAAAGGTGCCGGGTGCTCTCATTTCGCAGGCTTGCTCAACGTCCGCCTTGACGATGTATCAGGCTGCCATGGGTGTGGAGACGGGTTTGCACGACAAGAGCTGGTGTCTGCTGGCTGACCGCTGTTCCAACGGTCCCCATGCCGTGTGGCCGAACCCGAACGGCCCGGGGGGGAAGCCGACCGTCGAGGACTGGTTTCTGGACAACGTCAACCGGGACCCCTGGGCGGGAGAGCCGATGATTAAGACGGCCGAAAATGTCAGCAAGGAGTTTGGCATCACGCGCGATGAGTGTGATGCACTGACGTTGAGGCGGTACGAGCAGTACCAGGATGCGCTGGCAAACGATCGGGAGTTCCAGAAACGGTACATGTTTGGCGTGGAGATCCAGCTGTCGAAGAAGAAGAGCATATCAGTGGAGGCGGACGAAGGGATAACACCGTCCACGCGGGAAGGACTGGCTGGCCTGAAGACAGTGCTGCCCGACGGTGTGCACACGTTCGGGGCGCAAACCTTCCCCGCCGACGGCAACTGTGGTCTCCTGGTGACTACCCGGGACAAGGCAAGAGAACTGAGTGCCGACCAGGGAGTCGAGGTACAGATTGTTTCGTACGGATACGCCAGAACGAAGAAGGCTTATATGGCAGCGGCAGTGGCTCCATCCGCCAAGAACGCCCTTGACAATGCCGGAGTCAAGGTCAGCGACATCGGCGCGGTCAAGACGCACAACCCGTTTGCGGCTAACGACATCGCAATGGCGAAGGAACTTGGTCTCGATCTCAAATCTATGAACAACTATGGCTGTTCCCTTATCTATGGGCACCCCCAGGCGCCTACCGGTGCCCGTCTCATGATTGAGGGGATCGAAGAACTGGCGCAGAAAGGCGGAGGCTACCTCCTATTTTCGGGATGTGCTGCCGGTGACACGGCGGCCTCAGTCGTCATCAAGGTCGGGTAACAAATCCGCTCATGTTGAGCGTCACAAGGAGTCGCATAATGGATTACCAGTTCATTACCATGAAAAACGAAGACCGGGTCCTGACCATCACTCTCAACAGGCCTCCAACAAATCCGCTGAACGGCGAGTTCGGCCTGGAGCTCTTCAATGCCTTCAGCGAAGCCGAGCAGATGGAGGGCGTGAATGTCGTCGTCATTACCAGCGGCCAGGAAAAGGCCTTCATAGCCGGAGCAGATATCAAGGAAATGGCCGAGCAGAACCAGGCCGAGGCTGAGACCTTTTCCAAGCTGCTGCAGGGTGCCAACAACATACTCAACCGGATGCGAAAAATTGTCATTGCTGCCATCAACGGCCATGCCATGGGTGGAGGGTGTGAGCTCGCACTGGCATGCGATTACCGGCTGATGACGGGGGGGAAGGCACTGATCGGATTGCCGGAGGCAGGCCTTGGCATCATGCCGGGCGCCGGAGGGACCCAGCGCCTTCCCCGTCTTGTGGGGCTTTCCAAGGCCCTCGATATCCTCCTCTGGGGCAAGACCATGAGCCCCCAGGAAGCCCTTGCCATCGGCCTCGTCGATCGAGTCATCGAGCCTGAGAATTTCATGGAAGAGGTCATGGCGTTTGCCAAGAAGCTCGCCTCCGGTGCCGGGAAGGCGCTGGGGAGCATCAAGGCGGCGGTCTACGAAGGTATCGACCACCATCTGGAGCAGGCCCTGGCTATCGAGCGGAAACACGTTGCGGAAAACAACAGGACCCACGACGCAAAGGAAGGGCTGCGGGCGTTCGTCGAGAAGCGGAAACCTGAATTTATCAGTCAGTAGCACGTACACTGCCAATAAAGGAGAAGAAATCATGAAAATCGAAGATGTCAAAATTGTCGGCGTTGCCGGCGCGGGGAGCATGGGGTCCGGGATAATCCAGGTGGCGGCCCAGGCGGGGTTCCAGGTAAGGGTTTTTGATGTCAATGAGGCAATGCTGCAAAAGGCGCAAAAAACCATCGCCACAAGCCTCGACCGGTTCATCAAGAAAGGGACCCTGACCGAAGATCAGAAGGGAGAAATCACCGGCCGCATCAGCTACTCCACCGACGTAAACACACTGTCTGCTGCCCAGTACGTCATCGAGGCGGTATTCGAGAATGTGGAAGTCAAGAAGGAGCTCTTCAAGAAACTCGAACCGGTATGCGGCGACGATGTGATCATTGCCAGCAACACCTCCTCCCTGTCCGTGACCGAAATGGCGTCACTTGTGAGATGCCCGGAAAACTTCGTGGGTATGCACTTCTTTAACCCGGTGCCGATGATGAAGCTTGTCGAAATCATCCCCGCCCTTCAGACAGCGCAGGCGACGACTGACGTGGCGCTAGAAATGGGCAGGAAGTTCGGGAAGACACCCATAACCTGCAAGGATACACCGGGATTCGTTCTGAACAGGCTGCTTGTCCCTTACATGATGGATGCCATCCGCCTTCTCGAAGATGGTGTCGCATCGGCCGAGGACATCGATACGGCGATGAAACTCGGGGCCGGCATGCCCATGGGCCCCCTCGAACTCCAGGACTTTGCGGGTGTCGAAATCGGCTATTACGTGGGCGATATCTTCTTCAACTACACGAAAGACGCCCGGTTTGCTCCGCCCACGCTGCTGCGGAACATGGTGAAGGCGGGCCATGTCGGTCGCAAGGCTGGCCGCGGATTTTACGATTATTCGGAAGAGAAGAAGTAGGCGGCCAGGTTCTGTCAGTGTCCGTTGTCCGTGATGTGTCGGACAACGGGCACTGCTGGCTCTGCTTCAGTACGCAACAGCCATATTTTTTTAACTTTTTTAAATGATAGAACATGATTTTATAAGATTGTCTAATCATCGTTTACCTGCCAGTAACTTTAGGAATGAGGGCTGTTGACGCATAAAGACATGTTTTGCAGATTGGATGCAGTCATCCTGAGTGTGATCCCTGATGAATGGAAAAAGGAGAATTACTTATGAACGGTACCTTGCCCAACGGCCTGGAATTTCTCTTGAGCCCGGCAGTCGCCGCCCCTTTTGTTCCCGAAGATTTCACTACGGAACAGAAACAGATAGCAGAGACGACCGAAGAGTTCATGAAGAACGAGATATTGCCGAATGTGGAGCGGATCGAGAACAAGGACTTTGATTTCATCGTAGAAAAGATGCGGCAATGTGCCGAGTTGGGGCTGTTTTTGGCTGAAGTTCCCGAAGAGTACGGTGGTCTGGAACTGGAAAAGACAACCAACATGCTCATGATCGAGAAGGTGGCGCCGGTGGGTTCTTTTGTCATGGCCTTCGGCGGTCATACCGGTATCGGCATTCTGCCCCTGGTCTACTACGGCACCCCGGACCAAAAGGAACGGTATCTGGGGAAACTTTCCTCGGGTGAGTGGTTTGGAGCCTATGCCCTGACAGAGCCTGACTGTGGCAGTGACCCCTTGAGCTCCCGCACCACGGCGGTATTGAGCGCCGATGGCACCCACTACATCCTCAACGGTGCCAAGCAGTTCATCACCAACTCCGCATTTGCGGATCTGTTTACCGTGTTTGCCAAGATTGACGGCAAACACTTCTCCGCGTTCCTCGTGGAAAAAAGCTTCCCCGGGTTCTCTGTCGGGGCCGAGGAAAAGAAGATGGGACTTAAGGGTTCTTCCACCACTCCCCTGGTTTTGCAGGATGTGAAGGTGCCGGTGGAGAATCTGCTGGGCGAGCCGGGGAAGGGGCACAAGATCGCCTTCAACGTACTCAACGTGGGGCGGTTGAAAGTTGCCACCCAGACATTGGGCATGGCCAAGGCGGCGTTTGGTGAGTCGGCCTCTTACTCTGCAGAACGGAAGCAGTTTGGCAAAGCTATCGGAGAGTTTGGCGCCATCAAGGAAAAGCTTGCCGACATGACGGCAGCCATCTTTGCCTCCGAATCAGTGGTTTACCGTGTGGCGGGGCTCCTAGACGGGCAAATAGCCACCTTGGACCATGGCGGGTCAGACTACTACGAACGTTACCAGAAAGCCATCGAGGAGTTTGCGGCCGAGTGTGCCATCGCCAAGGTGTTCTGCAGCGAACAGCTGGATTTCGTGGTGGACGAGGCGGTGCAGATCCATGGCGGCTATGGTTACATCAGCGACTACGCGGTAGAGCGTCATTATCGTGATTCGCGGATCCAGCGGATCTTCGAGGGGACCAACGAGATCAACCGGATACTGATTCCGACCATGCTGTTTCGCCGTGCCGATAGCGGCGGGCTCGACCTCTGGTCGCAGGTGAAAGAAGCTGCGGCTCGATGTGCGGAAGCCAGCTCTACCAAGCCGGCGAACGATGAATTCGCCAGTGCCTTCAGCCTGCTGGACAGTCTGAAAAAGCTGGTGCTGCTCGTGGTTGGTGACACGGTAGCGGCGAAAGAGTCACAGGAGGTGCTGATGGCCTATGCCGACCTGATTATCGGCGTCTTTGCCTTGGAGAGCGTCCTGTTACGGGCTGACAAGTGCTTTGCAAAGGCCAGCGAACGGAAAAAGGGGCAGCTGCAGGCGGTGATCAAGGTGCTGGCCTTTGAGCAAGCGTCACGGTTTCAGCAGGCCGCGTTCCGTGCGGTAGCCTATGGCGCCAGCGGAGAGCGGGAGCCGGCGCTGCAGAAGATTATTGCCGAGCGGACCGCCTTTGCCGGCACCGGACTCCTGCCGGCAAAGCAGCTCCTGGCCGACGCTGCAAAGGAGTCGGGTAAATACCTTTTCTAGTCCACATGTAGTTAATCACTCAAGGCCCATAACGGGCACAACTGCACTCACAGAAAGGTCTCTATGAAAAAACTGATATTTCATGTTGCAGCATTGGCACTGTTGGCATCGCCGGTACTTGCTCAGGAAGTCCCGCAAAATTCGAAGCCAGTATACAACTGTGACTACGATCCCTCCTGCGAGGTCGCTCCCGGCATCTATGGCAAGATGGCCTCGCCGGTTACGAGCAAGTTCAAACTTACCTTCGGTGGGTATGTGAAACTTGATTACGTCTACAACTCCGTCAATCTCGGATCAACCGGCGGAACAGCTGCCATGGCTACCCTTCAGCCGGATGGCATTCCCAAGACAAGTTCACTGGCTGGTCAGCGGGATCAATCATTGATAACAGCCCGACAGACCCGTTTCTGGCTCAAGGTCGATGGGCCAACCTTTCTCGGTGCCAAGACCGGGGCGCTCATTGAAACCGACTTCTTTGGCGCCGGCGGAAGCAATGAAAGTGCAAACCTGAGAATGCGCCATGCTTACGGGACCATCGACTGGAAGAATACCCAGGTACTGTTTGGACAGACGTGGGATAACTTCGCGCCGGCCGCCGCCTCTACTCTCGATTTCGGTTTGGGGGGCACTGCCGGCAACCCTGCACAGCCACGGGTCGCCCAGATCAGGTTGACACAAAAGGTCAATCTGGGAGAGCAGAACTCACTTAAGCTGATCGCAGCAGTCCAGAATCCGGCCCAGGACAACAATAATAATACTCCCAAAGTTGACGGTGAAAGCTGGGGCGGAAAAGTGAATTTTGCAGGCCAGGCCATGCTTGTCAGCAAGGCGCTTGGCGTCGCTCCCGGCTTCTGGGGGCTTTCCATGAATTCACTGACCGCCGGATTTTTCGGCCTCTATGGCAACCAGGATATGGTAGGGAACAGGAATTCTCTCGATTCATGGGGATATGGCTTCTATACCTTTGTGCCGTTATTGAAGTCCAAGGACGGTAAGAACCGTGCGATGACCGCATCCTTTGAAGGTCAGGCATATATGGCGGCAAACATGAGTTTCAACAATGCAACCGCCGCTCAGGTTGTTGGCGCCCCCGGTAACAAAAATCCTGCCAAGGGGTATGGTCTGTTCGGACAGGTGATCTTCTATCCCACCCAAAACCTGGGGCTTACAGCAGGTTATGGAAGAAGAAACGCCTATGATTACGCCAATTATGCCGGTATGGAAAACTTTCAGAAGTCAAGTTCTCATGCCTTTGCAAACATCGCTTACGATCTGAATGCCGCTGTAAGGGTCGCTGTCGAGTATCAGAATGTAAACACTCACTATGGCAATAACTCACCGGGGACATCAGGAACCGGTACCGCCAATGTGGCGCGGGTCTCCGCGATGTATTTCTTCTAGGTAGAGCGGAATCGTCATCGTCGGAAAGGGGTGCCCCATGCTGAATTACAGATTTCTTGCCCTTGTACTGCTTCTTTGGCTGACAGGTTGCGCCGCCGGCACTATAACCGCCGATGCCGGTAAGAATGACAAGTATGTAGAGATAAGCAATCCGGCGTACACCACGTCGCCCGGGGCTCCAGCCACTATCTGGGTCCCTCGGGAATCAGAGGAAAATGGGCCGCAGCGTGGCAGTGCCCTGGTCAGTCAGGGCATTGCCACGGTTATACGTGAGATCAAAAGTTCCCCGTCGCAGGTGCAACCTCAAACTGCGTCGCCAGAAATTCTCCCCACGGGGAGATAAACGGCGATGAAGGGCAATGTTGAGACGGGGCTTTAACAGCCATAGACAAGGAGATTTCTCATGGCTCATCACGGAATTGACTGGGCGGTACTGGCAAAATCGCCCAAATTCGTCGAACTCCACAGCAAGAAGAAAGCATTTCTGTTCACCTGGTGGTTGATCGGTTCGACAGCGTTCTTTGCTCTGCCCATCTGTGCCGGATATTTTCCCGAGGTCATGAAGATCAAGATCGTCGGCAGACTCAACGTCGGCTACTTTTTCAGTCTGTTCGAATTCTTCTTTTTCTGGGCAATCGCCGTCTACTACTCGCACCGATCCAACACTTTCTTCGATCCGTTGACGAAGGAAGTACTCGCCGAGATTTCAAAGGAGAGGGGTAAATGAAGCGATTACTGCTCGCAATGACACTGGTACTGGCCCTCTCCACTCTTGCCGTAGCCGCTCCCCACGGCAATCCCCAGCCTGTTACCGGCCTGGTGGCTGGTGGGGGTGTTTCGACGCCGGTTGTACGGTCAGCCGAGTCCTCCGCACGCGAAGAAAAGAAAGATGCGTCGACAAACAGGGCCATCACTCTGGGGATGTTCCTGGCCATTATTATCCTTACCGGGGTCATCGTGGTCAAATCCGCCCGATCCACCAAAACCACGTCCGATTACTATACCGCGGGTGGCGGTATTTCGGGATTCCAGAACGGATGGGCCATCGCGGGCGATTACATGTCGGCCTCGACGTTCCTCGGCATTGCGGGGATGACGGCCTTGTTCGGCGCCGACGGCTTCATGTACACCGTAGGGCCGTTCTTCTCCTTTGTCACCATTCTCCTGATTGTGGCAGAACCGTGCCGCAATGCTGGCAAATATACGCTGGGGGATATCCTGTCGCTGCGTACTTCGTCCAAGGTGGTGCGGGGCACTGCCGCCCTCGCCGCCGTGGTGGTCTCGGCGTTCTACATGATCGGGCAGATGGTTGGCGCCGGGAAGCTCATGCAGCTTCTCATCGGCATCCCCTATAACATTTCAGTGGTCGGCGTTGGTGTCTTGCTGGTGCTGTACGTCACCTTCGGCGGCATGAAGGCTACCACCTGGGTGCAGATAATCAAGGCGGCACTCCTGATGGCAAGTGGCACGCTCATCACCTTCCTGCTCCTCTGGAAGTTTGGCTTCAGCTTTGTCGGTTTCTATGATGCCGTGGCCACGAGTCCGGCGATCCAGGACCATGTGCGGGGTCTCCTGAAGCATGCTGCTCCGCAACCCGGTTTCGATTACGGCCAGCGCTTTCTGGAGCCGGGGCTCATTCTCAAGAATCCGCTCGACCAAATCTCTCTCGGCCTTGCCTTTGCTTTGGGAGCGGCCGGTCTTCCCCATCTCCTGATGCGGTTCTTTACGGTTCCGAACGCCCGGGCGGCCCGCAAGAGTGTGGTCATTGCCATGATTCTCATCGGCGCTTTTATGATCATGGTGACCATGATCGGTTTTGGTGCCGCCATCTACCTCACGCCACAAAAGATCATCGCCGCTGACAAGGGGGGGAACATGGCCGCGCCGATGATCGCCCAGTTCCTGGGGGGCGGTCCCGGTTCCCTCGCCGGAGATCTTTTTCTGGCTTTTGTCTGTGCGGTGGCCTTCGCCACGATCATTGCCGTGGTGTCCGGTCTTATTTTGGCGGTATCTGCTGCCGTGGCCCACGACTTCTATGTCAACGTCCTCAAGGACGGCAAACCCGATCAGCAGCAGCAGATCAGGGTCGCCCGGATCACGGCCATCGGCATCGGCGTCGTAGCCATCTTACTCGGTATTGCCTGCGAATCACAGAACATTGCCCATCTCGTGGTGCTCGCCTTTGCCATGACCGCCTCCAGCAATTTCCCTGTCATCCTGCTGGCTCTCTTCTGGAAACGCTTCAATGCCGGCGGCATCGTCACCGGGTTGATCGTGGGTGGATTGTTTACTATCGCTGTCGTCCTTGCATCACCGACCATGACGTATCCGAAGCGAATTGCCGCCGATGCAAAGAAAGTGGTGGAGGTGCTGGAGAAGAAGCAGGTGGAAGGGATGACCCTTGCCGAGAAAGAAGTGCATACGCTGGCGAAGGCCCGAGCCGATTACGAGAAAAACAAGGACGGCACGTCATTCATCGGTTTAGATGCGCCGCTCTTCCCGTTGAAGAACCCGGCCATCCTCACGGTGCCGGTCGGATTCCTGGCCGCAATCATGGGAACCTTCCTCTTCGGTAACCGCCGGGAGGAGGAGAAGTTTGCAGAGCTCTATGTCCGGCAGAATACCGGCTACGGCATCTCCGATGCCGTCGATCATTGAGATGTGGCCGCAGTGGGGAGTCGCGTCGGTTCGGACTGCCCACCGCGACTGCGAGATCATCACTAAAAAGGAGACGGGATAATGGCGAAGTTTGTTACGGCTGAAGAGTCTGACGGTGCTATGACGGTTCACACATTTCATAAACATATGCAAATTTCATTCAAGGGAGAGACCAAGTCATGACGCTAGAATCGAAACGATGGTTTTATCTGGCACTGGGAACGGTTATCAATATCATCATTGGTCAGACGTACGCCTGGAGCGTATTTGTGCTGCCGCTCTCAAAGCAGTTCACCTGGAACCTGGCGGATGTATCCGTGGCATTCGCCATATTTCACACTGTTTCCTGTATCCCCATCATTGTTGCGGGCAAACTGCAGGAGCGCATCCAGCCCAAATATATCCTATTTGCCGGCGGGCTCATATACGGCCTGGGGATGTACGGTGTCGGGCATGTGGAAAC
This sequence comes from Deltaproteobacteria bacterium, assembly GCA_021848385.1. Classification (GTDB taxonomy): domain Bacteria; phylum Desulfobacterota; class Desulfuromonadia; order Geobacterales; family Geobacteraceae; genus Geomobilimonas. Next base: position 10,469 of record JAJZUQ010000020.1, read on the forward strand.
CCTGAACCAGCTCTACCTGACATACGGGTTAATGGGGGGGCTCTCCATGGGAACCATCTATTCCGGCGTAGTGCCCAACCTTGTGCGCTTCTTTCCTGACCGTCGCGGCATGGCTTCAGGGATCCTGGCTGCCGGTGTGGGATGCGCTCCCCTGCTCTGGGCTCCCGTTGCCGTCAACATGATCAATAATTACAGCATCCTTCCTACCTTTAAAATGCTGGGCGGTTTCTATCTGGTCAGTCTCTGTATCCTCGGTCTGCTGATGAAGACCGCACCGGCCGGATTCACCCCTGCTGGGTGGAAACCATCAGAGGCCACACAGCAGGCTATGAACATCTCCGAAAAGGATTGGCGCGGGATGCTCGTTGATCCTCTCTACTACGTCCTGGCAGCCATCATTGTTCTGGGGGCCATCTCGGGGATGATGATTATCGCCCATGCTTCCCCCATCCTTCAATCCGTCGGTGGTCTGACCGCCGTTGCTGCCGGTTCATGGGTGGGGATCCTTGCGCTGTGCAATTCGGCGGGGCGCGTAGGGTGGGGCCTCATTGCCGACCGCTTTGGACGTATGCCGGTTATGGTGGTTATTTACGTTATTCTCGGCTCGGCCATGTTTTGGCTTGCGTCAAAGCCGGTGGAAGTGATAGCTCCCGTCCTGATCGTGGGGATGGCATTCGGCGGCTTCATGGGGCAGCTTGCTTCCCTTACCGCGGATGCCTTCGGCGCTAAAAATCTCCCGATGAACTTCGGTATCATGTTTGTCCCCTTTGGCCTTGCCGCGTTTACCGGTCCGCGGCTCGCCGCCAGCATTAAGGTGGCCACGGGCAATTATTCCCAGGCGTTTTTCATTGCCAGTATCCTCTGTCTGGGTGGCATCGGTCTGGCGTTCGTGGCCAACAAGATGTTGCGGAGAAGGATGTCGAATGCCGTGGCAGATGCCCAAGGTCAGGCACTGCCGCTGAAACAGCAGGCCTCACAGCCATAGTAGGCTTAACCGTCGGCAGTGTCGCATCGTGGCGGTAAGGTCCTAACAGGAAATTACAGCAAAAGGAGTTTTGACATGGAAAGATGGAAAAATCTGGAAAAGAAGCCCGCACCTTATTTTATCCCCACATTCGGACCGCTGTCGGGGATGAGAATCCTGATGAGTGCGACTGTCGTTGCTGCCCCTTTTGGTGCCTCACTATTGGGCGAAATGGGGGCGGAAATCATTCAAGTGGAACTTCCCAATATCGGCGATCCCTACCGCAAGCAGTATCCTCCCATGACCAATGGGGATAGGGAAGTCAGTGCCGGCTGGGTCCAGAACGGCCGCAACCGGCTCAGTTTCACCCTCAACACCAATTTGAAATATCCGGAGTCCAGGGAGATTTTCCTCTCTCTGATCAAGAACGCCGATGTGTGGCTGGAAAACATTGTCTGGCTCGAAAAACTTGGTATTACGGAAGAGTTGCTTTTCGAAGTGAATCCCAAACTGATCATATGTCATGTCAGCGGGTTCGGCCGGCCGCAGTTCGGTGGCAATCCGGAGATATGCGACCAGCCGTCGTACGATGTTATCGGCCAGGCAGAGGGGGGATATACCTATCTGAACGGCTCCCCTGAGCCCTGTCCCCCCACATTCGCCGCCTCATTTTACAATGACTATCTTACTGCCATGTATACTGCTTTGGGTATTGCCGCGGCCTATGCCAATGTCCTGAATGGGGGGGTGGGGCAGGTCGTCGATGTGGCCCAGGTGGAGGCACAGGCCAGGGTGCTCGATGATGCCTGGACGGTATATGCCAACATGGGGATCGTAAAGCAGCGCTCCGGTAACAAGGTGCCGATTTTCCAGCCGGGTGGAATTTATAAGGCCAAGGACGGTCGCTATGTGAGTCTCGGCGCCTTTGGACCCGCGGTTTATTACCGGTTCATCGAGGCAATGGAACTTGATCCCGACCATTTCACCTATGAAGGCGCAGGGGGAACAAGGGATGCGGTAAACTCACCGATTGGCCAGGAGTTAAGGGTGAAAACCGATGAATGGATCGGATCGCACACCGCTCAGGAATGTTACGAGCATTTCAAGAAATTCAGAGTGCCTAGTGGCATCGCCAAGTCTACGGAAGATATCTATAACGATCCCCACTGGCAGAGCCGTGGTAATTTCGTCAAATACACGGACGAGACCCTGGGCAAAGAGGTGGAGGCCTTCGGCTTTGTTCCCAAGTTGAGTAAAACCCCCCAGAGGGTCTGGCGTGGCGCCCCGACACTGGGTCAGGATACGGAGGCCATACTCGGACAGCTGCTCGGCTACAGTGAGGCGGAAATCGCCGGTTTCAGAGGGAAGGGGATCATCGATTAGCACCACGCGAAACAGGCCGGATGACCATTGAGAGAGATATATAGGGTGGTGGACTTGAGGTGGACGAGATTTCTCTCCCCCTCAAGTCCTTCCGCAATCGCGAATGAAATCCGTAGGCGGACAGAATGGGGAACGTATGAATCATGTAGATACCGGATATAAGAAAAAGCCTTGACATAAAATTGGTAATGAAGTACCGTAATACCAATAGAAAAAACAGTATTGCAAAATACCTGTGGTGAGAAGGGAGAAGAAAGGTGAACATTCACGAATATCAGGCAAAGGCGATTCTAAGGGAGTTCGGTGTGCCGGTTCCGGACGGCCACGTCTGTTACAACGGTGCGAGCGCCCGGGAATGGGCGAAGCGGTTGGGAGAGGGGCCGTGGGTGGTGAAGGCCCAGATCCATGCCGGAGGTCGGGGGAAGGGGGGCGGCGTCAAGCTGGCCCGCACGGCCGATGAGGTGCGCAATACCGCCCGCGACATGCTCGGCATGGTCCTGCGGACTCACCAGACCGGGCCGGAAGGGAAGATCGTCACCCGAGTACTGGTGGAGAACGGGTGTAACATTGAACGAGAGCTCTACATAAGCCTGCTGGTTGACCGGGCGACCTCGAAGGTCACCGTCATGGCCTCCACCGAGGGGGGGATGGATATCGAGGAAGTTGCGGCCAAGACCCCGGAGAAGATCTTCATGGAAGCGGTAGAACCGCTTCTAGGGCTGACCTCCTTTCAGTGCCGCAATCTCGCGTTCAGCCTGGGGTTGACCGGCAAACAGACCAATAAGGCGGTAAGCCTCCTTCAGGGACTCTATGCGACCTTTGTGGGGGCCGACTGCTCGCTCCTCGAGATCAACCCGCTGGTGGTCACCAAAGAAGGTGATCTGCTCGCTCTTGACGCCAAATTCGGTTTCGACGACAACGCCATCTTCCGGAATCCCCGGATCGGCGACATGCGTGACTACGACGAGGAAGACCCCAACGAAGTGGAGGCCTCCCAGCACGACCTCTCCTACGTATCGCTTTCCGGTAATATTGGCTGCCTGGTCAACGGTGCCGGGTTGGCCATGGCTACCATGGACATCATCAAGCACTCCGGCGGCGACCCGGCCAACTTCCTGGACGTAGGGGGCGGGGCTACCATCGAGCGGGTCACCGAGGCGTTCAAGCTCATCCTCTCCGATAAAAACGTCAAGGGGATACTGGTCAACATCTTCGGCGGCATCATGAAATGCGATGTCATCGCGACCGGCGTCATCGAGGCGGCCAAGCAGGTCTCCCTCCAGGTGCCGCTGGTGGTGCGGCTGGAAGGAACCAACGTTGCCAAGGGGAAACAGCTTCTGGCCGAAAGCGGTCTCAATATCGTTGCAGCCGATGGCATGGCCGATGCGGCGCAAAAAATCGTCAAGGCTGTTGCAGCGGCCTGAAGGGGAGATCAATGAGCATTCTTATCGATAGGAACACAAAAGTAATTACCCAGGGATTGGGCGCCACCGGGCTCTTCCATGCGCAAGGTGCCCGCGAGTACGGTACGCAGATGGTCGGCGGGGTAACTCCCGGCAAAGGGGGAACGGTCATCGACGGTTTTCCGGTCTACGATACGGTCAGGGAAGCGGTGTACAAAACCGGCGCCACTGCCTCGGTCATCTATGTTCCGCCACCATTCGCGGCCGACTCGATCATGGAGGCAGTAGACGCCGGCATCGAGCTGGTCTGCTGCATCACCGAGGGAATTCCGGTACTGGACATGGTCAAGGTCAAGCAGTACATGCAGGGGAAACAGACCCGTCTGGTGGGGCCAAACTGTCCCGGCGTCATCACCCCCGGCCAGTGCAAGATCGGCATCATGCCGGGGTATATTCACAAACCGGGAAAGGTGGGGGTCGTCTCCCGCTCCGGCACCCTGACCTACGAAGCGGTCTGGCAGCTTACCAACGTCGGGCTTGGCCAGTCCACCTGCGTCGGAATCGGTGGCGACCCGGTCAACGGCACGAACCACGTGGATGTGCTCCGGATGTTCGAGGAAGACCCCGACACCGAGGCGGTAATCATGATCGGCGAAATCGGCGGCAGTTCCGAGGAAGAGGGGGCCTATTTTGTCAAAGAGCACATGACCAAGCCGGTGGCGGCGTATATTGCCGGGGTCACCGCTCCTCCAGGTAAACGGATGGGGCACGCCGGGGCGATCATCTCCGGGGGTAAGGGGACAGCGACGGAAAAGGTGGCCATCCTCGAAGAGTGCGGCATATCGGTAGCCGCCAGCCCGGCAGACATGGCAGCGGCGCTCCTGAAAATCTACAAGCCGGACGGGTTGAAGGTGGCGGTCTAGCACCAACTTCGCAAGTTAGCTGCCAGTTGAATCTGGCGATGCGCAAATCACGTAAAGGAGACGTCCATGCTCGTTATCTCCTGCATTAAACAGGTACCCGACACCACCCAGGTGAAGATCGATCCCGTGACCAACACCCTGGTGCGGGAAGGTATACCCTTCATCGTCAACCCGTACGACACCCATGCCTTGGAAGAGAGCCTCTGCCTTAAGGACAAGTACAGCCTGCGGACCGTTGCTCTTTCCATGGGTCCGCCCAACACCGAGGTGACCCTGAGAAAGGCACGGGCACTCGGCATTGACGAGGCGATTCTCCTCTCCGACCGGGCATTTGGCGGGGCCGACACCCTGGCCACGAGCAGGGTGCTTGCCGCTGCCATCGAGCGCCTTGGCACCCGGGAAGAGGTGGGGATTGTTTTCTGCGGCAAGCAGACTATCGATGGTGACACGGCCCAGGTAGGGCCGGGCATTGCCACCCGGCTCGGCTTCACCCAGCTCACCCTGGTGGACCGTATCGAGCATATCGATTTCCTGAAAAAAAGAATCAGGGTTCGGCGCAAACTCGAAGGGAGGCACGAGATCGTAGAGGCGCCGCTCCCGGTGGTTATTACCGTCGTGCGCGAGCTCAACCGTCCCCGTTACCCCACAGTCCCCATGCGATTGGCGGCAGAAGAGGCGGACATAACGGTGTGGGACAATACGGTGCTCAAGCTTGACGTGGAAACCGTCGGTCTCAAAGGGTCCCCCACCTGGGTGAGCAAGATCTTTTCTCCCGAGCGGGACCAGGGAGAGATCATCGGTGACGGGGTCAATGACCCGGAGGGAACGGCGGGCATCCTCATCGAAAAACTGCTGAGCAAGGATCTGCTTGCTGTGTAAATCGTGAGGTGCACGAACGGCGACATCACCTCTATCCTTTTTGAAGGGAACCTTTATGGACGAAAAGAAACCGATCAAAAAACCCCGTGGTAAAGTGCGGTATCTTGAAGGGCGGTGCATCGGGTGCGGTGAGCGGTGCGTGACGGCCTGTCCCGTGGACGCAATCGCCATGGATGCGGCCGGTGAGCCGGGAATCACCCTTTCCAAGTGCATCGGCTGCGTCAAGTGTGTCAAGGCATGCGGAGCGGGTGCCCTTGAAATGTTCTACACGCCGGAAGAGTTGGAAATCCTCCAGCAGTGGGAAGCGGAGCACGGTACAGCCGAAGAGGAGCTTGACCCGGCGGAGAAAGAGCTCAGGGCGAAGCTGGCAAGCTACCGTGGCGTCTGGGTCTTCGTCGAGCATTACGACGGCGAGGCCGCGAAGGTTTCGTGGGAGCTTCTCGGGACCGGTGCCGGTCTCGCGAAGACCCTCGGCGTTGAACTCTCGGCGGTCATCATAGGCAACGACGTGGCGCATCTCTGCGACGAGGCCTTCGCCTATGGCGCCTACAACGCCATTCTGCTCGATGCCCCGGTGTTTACCCATTATCGCACCAAACCATACACGGATGCCATCTGCCATCTGGTGGCGAAGCACAAGCCGGAAATCATCCTCATGGGGGCGACGGGGCAGGGACGCGACCTGGCTGGCGCGGTGGCCACTATCGTCAAGACCGGCCTTACGGCTGACTGCACGGGGCTCGGCATCGACGACAAGAGAAACCTGATGCAGACCCGCCCGGCGTTTGGCGGGAACATCATGGCCACCATCATGTGCGACCGGTTCCGGCCGCAGATGTCCACCGTCCGTCCTCACGTGATGCCGATGCCCGAGCGTATAGCCGGGGCGAAGGGGAAGGTGGTTCGCGAAACCTTCGACCTTGTTGAAGCGGACATTCACGTCAAGGTAATCGAGGTGCTCAGCGACAGGTCGGGGAAGGACATCGACATCGCTGGTGCCGAATTTATCGTTTCCGGTGGCCGCGGCCTGATGAACAAAGAGAATTTTGCCATGCTCCAGGAACTTGCTGACGAACTCGGCGGGGTAGTCGGTGCCTCACGCAGTGCCGTGGATGCCGGCTGGATGCCCCACAGCCGCCAGGTCGGCCAGACCGGGAAGACGGTCCGTCCGAAGATCTACATTGCCTGCGGAATTTCCGGCGCCATCCAGCACCTGGTAGGGATGCAGGACTCGGATGTCATTATTGCCATCAATCGCGATCCCGAGGCGCCGATCTTCCAGGTCGCCACCTACGGCATCGTCGGAGATCTCTTTCAGGTCGTACCAGCCATCATCAGAAAAGTCCGCAGCCTGAAAGCGCAACGGGGCGGCGTCATTCCCGAACGGCTTGCAATCTGACACGTTTACAGACTGAGAGGTGCAATCATGCTCATAAATCATGCCCTGTTCATACCCCTCCTCTTTATTGCCGTGCTGACCTTTTGCTACAGCTGCTACCAGCGGTTGCAGTTGGTGGCGGTGGGGAGCCCGGAGAACCGCTTCGACAATACGGGAGCCCGACTGGCCGGTACGCTTACCTACGCGTTCGGTCAGAAGAGAGTCTTGTCCCGGCCTTACGGGATTAACCACTTCTTCCTCTTCTGGGCGTTCCTGCTGCTTCTTATCGCCAATGCGGAATTCCTGTTGGAAGGGGTGATTGCCGGGGCGAATCTCTCGGTTCTTCCGGTGTCCCTCCGTCATGTCCTGGAATTCACCTTCGACATCGTGTCTCTGGTTGCGCTGGCGAGTGTGGCGGTCGCCCTTGTGCGGCGGATCTTCCTTCCCCCCCCCTATCTGGGGAATGACTACACTTCGCCCCGCAGCGGCGAAGCGTTGCTTATCCTCGGTATGATTGCCACCCTCATGGTTGCCTTCTTTCTTCTCAACGGTACGCGAATCGCCCTGGGGGACTCGGAGGGGTGGAAGCCGGTGTCCGGGCTGGTTGCCCGCCTTGTAGCCGGACTCTCTCCGACAACCCTGGAGAGCGCCGCCGGCGCTGCCTGGTGGGTGCATGCCGTCGTGTTGCTCCTCTTCATGAACTTTCTCCCGCGCAGTAAGCATATGCATATCCTCACCGCCATCCCCAACTGCTACTTCCGCAGCCTGGAAAAGCCGAATGTGCAGCCACGTGAGACCTTCGGCAAAGAACAGCGCTTTGGCGTCAGCGAGATCGGCCAGTTCAGCTGGAAAGACCTGCTTGATGGTTTCTCCTGTACCGAGTGTGGTCGCTGCCAGGATCTCTGCCCGGCGCATAACACCGGCAAGGCCCTCAATCCCCGGCGTATCATCCATGACATAAAGATCAATCTGCTGGCAAACGGTCCGGCCGGGGAGGCGGGAGGAAAAGCGCGCCTTACCCTGATAGGCGAGAAGAAAGAGGGAACGATCAGTGAAGAGTCTCTCTGGGACTGTACCACCTGCGGGGCCTGTCTGTCAGTCTGTCCCGTGCTGATCGAGCATATGCCGAAGATTGTCAAGATGCGGCGCCATCTGGTGGAAGAGAAAGCGAAATTCCCCGAGGAACTCCTGAACCTCTTCGAAAACATGGAGCAGAGGAGCAACCCCTGGGGAATCGCTCCCTCGGAACGAGGCAAGTGGTCTGCTGCCCTGGGTGAGCGTCACTTTAAACCGGGCGAGACCGAGTACCTCTTCTTTGTCGGCTGTTCCGGCGCCTTCGACAGTCGGGCCAAGCACGTCACCGTCGCTTTGGCAACCATTCTCGACGCGGCCGGCGTCTCGTGGGGGATACTGGGGAAGGACGAACTCTGCTGCGGCGACAGCGTTCGCCGGCTCGGCAACGAATACGTCTTTGACCAGTTGGCAAAGGCAAACGTGGCGCGGTTCAAGGAGAAGGGGGTCAGGAAAATCGTGACCCAGTGCCCCCATTGCTTCAACACGTTGAAAAACGACTACCGCCAGTACGGCCTCGAAATCGAAGTGCTCCACCATAGCCAGCTGATCCAGCAATTGGTTTCCGAGGGAAAACTCCGACTCACGAAAAAGGCCGAGATGGGGAAAGTCATTTTCCACGATTCCTGCTACCTCGGTCGCCACAACGACACCTACGAGGCCCCACGACAGGTGATCCTGGCTGCCACCGGTACGGCACCTGCCGAGTTCGGACGCGCGAAGGAGAACGGCTTCTGTTGCGGCGCCGGCGGCGGAAGAATGTGGATGGAAGAGCAGACGGGAACGAGAATTAATCTCGAACGGGTCAAGGAAGCCATGCAACAGCAGCCCGATACCCTCTGCGTCAGCTGCCCCTACTGCATGACCATGATGGAGGACGGGCTGAAGGATGAGGGGGCAGAACGGGTTCGCGTCAAAGATATCGCCGAAGTGGTGGCTGAGGCAATTTCCTGAGAAGGTGTAACTACAACAGAATAATGCGGACGACTTGTAATGGCCAGAAAAGAAAAAAACGAATACATCATTCAGTCGGTTTCCTTTGCATGTTCTCTCCTCGAGCAATTTCACGGCGAAGTGCGGGAGCTTAATCTTACCGAGTTGAGCAGGTTATTGCGCATCAGTAAGAATAACGTATTCAGACTGCTGGCGACGCTTGAAGCACGTAACTTCATCGAGAGAAACCCGTCAAGCGGTGCGTACCGGCTCGGTTTAACAACCCTGAGGATGGGGGAAGCATACGTTCGGAGCAAGCGGCTGGTCCAAGAGGCGCATCCATTTCTGGAAGACGTCTCTCGTCAGAGTCTGGAAACGGTTTTCCTCGGTGTTTGGGGGACGGAAGGGCTCGTGTGCGAGGACATCGTCAAGTCGATTCTCCCTGTGCGCGTGGAATGCCATGAGGGGACCTCCTTTCCGCTGCACTGCACGGCGGCAGGAAAGCTCATGCTCGCTTTCGGTAGTGAAAAGGAACTGAGGGCGTTTTTCGAGAGGGAAAATTCCGGGAGATGCAGCGAAGAGGTGGCCATCTCCACGAGAACGCTGGCGAAGGAGCTGCGGGACGTACGGGAAGGGGGGTATGCCATCTGTGTCGATGAGTTTGAAGCAGGTGCCAGCGCCGTGGCTGCTCCGGTTCGAAATCATGCCTCCCGAGTCATCGGCGTGATCGGGTTGGTCGGTCCGAGTTTCCGGCTGGCGCGTGAGCGACTCGATGGCGAATTCGCTCCACTCGTCATGCGGGCTGCCAGGGAAATATCGCTGCGGATGGGCAACGGAGAACCTGTTGAAGAGAAATCGGCTTCACAAGGAAAACACCCATACATTGATGTCTCTCAATGTGGAGCGCCGCCAGGCTTGATGAAAGAAAAGTCTCCCGCAGGGGACCGGGGGCCGGTAAATGATCTTCTCCTGCAAAGCGAAAGGTTGAACGCGTCACCGTCTCAAGCAGAGATTGTTGCTGCACAAAGATTCCTAACTCTGTCAGGCGCCGGGCAGTGACCCGATCGAAATGTCCGTGTAGGGATGCGCATTCTGCCATGCGTGCTACTTTAATTTAGCCCACAATTTTACAGTATCAATCCTGAACCGTTTCCACTCCTAGACCGGAACCGCCGCGCCATCGATGATTGGGAAGGGAGGGTGGTGACTGGACTCTTCGCGGGTCGGCGTTAGCCGTTCGTGTATTCCTCAGCAGTAGCTTTTCCCCCTTTTTGTCGTGTTTCTGACACATCTGTGGTTAAGGGGTTCTATCCCCGATCTGATTGCACAAGGACTTCAATCTGGAAGAAGGGGGTGAACTGAAAAAGTTCCTAATTTCGTCCGCCAGGGGGAGCCATATAGGCAAAGGGGGGTACGTTGCCTGCCGTAACCCCTTTCCTTTTGTCTTTCCACTTTGGTCTCTGGTATCGTCGTAATCTTCCAATAACTGCCCGGTCTGAGCGTCCAGATCCTCAACCCGACTTCAGGAAAGTATTGACAAGCTCTCATAGGAGTGATACCTATGCACAAAATTATTGCGTAGATAGACGATAATACTTAACCATTCGCAAGAATGGGGCGGAAAGCCTACGGGTCTTACTGAGACAGCCGGGTTGCCGAAATATCACACGATATTCGGTCCCGGCTTTTTTGTTGCCAAAAACATGCGCGGAGGTTGCGTTAGCAAGAGGTTCGCCTTTGAAGGGCCCGTAGTATGCCGGTTCGTGTCGGTGGCGGAAATCGGCATTTAAACAGTTGGTGGTACACGATAATACTCAACCATCCGCGAGGATGGGGCGGAAAGCCTACAGGGTCTCACTGAGACAGCCGGGTTGCCGAAATGTCACTGTATCTTCGGTCCCGGCTTTTTTTTATCAATCATCATCGTGAAAGGTACCTTATTTATCCCATGCGCCGAATCGCAAATTGGCTTTGTTTTATAGCTCTCTGTACGGCTCTTGCATCTCTCAATGGCTGTGCCGTTATGAAAAATGTCCAGGAGCCAAGCCATCCTGAAAGCGAGATCAAGCGAAACAATTTTCAGGTTGTACGAGGAGACGACGTCGTTGGCCAGCTGGCAGTCATCAAGCTTGAAGAGGGTGATACGCTGCCGGATATTGCGCGGCATTTCGGCCTGGGGATCAATGCGATCAGCGCTGCCAATCCAGGGGTAGATGTATGGGTGCCCAAGGCCGGAGAGCGCATCATGTTGCCGCTGAGTTTTATCCTGCCGGACGCGCCCCGAAAAGGGATTGTGATCAATCAGGCCACCATGAGGCTCTTTCAATTCAAAGGGAATAGTCCGTCATTGGCGGTGTCGACCTATCCGATCGGTGTCGGAACCGAAGAGCGGCCCACCCCCATGGGCCAAACCCGTGTGGCACGCAAGGCACCCCGACCGACCTGGCATGTGCCTGCGTCAATTGCCGCGGACCATCGGAAAAAAGGAGATATTCTGCCCGCTGAAATTCCGCCGGGACCTGAGAATCCCCTGGGAGAATACGCGCTCTATTTGAGCAAAACGGGTTATTTGATCCATGGCACCAATAAACCGGCCAGCATCGGTCTGAGAGCAACCAATGGCTGCATGAGACTCTATCCGGAAAACATTGCGATGCTCTACAAGGACACGCCGGTCAATACGCCGGTACTCATTGTTAACCAGCCCTATCTCATCGGCCAACGGGATGGCGTGCTTTACCTGGAAGCCCATACCCCTTTTGAAGGGTCGGGCGCTGGCGAGTTGGAGAAGATAAATGCGAAATTGAAAAGTATCGAAAAGCAGTCGGCGCGCACGATTGACTGGAAAAAAGTCAAGGAGGTGCAGTCCGAGGCCCGAGGGATTCCTGTTCCCATCCTGGAGATGGGGCAAGGAGGTCACAAGGAGGAGGTGAAACCGGTAAAAGTCGAGCATCCGGACACGTTATACGGCAGACCGGCCATACCGGAACTGAAACTTGAGGCATGGTATGTCCTGGCTGCGGATGTGCGTGAAGAGATCGATGCCCGGAGGATCGCCGCCATTATCAACCACCAGGGGCCGCCAATACCGGCAAGGGTGCTGTCTAAGAGCAACGGTTACCGTGTTGTCGCCGGCCCTTTCGATACTATCAGCGCGGCCAGAGAAGCAGCCAAACGCTTGAAAATCGATTTGGACATAGACGGCATAGTGATAGAACCAGTCAAACAGATTTAGAACCGGAAGGAGGTGATTGGAGTCGAAGCAAAGCCTTTTGATAATCTCAACAATAATCTGAACAAAAAGGAGGAACTTAAGATGAAGACAGGTCTTTTGGTGATCTCAATGATGCTTGTTGTTGGTGCTGCGTTGACCGGATGTGCAACCTCCGGTGACCTCGAGAAAGTGCAGGCGCAGCAAAATCTGATTAATGCGAAAGCCGAGCAGGCATTGCAGGATGCTCAAGCAGCCAAGGCTGCCGCCGATGCAGCCAAACAAAAGGCGGATGATGCCACGGCCCGTGCCGATAATGCAGAGAAGGCGGCAGCGGAACGAGAAAAGATCGCAGACGAAAAGGCGAAAAGAGCCGACGCCGCTTTCCAGAAATCGATGAGGAAGTAGATCAACTGTAAACGAGCTGTTAACGTTACCTGTGGTACTTCGAATAATGAAGTGGCAGGGTCTCAATAGCCCTGCCATTTCATTGTCCAGCATTCTGTGTCTCTCAGGGCATTCAAAACAAATGACTTGTCAGGTTAGTGAGTATGTCTCCTATGGCTAAAAAACAGAGCAGGATGGGCGAGCGCCCTTGTCTTTTCTTTATCTACTGCATATTCGTACCAATTCTCCTGTCCGGATGCAGTCACTTCAATGAAGGCTATCAGGCCAGGTCAACCTTCATGGAAGCGAATGACCTGTTCAATCAGGGAAGCTACAGCGCCTCTCTGGACAAATATGAGCAGCTTGTTGCGAAATATCCCGCGAGGGGGGACAGGGTGCTCTTCGAGATGGGCATTATTTATGCGTATCCGAAGAATGAACAAAAAGATTATCAGAAAGCGCTGGAATGCTTTCAGAAACTGATAAAGGAATACCCCGAGAGTGCGTACCGGCAGAACAGCGAGACAATGATATTCTCTATCAATAATGGCGTTATCAAGGACAAGACGATTGCTCTGCACCAGGCACAGATTGAGACTCTCCATCAAGAGCTTGAAAGCAAGGGGAATGAAGCTGTTGCACTGCAAAAAAAGATTGATGCGCTTGAGCAAGAGGTCCGTAACAAAGAGAATGAGAAGGTTAAACTATTTGTAAGCCAGAAGGGAACAGCAGATAAAATCCTGATAGAAAAACAAGCCCGCCGATTGACGTTGATCTCAAAGGGGGAGGTACTTAAAACCTACAAGATAGCCTTGGGGGGAAACACGATCGGCCCAAAGGAAAGGCAGGGGGATAACAAAACCCCGGAGGGAACCTACGCCATCGATTCAAGAAACAAGGGGAGCCTCTATCACCTGGCTCTTCATATTTCCTACCCAAACGAGAAAGACAAAAAGCGTGCGAGAGAACGGGGAGTTTCTCCGGGCGGCAACATCATGATTCACGGCATCAAGAATGGCTTCTCGTGGGTTGGTGATGCTCACGCAGAGGTTGATTGGACGAAAGGGTGTATTGCCGTGACAGACGAAGAAATAGAGGAGATTGGCAAGGTAGTGCCAAACGGTACGATTGTCGAGATAAGGCCTTAGAAGGCCGTATACATGTAGCACCGGCGCTCTACTGTTATCTGCGTTCCTGGCTGTCTGATGCAACCATCCGGATATATTTCTTTACCGTGCGTCGATCGAGGCCGGTGCGGCGAGCCACCTCCTCGAAGGTGCCGTGTTGTCGGTAGAGGAGACAACAATATTCAGCCAACAGGGTCTGGGCATCTTTGGTGCCTGATTCTATGCCGGCAAACAGCTGCTCGCGCAAGTTGATCGGGGCAACCCGCCTGTCCCCCACGTAGTGACGAGTAAGGATAATCCGCCGCACAGCCTGTTCCAACTCCCGAACGTTCCCTTCCCAAGGATAGTCGTGTCTCACGTCCTTGTTTATAATCTCGCAAACCAGACCCACCATGGATTTCCCGTCAGTACCAATCATTCTCGTGAGAATACCTGCCACCAGCAGCTCCAGTTCGCGTGGCTCCTCCTGAAGCCGTTGTCGCAACGGCGGGACGGTAATGATATCGGAACAGAGCCGGTAGTAAAAGTCATCGCGGAACAGTCCATGCTGTCGCATCTCATCGAGGGGCTTGTGGGTGGCAGCGATTACCCTGCCGTGGAATCGGACTCTGTCGTGGCTGCCAACCGGCGAAAAGGTGCGCTCCTGGAGAATCTGCAGAAGTTTTATCTGCACCGGTATGGAGACGTCACCAATCTCGTCGAGGAAGATTGAGCCGTGAGGGGTACAGCGGGCGAAAATCCCTTCGTGGTTCTCGATAGCCCCGGTAAATGCGCCCTTCTTATGACCAAACAACTCAGACTCCAGGAGCGATTCAGGGTACTGGGAAAGGTTGAGGGAGATGAAGTTGCGGGTAAAGCTTTCGCTGAAACACTGCTTCCTCTCATCAAAGGGGATGAAACCTGAACGACCGATGGCCGAAGCCGCAGCTCCTTTTCCTGTGCCGGTTTCTCCGAGCAGAAGTGTGGAAAAATCCTCCATCCGGTTCCAGAGGTGGTTCTCGTACCAGGTGATGTCGGAGGTGAAGACATTGTCCCAGAGGTGGAGCCGCAGGGCGTCCATCGAAGGGGCGAGACCGGTGAGGCCGTTTTCGATGAAGAAGAAAGCACGGCGGATCTGGTAAAAAATGGCGAAATAGCGACGGGCATCGTCGTCGCTGATCCCCTGGGCGGCCAGACTTGAAAAGACATCCCTTGCGAAAGGAACCTGACAGGGAGTATCTCCACTCTCGATCTGGCGCAGGATAAGGGCGTCGAATTCGAAGCGGAAGCGGTGATAGACGTCGAACAGGACCACCGTCCGCACGATCTCGCGATCCTCCCCCAGGTAGCGGCGCAGGTCGGCTTTACCCTCCGCCATGAGGTTGTGCACCCTTTTCTCGACCTGGGCGATGGTCCGGGACACCAGTTCGTCGCGGGAAATGGCCTGCGCCGCTCCAATGATCTGCCGGTCTACGTCCATCCGCTCCTGGCTGAAGGGATTGGTGAAGGCTGCACGGGCAACCATGGAAAAAAATTCCCTGTTCGCTACGGAAAGCTTCAGTGTCGGTTCCATGCATAAAATGTACATCAACCTATCATGCAGTGTCAATAGCTCCCGAGAATATTTTAACATACGTTAATTTACGCTTTATTTCTCCAATATTATCCGTATGATAGATTGGCGCTCCTCTCCTGGCACAATACCTGCGATATGATCGCCATGAAAACTCTCTTTCTTGATGGAGAGGGGGAACGTAACCGGGGAGCAGGAATCCATGACCGACACACCCATCATTGACGTGCACTGTCATACCGCCGGCATCGGGGCCGGTGGCAGCGGATGTTTTGTCTCTCCAGCTCTGTTGCAGAGCTGGAAATACCGGATCTACCTCCGGGCTTTCGGCATAACCGAGGCGGAAATGCTTCAGGAGGGGGACGGCCTGATACTGCGCCGCATCTCCCGTGGTCTGGACGGGTCGAGCAGGGTTGCCGCCGCCGTGGTTTTTGCCATGGACGGTGTGGCGGGGGAAAATGGCGAACTGGACAGGGAACAGACCGAGTTCTATATCCCCAACGAGTTCATCGCAGCCGAAATCCGCCGCTATCCCAATCTCCTCTTCGGGGCGAGTATCAACCCCTTGCGCGGTGATGCCCTGGAGCGGTTGGACCGTGCCCATGCCGACGGGGCGGTACTCGTCAAGTGGCTCCCCTCCATCCAGCACATCGATCCGGCCGACCGGCGGATCATCCCCTTTTACCAACGGCTCCGGGAGCTGGGGTTGCCTCTTCTTACCCACACCGGCCAAGAGAGTTCCTTTACCCGCTCACGGGATGAGCTGGGAGACCCGGAACGCCTCCGTCTTCCTCTTCAGGAAGGGGTGACGGTTATCGCTGCCCATGCTGCGAGCAATGGCAGGAACGGGGGGGAGCCGAACCACGAGCGCTTTCTCCGCCTCTGTGCACAGTTTCCCAACCTCTACGCCGACATTTCCGCCCTGACCCAGGTGAACCGTCCCGGGCATCTCTCCCGGCTGCTGAAGCAGAGGGAGCTGCACAGCCGGCTCCTCTACGGTACCGATATGCCGCTTCCCACCACCGGCATCACCTCCCCCTGGTTTCACGCCTACTGAGTTCCGTCCCGTACTCTCGTCCGGATCCTCTCTGAGAAGAACCCCTGGGATCGTGACGTGCTCCTCAAAGAGGCGTTGGGTGTGCCGGCAGAGATATTCGGCAATACGGCGAGACTATTGAAGTGCTCTGTTCCCGGGAGGAGCAGAAACAAAACAGAATGGAACACGGATCAAATCTGAAACGCTGCGCATTTTAAAACCGGTATCTGCCTGCCCTGACCGGGTAAGGTCGTATCCGCCGTTAGCAGATGTTTCCGCCGTTTCCGTGTCCGATTGCCTTTCAACAGGAGTTTATTTCATGAGCACGAACTCTCCGACAACCGCAGTCCCCCGGGGCTCATTCAACCGCCTGAACCTGGCCCAGGCCCTGGGGGCGCTGAACGACAACCTGATCAAGCTGATCATCGTTTTTTACCTGGTGGGCCTGCAGGGGACGGCGGCTGCCGGCACCATTACCGCCATCGGCAGCGCCGCATTCGTTGCCCCTTTTCTCCTCTTTTCCGCCCTGGCCGGTTCCCTCGCCGACCGCTACCCGAAGCAGCGGGTCATCGTCGGCGTCAAGCTGCTTGAGGTCGGCATCGCCTTGCTGGCCGGCGTCGGACTGTTTCTCGGCCTTCCCGTCCTGTTGTATCTGACGGTTTTTCTCCTCGGCACGCACAGTGCCTTGCTGGCGCCGGCCAAGTACGGCATCGTTCCTGAACTCGTAGAACGGGAAGAGCTCTCCCGGGCCAACAGTCGTCTGGAGATGTTCTCCTTCATGGCAATCATCGGCGGCACCGCCCTGGCACCTTTCCTTGTTCAGGCGTGGGGGGGGCGTCACGGACCGGCATCCCTGATGGGGATCGCGGTTGCCGTTGCCGGACTTGTGCTTGCCCGTTCTCTCCCCGTAACAGCCACTGCCGCAGCCGGTCGCCGGCTGGCGGTGATGCCG
Organism: Deltaproteobacteria bacterium; assembly: GCA_021848385.1. Classification (GTDB taxonomy): domain Bacteria; phylum Desulfobacterota; class Desulfuromonadia; order Geobacterales; family Geobacteraceae; genus Geomobilimonas. The sequence continues at coordinate 27,668 of JAJZUQ010000020.1, forward strand.
ACCAGCTATTTCCGGACACTCCGGGGGCTTAAGAGTGACGGATACCTCCTCCTTGCAATAATAGGGGCGGCCTACTTCCTTTTCGTCGGTGCCTTTTGCCAGTTGAACCTCCTCCCCTACGGTATCGTCCGTCTCGGCCTCAGCCAGGAGGAGAGCGGCTACCTGTTCCTCGCAGCCGCCTTCGGCATCGGCCTCGGTTCGCTCCTTGCCGGCCGCCTGTCGGGGCGGACCGTGGAATTCGGCGTGGTTCCCCTCGGCGCAATCGGACTCACCCTCTGTGCTTTTGCCCTCCATGCCGTACCGGCCAACCTCCCGGCCGGGCTTGTCCTGATCTTCCTGTTCGGCGTGTCTGCCGGGCTTTTCATCGTCCCGCTCCAGGCCTTCATCCAGCTCCGTAGCCCTGCGGACCGGCGGGGGGAAATCCTTGCCGCCTCCAGTTTCCTTAGCTGGGTCGGAGTGCTCCTCGCCTCGGGGCTCCTCTGGGTCCTCTCCGGACCTCTTGGCGTCTCCCCCGGCGGGTGCTTCACGGTCCTTGCCTGCATCACCCTGGTCCTCTCCCTTATCACCCTCCGGGTGCTCCCCGATTTCCTCCTCCGTTTCGTCGCCCTCATGGTTATGCGGGTCTGTTACCGGATCAAGGTCATCGACGACCGCTTCGTGCCAAGCGAAGGGCCGGCTCTGCTGGTTGCCAACCACGTCTCCTGGCTTGATGCCCTCCTTCTCATCGCCACCCAGCAGCGGCGTATCCGCTTCGTCATGGACCGGCACATCTACGAAACGCCGGTACTGACACAGTTCTTCCGGCTGATGCGGGTCATCCCGGTTTCGTCGAAAGACGGCCGCAAGGGGCTGGTGGAATTCATCGCCACCGCCCGCGCGGCACTGGACGAAGGGTATCTGGTCTGCATCTTCGCCGAGGGGGCGATCACCCGGAGCGGCATGCTCGGCGAGTTCAAGGGGGGCTTCGAGCGAATCGTCAAGGGGAGCGACTATCCGATCATTCCGGTCTATATCGGCGGCGCCTGGGGGAGCATCCTCTCCTACGCCCATGGCCGGCTCCTTTCACGCTGGCCAACCCTCTTTCCCTACCGGATGACCATCATCTTCGGCGAGCCGCTGCCGACGGAGAGCATGGCGACGGACGTCCGGCAGGCGGTCATGGAACTTTCCTGTGCCTGGTTCGAGTCGCGGAAGTCACGGCGCCGCTCTTTGGCTGAACTGTTCGTTGAATCGGCGCGGGGAAACTGGGGCCGGCACGCCATCTCCGACACGGGGGGGAAGGTGCTCAGCTATGGCGAGGCGCTGACCGGTGCGGTCCTTATGGCCGGGAAGCTGGACGATCTCATCGCCGGCCAGGAGAAGGTCGGACTCCTCCTTCCCCCCTCGGCGGGAGGAGCGCTGGCGAACATCGCCGTCACCTTGGGGGGGAGGGTGCCGGTCAATCTCAACTACACCGCATCTCCCGAGGGTATCCGTTCGGCAGTGGAACAGTGCGGCATCCGGACTATCGTCACTTCCCGGGCCTTCCTGGAAAAGCTCGGTTCCCTCTCTGTGCTGGAGGGGATGGTATTCCTGGAAGAGATCATGGGAGATATTACTCCGGGTCAGAAGCGGGTAGCCTGGCTCAAGGCCCGCTTCCTGCCGCGCAAAGCCCTGGTTCGGACGGAAGGCTTTTCCGCCGACAGCGTCGCCACCATCATCTTTTCTTCCGGCAGCACCGGTGAGCCCAAGGGGGTGATGCTCTCCCACCACAACATCCAGTCCAACCTGGAAGCGCTCCGGATGCTGTTCCGGGTCTCCCCCCGGGACAACATCTGCTCGGCGCTCCCCTTTTTCCACTCTCTCGGGTTCACCGGCACCCTCTGGTTGCCGCTGGTCTCCGGGTTTTCCGCCGCTTACCATCCCAATCCCCTGGACGGCGAGACCATCGCGCGGGTGGTGCGTGAACATGGCTCTACCCTCCTCATCGCCACCCCCACCTTCCTCCTCGCCTATCTCCGCCGGGCGAAGAAAGAGGACTTTACCACCCTGCGCCTGGTCATCACCGGCGCCGAGAAACTGAAGGCCAGGGTGGCCGACTCCTTCCAGGAAAAGTTCGGCATCCGCCCCATGGAAGGGTACGGTGCCACCGAGTTGTCGCCGGTCATCACCCTGAGTCTGCCGGACGTGGAGATCGACGGAATCCGGCAGAAAGGGGTCAAGGAGGGGAGTGTGGGGCACCCGATTCCGGGGGTGGCGCTCAAGGTGGTTGATCCGGAGAGCGGCGCTCCACGCTCTCCGGGAGAGGCCGGGCTGGTGCTCGTCAAGGGGCCGAATGTCATGCTCGGCTACCTGAATCGCCCGGAGAAGACCGCCGAGGTGGTCAGGGACGGCTGGTACGTCACCGGCGACATCGGCATCATGGACCAGGATGGCTTTCTCCGGATTACCGACCGGCTGTCCCGCTTCAGCAAGATCGGCGGGGAGATGGTCCCCCACGGGGCGGTGGAGGACGAACTGCACGTCCGCCTGGGGCAGCAGCAAGTGGTTGCGGTTACCTCCATCCCGGACGAGAAGAGGGGGGAACGACTGGTGGTGCTCTACACGAAAAGGGTTACGGACAACGAGAGCCTGCACCGGTTCATGGGGGAGAGTCCGCTTCCCAATCTCTGGAAACCGGGGAAGGAGTGCTATTTGGAGGTGGAAAAGCTGCCGATCCTCGGGACCGGCAAGCTCGATCTGAAGGGAATTAGGGATATCGCCCTGGTGGCGCTGGGGGGGAGCTAAACCCCAACGACACGCATGACCGAAACGGGACCGTACCGCCTTGGCCGGCGGGGGGTAATACCAATTCCACATCAAGGCGCTATCTGCGCTGGCTCGTCTTCGGCTCCTCAACGTACTGCCTGTACGCCTGCGTCGCCTCAATTCTCGCCGCCTTGATTTCATCCTCGATCTGAAATTGGTATAACACTATGCCGGAACGAAAGGAGTTTCCATGTCACGCCGAACGATCATAGCCTTTGCCGTTGCCACCCTTTTGATCGGTTGCTTTGCAGCCGTAGCCGCCGTCGGCACCGGCGGTGTCTCAACTGCTGCAATAACTCCGGAGATTCATCGGGTTGGTAATGAGGGATATTTCCGCCTGGTGCTCCCCCTGCCAGACAAAGCACCCATCGGGCCACTTTCCTTGGTGGCGCGGGTGGAAGAAGGGGATGTGTATCTGGTACACGCAATGGCGTCAGGCCAAGCCCGGGAAGATCAAGATGAAGGCGAGGTGGCAGCCTCTCCTCACGGACGGACCATGACCATCACCGGCCGCTTTGGCAAGCCTGGCCCGGCCCGGATGACCATCCTTGCCCGGCCGGCCGGCGGGGCGCTCAAACCGCTTGCCTCTTTCAGATTCAAGCTTCCGGCGGGCGACGTATCCCGCCCCGACGTACGGCAATCCTGGGCACGCCAGCAGCAGGTCGGATTCCAGCTGGCAGACCCCGGGGACTCCGACACGTTCAGTCACTACTGGAACCGGGTGATTGCCCCCCGTTACGGCCTTTCCCCGGCTGCCGGCAGCGACACGACACGCTTCCGTCGCGATCCCCCCGACATGTACAGCGTCTTCACCGGCGCGGCGGCCATTCAGGAATCCCTCCAATTGGAACTTCTCGGCAATGCCCCCCAAAGCCCCAGCCAGCGGGATGCCATTAAGAAGGCAGCCGCCGGAGTGCCTGCGGATATCCCTCTTGCAACCCTTGCCGGCCCGTCAGTGAAGTCCCATCCCTTTCCGGAGATGCTGAAAGGGAAAAACCCCGCTGTGCCCCTCCTGTCCGCCTATGTTCCGGCCGATCAGTACGCGGTTTTTTTCACCGCTATCACCAAGCAGCTGGAGCTGGCTGACCTGATGGACGAGTGGGGGGGGAACCTGCTGCGCCAGGTGGAAACGAGCGCCCGGGACTTCAAGGTCAGGGAGAAGCTCTCCCGCCAGCTCTGCCTGGAAAACAGCCTGTTGACCCGCATGTTCGGCGATCGGGTGATCGGCGACATGGCCTTTACGGGCAACGACCCGTTTCTCAAGGAAGGGACCGCCTTCACCGTGATCTTCTCCCTCAAAGACAGGGATCGCTTCCGCAAACAGATAGAGAAAAATTACCGCGAGGCTGCCCGACAGGGGGCTGTGCGCAGCGAATTCACCATCGATGGACACCAAGGAATTGCCGCCGTCTCCGCTGACCGGCGCATATCCTCCTACACCCTGCTCCTGGGAAATGTTGCAGTGGTTGCCACCAGCAAGGAAGCCCTGACGCGGATCGTCGCCGTGGCAGACAAGCGGCTCCCACCCTTGGCCCAAGCCGACGATTTCCTCTACATGCGGACCATCTTCCCCCAGAACGCAGGGGAAGAGGATATTTTCATCTACCTCTCCGATCCCCACATCCGCGCCCTGGTCTCCCCCCGCTGGAAGATAGGCGAGGCGCGCAGGATGCGCTGCGCCGGTAACATGACCCTTCTGGCCAACGCCCGCCTCTGGTTTCGCGCCGAGCAGCGCCGCGAGCCGACCATGGCGGAGCTTGTCGCCGGCGGCTATCTGGGGCCGAATCCGCCACACTGCCCCGACCACGGTGCCTATGCTATCGACAAGAAGGGGGAGCCTTGCTGCTCGGTCCACAACCGTGCCGGCCATCTTACCCCGGTCGGAGAAATCCCCCTGGAGCGGATCACCCCCCGGGAAGCCGCGGAATACAAGGCGTTCGTCGAAAACTACAACCGCTACTGGACCCAATTTTTCGATCCCATCGGCATCCGGGTGAAACTGGGGGAGAGCATCCGCATCCAGACCTGCATTCTGCCGCTTATTGAAAATTCGTGGTACGACGGGCTGGTTGCCCTGTCGGGCCGCACCCAGGGGACTCTCACGGAAGCAGCCCTCCTGCCCCGCACTGTCATGTCGTTGCGGGGGCACATCTCCCCCGATTGGCTCCGAAAAACCGAACTGGTGCGCGCACTGGGGGAACGCAACGGCCTCGATCTCGGGTGGCTGGGGGATGACGTGGCCCTCAACCTCTGCGACGGCCAGGTGCTCTTCACTCTGGGGGGACAGGGGTTCGGCATGCTCGGCCATGAAGCGGGCCGCACCTCCTCTCTGGAACCCCTGGTCATCGGCTACCTTGCGTCGGCCCTCAATCTCCCCACCTACCTGACCGTGAAGGTGACGGACCCGGTCAAAGCGGAGGAGTCGATTCCCTCGCTCTTCCGCGCCCTGGGTCCGTCGTCCCATGACGACGAATTCGGTGTGGAGACCTACACCCTGGAAAACCACCAGGGAAAACCGTTCTACGTGACCAACTTTACCCTGTTCGTGGTGAAGCTCCGCCTGTATGCCGCTGTGGTGGATGACCGTCTGGTGATTGCCTCACGGCGTGACATCATAACCGACCTGATGGATGGGTTGGCAATAAAGGGTAAATCTTCTGCCCCTCAGGGGAGCATGCAGCTTTCCGTTTACCGCTCCGCATTCAAAGAACTGGCGGAACCGGTCTCCCTCGGTTACCAGGAGGAACTGCGCCATGCCTGCCAGAAGAATCTTCCCTTGGCGGCAATCATGCTCAAGAATCTGGGAGTGGCGCCGGAGCAGCTGGAATCTTCAATTAGTGCTCTGCGTGGCTACACTCCCTATTGCCCTGCCGGCGGCCGCTATCTGGTCGACCCCTCCACCGGCATCACCAGTTGTAGCGTCCATGGCAGCCTAGGCAGGCCCAGACAGCCAGCCGCTGGTGACGATCGCTCGCCAACCTTGCAGTTGGTCAACAGTCTGGAGAAAGTGGACGCCCGTCTTGCCTTCACTCCCGACGGGCTCATGACTACGCTGGAGATCCGCCGGAAACGTTAGTGCATAGTGCTCAAATCTGCCCCTTTCCTGAGTAATCGTTCCTGGGTCGGGGCAACCGGGATGAATGTTTTATGAATTATCATTAAAAAAGCGATTGTTTTTGCGCGGTAATCACAGTATCTTGGTCTCTGTTAACTTCGGCATATCAGGAAGGGGTATGTAAAGATGAAATCCATCACCGTTGGCGTTACAGCCATCATGATCGCTGTCATGTGGGGATCCTTTACCTTTGCCGGCAACGGCAATGGAACTATCGTCACTCCTCCCGTTGTCCATCTCCCCATGGATGCTCACACCTCGGAACGGATCTACAACCTTCCGGGGCTGTCCAATGTGGGGCGCATCGCATCGGGTGTCTACCGGGGGGCGCAGCCCGGGGCGAATGGGTATGCGACCCTGAAAAAGATGGGGATCAGGACCGTCATCGATTTCCGCACCACCGAAAACGACCGGCAGCAGGTGGAGAAGGCGGGTATGCGATCAATCTCCGTGCCGATCGAAATGTCCCGTGATGGTCTCAGGGAGAAGGTGGACCGGGTCGTGGCGCTTATGGCCGACCCGGCCAATCAGCCGGTCTTCATCCACTGTCGCCACGGCCAGGACCGGACCGGCATCGTCTCCGCCGCCTACCGGATGAAGGTGGAGGGGTGGTCATTGAAGGATGCAGAGACGGAAATGCAGGCCTTTGGGTTCAACGATGTCTGGATTAATTTCAAGAGGTTCATTCGGCAGTACGGGGCAGAGTTGGCAGGGAAATAGAACAATGCTACAGAAAAATCAGATACATGGTTAGTCGTCAAAGCGAAATCATCAAATGCAACAACCGGGAGGGGTTCATGCCGTGTGCCGTTGTCTCGCGTTTTCTCATTGCCATTTTTATATGCTGCAACATAGCATCCGTCGTCCATGCCTCGACTGATGCCGGTTTCCAGAAGCAGATTGCCGAGGACAGCCGCGCTTTCGGGATTGCCCGTAACAGTCTGCGTCTTGCAGCCGACTTTGCCCGGTCCAGGCCGGACCTCTTCAGCCCGGAGAAGAACCGGCAGAAGGAATTGCTGTCGCGGCAGGACAAGCTGGCTATCTGGAATGCCTGGAGCATTGTACTGGACAGCATGGCTGCACTGGATACCCTCCGCCGCGAGGGAAGCAGATTCAGCCTCTTTCAGGACAAGGAGCGCCGTAACGCCTCCTTCGCCCTGAACAACGCCGCCTTCCTGGCCAGCTACCGCTACGCCCTCGAATTCATCGCCTTGGCTGACAGGAACCCCGCTCTCGACACGATCCTGAATGAGCCTGTTCCGGAACTGGGTATCCCCGCCGGGACCTTTTCACGCTTCAAGTTCCGCTTCCTCAACATAGCCATCGCGACCGAATTCGCTGCGCTCCAGGTAATCGACAAGAGCTATGCCAACGGTTCACGGGAACTGCGCTCAGCCATTGGAGATGATAGCGCTGTCATCTGGAGGATGGGGAAAGGCAAAGGGCATGTCTTGACCCTGAAAAATGCGTTGGCCGTGGTGCAGAAAACCGGCTTCGCCGCCTGGTTTCCGGTGCAGAAAGGGGTTTCGGAATGGATGGGTGACACCAAGGTCTTGCGCAAGGGGAGTCATCTGATCTCCGAAGGGCAGGTCGATGCCATGCATCCGCGCCTGCAGCCGGGTGACATCATCTTCGAGCGGCATGAGTGGTATCTTTCGAACATGGGGCTCCCCGGTTTCTGGACCCACGTGGCACTCTACGTCGGGACGCCGGAAGAGCGGCAGGCTTTCTTCAACGATCCGGAAGTCAAGGCATGGGTGAAGAGCCGGGGCGCCGACGACGGCAATCTGGAAAAACTCCTCCAGCAGAGCTATCCCAAGGCTTACGCGATCGGCAAAACTCCCCTGGAGAAGGGGCATCCTCCCCGTATCCTGGAGGCAATTTCCGAGGGGGTGTCTTTTACCTCCTTGGAATTCACCGGTGCGGCCGACTCCATTGGCATCATCAGACCCCGTCTATCGAAACGGGAAAAGGCCCAGGCCATCCTGCGTGCCTTCAACTACAGCGGCCGCCCCTACGATTTCAACTTCGATTTTGCGACCGATTCATCCCTGGTCTGTTCCGAGCTTGTATTCAAGTCATACGAGCCGGGGGAAGGGATGAAGGGGCTTCGCTTCCCCGTTACGGAAGTGATGGGGCGCAAGGTGAGCACCCCCAACGGGATGGTGCGGCAGTTTGACAAGCAAGTGGGGACCGCTACGGCTCAGGCCGACTTCGTCCTCTTCCTTGATGGCTTCGAAAAGGAGAAGAGAGCGGTAGAGTCTACCCTGGAGCAGTTTCGCTCAAGCTGGCAACGCCCAAACTGGCATATCATGATTCAGGATGCGCCGGTGGAGGCGAAGAGATGACCAATCCCTCTGGCAAGAGACAGAAAATAGCCATATTGAGCGTCTCCGCCGGGGCGGGGCATGTCCGCGCGGCCCAGGCTCTTCAGGCCGCGACGGAGAAATGGTATCCCGGTGTGGAAGCTGTCCATGTCGATCTTATGGAGCTGGTTCCCAAGCTGTTCAAGACCATCTATGCCGACACCTACATCAAGGTGGTGGAGCGTCATCCGGCCTTCTGGGGGTACCTCTACGACAAGACCGACCGGGAAAGGGTGGATTCGGCCCTCTCCAGGCTTCGGATCGCTATCGAACGGCTCAATACCCAGAAGTTACGGAAGGTCCTTTCAGAGATTGACCCGGACCATGTCATCTGCACCCATTTTCTCCCGGCCCAGCTCCTTGCAAGAAAGATCCGCAAGGGGAGCTTCACCACCCCGGTCTGGGTCCAGGTGACTGACTTCGACGTTCATGCCCTCTGGCTCCATGATCGGATGAGCGGCTACTTTGCGGCCCACGAAGAGGTCGCATGCCGCCTGGCGGAGCGAGGGATTCCCGCCGACACGGTGCATGTTACCGGCATTCCCATAATGCCGGTATTCAGCGAGCCCCAGTTGCGAAGCAAGTGTGCGTCGGAGTTCGGTCTTGACGCCAACAGGACGACAATCCTGATGATGTCGGGCGGGGCGGGCGTGGGGGGGATTGAGGTGCTGGCAGAGAGATTGCTCCGGCTGGAAGGGGATTTTCAGCTGGTCGCTTTGGCCGGCAGGAACGAGAAACTGCTGGATGAGCTGCACGGGCTGGCGTCGCGGTATCCTGGACGTCTTTTCCCCATGGGATTTACCCGGGTCATCGAGCGTGTCATGGCAGTCAGTGACCTGGCCATTACCAAGCCGGGAGGGCTAACCACCTCGGAGTGTCTGGCTGTCGGGCTTCCCATGATCGTGGTATCCCCAATTCCTGGACAGGAAGAGCGCAATGCCGACTTCCTCCTTGAAAACGGGGCCGCCATGAAGGCGTATGACACGGGTGCCCTTGCCTGGCGTGTCAACATGCTCCTCGACAATCGGAAGAGGCTCAACGTGATGCGAGAGAACGCATTGCGGGTCGGCCGTCCGGACGCTGCACGGCATGTCCTCGAAACCGTGCTTGGCAAGACCGCCGGAGCAGTACCGGCATGAAAATCAGTGGCTCCTTCAAGCACTCCCTCCTGCTCATCGGCTGGGTCGCCCTGCTCGGCCTTTTTTTTGCCATGACCGAGATCCAGATCGAGGGTGCCAATGGGTGGGCCTCATCGCTCCCCACCTGGAGGATCGAAAAGCATTGGCTCCTCGATATCTTCTGGGGGGGGAGGGCCATGACCGGCTACCACGCCTGGGTCTTCCCTTTTATGTTCCTTGCCTTCCACTTCCCCCTTGTGGCAAACGGCACGTTCTCCTGGCGACTGGAGGCCCGCTGCGTCGGCTCACTCATGATCTTCTGGATCATCGAGGATTTTCTCTGGTTTCTTATCAATCCGGCCTATGGCTGGGCGAAATTCAGCCCGGTACAGATTCCCTGGCACAGGCACTGGTTCCTGGGGGTGCCAACGGACTACCTCGTTTTTACCGTGGTCGGCGGCATACTGATCGCATGGTCCTTTAGAGAGGGGGTACTAAAAAAGCCGCCCATCAATTTTTCATGATGGACGGCTTCCTGAATTTTCACCTGTTTCTTCGGAAGCTCGGCTACCTGTTAGTCAGAAAACCATCCTGATTGAACAGATGGTATGCTCTTTTTTAACAGGTCCGTCAGCTTTGTGCACCTGGAATTTCTTCCAAGTTTACCGTTTCGGAAACAGGCTATTATAACTGTAACGCGCCCAGAATAATTGTCAAGCGTAGTCATAAAAATTTATTTAGAGATGATGACAGCGGTCGAGGTAAGCATGAAGAGCACATCACGGTTTCCCGAATCGGCAGGCACTAAATGCCTTCTTTACAACCACTCAGTAGTACGATAAAATTCGCTCTCATGAAAAGAATATTGATTGTCAGTCCATCAAAGAGCTTTCGGGAAAGAAATTCCAGCCTGCTCGTCCGGTCCGATTTCCAGATAACCGCTGTTGAATCTGGCCGGGAAGCTCTTCAATGTCACCGCAAAAGCCCTTTTGACATTGTTGTCAGCGAGCTGCTGCTTGGCGACATGGGTGGTGATGAACTCTGTACCCTCCTCCGGGAGTCCCCGGGGCGGGATGGTCTATCCTTTATCATGGTCTGTTATGACATTCCTGCCGAAATCGAACGTGTCAAAAAGAGCATAGCGAACTACTGTATCACCAAGCCTGTCCAGCCGGTGCAGCTGCTTAAGGCTGTCGGTGACTTCGCATCGGCCAAGATGCTCAGGGACAAGCGAGTCCCCTTGCGCGTAAAGGTGAAAACCGTAAGGGACGGGACCGGATTTTACTGCATCTCTCACGATGTCAGTCTCACCGGTATCCTGATTGAAACAGAAGAAAAGCTTCAGCTCGACGAGTTGATCGACTGCAGTTTCTTGCTTCCGGGTTTTGGATCAATTGAGACGAAGGGCGAGACAGTCCGCTACGTAAGAATGGTAGATGGTCGCTACAAATATGGAGTCCAGTTCAGCGGGTTGACGCGGGATGATCGCCATAAGATAGGCCAATACGTGGACAGCGTCTCAGACGACAAGACTCTTGCCGGCCAAGTTGATAGTTGACCCGCAAGCCGGAGGCAGGGCACAGACACACCTAATACAGAAGCCCTACGGCCATTGCGCTTGTAGGGCTTCTCTCTGTTACCGTCTTAAAGAATCCTGATAGGGCCAGGAGGACTGACTGCTATAACGTGGGGTGTTCGGAAAGAAAAAGGCCGACATTGCCGAAGAACTGAAAACCACAAACAAGTTGCTTGCTGAACTTTTCGAGTTAAAGCGACAGGAAACAGCCAACCAAAAGCCGTTGCCGGGTCCTTTGGATTTGCAGACCCGATAAATTGACTATGAGCAAAAAAAGCCCCCACGGGAATCCGGCGGGGCTTTTCTTTTCGGATTTCAATTGAACAGCATTTATCGTTGGAATTCAACAAAGACGCCCGTAATGACAGCGAAAACAAAAGCCACAAAACTTGCTCGGATAAACCTTGCAAAATACATCATAAGTGCAATAGACATTTCTTGTTTATTCAACCCTCAGCTTTTTCGAAAAAGCGTTTTTGCTGTAGTTTGTAGGTGCGGCAGCAAAAATTTTGTTAAGCATGGTTACTCCTACGCACGTGGACGGTTACTATGCCGCTCGTCGTCTTAAACGTGATTTGCGATATTCATCGGAAAAAAATATGAACGCATCCCGCATAAGATCAGACCGGCTGAGATGTGTTTCCTTCGTCATTTCCTTGAGAAGCTCCATTTCCGCGTCGCTGAACCTGAGGGAAATTACGTTGTAGCGCGGATGTTCTTTCATTTCGCCCATGTGTGCCTCGGTCCATGTGATTATTGCGGTAGAAATGGGCCGGATCCCGGTTGTTTCCCAGGATCCGGCCGGTTGCAGGAAAGTGGATCAGAATTTTAGTGTTACGCTGGCGCCGACCAGGTGGGCGTCGCTTTTGAATGTCCCGCTCTCCTTGGCGTTACTGACCGTGCGGTCGGTCCAGTGTACCCACATGTAGCCAAAATCGATTGAGCCGAATTCATTGTGGATGCCGGAACCGATACTGACGTTATAACGGTCGGAATCGGGAAGCTCGGGGCCGAGTGTGGAGTCGGGAATGGGGTTGACGTCGTAGGCGAAGCCGGCACGAAGGTCAAGGTTCTTGTTGACGGCATACTGGGTGCCGAAGCGATAAGTCCATACATCTTTCCAATTCTTTACATCGGGTTTGTTGTTAAACGCCGCCAGTCCATTGCTGAATTTGATCTCCAACTTGTCGTAGGAGCTCCAGCCGGTCCACTCCGCATCGAATTCCAGGGTCAGCGCGTCGATCGGTTTGTAGGCAACGCCGAGGGACAGGGAGTCGGGGAGGGTGATGTCGGTTTTCGCACCGGTCTTGATGGTCTTTGCAAGGCCGAGAGCCGGGCTCTGTCCCAGTGTCGTTGTCGCGAGGTAGTTTGCGTCTCCGTCCAGGTTGAGCTTGATCTGGCTCCGGTAGGCAGCGCCAAAGGAGAGGCTGTCTAGCGGCTTCCATTGCAGGCCGAAGTTGTAACCGATGCCGGTTCCGGTGGCGTCGGCACCAAGGGTGCCAAGTTCTGCGTAGCTTCCACCAAGGGCTGGGGGGAGTTGGGTGTATGCCATTTTCTGCATCGATACCCGTGCCCAAGTGACATCTAAACCGGCGGCAACCGCCAGTTTCAGGTCATCGAAGCGATAGGCAACAGTGGGCTGGAAATTGATCGGTTTGATGGAAATCTCCTGGGAAGAATCACGAAAGGCGCTGCTTGCGTCCCACCGTTTTGCCAACGGGTAAAAGGTGTTGATCCCCAGCCCGAAGGAGAGGGGGATGGATTCAAGGGACTTCGTGGCGTACACTGTCGGGACGATAAATGTGTCGCCGTTGGCCTTTTCATTGACTACGGTAGTGCCGGATAGCTTGGTCGTTCCCTGGAACTCGGTCTGGGGAACGAAGATGGTGAGCCCCCCCAACTGAAATTGGGAGCCTTTCAGGAAGGCGATGCCAGCCGGGTTATAGGCCAGGGCTGAGGGGTCATCGGCCTGGGCGACAAAGGCATTGGCCATACCCATGGCTTTGGTTCCCTGCTCGTTAATTTTGAATCCCTGACCAAATGATGCGGTAGCACTTCCAACTACCGTGGCTCCAACGATGGTCCATAGTAATCGTTTCCTCATGTTCTATTCTCCTTTCTTTTGACTGCTTGCCCGCCCATTGACTGGTGTTTTTTTTAAAGCTCAAAAAATATAAAACATCTTTCTATACACTCCTAACATCACCTTGACGTTTATGTCAAGAATTAAATTGATGTCTTGTAAATATATGTTGTGTTTTATCTGTGGTGGTATAGTTCACCCGTGGGGGGTAGTGTGAGATGATTATAGTTGCGTATATAACACTCTGAAAATGTTGGTTAAAAATCAAGAACCATTTTGGTTATGTCAAAGTGGATGGGGGATAGAGTGACAGGATAAGTGAAGTGGTCAAGGAGATCCGGTGTTGTGTGGTGGTCGCCATTGGCGATGTGGGTGATATGATATGTCATGTGGTGTACATGTATTTTAAGAGAGATTTTAAATGCGCATTGGAAGTCGGCATGTAAAAAATAAAAGATTATTTTACTTGACATGAACGTTAAGGATGCGTATGCTGCCAACAGCTATGTGGAAAGGGGATTCGCATGATGCAAGAAATTCCGTTTAGATCCATTACTGACTTGTTGAGACAAAATGTTGCCAAATTCCCCGGAAAGCTGGCTCTCAAATATCGCAAGCTGGGGAAATTCGTTACCCTTAGTTATGAGGAGTTTTACCATCGGGCGCTGATGGCGTCCCGCGGGCTGCAGAAATGCAAGGTTGCGGCAGGCGATCGTGTTGCCATTCTGTCGGAAAATCGGGCCGGCTGGGTGATTGCCGACATGGGTATTTTGTCCCTGGGTGCCGTGACGGTTCCCATTTACCCGACCAATACCCCTGAACAGATCGAGTACATGCTCAATCACTCGCAAGCACGCATCGTCTTCGTATCGAGCAAGTTCCAGTATGCCAAGCTACTCAAGATTAGACAGTCTGTTCCTGCGCTTGAACTGGTGGTCTCCTTCGAGCGGTTCCTCGGAGAGCCGGAGCTGCCGGTCTGCACCTTCTACCAGCTCTCGGAAATCGATTCCCCCATAACCAACGAAGAGCGGGAGCAGCTCGAAGCAGGCATCGACCGTATCAGTTCTGATGACCTTCTCACCCTGATCTATACATCCGGTACCACCGGGGTGCCGAAGGGGGTCATGCTGAGTCACAGGAACATCATGTTCGATGCCATGTTGACTTCCCGGAAGATAAGCAGCGCCCTGGATGGCAACGAAGTGCTGCTCAGTTTTCTCCCCATGAGCCATGTGTTCGAGAGAACGGTTGGTTATTACATGTCCATGATGAACGCTTCTCTGATTGTCTTTGCCGACAGCATTGAAAAAATCCCGGAAAACATGCTGGAGGTGAAGCCGTCGGTCATTGTCAGTGTCCCGCGGCTCTTCGAAAAAATCTATTCCCGCATTCATGAAAACGTCCACCAGATGCCGGTGGTGAAAAGACAGTTGTTCCATTGGGCCGTGAGCGTAGGAAAGCGCTATGTGGAGCAGAGGTATATCCTGAAGAAAAACGCGCCCTTTCTCACATTCAAACACAGAATTGCAGACATTCTTGTGCTCAGCAAGCTGCGCGAGCGTTTCGGCGGCAACATGAAATTCTGCAGTTCCGGTGGCGCCCCCCTCGACAAGACCATCAACGAATTTTTCTGGTCGATCGGCCTCCCTATTTTCGAGGGATATGGTCTTACCGAGACCAGTCCCGTCCTTTGTACTAATACTCTGGATGAGCTCCGTTTCGGTTCCGTCGGCACTGCCCTGGAATACACCGAATTCAAGACCGCCCCGGACGGAGAAATTCTTGTCAAGGGGCCCCAGGTGATGAGCGGCTATTACAACGATCCGGTGGCGACTGCCGAGGCATTTGAGGACGGCTGGTTCAAAACTGGCGATGTTGGCCACATTGACCAAGGGTTCATTTTTATCACTGACCGGAAAAAAGAGCTCATCATCACCGCAGGGGGTAAGAATATCGCGCCCCAACCGATCGAGAACGAGCTGAAGATGGACAAGTACATCACGTCTGCCTTCGTGTACGGCGACCGGAAACCGTATCTTACTGCCCTGATCGTGCCGAACCTGGAACGGCTGCTGGAATATGCCAGAGAAAAGCATGTGGACTACTACGACCTGAACGACCTCGTCATTCACGAACCGGTCCAGAAGCTTTTTGCACAGCGGATCGCCGACATCAACAGGAAGCTTGCCCAGTACGAAACCATAAAGAAGTTCGTGCTCTTACCCCGTGACTTCTCCGTTGACGAAGGGGAGCTTACGGCGACACTCAAACTGAGGCGGAAGGTCATCTACGAGAAGCACAAGGAAAAGATCGAAGGGATGTATATCGAGAACGGGAACTGATCCCGATTTTGGCACTACACGGAATGGAGGGAAACTATGAAACAGATCAATAAAGCGGCAGTGCTCGGTGCCGGGGTTATGGGAGCAACCATAGCGGCACATCTTGCCAATGCCGGCATTCAGGTGCTGCTCCTCGACATAGTGCCGAGGGAGCCTAACGATGCGGAAAAAGCAGCCGGACTCACCATGGAGAGCCCCATCGTGCGCAACCGCATTGCCCAGGGAGGCCTGGAGGGACTGCTGAAAATGAAGCCGGCCTCTTTCCTGATCCCGGCATATGCTTCCTATATCACCGTGGGCAACTTCGAAGACGACATGTCGCAGCTCAAGGAGTGCGACTGGGTGGTTGAGGTCGTTCTCGAGAACATGGAGATCAAGAAGAAGCTCTTCACCGAGAAGGTGGTGCCGAACCTGAAGGAGGGGGCCATCCTGACTACCAATACCAGCGGTCTGTCGGTCAACGAGATGGCAGCGGTCCTCCCTGATGCGGTGCGGAAAAACTTCCTGGTCACCCATTTCTTCAACCCCCCCCGCTACATGCGTCTCATGGAGATGGTCCCCTGCACCGATACCGATCCGGCCATTGTCAAGTTCATGGCGAACTTTCTCAGCGTCCGTCTTGGCAAGGGGATTGTCTACGGCAAGGACACCCCCAACTTCATTGCAAACCGGATCGGTGTCTACGCCGGTGCCAATGCCGGCAAACATATGCTGGAGATGGGGCTCACCGTAGAGGAGGTGGATGCCATTACCGGCAGCGCCATGGCACGCCCCAAGACGGCAACCTATGCCCTCTGGGACCTGGTTGGCATCGACACCGCCGTGCGGATCGGCACCAACACCTACGAGATCCTGGTCAACGACGACGAGCGGGAGATGTTCAAGGTGGCCGACTTCATGGCGAAGATGGTGGAAAACGGACTCACCGGTAAGAAGGCGAAGAAGGGCTTTTACAAGCGGGAAAAAGTGGACGGCAAGGATGTCAAGTTCTACTACGACTACCGGAGCGGCGACTACCAGCCGACCCAGTCGCCGAAATTTGCTTCGGTGCTGGCAACCAAGCAGATCGACGATGCCGGTGAGCGGCTGAAGACCCTAGTCAGCGGCAAGGACAATGCGGCCGAGTTCGCCTGGAAGACCGTGCGCGACACCCTGCTCTACACGGCAAAACGGATTCCGGAGATTGCTGACGATGTGGTCAATATCGATAACGCCATGAAATGGGGCTACAACTGGGAGCTCGGGCCGTTCGAGATGATCGATGCCCTGGGCGTGGCCAAATTTGTTGCCCGTGCCGAAAAAGACGGCCTGACAGTGCCGAACTACCTGAAAAAGGTCGAGCGGTTCTACAAGATCGAGGATGGCAGGAGTTACTTCTACAGCGTCCTCGACAACGAGTACCTGGAAGTTCCCCGGGCCGAGACCGCCATCTCTCTTTCCATCCTGAAGAGAAACAACAAGGTGGCGGAAAAGAACAGCGGTGCGTCCCTGATCGATATCGGCGACGGGGTGTTCTGTCTCGAATTCCACACCAAAATGAATGCCATTGGCGGCGAAATCCTCTCCATGATCCACAAGGGGATCAGGCGGACCGAGGAGGAAGGGGTCGGTCTGGTCATCGCCAACGAAGGGGGTGCGTTTTCCGCCGGCGCCAACCTGATGATGCTGGCCATGGCCGTTGCCGAAGGGGCCTTCGATGAGATTAACCTGTCGGTCAGGACATTCCAGAAGGCGATGATGGCGATCAAGTACTCAAAGATCCCAGTGGTTGCCGCTCCCCACCAGCTCGCCCTCGGCGGCGGCTGCGAGACCTGTCTCCATGCTGACGCCATGGTTCCCCACGCAGAAACCTACATGGGGCTGGTGGAAATCGGCGTTGGACTTCTTCCGGGCGGCGGCGGCACCAAGGAGATGGCGATTCGTGCCATCAGGCTGGCGGAGGATAGTGGCGCCGATGTTACGCCGTTCATCATCAAGAATTTCCAGAACATAGCCATGGCCAAGGTGAGCATGTCTGCTGCCGAGCTTTACGCCATGGGGTTCCTGCGCCAGGGTGATGCCATCACCATGAATATCGAAAAGCGGATTCACGACGCCAAGCTGAAAGCCATCGCTCTTGCCGCCAACTATCGTCCGGGCAAACCCCTTACCGACCTGAAGGCGCCTGGTCGGAGCGTGGCCGCCAGCATCAAGTCACAGCTCTGGAATATGCGGATGGGGGGCTTTATCTCCGAGTACGACGAATACCTGGCCGGGAACATCGCCGATGTCATCACCGGAGGCGACGTTCCCGCCGGTACCACCATCAGCGAAGAGTATCTGCTTGATCTGGAGCGGGAGGCATTCGTCCGGTTCTGCGGCCAGAAGAAGACCCTGGAGCGGGTCCAGCATATGCTGAAAAAAGGAAAACCACTGCGCAATTAATAATGACCTTGTAGGGGCGATCCTCTTGATCGCCCATCAACAGGGCGGGCGAATACGAGATTCGCTCCTACATAATCATTCTGGAGGATACCAATGAGAAATGCATATATTCTGGCCGCGTACCGTACTCCCGGCTGTAAGGCAAAACGAGGTAAGTTAAAAGATGTTCGCCCGGACGATCTGGCCGCCGCTGCCATCAGGGGGCTGCTTGACCGGACAAGTGTCGATCCCCTCGATGTTGAGGACATCATCATGGGGTGCGCCTTTCCCGAGGCGGAGCAAGGGATGAATTTTGCCCGGGTGGCGGCGATGAAGGCCAGGGTGCCGGTGGAGGTGCCGGCCCAGACGGTGAATCGGTTCTGTTCCTCCGGCCTGCAGACCATCGCCTCGGCAGCGGAGCGGATCATGGCAGGCTTTGCCGACTGCATCATTGCCGGCGGCGCCGAGAGCATGACCATGATCCCCATGGGGGGCGCCAAATATAGCGCCAATCCGTCGCTGGTCGGCTCCTGGCCCGAATCCTTCGCCTCCATGGGGATCACCGCCGAACTGGTGGCGGACAAGTACGGGGTCAGCCGCGAGGATCAGGATGCCTTTGCCGCGGCCAGCCATCAGAAGGCGGCGGTAGCGATAGCGGCGGGGAAATTCAGGGAGGAGATCATACCGGTCGAGGTGGAGAACTGTGCCCTGGTGAACGGTAAGGTGAAAAAGACCACGGAACTGGTGGATACGGATGACGGGGTGCGGGAGGATACGACCGCGGCCGGGCTGGGTAAACTGAAGCCGGCCTTCAGGGCAACCGGTTCGGTAACCGCCGGCAACTCCTCCCAGATGACCGACGGGGCGGCAGCGGTTCTGGTGGTTTCCGAGGAATATCTGAAAAGGACTGGCAAGAAGGCCATGGCAAGGTTCGTTGCCTTTGCCGTCAAGGGGGTGGCACCGGAGATCATGGGTATCGGTCCGGTGGCGGCGATTCCGGCGGCGCTAAAACTGGCCGGGCTCAAGCTGGACGATATCGGCCTGATCGAACTGAATGAGGCGTTCGCCGCCCAGTCCCTGGCCTGTGTCCGTGAACTGGG
>JAJZUQ010000021.1 GCA_021848385.1 Deltaproteobacteria bacterium
TACGCTTCTGAAAAGACGGACCCGCCGTGTTCGTCGGCCTCGGCTATCCGTTCTGACATACGGTACAGCACAAGGGGGTACCATGGAAAAAACAACTTGGTCTGTCCCGGACCTGTTGCAACTCTCCGGCGGGTACTGGAGCACCTGCACCCTCCACGCAGGGGTCAAGCTGGATATTTTCACCTGTCTGGCTGAAGGGGGGACGACCGCCGCGACCCTGGCTGATCAACTACGCCTCGACCCCCGCGGGCTCGCCATGCTTCTGAACGCCCTTGCTGCCATGGGGCTTCTGGAGAAAAGTGGCAACATCTACACATCGACTCCCTTTGCGGCAGAACATCTCTCCAAGTCCTCCCATGGCTACCTGGGACACATCATCATGCACCATCATCATCTGATGGAAAGCTGGGATCACCTCGACGAGGCAGTGCTCAGCGGTGAGCCGATCCGGAGACGTGATTCCCACGCTACCGATGCGGAGGCGAGGGAGAGCTTCGAGATGGGGATGTTCAACCTGGCGATGCAGGTGGCTCCCCGCATTGTTCCCCGCATCGATCTTACCGGTCGCCGGCGGCTTCTTGACCTGGGGGGTGGCCCCGGCACCTATGCCATCCATTTCTGCCTCCACAATCCGGAGCTGACGGCAGTGGTAGTCGATCTTCCCACTACCCGCCCCTTTGCGGAAAAGACCATCACCCGCTTCGGCCTGTCCGACCGGATCGCCTTTGCCGACGGAGACTTCATCACCCGGGAGATCGACGGACGCTATGATGTGGCCTGGCTCTCCCACATACTCCACGGCGAGGGGCCGGAGGAGTGCGCCGTGACCCTCAAAAGGGGGGTGGCAGCCCTGGAGCCGGGGGGACTTCTCCTGGTGCAGGAGTTCATCCTGGATGACACCAGGGACGGCCCCGTATTCCCCGCCCTCTTCTCCCTCAACATGCTTTTGGGGACCCCCCATGGTCAAGCATATGCAGAAGGGGAACTGAAGGAGATGCTGACCGCCGCGGGGCTCATCGATGTGCGGCGCATTCCCCTGGAACTTCCCAACGGGGCAGGAATTATCGCCGGAACGGTGCGGGGGTAACGGGAACAATGCGGATCCTGACAGCCATGGCAGTTCTGCTGGTCCTTTTCGGCTGCACATCCCGCCCCAAGATGCCTCCAATTCCCCCGGATGGAGTGGTGCTTGCCTTTGGTGACAGTATCACTTACGGCACCGGTGCCACCCGGGAGGAGAGCTACCCGGCAATCCTGGCCCGGGAGATCGGTTTCCGGGTGGTGAATGCCGGGGTGCCGGGGGAGGTGACCTCAGAGGGTCTGGCACGACTTCCGTTAGTGCTCGACCAGGAACGGCCGTCACTCATGATTCTCTGTCTTGGCGGGAACGACATCATTCGCCACCTGGACAGCCGGCAGACGGCCAGCAATCTGCGCGCCATGGTCCGGATAGCACGGGAGCGGGGCATCTCCGTTGTCCTTGTCGGAGTACCCTCCTTCAGTCTTACCATGGACCCTCCCCCCTACTACGGTGAAATCGCCGGCGAGTTCGGCATCCCCTTCGACGGAAAATCCCTTCCCCGCATACTCGGGGATCGCTCCCTGAAATCGGACTACATCCATCCCAATGCCACCGGATACCGGCAACTTGCCATGGCACTGACGCGACTGCTCCACAAGAGCGGCGCCTTCTGATGAACGGATTGCCATGACCGATCTCATCTACGAGAAACAGTTCAGGGTTCGGTCCTACGAAGTGGACCTGGCAAGGAAACTTCGACCGACCGTTCTCCTCAATTACCTGCAGGACGCGGCCGGTGACCACGCCCGCATATTGGGGGTCGCGGTTAGCGATCTCATGCGGCGCAACCTTACCTGGGTCCTTTCCCGTTACCACCTGCGGTTCGAGGGTGAGGCAGGGACGGGTGAGGTAGTCCGCATCCGCACCTGGCCCTCCAGCCGGTCAGGACTCTTCTCCTGTCGCGAGTTTGAAGTACTAAGAGCCGACGGCACCCCGTTGGCGCTCGTCACCAGTTCCTGGGCGGTGGTGGACGTGGCGACCAGAAGGCCGGTCCGCCTCGCCACCCACCTTCCCGACTACCCCCTCCTCACCCGGCGGGTAGTGGACGACGATTTCCCTTCACTACCCCGACTGGGGGAGGCGATAACCGAGATGCCGTTCCGGGTGCGCCGTTCGGATCTCGACCTGAATCGCCACGTAAATAACGTCGTCTATGTCGAGTGGGCGCTGGAGACAATCCCTCCGGAGGTAACCGACACGTTCCGGCTGACTGAGTTGGAGGTCGCCTTCCGTGCTGAAGCACTCTACGGCGACTGGGTCATGGCACGATCCGCTCCGACGAGAGACGATACGTCCCCCTCTTTTGTCCACCAGTTGATGAACGAACGGGACGGCCGTGAGCTGACCCGGCTTGTCAGCCGCTGGCGTCCTGCGTCCGCCGACCAGGTGGAGTGATCGTGCTCTTCATCACCGCTTCGCGACGCAATCGCCTCCGCAATCAGCCGTTCCCTCCCGCCTGGGAACGGATACTTGAGCAGGAGGTCCCCCTCTACAACTCCCTGCCACTAACCGACCGGGAGGAACTCAAGGGGCACATCCTGGTCTTCCTGGCGGAGAAGCAGTTCGAAGGGGCGGGTGGACTCGTGATTACCGACGGTATCCGGGTGAAGATAGCTGCCCAGGCCTGTCTGCTCCTGCTCCACCGGGAGACCGATTATTATCCCGGCCTTTCATCCATCGTCGTCTACCCGGATGAATACCTGGCCCCCTTCGAGGAACTGGACGAGACGGGGGTGGTGACATCGGGAACCGACCGGCGCAGCGGTGAATCAGGGGAGCAGGGGACCCTGGTGCTGTCATGGGCGGATATACAGATGGCGGGAGTTGACGGAGATGGCGCGTACAATGTCGTGCTCCATGAGTTCGCCCACCAGTTGGACGCCGAGGACGGCATCACGGACGAAACGCCTTTCTTCCCACGACGCGCCGTCCGGAAACACTGGCAGCGGACACTGGAAGCCGAGTACGTACGGATGAAGGAAGAGGTCGGCAGAGGAACTGTTTCCGTGCTGGACCCCTACGGAGCCGAAAGCCCGGCGGAGTTCTTCGCCGTGGCGACGGAAGCATTCTTTGAGAACCCTCGAGGACTTAAGGAGCATCACTTGGCTCTCTACGAGGAGTTGAGCCGTTACTACCGTCAGGACCCGGCGACTTGGCCGGCAACTATTTCAATCGGAGGAACATCATGACACAGACCCAGGAACTGGTGGCATGGACCCACCAACAGAAGTGCGAAAAGGCGGTGGAATCTCTCGGCAAGAATGGCTTTACCGCCGTCTACTGCCCCACGGCCGATTCGGCACAGGAGTACATACTTAAGGAAGCGGCTGCCGCACAAGCCATCGGTTTTGGCGGTTCCCTGTCGGTAGTCGATCTACAGGTTATCGACGCGCTTCGCGCACAGGGAAAGGAGCTTCTCATCCATAACGTGCCGGGACTCTCCCCGGAAGAAAGGATCGCCATTTTGCGCCGCCAGTTGACCTGCGATCTGTTCCTCACCGGCAGCAACGCGGTGACCCTTTCCGGCATCCTCGTCAACATCGACGGTGTCGGCAATCGGGCCGCCTCCATGTTCTTCGGCCCCCGGCAGGTGATCGTGGTTGTCGGTCGGAACAAGCTGGTAGACGGTGACATTAATGACGCCATCAAACGGGTGAAAAACTGGGCTTCCCCACCCAACGCAAAGCGGCTCAACTACAACACCCCCTGCGCCAAGACCGGTTTCTGCAGTGACTGCAATTCGCCCGACCGGATCTGCCGCGTCACCACCATCATTGACCGGAAACCGCGTCTGACTGACATGCGGGTCCTGGTGGTAAACGAAGAGCTGGGGCTCTGAGTTAACGAGTGCTACGCGCATTTCTCGATATCCTCTTTCCTCCCCTCTGTCATATCTGCCGCACCTTTATCCCGGCGGCCGGCCCGCTTCACATCTGTGCCGGCTGCCGGGAGTCAATTACCACCATCTCATCACCCCTCTGCGACCTCTGCGGCATGCCGTTCGGCACAATCGACGGTTTCGACCACCGCTGCGGCGCCTGCTCCATTTCCCCTCCCCGCTTCGATGCCGCCCGGGCCGCTACCCGGTTCGACGGGCCGGTCAGGGAGATGATCCATCGTTTCAAGTATGACCAGCGGGTCCAGCTGTCACGCCCTCTCGGCCTGATTACTGCCGAAACTCTTGCGCCCTGGGCCGCTGCCATCACCTCCGACCTGGTGGTACCGGTGCCGCTCCATGTCAGGCGCCTGCGTCAGCGTGGCTTCAACCAGGCGGTGCTGATCGGTCAGGTGCTTGCCCACCAATGGCAGCTCCCTTTGGACCGAACCTGCCTGCGCCGCATCCGCTGGACCGAACCCCAGATAAATCTCTCTGCAGCTGAACGGACAGCCAACGTTCGCGGGGCGTTCGCCGTAAGTGCGCCATCCCGGGTGGAGGGGCGACGGGTTCTTCTCGTTGACGACGTCTTTACCACGGGAAGCACGGTGACCGAATGCGCGCGAGCCCTGAAAGGGGCGGGCGCGACGGAGGTCAGAGTGGTTACGGTGGCTCGGGCCGTGGCATGAGCGGTGGGTAAACCCTTGACAAGTTTTTATTACGGTAATACATTAAGCCAGTTTTAACAATCCTCGCATGGAGGCAGATACATGAAGAGAATTCTTGCTGGTGCAGTGATGGTTGCATGTGTCGCAACAATGGCTATGGCTGCCGATACGGTAGTCATGCCTGCAAAAAACGGAAACGTCACCTTCAATCATGCAGCACACAATGCCCGCCTCGAATGCAAGGTTTGCCACGGCGGAGGAAGGCCCGGCAAGATCGACATCAACAAAGCAACGGCACACAGACTCTGCAAGGGATGCCATGAGACGAAGCACGGACCGACTAAATGCGCAGATTGCCATAAAAAATAGACGATTCCCGTCAACCATGCTTGACAAGTTTTAATTATACAATTATATTTGGCAGGCTTTAATACTACGTTTTTCTGGGGGATATTAATGAAACGGATTCTTGCTGGCGTAATGATGGTCGCTTTTGCCGCGACAATGGCAATGGCTGCTGATTCAGTGACGTTGACCGCAAAGAACGGCAATGTCACTTTCAACCACAAGGCCCACAGTGCAGCAAACGCATGTAAGGTATGTCACGGCGATGCGGCTCCCGGCAAACTCACCCTCAGCAAAGATGCTGCCCACAAGCTCTGCAAGGGGTGCCATGACGTGAAGAAGCAGGGACCGACGAAGTGCGGGGAATGCCACAAGAAATAAGATCTGCCTGATTGAAAGTCTGACAAGGGGTGGTCGAAAGACCATCCCTTTTTTCGTGCGTAAAATTTATGCCGGGAAAGGGAGCAGCTGGCTCGCCGGGCACCCAGAGGAGTTTCGCCTGTCGTTGGAGAAGTTGGCAGGAAGCTGTATTCTTTGCTTGTAAAACGCCATTTTATTTGTTATGGTACGTGCTGCATGCAGTTGAATAACACCCTGTTAATTCTGGAGAAACCATGGCAAAAAGCTTTGATTTTAAACGGTTGCGGCGGTTGACCACTATCTACCTGGTTGTGCAGGTGTTCCTCGTTATTCTCCTCGTCTACATGGCGATGAATTTCCAGGCTGGCTTGCAGGCCGAGGGACGTCCCCAGCGTTTCCTCCACAGCGTGGTCGTGTCACTGGTGATCCAGCTCGCCCTGTTCTACCCTCTCAACAAGTTCGCCGGACGGCAGGCGGAGCGGGAAGTGGACTCCTGCGCCTCCGATCTTTCCGAGGAGGAACAGAAGAAACTCCGGTCAAAGAGGATCATCGGCGACAGCATCAAGACGGCCATATTCATCTTCTTCATCACCTTCATTTTCAAGGCGCCCCAGGACCGGTTCGTGTTGAGCGTCATCTTCTTCTCGTTTATCCTGACGATCCTTTCCTATGTCCAGTGCTACAACTTCGCCGCTAAACGCCTGATGCGGGAGAAGGGTTGAAGAACTCGGCCATCCGGGCCAGCACCTCCTCCCGTTTTTCCCTGACCGGCTCCACCCCGGCGAGTGCCTGAAGAAAGTAGCGCCCGTAATTCTTGGACAACACGCGGCTGTCCAGAATCAGCACCGCCCCCCGATCTTCCCGGCTCCGGATGAGCCGCCCGAAACCCTGTTTGAACTTGATCACCGCCTGGGGGACGGTGTACTCGATGAACGGGTCCCCCCCCATCCGGGTGATGTGCTCGGCCCGCGCCTCCAGGATCGGTTCGGTCGGGACACGAAATGGGAGACGGGTTATCACCACCATCTCCAGCGCCCTCCCCTGTACGTCCACCCCCTCCCAGAAAGAATCGGTACCGAACAGCACTGCATTCTGCTCCTTCTTGAAACGGGAAAGGAGAAGGTGCCGGTTGAGCTCCCCCTGGCGGAGCGGTGTCAGCCCCCGAGCCGCGAGAGGTTTGGACAGCCGCCCATGGATGCGGCTCAGAAGGTCGTAGGAGGTAAAGAGGACGAAGGCACGCCCCTGGGAGATGGTCAGCCCCTCCAGCAGTACTTCTCCCAACGCCGCTTCGAAGGCGGGAGAGGTCGGCTCCGGCAGATCGGCGGGGATACCGACAAAGGCCTGGCGCCCGTAGTCAAAGGGGGAGGCGAGGAGCAGCTCCGTGACCCGCTCCCGGGGGAGGAGGTTGATGCCGGTCCGCCGCTCCAGATAGTCGAACTTTTCCCCCACTGCCAGGGTAGCGGAGGTGACGACCACTGTCCGGAATTTGTCCAGCACTACCTTCTTGAGTGATTCGGCCACCTCCAGGGGAGACGAGCAGAGACGCACGGTCATCCCCCGCTGTCCCCGGCTCACCTCGAACCATCGACAGAACCCCTCCTCGCGCCCCGCAAAAAAAAGAAGCTGCTCCACCACCCCTTCCAGCCGCCCCGTGACCCCCTTCAGATCAATGAGGCTCCCTGAAAGCTTTTCCGCGGCCTTGTCCGGGAGTTTGCCGCATGCCTTGAGGAATCCCCGCAGTGCCGCCGTGTAATCGGCCAGCTCCCGTGCCAGTTCCCGGACCCGGTCTTCCGTCTCCTGCCAGAAGGGGGTGGCATAGAGTGCGGGGGTAACGCGGAGTTTCTGCTCGCCAACCTTGTCGCCGGTCCGTTTCAGATGAGAAAGGAGGGCAAGTCCTATGGCGTCAAGGGTGCCGGACGCCCGCTCCACCAGGGTGGCACGGTGGGGGATGAGACGGCTTTCCAGGATAGCGGCGATCTCCATGTAGAGATCATCAAGCGCCTCCGGTACATCCCGGGAGAGTTGCAGGGAAAGCTGGGATAGGAGCCCACGCTGATGCTTGCGTGGGTGCTGGAGCTTGCCGAACAGCTTCACGAGCCCCTGGCGGGTCACCTGGTTCGAGAGATAACTGGTTGCCACGTCCTCCAGGTGATGCCCCTCGTCGACGATAAGCCGCTCGAAGGGGGGAAGGATGGCCGTAGAGGCATAGCCGGTCTCCTGGCGTACCGCAACGTCGGCCATGAGGAGAGAATGGTTGACCACAAGAAGATCGGCGCTGGCGGCCGCCCGCCTGGCGGTATAGAAGAAACAGCGGCTGTAGTTTGGGCACTTGACCCTTCCGCACTGGTCCGCTTCGCAGCAGAGCTCTTCCCAGGTTTCGTCCCGGGGGATGAAGTTAAGGTCGCTCCGGCAACCGTCCCGGGTTATTTCGCTCCATGCCAGGAGCGCATCCAGCTCTTCCGCCGCCTCGTCCTTGAAAAGGGCCGGCTCGCTCTTTACCGTCGCCAGTTTTCGTAGACAGAGGTAGTTGCTCCTCCCCTTGACAAGGACGGCCTTGAACTCCAGGCCGCCGTGGCTCTGCAGGAAGGGAATGTCCTTCCGGGTGAGCTGCTCCTGGAGATTGATGGTGTTGGTGGAGATGACCACCCGCTCCTTGTTGCGAGTGGCCCAGAGGGCGGCGGGAAGAAGGTAGGCGAGGGATTTGCCGGTGCCGGTCCCCGCCTCGATGACCGCCACCTTCTCCCCGTTGAAAGCTTCGGCTACGGCAAATGCCATGCGGGTCTGCTCCTCCCGGAATTCATAACCGGGAAGACCGGCAAGGGGACCCTCCGGAGCGTAGAACCGCTCTACCTCGGGGAACGAAAGATGCTCCACCGCCTTGCGGGCAAAGGGGGCCACCGCCTGGTAGCAGCGTTCGGCCAGATTGTCGATGATGTAGAATCCGACACCCTGGTTCCCCAGAATGGAGGCGATCTCCAGATCGGCCTGGGAAGGTGAGAGTCGACCGGTGGGGTGGTTGTGGATGACGACGTCGCCAAAAGAGGTAGCAATCATGATGGCGGCCACGGCATCCCGGTTCCCCCGGGCGAGTGGCTCCACCTCGATCACCAGCCGGGCCTCGTCGGTCCGGCCGAGGAAGAAGACCTCGTTCCCGTCGGCATCGTCGATCGACTCCCGCAGCTGGAGGATGGCATTTTCAGAAAAATAGCGCTTCATGAGGCCATGAAGATACTATCTTTGCCCCCCTGTCGCAACAGAAAAGGGGCGGTCTTTCGACCACCCCTTTTCTGGTTTTCCTTCGTGCCGAAGGCACGCTACGGCACAGTAAAAAGCTCCAGATGCAAGGCGCCTTTCCTTTGAGGAGTGAGGCGTACATCAGTACGCCGCAATGACGAAGAGGGAAGGCAACGCCGCAGATGGACTTTTGACGAAGCTGTGCTTATTTTTTGTGGCATTCACCGCACTTCGTCGGCCCCTGCTTCTTCGTCTCATGGCACCCCTTGCAGGTCTTGTGAGCGAAATCCTTGCCGAATCCTTCGATCTTTCCCGGCCCCTTTTCGTGGCAGATCTTGCAGTCCTTCAGAGTTTCCTGGTGTTGCTTGTGGGGGAAGGTGATGTTGCCGTTTCTGGCCGGCAGGGTGATGGTGTCGGCGGCGAGGGCCAGTCCTGTGGTGAACAGGGTGAGTGCTACTGCTGCGATGATTCTTTTCATGATTTGTTTCCTTTCGCAAAAAGAGTTGGATGGGTCATCCGTTGAGATAGAAAGTACCACGCTTTTCCCCATTCCGCCATCGACATCGGGTTATTTACGACCCGATGTCGGGTTCCGGCCGGAGACACTTCCACGAAAAAAAAGAGGGAATCTGTAATATTTCTGCTAAAATGGGGGCCATGAATGAAATCAGCGACAAACCGGAAAAGAACTCCCCCCCGGCGGTTGCCGTCGACGGCAGCAGCGTCAAGAGCATCCGGGAGACCAAAAAACTGACCCAGCTCTACGTGGCAAACGTGGTCGGGGTGACCACCGATACCATTTCACGCTGGGAAAACAACCGATACCCCACCATAAAACGGGACAACGCGGAAAAACTGGCTACCGCCCTTGAGGTTCCCCTCGCCGAGATCCTGCGCCGGGAAGAGGAGCCCTCTCTCCCGGAAGAAGAGCCCTCCCCCCAACAGCCACCCCCACGGCGTCGTTGGCTGTTGGTTATCCTGCTGATTACGGTGGTACTGGTAACGGCCTTGCTGCTGCTACGCCCAACCACAACAGCCCCTGCGGCTGTCAGATGGATCCCCCATTTCGGAGCACCGGGAGAGGTCATCCCCGTTCAGATCAAGGTGCTGCGCCGGGAAGCCGGCACGGGTGGTATCATCATCAGGGCTCAGCTCCCCGCCGGCTGGCAACTGGTAAACGCCATTCCCCGGCCATCGACAGGCCAATCATCGAGCGGTGAACTGAAATGGCTCCTCCCTGGTGGCAGCGAGACCGTCACCATTTCCTGCACGGTACGGATTCCACAGGACGCTCCCCTCGATTCGACGGCATCGTTTACCGGCAAGGTGGTGATGCAGCGTGGCGACTCAACCCGCACGGAAGCCATCGGCGGAGCGAGCACGATCACGATCAACGGCCGGCACTGGGCGGATACGAACGGTGACGGCAGGATTGACGACAACGAAATCATGCCCGCCTATTACCTGACCGAGGAGATGAAGGGGCTCGGCCTCGATTGGCAGACCATCGAGGCTATCTGGAGCGGCAAAGGATACACGTGGGACAAAACGCGGCAGGAGTTCGTGATAACCAAGTGAAATAATGACGCGATAGGAAAGGAATTTCGAGGCGGGGAGCGATCCCCGCCTTTTTTTATTGAATATTCAATAATAGTAATCAGTGAGTGCGGGCGGAATCTCGTCCGTTTCGGTCGATCCCTCCGCTGCGGACCTTGACCGGTGCCCGTTCTGACCGGCCATGATGTAATTTGCAGCCCACATACACAAGATCACTTTCGGCGAGTGTCCGCTGCCGCTCGGACTCTTCCCTTCACTCCCGAGACTCCACCCACACTCACTTTCCGATCGTCTTCGTTGTTGTCTGGTCAGTTAAGGGCCGCTTCGATAACCGCCATGAGGGGTGCTGGATAGATCCCGAGCAGAAGAATGGTAAAGGAGGCGACTGCAAGTGGAACGATCTCGAACGGGGTCGGCGGGTTAGCGGTTATCTCTGCCGTGGCGGGGCTGAGGTAGAGGTTGACCACCACCCGCAGGTAAAAATAGACCGACACCGCTGCGGTGAGGATGCCGAAAATGGCCAGCAGCGGTTCACCACCCCGGAGGGCGGCGGCGAAGACGAAGAATTTCCCCATGAACCCGCCGGTGGGGGGGATCCCCGCCAGGGCGAAGAGGGCGAGGGCCAGGACGCCGGCGGTAAAGGGTCGAGCGTAGCCGAGACCGCGGTATTCTTCGATGCTTTCCAGGTCGTCCTTGGCACTCAGGGAGGCAATGGCACCGAAGGCGGCCAGATTCATGGCGGTGTAGAGCATCACGTAGAAAGCAGCCGCTCCATACCCCTCCCGGCTGCCGGTGAGGAGCGCCAGAGCGACGTACCCCATCTGGGCGATGGACGAATAGGCCAGGAGCCGCTTGATGCTCTGCTGGCGCAGTGCCGCAAGATTCCCCACCGCCATGGAGAGGAGGGCAAGGCACCAGAGGGGGGCATGCAGCGCCGGAATGAGGCCGGCCGGCCGGAGGAGGAAAATGAGAAAAAGGACGGCCGCCCCCTTGGAACCGGTGGAGAGGAAGGCGACCACCGGCGGGGGGGCCCCCTGGTAGACGTCGGGGGTCCAGAGGTGTGCCGGGACGAGTGACATCTTGAAGGCAGCCCCCGCCAGGATGAACCCCCACCCGGCAAGCGCCAGCGGGCGGCCACCAACGCTCCGTGCCGCCGCCGACATAGCCGGCACTATCTCCAGCGTTCCGGTGGCAGCGTAGATGAGTGCGATGCCGAAGGCGAGGAAGGCGGCGGAGATGGCGCCGAGGAGCAGATACTTGAGCCCCGCCTCGGCTCCCCTGCTGCTGCCGGTATCCATGGCGACCAGAATGTAGAAGGCGAAGGTGAGCGCCTCCAAGCCAAGAAAGAGGGTAAGAAGGGTAGTGGCGGCACTGAGCACCGTCATGCCGAAGACGGCAAAGAGGATGGTGGCCGGGTATTCCTCTCCCCGTATGCCGCGCCGTTCGTTGAAATCATGGGAGAGGAGGAGCGTCGCCGCCCCGGCAAGGGCGAAAAGGACCATGAAGATGCGCGCCAGCGGAGTCAGCGCCACCCCGATCTGTGGGGCAACCGCAACGGGAGGAAACTGCACTGTCCAGAGAGCAGCGCCGAGACAAGTCGTCACCCCCACCGTGGTCAGATAACGCCCCGGGGCAACTGCCCCCAGCAGAAGCACCAGTACGCTGCCGCAGGCGATAATGAGAATCGGCATGATTGTCCAGAGATCGGCTATCGACACAATTTCACCATTCTATTTACCACAGAGGGCACGGAGGTTTCTCAGAGGATAACCCGTTTTATTCCGTCGCGCAGATGAACGACGTTGAAATTCATCAACAACCCCAATTTCTTGCCACTTAACTTCAAATATGACAACAACGTTTTCCCTCTGAGCCCTCTGTGGTTAACGCTTTTAATTTCCCGTCAGCAGCGCCACCGGCACCTTGAGCAGGTCGAGGAGCGGCGACGGGTGGACCCCCAGGCAGATGGCTGTCAGCGCCAGCACCGCCAGGATCGACCCTTCCCGGAGGGAAAGGTCGGGGAGAGTCAGGGGGCGGCGCTCTTCCACGAACAGCACCTGCTGCACCAACCGGACCGTGTAGATGAGGGGCAAGACGATGCCGACGAAGGCGATCACCACCGCCACGGGGGTGACCCGGAAGGCCCCGGCCAGGATGAGAAACTCGCCGACGAAGTTGTTGAGCCCCGGCAGCCCCGCCGACGCCATGGAGAAGAGAAGGAAGAAGAAGGCGAGCATCGGTGCCTTCCCCCAGACCCCGCCGTAGGCAGCAATCTCCCGCGTATCGGTCCGCTCGTCCAGCATCCCCACCAGGGCAAAGAGGGCGCCGGTGGTTATGCCGTGGTTCACCATCTGGAGCACGGCGCCGGAGAGCGCCACGGGTGACCAGGCGGCGATGCCGAGGGCCACGAATCCCATGTGGCCGACGCTGGAGTAGGCGACAAGCCGCTTCATATCCTCTTGGGCATAGGCGACCCAGGAACCGTAGACGATGCCGATGACGGCCAGCGTGATGAGGAGCGGGGTGACCGTAGCGGCCGCCGAGGGGAACAGGGGGTAGCCGAAGCGGATCAGGCCGTAGGCACCTGTCTTCAGGAGCAGCCCGGCCAGGATAACGCTTCCGGCGGTGGGGGCGTCGGTATGGGCGTCGGGGAGCCAGGTATGGAGTGGAAATACCGGCACCTTGATGGCGAAGGCAAAGAGAAAGGCGCCGAAGAGCCAGAGGGCTGTGCCGGGATCAAGATTGGTGCCGATCAGCTCATGGAGGGCAAAGGTATAATTACCCCGTTGGGCTCCGTGGATGAGGTAGATACCGATGATGGCCATGAGCATGAGGAGTGAGCCGGTCATGGTGTAGATGAAGAACTTGACCGCCGAGTAGATGCGCCGGCCGTGCCCCCAGATACCGATGAGGAAGAACATGGGGATCAGCATCACTTCCCAGAAAAGGTAGAAGAGGAACAAGTCCAGCGCCAGGAAGACCCCCATGATCCCGCTCTCCATGACGAGCAGCATGAGGTAGTGGAGCGGCACCCGCTGGGAGATCCCCCGCCAGGAAACGAGCATGGCGAGCAGCGTGATGAAAGCGGTGAGGACGACCAGCAGCAGACTGATCCCGTCCATCCCCAGGGTGTAGCGGATGCCGAACCGTTCGATCCAGGGGAAGTCCTCCAGCAGGAAAAAGCCGGGCAGCCGGGTCGTCCCCGCAGGCGGTGCCACCAGGAGCCATGCCGCCAGCAGCAGCTCCACACCGGCAAACCCGATGGCGGTCACCTTCGCCCACCGGTCACGACGCCAGAATGCCAGCAGGATCAGAGCACCAGCCAGAGGAAGGAAGATGAGTGTAGTGAGGAGGTAGTTGGCGGCCATCACCATACTCCCCACGCCAGCCACCCCAGGATCAGCGCCAGCCCGGCGGCGAAGCTCGTGATGTAGAGCGAAACCCGGCCGGTGGTCCAGTTGCCGCACCGTTCTCCGGTTCGGGCGATGCCGTCGGCCAGCCGATCCAGGGAGTCGTCGATGACTCCCTCGTCGATCCGCGTCCAGAGGAAGCGGGAAATTGTCTCGTAGGGGCGGATGAAGAGGAAACGGTAGAGGCCATCCAGGTACCAGCCATTGAGGAGAAATGCCGTAACTCCCGCCGGCTCCGCTTCCGCCGCCGCAAGCCGCTCGGCACGGTGGACGCCGTATCGATAGTGGGCCACGGCAAGGCCCGCCAGCGCAACGAGTGCAGCTATTCCCTGGAGAACAATCTCCTCACCGTGGGAAACCTTTGCTCCGGCCGTCATCAGGAACTCACCGAGCCATCCCTTCGTCAGATACTCCGGCAGATTGAGGATACCGCCGAAAAGCCCGAGCAGCGCCAAGGGGATGAGGGTCACCTCCATAACTGCCGGCAGCACTGATCTCCCTCCCCCTTGATGGGTGAGGGTTGGCTGGGTGCCCTCCCCCATGCCCCCTCCCATAAAGGGAGGGGGTGTTTTTGCGGGAAGAGGTTCAGATATATGTTCCCCCCCGAACACCAGGTAGACCATCCGGAAGGTGTAGATGGAGGTGAGGAGCGCGGTGAGGAGGCCCAGGAGGTAGAGCCCGCCATACAACGCTCCTCCCTTCTCCCATGCTGCCAGGAGAATGGCGTCCTTGCTGAAGAACCCCCCCGTGAGGGGAATGCCGGCAAGACAGAGGGCACCAGCCAGGAACGGCCAGTAGGTGCGCGGCAGGCTCGTGCGCAGCCCACCCATCCGGAAGATGTCCTGTTCGTGGTGGAGGGCGGTTATGACACAGCCGGCCCCCAGGAAGAGGAGCGCCTTGAAGAAGGCGTGAACGAGGAGGTGGAAAGTGGCGGCGGTGATGGCGCCGCAGCCGACTCCGAGCATCATGAAGCCGATCTGGCTGATGGTGGAGTAGGCGAGCACCCGTTTCAGGTCCCGCTGGGCCAAGGCGCAGGTGGCGGCGTAGAAGGCGGTGAGACCGCCCGTCAGGGCAATGGCCGCCTGGACCGTGGTCGAAATGCCGATGAGGGGGAACATCCGGGCAAGAAGATAGACCCCGGCGGTCACCATGGTGGCGGCGTGGATCTGGGCGGAAACGGGGGTCGGGCCAGCCATGGCGTCGGGAAGCCAGACGGTGAGGGGGAGTTGGGCCGATTTCCCCATGGCGCCGATGAGGAGGAGCAGGCCGAGGCCGGTGATCACCCCGGCCGGCATGAGAAACCCCATGCCGTTCAGCTCGGTAAGGGAGACCGTGTGGAAGAGCTGGAACATCCAGACGATGGCGATGCCGAAGGCGGTGTCGCCGATCCGCGTCACGATGAACGCCTTGCGGCCGGCGGTGGCGTTCTTCTCCTCCCGGTACCAGAAGCCGATGAGGGCGTAGGAGCAGAAGCCGACCCCCTCCCATCCCAGGTAGAGGAGCGGCAGGTTCTCCGCCAGCACCAGCACGAGCATGGCGAAGACGAACAGGTTAAGGAGCGCAAAGAAGCGGGCGTAGCAGGGGTCGTCGGCCATGTAGCCGACGGCGTAGACATGGATCAGGCCGCAGACAAAGGTGATCATCAGGACCATCACCAGCGACAGGGGATCGAGATAGAGGGTGATCGGCGCCTGGAAATCGAATGCCGCCAGCCAGGAGGCAATCTCCACCTTTACCGGCCCCCGGTAGGCGGCAAGGGTCAGGAGCGAGAAGCCGAACGCCCCCCACACCACGCCGCAGGCAAGGGTTTCCGCCAGGCGGCGCGGCAGTTTCCGGCCGAAGAGAGCATTCACCACACCCCCCAGAAGGGGGAGGATGAGTATGAGCGCGAGGTAGAGTTTCATTCAGAACCGTAAAACCTTGAATGGGACACGGTACAGGCGAAAAAATCGGATCAAATCGGATCAGAAATCAAAATCATATGGTTACTGTTTGATCCGCTTTTTCAGATGTGATCCGCGTCCCATTTCCTTTTGTTTTTTCTCTGTGCCTCTAAATCCTTGTTGCAGACTTATCCTTTGAGATCACTGAATTCATCCACATTCACCGTCTTCTTCCGCCGGTGCAGGTAGACCACCAGGGCCAGGGCCAGGGAGACCTCGGCTGAAGTCATGGCCATGATCATGAGGGCAAACACCTGACCGTCTGCCATCCCCCACCGCGCCGCTCCCCCGACGAAGGCGAGCATGGCGGCATTGAGCATGATTTCGATGCCGATGAGGAGCATGATGACATTCGACCGCCAGACCATGACGCAGACGAGCCCCAGGGCGAAGAGAATGGCGGCGAGGATGAGCACGTGTTCCAGGGGGACTATCACCGTCGCCTCCCTAAATACAATGCGCCAACCAGGGCAAACAGCAGCTGCATGGAGATGATTTCCACGGCGATGCCGTACTTCTGGAACAGTGCCCTGCCAAACTCCCGTACGCCGATGACGGGAGCACCCCCCGGCGATGGCACCTCGCTGGACGCAGCCAGGGCGATGACCGCGCCGGCGACAACCGCTCCCAGGACGAGCGCCGGCCACCAGTCACCCATGCCGGGACGGACGGCCTTTTCCGGATGTCCCAGGTCGAGCATCATGATGACGAAGAGGAACAGGACCATGATGGCGCCGGCATAGATGATCACCTCGAACACCGCCACCAGCGGCGCACCGAGGAGATAGAAGACCACCGCAAGAGCAAAGAAGGAGGTGACCAGATAGGCAATGGCATGCACCGCATGCTTCTCCGTGATGGCGAAGATGGTGGCGATGACCGCCACGGCGGCCAGTATGTAGAAGAGAATCTGTTCCATAATCTGTGAAAAGTAAAAAGTAAAAAGTGAAAAGAACCGGACGTCAGTTCACCTTTCCCTTTTCACTAGTTACTGGTTTTTAAGGCATCAATCCCCGCACATCCACCGGCGGTTCCTCGTCAGGGTTCCCTCCACGCGGGGTCACAACGCCGATCCCGGCATGCCGGTAAAAATTGTATTCGGCATCCTTGCCGCAGCCGTCGATGAGGAGGTCCTCCTTCTCATAGACCAGATCCATGATGTCCCGTTTGCAGATCTCGTAGTCGGGGGTCATCTGGATCGCCATGGTGGGACAGGCCTCGGCGCAGAGGCCGCAGAAGATGCAGCGGGAGAAATTGATCCGGAACCAGGCCGCATAGCGGCGGCCGTTGTCGTGCTCTGCAGCCTGCATGGAGATGCAGTCCACAGGGCATGCGGCGGAGCAGAGATAACAGGCGACGCAGCGCTCACCCCCGTCGGGGTCGCGGGTAAGCACGATGCGGGCACGATAACGGGGAAAGGGAACGCGTTTTTCTTCCGGGTACTGGACCGTCACCGGTCTGCGGAACATGTGTTTCCAGGTGGTCCAGAAACCGGCGCCCAGCGCCTTGATATCGGTGAGGAGAGACATGGGAAACGCTCCGTGCTTGACGCAATAAGGGGCGGGAATCTCCCGCCCCTCTCCGGAACTCTCTATGCGGTTGTTTCTTTCGCCCGTTGGGCTTTTTTCAAGAGGGCATGGGCTAAGGGGTGGTCGTTGTTTTCGGCATAAGCCATGGCGGTTGTGCCGGCGAGGGTCTTGGCGTTGGCATCGGCCCCGTTGTTCAGGAGGGATTGGACAGTGTGGTTGCAACCGTAAATCGCGGCGAGCATCAGGGGAGTATGCCAGTCCCGGTCACGAGAATTCAGGTCGGCACCGCTGGCTATCAGGAGATTGACAACATCAAGCTTGCCGTTGGCTGCTGCGTAGTGAAGGGCCGTTTTACCTTTGGAACTCTTCGCATCCACCTCGGCCCCGCGGTGGAGCAGGTCCTTGACTGCTTCAACGTCTCCTTCCTTTGCCGCGTCCATCAGAGCTGTGTGCCCGTCCTTGTTGACCACATTGACGTTCTGCATAGCAATGTCCCCCTTTCTGTTCATGCTGCCCGTTACGATCTCTGTCATAGCCCCGTCCTCCTTATGGTGACATCTTCAAGCAAGAGATAGGTAAACCGGTTCAACGGAACATAAGCCACCAGCCGGTAACAAGTATATTGAGCAAAGCAAGGGGCGTCAACACTTTCCAACCAAAATGCATTAATTGATCGTACCTCAGACGTGGCAGGGTGCCGCGCATCCAGATGAAAAAGAAGGCGAAGGCGATGACCTTCAGGAAAAACCAGACGACAGGGGGAAGAACGGGGCCGTGCCAGCCGCCGAGGAACAGGGTCGCCGCCAGTCCCCCGAGGACGATGATGTTGATATATTCGCCGACAAAGAAGAGGCCGAAGCGCATTCCCGAATACTCGGCATGGAAGCCGGCCACCAGTTCCCCTTCCGCCTCGGGGAGGTCGAAGGGTATCCGCTTGCACTCGGCGGCGATGCTGACGAGAAATATGACGAAGGCGACGGGCTGGTAGAGAATGAACCAGCCGCCGGCCTGGGCGTTGACGATGTCGGTAAGACGGAAGGAGCGGGCGAGCATCACCACCGGCACGAGGGAGAGTCCCATGGAGAGCTCATAAGAGATGAGCTGGGCCAGGCCGCGGATGGAGCCGAGGAGGGCATACTTTGAGTTGGAGGCCCAGCCGCCGATGGCCACGCCGTAGACGGCGATGGAAGAGAGGGCCATGAAGAAGAGGAGCCCCACGTTCAGGTCACTCACCACCATCGGTATCTCCCGGCCCAGGATTTCAAGGGGCGCACCGAAGGGGATGACGGCAAAGATGAGGATGGCCGGGATGGCGGCCATGGCGGGGGCCAGATAGAAGAGCCACTTGTCGGCACCATCCGGCCGGACATCCTCTTTGGTCAGCATCTTTATCAGATCGGCCAGCGGTTGGAGAAGCCCCATCGGCCCGACCCGGTTCGGCCCCTTCCGGTCCTGGATCCAGCCAAGGATGCGCCGCTCGGCAAAGACCAGGTAAGCGGCCAGGGTCAGGATGACGAAGAAGACCAGGCCGAGCTTGGCGGCCAGTAACATTAGGTCGAGGGTGCAGTCAGTCATGAATGAGCACCCCCTCCCCTTCCGGATCGAGGTTCCGCAATACTTCCCACCGGCCGCTTAACGGCTCTTCGACCTTCTCCCCGCCGAGCCTCTCGATGAGCGCGGCAATTACCCGCCAGGCGGGAAGGACATCGCCCCCCAGCGACATGACACGATGGACCCGGGGGGGATGGCCAGCCGGGTCCAGCCCTTTGATGGGGAGCCCCGGCTGCATCACCCTCCTGAACCGCTGGGCCCGCCCCTCGTTGTTGAGGAAGGTACCGTCCATCTCCACCCAGGCCGTGGTGGGGAGGACGATCTGGGCCTGCCGAACGGCGGCGGTCGGGAGCCAGTCGGCAGCAGCCACGAAGGGGACGGCCGCCAGCAGTTCTTCCGGGATGTCCGCCTCCAGGGCGATGATCCCCTTCACCCTCCCCGTCGCCACCGCTTCAGTCAGGGAACCGGCGCCGTGCTCATGGGAGAGCAGCGCCGCAGCAAAGGCGTTGGGGCCGGATAGAGTATAGACGATCTTTGCCCCTGCCGCTGCTACGGCTTCGATGGTTGCATGGTCCGCCGTGGCCGTCCCGCAGATGACCACCGGTTGCGTGAACTGGTCGAGTGGCACGGCTGCCAGGGTATCCAAAGTGGTGATCTCCACGCCGGCCGTTTCCGCCAGCGCTGTTCCCCTGTCACCTCCCACCATGAAGAGCCGGGCCCCCTTCCGCCATGCCTGGCGCACGGCCAATGCCAGCATGGGTGCTTCCGCCAGGAGATCACACGCAACAATGGCGATACCGTCACTCTCCCGTATGTCAGCCTGGGACGCGGCATTTTCTCCTGTCAGCTGACCGACCGCAGCAGCCGTCCGGTCCCCCGTACCTTCATCGGCAAAGTACGAGAGAAACCCCGCATCTGCACTGGCAGCGAGAGCCGGCAGGAGCACGCTCCCTTCCAGTGCCAGCCGGGGCGAACCGACCACCGCCACGCTCCCCTCCCCGTAAAGGTCGAGAAGTTCGCCGAGACGGAGAACCAGGGCATCAAGCGCCTCATCCCAACCCGTTTCCTGACCGTCCACCAGCGGCACCCGCGGCCGCTCCGGATCGTTCACCAGCGCGTTGCTGAACCGCCCCCGGTCACAGATGAACCAGCCGTTCACCGCGTCGTTCCTCCGCCCCATGGTCTTGAGCAGTTCCCGATAACGGGCGGCGGGGGTGATGGCACACCCCAGGGAGCAGTGGGGACAGACCGACGGGGCCATGTCGTAGTCCCAGTAACGCGCCCGGAAACGGGCGGTCTTGTCGGTAAAGACCCCCGTGGGGCAGATATCGACGAGATTGCCGGCGAAAGGGGATTCCAGGACACCTGCCGCGAACCGGCCGAAGTAGACCCGCCGGGCACTCCCCATGACCCCGAAGTCGCGACCGCCAGCATACTCCTGGTAGAAGCGGGCACAGCGATAACACTGGATGCAGCGGTTCATCTCGTGCTCGATGTGGGGTCCGAGGTACTGGTTGACGTGGGTCCGCTTCTTCCCACCATAGCGGCGGATGCCGTGCCCCCCCGCGATGGTATAGTCCTGGAGCAGGCACTCCCCCCCCTCGTCGCAGACCGGGCAGTCATGGGGATGATTGAGCATGAGCCATTCGATGACGTGGCGGCGCATCTCCTGGGCCTCGGCGTCGGTGGTGGAAACCACCATCCCCTCTTGGGCCGGGAGCATGCACGACATCTGAATCCCCTTCACCGGGCCGTCGAGGCACTTCACGGCGCAGACCCGGCAGGCGCCCACACTCCCCAGGGCGGGATGGTAGCAGAAATGGGGGATCCATATCCCCACCCGCTTCGCCGCTTCCAGGACGGTTGTCCCGACGGGAACATCCACGTCGATGTTGTCGATGGTCAGTTTCGGCATAAACAGAAACCTTTAGCCACGAATGGCACGAATGAACACGAATAGATTCATTGGCATTGGTTTTTCATTCGTGAAAATTAGTGGTCATTCGTGGCTCAATATGTTTTCTTGAACGGGCATTTCTTCCTCACAATGTGCTCACGGATTTCATCCTCGAACAGCCGCAACAACCCCTCCACCGGTCCCATGGCGCCGGGAGCGAGGGGGCAGAAGGCATAGTTGAGGAGTTTGACGTGCTCCCGGAGCATGGCGACATGCTCCTCCGTTCCCCGCCCCGCCTCGATCTCTTCCAGAATCCAACGCACGTAAGGAAGCCCTTCCCGACAGGGGGTGCACCAGCCGCACGATTCCCGGGCGTAGAAGGAGACCAGGTTCAGGGTCGCCGCCACCATGCAGGTTGTCGTGTCGAAGACCACGATCCCGCCGGTCCCGAGCCGCGAGCCGGCCTTGGCCACGGCGTCGAAGTCCATGGGGACCCCCCAGTGCGCCTTCGTGAAAAACGGCGTGGAGGCACCGCCGGGGATACACGCCTTGAACTCTCGCCCCGGCAGCATTCCGCCGCAGGGGCCGTCAATGATCTCCCCAAGAGGAATCCCGAGGGGGAGCTCGAAGCAGGCGGTGTTCCGGACATGGCCGCTGATGCAGAAGAGCTTGGTTCCCGACGCCTCGGGGATGCGCGCCAGCCCCTTGAACCAGGCCGGGCCGCGGGTGACGATGGCGGGAATGTTGGCCAGGGTCTCCACGTTGTTCACCACCGTCGGCCCTCCCCAGAGCCCCTTCACCGCCGGGAAGGGTGGTTTTGAACGGGGATTGGCCCGCAGCCCCTCCAGGGCGTTCATGAGGGCGGTCTCTTCCCCGCAGATGTAGCGGCCGGCGGAGACATGGACGTCGATGTCGCACGAAAAGCCGCTCCCCAGGATATTCTCCCCCAGAAGCCCCGCATCCCTTGATTCGGCAATGGCCCGCCGGAGGTTGGTCGCCGCCATCTCATAGCCGCGGCGGATGAAGATGAAGGCACGGCGGACGCCGATGGCGTAGGCGGCCAGCACCATCCCCTCCACGAGAGAATAGGGGTTCGCCTCCAGTAGCACCCGGTCCTTGTAGGTCCCCGGCTCCATCTCGTCGCAGTTGCAGATGAGCCAGCGGGGGCCGGGGAGATCGCGGGGGACGAAGGACCATTTCTTCCCCGTCGGGAAGCCCGCGCCACCACGGCCGCGCAGGTTGGCATCCATCACCAGTTGCTGTACGGCATCGGGAGAGAGCTCACGGAGTGCCTTCCGGAGAGCGTCGAATCCCCCCTCTCCGGCATACTCGGCAAAGGTGACCGCCCGGCCGGGTCGGTTATGTCGGAAGAGAACAAGTTCCATTTCAAGTTCTTGATCCACGAATCTACACGAATTGTCACGAATGGCGCATACAAACCAAAACGTATTAATTCGTGATCATTCGTGGTTAATCAAGCAGCTCCTTCAAAACCACCGCGTTGTTGTGCTCCGCATCCTTTGCCGCATAGAGGAGGGTTACGGCTCCCCTGTTCGCTGCGGTGCGAAGCTCTGCCAGCTGTTCCTGACGGGACCGCAATTCCGAGCGGTATCGTTCCCGAAACTCCTCCCACTTCGCCGGGTCATGGCCGAACCACTTCCGCAGTGCGTCGCTCGGGGCGATCTCCTTCAGCCAGTCGTCGAGTCGCGCCTCGTTCTTCGCAATTCCGCGGGGCCAGAGACGGTCTACCAGCACCCGTCGTCCATCATCCGGCGCCGGTGCATCATAGATTCGTTTGAGCTTGACCATGGTAATGACACCTCAAAGAGCGGGGCACCCACGGGAGGTGCCCCTACAGTGCCGCCATTCTACTTGAAGGTCTTGATGATGTACTCCGCTACGGCCTTGGCGTCCTTGCCTGGAAGCGCCTTAACGTCAAATTTGGTCATGCCTGGGCCAGGGTTGCGCATGTATTTGACCAGCTCCTTGGCAGTTTTCAGTTTATTTGCCTCCCGGTCCTTCTTGCTCAGGGTCTTTGCCTTATTGATGATGTTCCCCCCATTCGGATGGCAGGCCATACATTTAGCATTAAAGATATCTTCACCAGACGCATATGCCGTTGCGGCAAACAGAGCTGTTGATGTCAGGGCCACTGCTACGGTCGTAAAGAGTTTCATCTCGTACCCCCTCAGGTTGGTCGCCGGCGCAGACACGGCGGATATACCTTACTTGAATGTCTTGAGAATATAGGCGGCAATTGCCTTCGCTTCCTTGTCGGAGATGGTCTTCTTGTCGAAGGCGGTCATCCCCGGACCAGGTTTGCGCATCTTGGCGACAATATCCCTGACATTCTTGACGCCATTGGCCTCACGATCCTTTTTACTAAGTGTCCTGGCCGGGTTAACGATATTTCCCCCGTCTTTGTGGCAGGCCGTGCAATGCTCCTCAAACTCCCTCTTGCCGTCGATCTTCTGCCCCTTTTTCGTGTCCGCGAAACTGACCGTAGCAAAAGCCGCCACGGCAAACATGCAGGAAACCGCCACTACCCGTTTTTTCATCGCTTTCTCCTCTCTTATGGTTTCGGTCAGCTGATGACCGCGCGCTCCCGCGCAAGAATTTCATCTATGCTCTCCAGAGTCAACCGGCCGTAAAGGGTGTCGCCGACCATCATGGTCGGCCCTTCGCCGCAATTACCGAGACAGCAGCAGGGAAGCAGTGTGAA
Organism: Deltaproteobacteria bacterium; assembly: GCA_021848385.1. Lineage (GTDB taxonomy): Bacteria > Desulfobacterota > Desulfuromonadia > Geobacterales > Geobacteraceae > Geomobilimonas. Next base: position 23,173 of record JAJZUQ010000021.1, read on the forward strand.
AATCCCGTCACCGGTAGTTTCCCCCGGCTCCACCCCGAGACGCCGGGCAAGATGGGCCAGCATGGTCTCCCCCCCCACCGCCCAGCAGGAGATGGAGTCACAGACATGGATCACCCGCTTACCCACCGGCCGGCGGTAGATCATCTCGTAGAAGGTCGCCAGCTCCTCCACCTGGAGAGATGTAAGCCCCAGGAGTTCCGCCGCCTCCCCCACCGCCTCGTCGGTCAGCCAGCCGTAGTGCCGCTGCAGCTCCTTCATCACGTCCACCGCCGCCTCGCGGGGGGTGATGGCAGCGGCAATGCGGGCCTGTAGTTCAGTTTTGAGCGATTCAGGAATCAATTCTGCTCCTCATAACTCCCCCTGCCCCCTCTTAACTTAAGAGGGGGAATCAGTGTCCCTCCCCTTAGTTAAGGGGAGGACAGGAGGGGTTAGCTTGTCACCATTTTACCTGTCCAAATCTGCTAAAACAAAATCTATCGACCCGATAATCGCCAGAAAATCCGCCACGAGCCACCCCCTGCTCATGAGGGGAAGGGCCTGGATGTGGGGGAAACTGGGGGTCTTGATCCGGACCCGGTACGGGATATTGAGACCATCGGAGACGACGAAGTAGCCGTTTTCCCCCTTGGGGGCCTCGATGGCGTGATAACACTCGCCGGCCGGCGGCGCCATCCCCCGCGTCGCGTTGACGAAGTGGTGGATGAGGGATTCGATGTCGTTGAGCGAATCCCGCTTCTGAGGCAGCACGAAGCGGTAATCGTCCGTGATCCAGCGGCCGCCGGGCATGTCATCGAGGCATTGCCGAACGATGCGGAGCGACTGGTGCATTTCTCCCACACGGACCCGGTAGCGGGCCCAGCAGTCACCTTCTTCGGCCGTCACCACGTCGAACTGAAACCGGTCGTAGCCGGCGTAAGGCATTTTTCGACGCAGGTCCCATTCCACCCCGCAGGCGCGCAGGTTTGGTCCGGAAAGCCCCCACTCCATTGCCTCCGCCGCGGTGATCACCCCTACCCCCTTGAGCCGGGCGGCAAATATGGGGTTGCCATTCAGAAGATCCTCGTACTCTTTGAGCCGCTGCGGCATCCAGGCGAGGAAATCGCGCACCGGTCCTTCCCATCCGTCGGGAAGGTCGTCAGCCACCCCCCCGATCCGGAACCAGGCCGGGTGCATCCGGCCGCCGGTGATCTGCTCCACGATGTCGAAGATTTTCTCCCGGTCGGTAAAGGTGTAAAAAACCGGTGTCATGGCCCCCACATCCGAGGCATAGGTACCGAGCCAGACCAGGTGGCTGGCGATCCGGAACAGTTCCGCCAGCATGACCCGGATGGTGATGGCCCGATCGGGAACGGTGATCCCGCAGAGCTTCTCCACACTCGTCACGTAAGCCAGATTGTTCTGCACCCCGGCCAGATAGTCGATCCGGTCGGTATAGGGGATGAACTGGTTCCAGTGCTGGCGTTCGCCGATCTTCTCCGCCCCCCGGTGATGAAAGCCGATGTCCGAGTCCATGTCGACGATCTCTTCCCCGTTCAGCTTCAGGATGAAGCGGATGATGCCATGGGTGCCGGGATGCTGGGGGCCGAGATTGAGGATGAGGGTCTCGTCGTCCACCCGGTCGAAGAAGTCGCTCGCGGGGAGCGGCTGGTGACGGCGGGCGTCCTCTGTGGTGTAGGGGGCCATCTCCGTCGCCCGGTACGGGTGCTCTTTCCGGAGGGGATGTCCCTCCCAGTCGGGGGGCATGAGGATGCGCCGCAGGCCGGGGTGGCCGGCAAACCGGATGCCAAACATGTCGAAAACCTCCCGCTCGTACCAGTTGGCAGCGGGAAATGCGGGGGTCACGCTCGGCAACTCGGGAGAATCACCTTTCAGGTCGGTCTTGATCCTGATGTGGCCGGGGGTGTCGAAACAGAGGAGGTGGTAGTTGAGGGTGAAATCGGGAAAGCGGTCACGCTCGCGGCGGCACGACTCGTCCACGGCGGCCACGTCCTCCAGGCGGCGGAACGGGTTGGTGCTCCGGCTCTTTAGAAACTTCAGCACCTCCGGCACCAGCTCTGCCGGAGCCCGGTAGGTGAGCATGTCGGTGGCGGCCGGGTCGAGCATGACCCGCTGTTCGAAGGCAGCCTCCAGCTCGCCGGCGAGACCAAAATCGGGATAGGGGTGTTTTGGGGCGGGGGGGCGCCACATCTCGTTCGAGCGGGGCATCCAGAACCGGGGATGCTGCACCGACGTGCCGCGGATGGCGATTCCCTCCATACCGGGACCGCGGGTATCCCGGGACTTGGTCACGCCGTCCACCAGAACCGGCGCCGTGGTCCCCTGGGTGCCACCCTGGAGATGGAGCACCGGCCGGGCCGGCCGTTCGTCCCGCCTGATCTTTTCCTGCAGCATCATGAGCCCCTGGAGGAACGCCTCGGGACGGGGGGGACAGCCGGGGACGTACACATCCACGGGGAGGATCTGGTTCACCCCCTGGACCACGCTGTAGACGTCATACATGCCGCCGGAGTTGGCGCAGCTCCCCATGGAGATGACCCAGCGGGGCTCGGCCATCTCCTCGTAGAGCCTGAGTACGGAGGGGGCCATCTTCTTGAAGACCGTACCGGCGATTACCATCAGGTCCGCCTCGCGAGGGGTACCGCGCAGCACCTCGGCGCCGAAACGGGCAATGTCATAGCGGGAGGTAAAAGAGGTCATCATCTCGACAAAACAGCAGGAGAGCCCGAAGAACATCGGCCAGAGGGAGTTGGCCCGCCCCCAGTTGATGAGGTCATCCAGGCGGGTGAGGAGGATATTGTCGGGGGTTTCAGTTTCCATCGGCATCCTTGAACTGTTCGCGCGAAGGACCCCAGTCGAGTCCCCCCTTGAGCAAAAGCCAACCGAGGCCCAGGAGGAGCACCACGATAAAGAAAGAGATGTGGATGAGGCCGGGAAGCCCCAGGTCGTCCCAGACCACGGCCCAGGCAAAGATGAAGACCGCCTCGACGTCAAAGACGATGAAGAAGATGGCAACCAGGTAGAAGGGGACCGGGTAAGCGAGACGGGCGGTGCCGGTGGGTATGACGCCCGATTCGTACGCTTCCCCCTTGACGTCACTACGCCGCCGGGCGCCGAGCCACCAGGCAGCCAGGAGGAGAACTCCGATGAGAAGCACCGCTACGGCCGTGTAGGCAATGAGCGGTACCAGTTCCCCCTGAAGTGGGATGACCTGTGGAGATGGGTTACTGGCTGAGAGTCTCGGCATTGGCATCCTTAGCGCAAATCCAGTTGGCATGGTCTCTGCGGCTGCAATGTTAAATCGAGCCCGCTGTTTACCGCTGTTTCTGACCGACCACCCGGTTGAACCAGTCAATGAGGAAGTTCTTGTCGCGGGAGCCGCTGAGGGAATCGAGCACCTTCCCCTGCGAGATGATTAGAACGGCCGGTATTCCCCGGATGCCGAACCGTTGGGAAAGCCGTGGATTTTCATCCGTATTGACCTGAATCACGGCGGCCCGGCCAGCCAGTCCCCTGGCAACTTCCCGCACCACCGGTGCGAAGTCGCGACAGTGGGGTCACCAGGGAGCCCAGAACTCGGCCATTACCGGTCCGGGAAATGCGTTCACAAACGAATCGAAACTGTTGTCGTCAAGAGTGACCGGCATCGAATGGAGGGGAGGGAGGCCGGCCCGGCAGCTGCCGCACCTCCCCGCCTCCCCTTCACGGCTTGCTGGAATCCGGTTGGCGATGCCGCATAGCGGGCAGCGCACGATGAAAACAGAGCTGTCCGTCATCGTGCATCTCTCGACACCAAGAGCTTTGCGTCACACGTATCGCTCATGCCGAAAGTCCCTGCTACCCCTTCCTCAGACCCTGCAGAAAGGCAAGGACATCCGCCGGATGGGCCTCCGCCTTTGCCACCTTCGTCCAGTGCCTGACGACCTTCCCGTCCGGACCGACGACGACCGTGGAGCGGATGGTGCCGGTGGTCGCCTTGCCGTACATCACCTTTTCCCCAAAAGCCCCGTAGGCGGCCATCATCTTCGCTTCGGGGTCGGAGAGAAGGACAAAGGGGAGTTTGAAGTCGGTTATGAACTTGTCGTGGGACTTAAGGCTGTCCTTGCTCACGCCGAGCAGCACCGCATTAAGCCCTTCCAGGGTCTGGTGATGATCCCGGAAGCCGCACGCCTCCTTGGTGCAACCGGGTGTATTATCCCGCGGATAGAAATAGATGACGACGATCTTGCCGGCATACTCCTTCAATGAATGCGTCCTGCCGTCGCTTCCGGCCAGTTCAAAGGCCGGTGCCTGCTTCCCTTCCAGTGACATGCTTCCTCCTCTTGTGATAGACGAGCTCCAAGTATACCACAGATTACTCCGTTATCAGCCTTGGAGGGACATCTCCGGCTACCGGCACGATCTTTACGAAGCGGCTCCGGCACCGGGCGATGGCACTCTCCACCCAGTCCGCCTCATCCTCCTGGTGGGAGTGGAGGAGTTCACGATGATAGGCGAGGAGCAGTTCCTCTACCTGGGCGACGTCACCTTCCTCCAGGTCACGGATCTCCACCGATGCTCCCCGGGCGATCCGGCACCGGAGCGCGTCGCGGGTCATTCCCAGCTCTTCGTCCAGATGGCAGTAAACGATGCCGCCGGTCATCCCTGAACAGAGCCATGGCCCCGGATCCCCCAGCACCACCGCACGGCCGGCGGTCATGTATTCGAAGGCGAACCCCTTGATATTGGCCTGTCCGGCCAGGTTGCCGGCGACGTCGTTGCGAGGCCCCCGGAGCCGTCCGCCGATGACCACGTCCGCTCCGGAGAGACGGATGCCGGCTCTGCTGTCGGCGTCACCCTGAATGATAAAGGTTCCACCCTGGGCGCCGTAGGCAAGCCCCTTCCCCACCGAGCCCCCCACCCGCAGGCCGTTGCGGTTCTCCCCCTTGAGAATGACGATTTTCCCACCCCGGGCAGATTTGCCGACCCCGTCCTGGGCACCCCCCTCGACACGAATGTTGATGCGGGGAATATTGAAGGCCGCCAGGCCGTTGCCGGGGATGGCGTCGCGGTTGAAGTGGAGGAGTACTTCGTTGCCGCCACTGAAGCGCCCCTCTTCCAGACCGCGCACCAAGGCACCGGCGAGATGGGTGCCGATGGCGCGATCGGAACTGGTGGCATTGTTGTCCTCGTAGCGGACCCGCTCTTCACCGGCGTCAAAGGCGTCGGTCACCAAATTGGAAACGAGAGAGGTGAGGTAGTTGAGGGGCTTCCGGATGATCCGCACCTTGGCTTCCACCGGTCTGGAGATTCCGGCCTTAACCGGAGCAAGGAGTTCCGCCAGGTCGATGCGATCAAGTCCCCGTGTCTGGACCAGCAGGTCGGCACGCCCCACCAGGTCCTGGGTCCGCTTGAAGCCAAGCCTGGCGGTGAGGATGCGGATCTCCCGCGCCATCCCCCGGAAGAATGTGGTTTCATAGATGACCCCGTTTTCCAGCACCCGCGGCACGAACCGCTTCAGCCCCCGTTTCTCGGCTTCTTCCACCGTCTCGATCTGGGTGGCTATACCCACGTGGCAGGTCCCCAGGTGGCAGCCGCGGCAGGCGGTGCAGCCGATGATGATCATGGCCATGGTGCCGAAGCCGACCCGGTTGGCCCCCAGGAGCATCAGCTTGAGCACATCGCGGCCGGTACGTGCGCCGCCATCGGCCCATATCTCCACCTTGTGGCGCATCCCCGCCTCGGTCAGGGCACGGTGGGCCTCCCGCACTCCGATCTCCGCCGGGAAGCCGACGAACTTGATGGCATGTTTGCGCGCAGCTCCGGTCCCGCCGTCGTAGCCGCTGATGGTGATAATGTCCGCCCCCGCCTTGGCGATGCCGAGGGCGATGGTGCCGATCCCCGCAACCGAAGGCACTTTAATCGAAATGCGGGCCTTGGGATTGGCGGTGCGGAGTTCTTCGATAATCTGGGCCAGGTCCTCGATGGAATAGATATCATGATTGTTGGAAGGGGAGATGAGGGCAACCCCCGGCGTGGCGTGGCGGGCGGCGGCAATCTTCTCGGTCACCTTGAAACCGGGGAGGTGCCCCCCCTCACCCGGTTTGGCCCCCTGCCCCACCTTGATCTCCAGGAAATCCACCGAATTGAGGAACTCCATGGAGACGCCGAAGCGTCCGGAAGCGATTTGCTGGCCGCGGTTGTGCCGGTAGGCGCCGAGCATGTCGGCAATCTCTCCCCCCTCGCCGTTCATGCAGATGATGTTGAGACGGCGCGCCGCCTCGGCGTAAATGCGAAACGGCGTCTCCCCCTGGGAGCCGAAGCTCATGGCTGAGAAGAGGATAGGGAGGCTGTGGCTGCCGATTCCCGTGTCTACCTCCTCCGGATCGACGGAGAGCTCTTCGGGGTAGCGGAGGTCGATGAGGTGGCGGACCGCCAGGGGGTTCTCCGCCTCAAGCTGCTGGATGAGTCGGGAGAGCTCGGCATAGCTCTCATCCATCTTGGCCACTGCACCTACCATCTTCCAGATGCGGGGATAGAGACGGAACTGCACCTGGGCCGGCTGTTTCTCCCGGCTCCTGGCCACTGCCGTGCGGCTCCGGTTCTCCTGTTCCAGCCGGGCCAGGGTCAGCCCACCCTCTCCCGAACCGCAGAAGTTGGGGGTCTCGAATATTTCCGCCAGGTGCCGGCAAAGGCCGATGGAGGCAAAATATTTTCCGTAGCCGCCGATCTCATGGGTCCCCATAGTGGAGATCACCTTCTCAAGCCCCTTGGCAAGGACGGAGAGCAGGTTGCGGATCCCGTTTTCCACTTCCGCAGCCAGCTCCCACATGAGATAGGGACAGAGGGCATCGGCGCCCATGCCGAGTGCAAAGATCAGGTCGTGCAGATTGCGGAGCGCCCCTGAACGGACCACCAGTGAAACCCTTCGCCGCAGACTGCTGCCGTCGGGGAGAGTCTCCTCCTTCAGTCCCTTGTGGAGCGCCGCTACCGCCAGGTAGGGATCGAGGAAATCGCGGCCGGGACTGAAAATAGCCGTGTCATCCAGCACGAGCAGGCGGGCTCCTCGTTTGACGGCCGCTATCGCCTCTTCGGTAAGCCGGGCGGCGGCCTGGCCGATGGTCTCACCCCGTTTCAGCGTACAGGGGAGCGTTCGGCTGCCCCGAGGGCCGAAATGAGCGGCAATCGTCTTCAGCGTGCAGGTCCCGAATTCCCGGGCAGCATTCCGATCAACCTGCGATTCTTCTCCCGACCGGCCACCGGTGAGGAGCGGCACGTCGAGGGACAGGCCCCGCTCCGCTTTCCCCCGCAGGTTGGGACGTGGTCCAAGATAGACCCGGGTGGAAAAGTGCTCCGCCTCCCGTTCCCGGTCGATGGCCGGGTTGGTCACCACCGCCACCTGCTCCTTGAAGTAGTCGGAGAGGTTCTGCCGCATGTTGGAGAGGGCGGCCAGGGGACCGTCGTACCCGAGGGACGCGATGGGGTCCTGGCCGGTGCGGGCCATGTCCCGCAGGTTCTGCAGGTCGGTACTTTTCCAGGCCAGGGCGGAGAGAAAGTTGTCGCGGAGAAAGCGGGAGTGGTTTTGTTCTTTCCCCTCGTGGGTGAGGGAGGACAACTCAGCTCCGTTGGCAACTGCAGCAGAGTGTGCGTTCAGGTTGGTCCGCCGACGGAACAACTGGTAGACCTCGCTCCGGAGCTCCTGATGCTCCAGCACCTGCACCGGCTTGCCGGGGGCAAGCCGGAGGCCGATCTTCTCTCCCGGTGCCAGGGGCTTCGGGTCGGAGCTGATCTCTTCGTGGGGGACCACCCCCAGCTCTGAGGAGGCGAACAGCTCCTTTTCCGTTTCGCCGAACCAGAGGGGCCGGAGCCCCATGGCATCCACACTGAAGACGCAGAGGTCGCGATGGCGTGCGATGATGGCAGCCGGTCCCTGGGCTGAGGCCTTGAGATACCGGCGCATCCAGCCGTACATGGACTTGAGCTCTGGCGGGAGTTGCTCCATCTGGCTGAAGATAGGGGGGAAGACCATCTCCATCGCCTCAAACAGGGTGAGACCGGAGCGGAACATGAGCCCCTCCAGGGTCCGGTTCAGATCCTGGGAGTCGCTCCCGTCACAGGTGAGATTGATCCCCACCATCCGGGCCTCTTCCCGCAGGCGGGCAATGGTGTTGATCTCGCCGTTATGACCGAGGAGCGAAAAAGGCTGGGCACGGAGAACGGTAGGAAGGGTGTTGGTCGAGTAGCGGCTGTGGCCGATGGTGGCGGCGGAGAGGAAATCCCTCCGTTTCAGCTCCGGATAGTAGCGGGAAAGGATCTCCGGTGCACCGTGGACCTTGTAGGCGGCGACGGAGGTGGAGAGCGATGCCACGTGAACCGGAAACCGCCGTTCCAGTTCGACCTGCAGGTCATAGAGACGGACAGGTGCAACGGAAGGATCGGGACAGAGAAGCGCGATCTGCCGGAAGAGCGGCTCGTCGGCCTTTGCCCTGACAGAAAGGACCTCATTTCGCACCAGACCGTCTCGCTCCACGAGCACGTCAATGCCGGCCGCCCGGCAGCATTCCCGAATCTTGTCGTGCAGGTCCGGTGCGGCGGCAAGGTCCTCGCGCGGGATGAGGAAATGTCCCACGGCAAAGCCGGCAGCCTCGGCCAGTTCAGGGTCGATGCCGATCTCGGCGAGAATTTCTCGCCAGATGAGACGCGGGATGTCGGTGAGGATGCCGCAGCCGTCACCTTCGCCGTTGATTTCGCCGGCCCGGTGCCCCATCTTGACAAGGGCCTCGATGGTCCGTTGCACGTTGCCGTGGGTCGGTCGGACCTCCTTGTTGACGTAACAGATAATGGCACAGGCGTCCCGTTCGACGGGAAACTGGCCTGACGGATCGTAATGAGGGGTAATCATGATAACTCCTGTAATTCATGGGTGAGGTTGACCTCGAAACCGGGCATGCCGGGCGAAAAACCGCTTGGTCCGACGGCCGCTGTCACTTCCAGATACAGGTATAACAGAGGGCGAAACAACAGGCAAGCAGTGACAGCGTCCGGCAACTCGGTTCGGACAGATCGAGTTGCGAACCGCCAAATTTCGTGCTAGACTCACCCAAACTTATCCCATTGGAGGTGTCACATGAAAAAACTGTTGACCGTTTTTGTCTCAACCTTGGCCGCAACCGCTTTTGCCGGCCTTGCCTTTGCCGCCGAACCCGCCACGGTGTACTCACCCACCACCGACCTCATGAAGAAGCATGATGAGATGAAGGGAAAGGCTGTCAAGAAAGAGGGAGAGCTCAAAGGAAAGGCCGCCAGCAAGGAAGCGGCAGTGACCGATAAAGCCAAGAAAAAAGAGGCTGAACTGCAGGAGAAGAAGAAAAAGTCGGCCGAGAAAGCCGCTGCGCGGAAAAAGAAAATGGATGAGAAAAAGGCTGCCCTGAAGAAAAAGAAGGAAGATACGACCAAGGCGGTGAAGGGGGTCAAGGAGCAGGGTAAACAGGACCTCAAGGATATCAAAGAGATGAAGTAACGGTTTGCCGTTTCCATCGCTTGCCACAAAAAAAAGCCGCTGTCACCAGCGGCTTTTTTTTCATTTTGTACGTGATTTACTGATCGCCGGTGAGCGGCTGGTAGCTGACATCGAGGATGGTGAAGATGGCGTCACCTGCCGGGCGGCGAACCATCACCTCGTCCCCTTCCCGTTTCCCCAGCAGCGCCCTCCCCATGGGGGCGTCGAGACTTATCCACCCCTGGGCGGCGTCCGATTCGTCCGGGCCGACGATGCGATAGATCCGCTCCTCTCCCGCATCGTCCTCCAGCCGCACCCAGGCGCCGAAGTAAACCCGGTCGGTGCTTGTAGGGGGTGACGTGACCACGGTCAGGAGGTCGAGCCGGCCGGTAAGGAAGCGGATACGACGGTCGATCTCCCGCAGGCGCTTCTTGCCATAGATGTATTCGGCATTCTCCGAGCGGTCACCCTCGGCGGCGGCATCTGACACCCCTTGGGTCACCTTGGGGCGCTCCACCTTCCAGAGCCAGTCCAGCTCTTCCCGCAGGCGCTTCGCCCCATCGGGGGTGATATAATCTGCCCGGGACGCCTGTGGTGCCGGTTCTTTCCCCATCTATTTTTTCTTTCCTTTTTCCAGCCTGGCCTTCAGGAGTTCCCCCAGCGAGCCGAGTGATTGGGCCGAACTCTCCACGGCGCTCTTTCGGAACGAGGCCAGGGTTGCCTCCTCCTCGTCGGCTGCCCGAGCAACGCCGGCCAGGGCGAGGGAGATGCGGCGGTTGTCCCGGTCGACACTTTCCACCTTGACCTCCACCTCTTCACCCTCCTTGAGCACCTCCCGCGGGTGATTGATCCGTTTCCCCGCACCGAGACGGGAGATGTGAATGAGGCCGTCGATCCCCTCGCCGAGGGTTACGAAGGCGCCGAACTGTGCAAGTCGTGCCACCCGACCGGTATGGAAGGAACCTTCCGGATACGTCATCACCGCTTTTTCCCACGGGTCTGCCAGGGTCTCCCGCAGGCTCAGGGAGATGCGGTTGTTGTCCCAGTCGAGCTGCTTGATGACCACCTGCACCTGCTGCCCCTCGCTGAGGGCATCCCGGATGTCGGTCACCCGTCCCCACCCGATCTCGGCCATGGGGATGAGTCCCTCCACCCCGCCGATGTCGACGAAGGCGCCGAAGTCCCGCAGAGAGGTGACGGTGCCGGTGACGAGCTGGCCGGTTTGAAGCGTATCTTTGAGTCGCTCTTTTTCCTGCTGCTGCTGCTCTTCAAGTACGGCCCGGTGGGAAAGAACGATATTGCGCCCCTTTTCGGCGTATTCGGTGATTCTGAATGAGAGTTGCTGTCCCACATATGCGGCGGGATCGGCAATCCGCTTCAACCCCATCTGTGAATAGGGGCAAAACGCGCGGACCGTACCGCCGATCTTCACCTCGAAGCCCCCCTTGATCTCCTTTTCCACCCTCCCTTCCACGGGGATGCCGCTATGCCACGCATCCTCCAACTGGGCATTGCCGGCCACCCCTCCGCCAACCTTGGTGGTGAATCGCATTTCGTTATGGTGGGAGGAGAGGAACCAGGCGGTTACCATATCCCCTTCCCTGACAGTCGGATTTCCCTCTCCATCGAGGAACTCTTTCCGTTCGATAACCCCTTCCCCCTTGCGGCCGGTATCGAGGAATATCCACTCTCCGGAAATCTTGAGGATTTTCGCTTCCACCTTATCTCCCGGCGCCAGGCGGGGCGTTGCGGCGAAACTACTGGCGAGCATATCGGCAAAATTCTCTTCGTCGCCGCTTTCTTCATTCACTGGTTTGTCATTGTCGGTCATGGCAGAAAACCTCGTTCATCGGGTAAAATTTGTTCAAGCATTGCGTGAGCATACAAGCTGGAGCGCCTCCTTGTCAACCGTCTCCTCCGGAGTTCTTTTCTTCACCCCAATCTCCGATAATATCATTATTCACTGTATAAATTTCTCATACAAATTAGGGGGGCGCACCGGTTGTCCCTCTTTCCCTCTGCGCATCGATAACATACTGTAATTACAGAATTGTAATTCCGGCGGCGTTGCGTGCCCCCCTATAACCTGCGTCTCCCTTTCTGCATATTTTTTCCATACAGATAGAGAATGCAAACGTCTGCCTTACACCGATGACGATCCCTTTTTTGAAAATCATCTTAGTGGGTTACAAAACATGTATAAGAATTTTATAATCCTGGCACAGTCACTGCATTAATCTGAACTAACCGTGACGCAACGGAAAAATGTGCAGTTGAAGGGGAAAGATAATGGGAATACTGGTGCAGAAACAGGACAGGATATATGACGTAGTAAAGGAACAGTTACTGTTTGAGATGATAGCAGCGGGCCAGATACTGAAATACCGGGATGCGAGCAAATGGATAAGGGTCGGTTAGGAGCCGGAAGGGTATGTTTCCAAGCCAACACCAACCTGCTGCTGGCAACCGCAACTTCTGGAACATACCGCAGGGGAACAGCAGGTTAGCGGTTTGGGTCGGGCTTGTTTCAGGCGGACTTGTGACAGTCGCTGCAGTGAACTAGCGGCCCGGCTCCCATTTTTTTATGGCAACCAAGACAGAGCTTGTGGGCGGACTCCTTGGTCCTTTCAATGTAACGGGGGGGGCCTTCATGGCAGTCGGCACAGCCGAAATTCTTCCGGTGCCCCATATGATCGAAATCTACGTTGCCGTTGTATGCCTTGAGGGTTATGGCGTCAGCCCCAAAGGCGACGGCCAGCAGAATGACAATGGCTCCCAGCAGCACTCTCATATGACAATTTCCTTCCTGTCCGGTCAGCCGGGCGACAGCATCGCGTCAGCTCCCGCAAGTTCCCTTCTATTACATCGTTATAGCCCGTTCTGTCAACAGTAAACCACCGTTCGGGACTTCATCGCAATACCTCACGCCGATGGAACCGCCGGGGTATTTTCCGGAGAACGTGACAGTGCGACTTCCCGCCAAGGCCGTGCAGAAAAAAACAGTTGCATCTGTCACGGCATAGTGATATACACCAAACAAGATCGTTTTTGTCCTTTGTCGCCAATTCAATGTCTAAAAACGGCAGGTGAATACTGCTGGAAGGAGTACATGAGGGGTATTTCGTCGTAATTCTTGGCGAAATGGAGCGTCCGCAGCCGATCCTGTCCGAACCCGCAGGGTGAGTTGATCGGATGCAGCGCAATGAGCCTAGAATTACAGAAATAGCCCTTTAGTACGACTGCAGGCAGTGTTCAACTGCCGAATAGAGGATAAACCTGATCCTGCTGTAACAGAATGGTCCATAGCGAGACCGCTGACATTCACGCGGGACGAACATGGTCCCTTGCAAAGACCGAATACAGAATTACATGTCGGGGAGGAAGAACGTATGAAACGATGCAGGTTAGCTGTTGGAACGACCGTGGCGCTTATCATGCTGATGATGGCCGCTGTCTGTCTGGCCGGCGAAAAGCCGGTCGTGCTGTTCGATGAGGGGCACGGCCAGCGATTCGTGATCGGTGAAAATGGGCCGCTCCACCTGGCCGGCCTTGCCGAACGGTTTCGCACAGCCGGATTCGAGGTACAGAAGAGTGACGGCCCACTCACCGGCGGGATGCTGGAACCAGTCGACGTCTTGGTACTTTCCGGACCGTTTACCCCCTATACCGCCGACGAAGTGACCGCCATCGGCCGTTTTCTCGAACGGGGCGGACGCCTGGCCGCCATGATTCACATCGCCCCTCCCCTGGCCGATCTTCTGCACCGGATCGGCGTTGATTTCAGCAACGGCGTCATCCGGGAACAGGATTCTGTCATCGGAGATGAGCCGCTCAACTTCCGGGTCACCAGACTGGCAGGAGATCCCCCCATGGCGGGCCTCAGCGGTTTCAGCGTCTATGGTTGCTGGGCGCTGACCAACATTGATTCCCGCGCGACCATCATCGCCTCTACCGGCGACCAGGCCTCTGTCGATCTCGGGAAAGGGCCCGACGGAAAGCCGGTCCGCGCGGTTCAATCCTTCGGCGTTGCCGTCGCAGGGAACCTGGGAGCGGGGCGGTACGTGGCATTCGGTGACGATGCAATTTTTCAGAACCGGTACCTCGATGTTGACAATCGTCATCTTGCGGATAACCTTGTTCAATGGCTCAAATAGCAAAGGGGACGACTTGAATGAACAGGGGCCAGTCTGCCATCTGCGGCGGATACGCCGAAACTCGGCAGAAACAGGTGTCTGAACAAAGGGTGCTCCCGGCTACGGCAGCATCTATCAATAACAAGGAGGAGTATATTCATGGCAAACAATCTTGAAGTGTACAAATGCGCAATTTGCGGCAACATCGTCGAGGTATTCCACGCCGGCGGAGGCGAACTGGTCTGTTGCGGTGAACCCATGACGTTGCAGGCCGAAAATACGGTGGACGCGGCGAAGGAAAAGCATGTTCCCGTGCTGGAAAAGGGGAACGGCACCCTTACGGTAACTGTTGGCAGTGTCCCCCATCCCATGGAAGAAAAGCACTACATCGAATGGATCGAAGTCATCGCCGACGGCAAGGTGTACCGTCAGGGGCTCAAGCCGGGGGAAGCTCCAAAGGCAACGTTCCCCATCAGCGTTGAGCACGTGGTGGTCCGTGAGTACTGCAATCTTCACGGCCAGTGGTCGGTGCGAAGCGGACGACAGGGTCTTGCCGATTCCCGGCAATTTCTCAAGGACAAAAACAGGTCTGCATCGCAGGCCTGTTTTTGTCGTGACGCCTCCACATGCTTTGCGGATGAAATCGTTATGGTATACTTAGAACTTGTTCGTATATAACTTTGTCTGGTATCGCGTCCGGATTTGGGGCAGATTTTCCTGACCTGATTGAGTAAAACCACAGGCGTAGCAGGGCTACGTCGAGGATTTTACGATTGAAGGGCTGGGAAAGATGCCATGAATACGGAATGCGAGACCGCAAAGCTTTATGTGCGAATAAGTTCTCAGACGTGGCTTGACACTAAATCTCTCAAAGGAAGCCGTCCATGGATACGAACGCACTATCGGGGAAACACCGGGAATGCCCACGCGTCAACAGACTTTTCTTCATTGCCTATGTCAATCGGGAAGGGGAGGAGCAGAAAACCCCCGTTTCCCTCGGGCGCACTCTGAATCTCAGCAAAAACGGGGTCGGCATTGAGGTGTTTCAGCAGGTCGCCGTCGGCTCCTCCATGGAGATGGAACTCGACCTGGAGGAATGCCTTCTCTCCGTACAAGGGCGTGTTGTCCATGAGGAATCCTACGGGAACGGCTCCTATTACCTGGGGGTCGTGTTCAATGAGACCCAGGAGCAACTGGCCCACCTGGGGAGTGAAATCCCCTGCTAGCCGCTTCGTCCCCCTGACCGCAACGCAACCATCTACCAGACAAAGGAGACACATAATGGAGGAGAGAACGGGTAGCGTTACCTTCAAAGGCAACCCCATAACACTTCTCGGGCCGGCGCTCAAGGTCGGCGACCGAGCCCCCGATTTCCGGGTAGTCGATACCGCCCTTGCCCCGCTCGTGCTTGCGGACTTTGCCGGCAAGGTCAAAATATTCAGTACCGTCCCATCCCTAGACACGCCGGTCTGCGACACGGAAACGCGCCGTTTCAACCAGGAGGCGGCCACACTCCCCGAGTCGGTTGCAGTGCTCACGGTGAGCCTCGATCTCCCCTTTGCCCAGAAGCGCTGGTGCGGTGCGGCGGGAATCGACCGGGTCCGCACCCTCTCCGACTACCAGGACCGTTCTTTCGGCCTCTCCTACGGCGTACTCATCAAGGAACTGAAGCTCCTCGCCCGCTCTATTTTCGTTGTGGATGCGACCGATACCATCCGCTACATCCAGCACGTACCCGAGGTCACCACCGAACCCGACTACGGGGCGGTCATGGCCGCGGTAAAGGGACTCCTGTGACCTTCGGAAACCCTTCGAAGCGCACTACTACTTTTTGGAGGTGATGATGTTCGACAACATCGGTGTACAGGAGGCCATCAGAAAGGCGCTACAGACGGAAAAAAACGCCATGAATTTTTACGAGCTCGGGGCCCGACTGATGCAGGACAAGGATGCCAAACGGGTATTCAATCTCCTTGCCGAGGAAGAGCGTGTCCATGCCGGCCATTTTTTCAAGGCGTACGACGGAAGCGATATTGCATCGTTCGATGACTTCATGAGCGCCCCTCCTGAGGAAGAGTCCGCCTGGCTGGCGGCCATGGCCAAGACCATCAATGAAGGATTCAACGAGCAGAAAGCAATGGAACTGGCCCTGGAGAACGAGCGGAAGCTGGAAGAAACCCTGCGGCAAACTGCAGCAAGAATCGAAAACCCCGAGGTACGGGCGATTTTCGAGCTCAACGCCCGGGAGACCCACAACCACTATGAGGTCATCGAGGCGGAGTACGCCCGGGTCATGGGGATGGTCCACGATTCGGACATGGACACCTACGTGCGGGAATAGCTCGTGGAAGACGAACAACGGGGGAAAAGGCCTGCAACGTGCGGGCTTTTTTTCGTTCAGGCATCCTGGCAACTGTCCGATTCAGGATAAATCGGCTTGCACCGCCCCGCTCCCCGGGCTATACTCCCCCCATGTTTACCTACCGGATTACAGAAACCGATCATTGCCGCCGGGTTGAGAACCTGCTCTACAACCTTCTCCCGGCCGCCCCCCACGGCTACCTCAAGCAGCTGGCGAAAACCGGCAGTCTGCAGGTCAACGGCGCACCTGCCGCGCTCGACCTCCTCCTGCGCCTGGATGATACGGTGACGCTCAAGGAGAGCCACCGGACCCGCCAGTTCCAGACCGGCGCCAGGCCCGGACTCGACATCATCTACGAAGACCAGTGGCTCATGGTGTTCAACAAGGAGCCCGGCCTTCCCATGCACCGGGCAGCGGAAGTGGATGAACAGAATCTGGTCGAACTCGGGATGAAACTTGTGGCGGAACGGGGGGGAGAAGGGAAGCTGCGGCCGATCAACCGGCTCGACCGGGGGACCTCCGGCGTGGTGATGCTGGCGAAGAGTTCGTCGTCTGCGGCCATGTTCGGCCAGATGCTGCAGGAAGAGGGGCTGGACAAGCTGTACCTGGGGGTGGTAAAGGGAAAACCGATGCCGACGGGGAGCATTTCGGCTGCATTGGAAGGGAAGGAAGCCGAGACGAGGTTTCGCGTCCTGTTCCAGGGGAAAGGGTTCGCCTTCGTGGCGATCTGGCCGGTCACCGGCCGGATGCACCAGATCCGCCAGCATTTCAAGATCATCGGCCACCCCATCCAGGGGGACAAGCGGTATGGCGGGGGAACGTTGCCGGATTACCCTGGCCACCTTCTCCACTCCTTCCGCACCACCTTCATCCACCCCTCAACCGGAACCAGGCTGACGCTCCACGCTCCCCTCCCCGCCGGCTTCCTCGCCCAGCTCAGGCTCATGGCAGGAGACATGCTCGCCCCCCTGCTGCAGGAGCTGCCCGACCTCTGACCGGCAGTGCGACTATACAAACAAAGGGGAGATCGGCTTCCAGGCCGGTCTCCCCTTTATCGTTACGGCCGATATCTCTCTCAGGCGCCGATCTTCAGTACGATCTTGCCGAAGTGCCGGTCCTCTTCCATCATCCGGTGGGCTTCCACCACCTGGTCGAGGGGGAAGACCTTCTCGATGATTGGGACGATGGTCCGGTCGGCGAACTTGGGAAGGGCGGTCTTCGTGAACTCGGCGACGATCTCCCCCTTGTCCTTCACGGGACGGGAGCGAAGCACGGAACCGATGATCTGCTGGCGCTTCACCATCATGAGGGCGAGATTGAGCTCCGCCTTGATGCCCGATATGATGCCGATGATGACGAGACGGCCGGCATAGCCGAGGGAGTTCATGTTCGGTGCCAGGTACTTGGCGCCCACATGGTCGAGGATCACATCCACCCCCTTCTTGTTGGTGAACTCCTTGACGATCTCGGAAAAGTCGGGAGTCTCCCGGAAGTTGATGACCAGGTCGGCGCCCAGCTGCTTGACCCGGTCGATCTTCTCCGGAGCGGCGGTGACGATGATCTTCGTGGCGGGGACCAGCGCCTTGCAGAGCTGGATCCCGGCGGTGTTGACCCCGCCGCCGCCACCGTGGATAATGACGGTATTGTTGTCCTTCAGCCCACCGATCATGAAGATGTTCGAGAACGCGGTTATGGAGGACTCGCAGACACAGGCCGCCTCTTCGAAACTCATGGAGTTGGGAATGCGCATCAGGTGGCTGGCGTAGGCAACCGCGTACTCCGCGTAGGCCCCTCCCCCCACTAGGGACATGACCCGCTCCCCCTTCTGCCACCCCGTGACCCCCGGCCCGAGCTCTTCGATCACCCCGGCAACCTCCAGCCCGAGGATCTCCGAGTCACCCGGCGGCGGCGGATATTTCCCCTCCCGCTGCACCAGGTCCGGCCGGTTGATGGACGTTGCCATAACCTTGACGAGCACCTGCCCTTCCCCCGGCTGGGGAGTGGCCACCTCTCCGATTTTCATAACCTCAAGACCGCCGAATCCTTCCAGTAAAACCGCTTTCATACCGTCCCTCCTCTCATATTTTGATCTTTGGAATGGCAGGTGGAGCTGAGCCCCTGCATTATTTCGTGCCGGTTGCCGGGGAAATCGAAAGCCCGGACAATACATCATCTTATCCCCGTTGTGCCAGAAGCTTCCTTCCCACCCAGTGGCTGGCGAACTGGTAGGCAATACGGCCGCTCCAGTCCCCTTTCTTCTGTGACCAGAGAACCGCTTCGTCCTGGACAGCCTTGTCCCAAGGGAGCGTGGTGCCGTTTTTAACACAGAGCCGGTCGATCCACTGGGCGACCACCTCCAGGTACTGCTCCTGGGTAAAGGGGTGGAAGCCGACCCAGAGACCGAACCGGCCGGAGAGTGATATCTTCTCCTCCACCGCCTCGCCGTGATGGATCTCGTTGTTGACGAGCATGGCCCCCCGGTTGTCGCTTTCGTACTCGGGAAGAAGGTGGCGGCGGTTGGAGGTGACGTAGATGAGCACATTGTCGGGGGGAGCGTAGACCGAACCGTCAAGGGCGCTCTTCAACATTTTGTAGCTGGAATCCCCCGTCTCGAAAGAGGCATCATCGGAGAAGATGATGAAGTTGTACGGTTCGGTCTTGATGGCATCGACAATGTCGGGCAAATGGATCAGGTCATCCTTGTCCACCTGGATGACCCGTAACCCCTCGGGGGCGTACCGGTGGAGCAGCGCCCGCACCAGCGACGACTTGCCGGTCCCCCGGGTACCCCAGAGAAGGACGTTGTTGGCGGGAAGGCCGGCCAGGAACTGGCGGGTGTTCTCATCCACGGCCCCCTTCTGCCTGTCGATACCAAGCAGGTCCTCCATATGGATGCTCTCGATCTCCGGAACCGGCTCCAGGCAACCGCTGAATGAGTGGCGGCGCCAGTTGGCGGCATGGCATACGCTCCAGTCGATTGCCGGCACCGGCCGGGGGAGAAGCATTTCCACCGAGGTCAGCACCCTCTTGAGCTGGTCGCGCAGTTCCTGGTCCATCGTGTCTCCCCTCCTGTAAGTCTTACAACAGTTTTTCAGCGGCCTGGGAACATACTTCTCGATAACATTATGAGAGGTCGCGCCCGGATTCATGCCAGATTTGGTCGGACTGAGTGAGCAAAACCGCAGGCGTAGCAGGGCTACGTCGAGGATTGTGCGATTGAAGGCCGGTCAAAGATGGCGTGAATCCGGGCGCGATGCTAGTGGTCGTGATAGCCGAGTTCGACAAGAATACAGCTCCCGTCGGCAATGACGTTGAGGCCGTGCTCCTCGCAGGCGGCAATGGCCCTGTGGCTCTGGGCGCCGGGCTGCATCCAGATGTTCTCGATCCCACGGGCGATCGCCTCCGCCACCACCTGCTCGGTAATGGCCGGCGGGGTGATGACGGAAAGGCTCTTCACCTCGGGAGGGAGATCGGCCACGGACGCCACGCAGGGGGCACCTTCGATCTCCGTCGCCCGAGGGTTGATGCCGATGACCCTTTTCCCGTTCTCCAGGTAGCAACGGAGTACCTTGTTGCCGAACTTCTCCCGGTTGGTGGACGCCCCGGCCACACCGAAGGCCTCCGCTTCGAGGAATTTCCCGATCCGTTCACGCACATTCATGGTGTCTCCTCCATTTTCAGGTTTTTTCCTCCATTCCCGAGGACGTCCGTCATGGCCTCAGGAGTGGAGGGAAAGCCCGAGCGGCAAGCGGACACCCGCCGAAGTTCTCCATTGCAGAAAATGCCGGATGCAACACTGCAGCTCTTACGGTTACATTCGGTCAGGATCCGCAGCGAAGGGCCGACCGCAGCGGATGAGGCCATGAGGGACGGGGCATTTTCAGCGTTTGGCAGTGGTAACACCGCCCGCCAGTTCGCGGGTCAGCTCATCGTAGGTGCCAAGGGACCTGATCAGCGGAGCGGCCTTGTGGCTGCTGTCGCTGAAGAGATGCAGTCTGGCATTGAATGCACCGGTACGGTTCCTCAGGCTGGCAATGCTTTCACTGAGAAAGCTTTTGTCCTTCTTGGCCGCGTCACCCCTGGTGATGAACGCCTTGGTCTTGTTCCAGTATTCGTCGGTGCTCCCCACGTAATGGTTGACGCTCTCCAGGAAGGAGAGGGAAGAGGCGGACAGATCGGCGGTACCGGCAAGCTTCTGCTGCACATCCTGCATATCCCGTCCGAGTTGCTCGTCGGCAAAGCGATTCAATGCAGCGACTTCCTGCGGGTTGGCGCGGGCCGGGTCGAGGGCCTCGACCCGGCTGACGAACTGCTGGGAACTCACCAGGTAGCGGTTGATCGCAACCGACGTGGCATTGAGGGAGAGTAACCCCTGGGACACGAACTTGGTGAGGATCGATGCCTGGCCGGCGTAGGGGATCGGGAGTACCCGGGCAAAGCCGGCCGCGATAGACCCCGCCTCGATGTATTTGGCGTAGCCGGAGAGGCTGCCGGACATCCATTTCACGTAGTTTTCGAAGTCTGTCATGGACTGGCGCTGGGCCCTGGTGTCCCGGGCTATCTCCTGCAGCCGCTGGAGGTTCTTCCGCGCGAGAGCTTCGGCGGTCAGGGCGGGCTTTTCCTCGAAGGCCTTGAGTCTTTCATGCAGGAGGGTGTTCTCCTGCTGCAGGGTGGCAATGGCCGCGTCCTTCTGGTCAACAGGGGGAGCCGGGTCCCTGACGCCGGTGGGGGATGCCGTCTCAGCCTTACCGGCGAGGGGGGCCACCTCCGCCGGTGCATCGGCGGCAACGGCGACCCTTCCAGCGGCCGACAGGCAGATAAGGATGGTGAATGTAATGATGACACGCATGGTTACCGATTCTCCTGGAATGTAATGGGGGCGATCCCGGCACCAGCCCAACATACCGGAATCACAGGGGTGTGGCAAGTAATTTCACTTGCGGCCGCCCGGCGCGAAAGGGCCGAAAACAATCTTCAGCCCCGACCCGACCCTCTGGAGGGCGTGGACCGGAAAGGTCGCCCTGTCGGCGTCCAGCACCAGGCGTACCTTGCCCGGATAGGTGCCGATGCGGAGCTTGCTCACACCGAAGCGGTTGATCGCCACGCCCCTGACCGACAGGGAATTCCCCCCCGGAGCAATGTCAATCACCAGCCGCCCCGGATTGGTCATGGTGAAGGTGGTGAAGCGCTCGATGGCGGTCTGGGCGACGATCTCGACGCTCTCCTTGCCGATCCTTATGTCACTCACCACGGGCGGGGGACCGAAGGACGACACAACCGGCTGCAGGGGGGCTTTTACGGTGGATTTTCCCGGGGTCTTGGCCTCGAGAGCCTTGGCTGCCGGGGCCTTCCCTGGCGCAGGGGACAGCGGTGTGACGGTTTTCCTGCTCTCCTTCTTCACCGGCGCGGCTGCGGAGGCTGCCTTCAGGGGTTTGAAAATGGCGAACACCCTGGCCTTATCCACCGGATGGGGGACGATACTGATCTCCGCGTCCCGGGTGAGGTCGATGGTGGCACGGGTCAGGACCCGATCGTTGATCACCTTCCTCTCCACGGTGACCCGCTTGATGAAGCTCGTGTCTGCCGGTACCACCGGCGCTAAATGCCCCGGCTCTATGCCGTAGAGGTCCACCGTGGCCCGCAGGAGCTGGGGCATGGTGTAGCAGGAGACCTCCCCCGGCTGCCGGTCGGCGATAAATTCAACGCGGGGGGCGGCACCGCCGCCGGTCTTGATCTCCTTCAGCGTTCCGACAGCGGTCGCCGCATGGGCAGCGGTAATAATGAACAGGCTCAACAGGATGGAAAAGCCGATGGTCCGGACGTGACCCATGAAGGCCTCCTCTCGATAAACAGGTTAGTGTCCATCCGGAAACTCCGGATGAGACACTATCGGTTTCCAATTCGGAAACGAGGAGTTTTTCGTCCTGGCAAGGAAAACGAGGGGTTGCGCGGAGGCGTACGCTGGTACGCCGCACAAGCAAATCCGATGGTTGACGCCGCCAGGGCGGAAAAGAACCGTTTCCGGATGGAAACCAGGTTAAGTGCCCTTAAAATAACGGATAGGAGGGTGGCAGGCAAGGGATATTTGGGGTGGCGGGCAGAAACCGGGACCCGGGACCCGGGATCAGTAAAATCCGGGGACTGGGGACCGGTTTACACGATCTCGTTTCCGACCCGGAAAGGAGGGATTTTTTGTCCTGGCAAGGAAATCAAGGGATTGCACGGAGGCGTACTCAGGTACGCCGCACACGCAAGGCCGCAGATTGACACCGCCAGGGCTAAAAAGGACCCTTTCCGGGCGGAAACTACATCATCTCCACCGGGTCGATGTCTATCACAAGCCGTACCTGGGCCGGCAGATCGATGGCGCTGCGGAAAGCGTTCACCAGCCGGTGCAGGTCGCTGCGGGTGGGGGCCTTGAGGAGGATCTGCCACCGGAAACGGCCGCGTAGCTTGCCGAGGGGTGAGGTGACGGGACCGAGGATCTCAACCCTGCTCCGGAAGCGACCCTTGAGCTGCTGCAGGAGGCGGGCTGCCTGTTCCGCACCCTGCTCCACCACGGCCCCGTTAGTGCTGGAGAGGTGAAGGGTGGCCAGGAAGGCGAAGGGGGGGTAACCGGTCTCCCGGCGGAAGGCCAGCTCCTCCTCGTAGAATCCGGTTACGTCATGGCTCACGGCCCGGCGGATGGCGTAGTGGTCCGGGGCCAGGCTCTGGAC
>JAJZUQ010000022.1 GCA_021848385.1 Deltaproteobacteria bacterium
GTTGCGTCGATGTACTTGTTCCCCGCCGAAATGACCTCCCATATCTGCTGCAGCGCCTTGCTGAAGGCGAGCTCGTCCATGCAGGTGTCCACCTGTTTCACCATCGCTTCGGTTTTGGCGCGGTAGGCCTCGTCCTGCTCTGTTAACGTTCCCGGCTCCTGAACGATGCCGTCGAAGTACTTGTTCACCATGGCGGTGGAGCGATTGAGCAGGTTCCCCAGGTCGTTGGCCAGGTCGGAGTTGATCCTGTTGACGAGGGCGGTATGGGAGAAATCGCCATCCAGGCCGAAGGGGACCTCCCGGAGGAGGAAGTAGCGGACGGCATCCACCCCGTACCGGTCGATGAGCATGTTGGGCTCCACGACGTTCTGGAGGCTCTTGCTCATTTTCTGCCCTTCAACGGTCCACCAGCCGTGGGCGAATACCTTCTTCGGCAGGGGAAGACCGGCCGCCATGAGAAAGGTGGGCCAGTAGACGGCGTGGAAGCGGAGGATGTCCTTGCCGATGAGGTGAGCATCCACCGGCCAGAAGGTGTCGAAGTTCCCCGTTTCGTCAGGGTAACCGAGGGCGGTTATGTAGTTGGTGAGGGCGTCGAACCAGACGTAGATGACATGTTTCTCGTTCCCCGGTACCGGGATCCCCCAGGAGAAAGAGGTGCGGGAGATGGAGAGGTCGCGCAACCCCTCACGGACGAAGGCAAGGATTTCGTTGCGCCGGGATTTCGGCTGGATGAAGTCAGGGTTGGCCTCGATATGGGCCAGGAGCTGCTCCTGGTACTTGCTCATCCGGAAGAAATAGGATTCCTCCTTCAGCTTCTCCGTCGGGCGATTGCAGTCGGGGCATTTGAAGTCGATGAGCTGGGTCTCGGTCCAGAAAGTTTCGCAGGGGGTGCAGTACCAGTCTTCATATTCCCCAAGGTAGATATCCCCCTGGGCCAGGACCTTTTCGAACAGGTGGGTGACCCCCCTTTTGTGGCGCTCTTGGGTGGTGCGGATGAAGTCCGTGTAGGATACGTCCAGTTTTTCCCAGAGGGACTGGAACCGCTTGACTACCCGGTCAGCCAGCTCAAGAGGTGTCTCTCCGGCGGTGTTGGCGGCCTTTTCCACTTTCTGGCCGTGCTCGTCGGTGCCGGTCAGGAAAAAGACCTCGTATCCCTGGAGCTTTTTATAGCGTGCCAGGACGTCGGCGGCCAGAGTGGTGTAGGCATGGCCGATGTGGGGGACATCGTTGACATAGTAGATGGGTGTGGTGACGTAAAATGTCCGGCTCATCGCTTCTCCTTTTTGTCCTTGTCCCGGTTTTCGTGCCGCCGGTCACGGCGTTCGCGGCCGCCGCCGCGTCCTTCCTTTGTTTCCTGGGGAGCTTCCTTCCCCTGTTCCCGCGGCAGCTTCTTGGGGCGCTCCGATATATCCTCCGGCTTGATCTCTTCACCTTTCAGCACGACCTGTACATTCTCGTCGGTTCTGACCGTAACGGTCCCCTCCAGTACCCCGAGCTTGATCACTTCCCCTTCCACGGCGCCGTGCTTGACCCGCTTGCCGCACTTGGGAAGGCATTTCTTCAGGGTGCAGTAGGTCTCGTATTCGTAGGAAAGGCAGCAGAGCAGTCTGCCGCACTGCCCGGAGATCTTTATCGGGTTGAGAGCGAGATTCTGCTCTTTGGCCATCTTCACCGATACCGGCTCGAAATCCCGCAGAAAGGAGGAACAGCACAATTCCCGGCCGCAGATGCCGATGCCTCCCACCATCTTGGCCTCGTCGCGCACCCCTATCTGGCGCATCTCGATGCGGGTATGGAAGGCGTGGGCCAGGTCCTTGACCAACTCGCGGAAATCGACCCGGCCGTCGGCGGTAAAATAGAAGATCGCCTTGCTGCCGTCGAAAAGATACTCGACCCGGACGAGCTTCATGTCCATGCCGCGATCTTTGATCTTTGTAAGGCAAAGCGCCCGCGCTTCCTTCTCTTTGATGGCATTTCGTGCCGCGGCTTCCAGGTCTTCGGGGAGTGCCTTGCGCGTGACATTCTTAAGCCCTTCCGGGACAACGCCATTTTCGAATTCCCGGGGCCCCACCACGACCGTGGCGATGCTTTTTCCCCTTTCGGTTTCGACGATTACCCTGTCCCCCGGTTTGAGCGCGAGATTGCCGGCATTGAAGTCATAGAGCTTGCCGGCGGTATTAAACTGAATCTTGGCGATTTTTATCAAAAGTTCCTCCAGGGGAACGATCCCCTTTGCTTTGTTTATAGTTGGTCATCCAGGTGCGGCAAGGAGGTGTTCCCTCCAAAAGATCTGAAACCGTGCCGGGTTATGCTTCGGCCAGGCGCATGAACATGACCTCCAGCGCCAGGCGGGTGTTGACATTACGAAACAGCGCGCGGCGGGTTGCCGCTACCTGCTCAATGAGCGTCATGATGCTCGCCGCCGTGAAACGGGCCGCTCCCTGTTCCAGCAGGGGGAGCAGGTCCCGGTTGGAGACGTCCCCGCTGCCTTGCCGGAGGAAAAGCATGTCGCGCAGGAGCGTGGTGATAAGCTCCAGCATCTCCTGGGCCTTCTCCTTGTCCGCAGCCAGTTCCTCCGCTGCGGTGAAAAGGGAGGCTATATCGTCCAGGGATAAGGAGAGGATTCTTTGCAGCAGTGATTGCCGCTCCTGCAAGACGGTCTCGCTGCTCACCTCCAGCGCCTTTTTCAGACTCCCCCCGGCCAGCGCTGCTGCAATACCGGCGGTTTCGGCCGGCGTTCCCTGGCCGACAAGGTAGTCCTCTATTGCAGGCTGGGGGATCGCCTGGAACTGGAGTCTCTGGCAGCGGGAGATGATCGTCGGCAACATCCCTCCCGGGTTGGCAGTGATCAGGATGATGAGGGCGTTGCCGGGTGGCTCTTCGAGGGTTTTCAGCAAGGCATTGCCGGCAGCCGGATTGAGCCGGTCCGCATTGTCGATGATGCAGACCTTCTGGGGTGCCTCGAAGGGGCGGAAGGCCATCTCCCGCTGCAACTCCCTGACCTGGTCGATTTTTATGAACGCACCGTCAGGCTCGATCAGGTGGAGGTCGGGGTGCTGGAGGGCCGCCACCTTATCGCAGGACGGGCAGTGGCCGCACCCTTCTCCCTTGTCATCGCTGCAAAAAATCGATTGGACGAGGGCCAGTGCTGTTTTTCGCTTGCCGCAACCCTCGATGCCGTCAAACAGGTAGGCGTGCGCCAGTTTTCCTCCTGCCCGGGCACGCTGGAGGATGGCGATGCTTCTTTCCTGTCCGATGATAGCGTCATAGACCATCAGTTTACACCGGACAGTCTGGCAAGGACTGCCGCTTCGATCTCGACGGAGGTTTCCTCCACGCCGGCCGCGCCGTTAATGACAACGAACCGTGCCGGTTCGCGGGCTGCCAGTTCCAGGTAACCGTTGCGTACCCGGCGGTGGAATTCCATCGCCTCCAGTTCGAATCGCTCTTCCCTGGCGCCTGAGGTAGCATTGATCCGTGCCAACGCCCTCTCCAGACCGATCTCTACCGGACAGTCGAGGAGGACCGTGATGTCGGGCCGGACCCCGCCCGTAGCCAGCTCGTTAAGCCGGTCGATGGTTTCCCTGTCCAGCTGTCTTCCATACCCCTGATAGGCGATGGTTGCATCGGTGAAACGGTCGCAGAGCACCACATTACCGCAGTCCAGGGCCGGTTTGACGACCTCTGCTATATGCTGGGTCCGTGCCGCGGCATAGAGGAGGAGTTCGGACAGCGGGGTCAGGGCACTGTTCTCCGCATCCAGGAGTATCCCCCGGATCTTGTCGGCGATGGGGCATCCCCCCGGCTCCCGGGTCGTGATAACGCCGTGGCCGA
Source organism: Deltaproteobacteria bacterium (assembly GCA_021848385.1). Classification (GTDB taxonomy): domain Bacteria; phylum Desulfobacterota; class Desulfuromonadia; order Geobacterales; family Geobacteraceae; genus Geomobilimonas. The sequence continues at coordinate 3,835 of JAJZUQ010000022.1, forward strand.
TGGCTTTCAGACGGTCAGCCAGGATTCGTATCTGGGTGGTCTTGCCGCACCCCTCGCTGCCTTCGAATGTTATGAAGCAGGCCATGCCGGTCCTCACAGCTGAAAAATGAAAAATTATAGGAGAGGGGCGGGAATTAATCAAGATAAAAATCCGGCCAAAGCGGCATATCTATTGATAAAATCTGCGTCTTTAGCTATACTCGCAAGATTGTGTAACAACTGTGGAGAGTTTCCACGGCAGCTCATGCGGCGGTTTTTATGGACATGCAGGACAGAGGGGGGCTGGCAGGGCTGGAAGCCACCATTGATTATACCTTCAAGGACCGGCGTCTGTTGTGCCAGGCCCTGACCCATCGCTCGTACCTCAACGAGGCCGGGGATCGTTCCCTGCAGGACAACGAGCGGCTGGAGTTTTTCGGCGACACGGTCCTCGACTTCTTCCTGAGTGCAATCCTTCTGGAGCGCTTTCCGGAAAGCCGGGAGGGGGAGCTCACCAGGGTGAGGTCCTCCCTTGTCGATGAGGAGAGTCTGGCCGGCATCGCCCTGTCGCTCGGGCTCGGAGATTATCTGCTGCTCGGGCGCGGGGAAGAGAAGAGCGGCGGGCGGGAGAAGCGGTCCCTTCTGGCAGATGCCTACGAGGCGCTTCTGGCTGCGGTCTATCTCGATGGGGGAATGCGCCCGGCCCGCAGGCTGATCAGGTCCCATTTCGGACCTCTCCTGGCCGGGAAGGAGCGCGTGCCCGGAGGGAAGGACCATAAGACCGAATTCCAGGAACTGGTCCAGGCCAGATGGGGGCAAACGCCCCATTACGTTGTTACCGGTTCCGAAGGGCCCGATCACGAGCGCTCCTTCACCGTGGCTGCCATGGTCGGAGACGAGGTCCTCGGGATCGGCACCGGCGGGAGCAAGAAAGAAGCGGCCCAGGCCGCTGCACGGGTCGCACTGGTCCGCCTTGCGGGGGATAGCGGCACCCGATGAGACCAACAACCGTTCCTTTTTTTATTTCCCATCAGGGGTGCCCGCACCAGTGCGTCTTCTGCAACCAGGTGCGGATCGCCGGCACTGTCGGAGGGATTCCCGACGGCGAGGCCTTACGGGCCAAGGTCGGTGCCTACCGTGAGACGTCCGGGGGAAACCCTGTCGAGGTGGCCTTTTTCGGCGGCAGTTTCACCGCCATCCCTTCCGACGATCAGGAGCGGCTGCTCGGTCCGTTGCAGCCCCTGCGAGAGCGGGGTGAGGTGAGTCGCATCCGCATTTCTACGCGCCCCGACGCCATTGACAGCGAACATCTGGCATGGTTGCGGGGGATGGGGGTGGCAACCGTCGAGATCGGCATCCAGTCCATGGATGACGCGGTCCTGGACCGGTCGGGACGTGGCCATACCGCCGCCCAGGTGGTAACTGCCTGCCGGTTGGTAAAAGAGGCGGGGATGACCCTCGGCGCCCAGCTCATGCCGGGGCTTCCCGGTGATACGCCGGCCCTCAGCATGGCATCGCTGCATGAGGTTCTTTCCCTGTATCCCGACTTTCTCCGTATCTATCCGACCCTGGTTATTGCCGAAACACGCCTGGCGGAACTCTATCGGACGGGAGAGTACGTTCCGCTCTCCCTAGCTGGGGCGGTCACCCTCTGCAAAACGCTCCTCCGTGCCGCTCTTGTGGCTGGCGTGCCGGTGATACGGATCGGCCTGCAGCCCACCGCGGAGCTGGATTGCGATGGAAGCGTACTGGCCGGACCCTATCACCCTGCGTTCCGGCAACTGGTGGAGGGAGAACTCTGTCTCGATCTTTGCCGAAAGCTGACCACCGGCCTGCCGCGGGGGACGGGGGTGACAATCTTCTGCGCCCCTCCCCGGGTGTCGGATGTGGCGGGGCAGCGTCGCCACAACCTTGAAGCGCTCCGCCGGGATGGGGTGCATGTCACGTCGATCATTGCCGATCCGGAATGTTCTCACCATGAGTTGCGGGTGGAGGCCGGTTCGGTCAGCCGCAGGGGAAACCTGTTTACGTAGCGAATGAATCCGTGAGAGCTGAGTGTCTCGTGGAGCGAATGTGCCCGAGTTCCAGCCGCTGTAGGTGAAATTGAGCAAAGCCGGCCGTACGGCCGGCGCGAAATGAGCCGTACAGCGGCGGTGCGAGGGGACTCTGAGCGCAACGGGGCGCTCAGCTCTCACGGATTACGATTAAGGAGAATAGTACGTGCCAACTGAACCATTCCATTCCGGATTCGTTTCCATCATCGGTCGTCCCAACGTGGGGAAATCGACCCTTCTAAACCGCATCCTGGGCGAAAAGATCGTCATTACCTCGGACAAGCCGCAGACCACGCGGAATCGCATCCAGGGGATTCACAACGTCCCCGGCGGCCAGATCGTCTTCATCGATACGCCCGGGATACACCAGGCCCGTTCCCGTCTCAACCGCTACATGGTGGATACGGCGCTCACTGCCGTCCAGGGGGTCGATGCCATCCTGTTCCTCGTGGAGGCGAACGTCAGTCCGGCCGCCCAGGAGGGGCTGCTGCTGGAGACCCTGGCAAAAGCGGACGCCCCGGTTATGCTTGTCATCAACAAGATCGACCTGGTGGAAAAATCGCGGCTCCTGGAGCTGATCTCCGCCTATATGAACCTCTATCCGTTCCGGGAGATCGTGCCGGTCTCGGCCGGTAACGGTGACGGCGTGGAACGCCTGGTGGAACTGGTACGTGACTGCCTGCCGGAAGGGCCCGCTTACTTCCCTGACGATATCCTGACCGACGTGCCGGAGCGCTTCATCGTCGCTGAGATTATCCGGGAAAAGGTGTTTCGCCTCACCCACGATGAGGTCCCTTACTCCATCGCTGTGGCGGTGGACAGTTTCACGGAACGCGAAGACGGCGGCCTCGTCTCCATCGCCGCAACCATCAACGTGGAACGGGACTCCCAGAAGGGGATAATTATCGGCCGCAGGGGCGAAATGCTGAAGAAGGTCGGCATGCAGTCCCGGCAGGAAATCGAGCGGTTGCTCGATACGAAGGTGTTCCTCGAACTGTTCGTCCGCGTACGGAAGGACTGGAGCGAGAGTCCGAGGATGCTGAAAGAATTCGGCTACGAATAAATTGTATTTTTACCTCTTTGACGCAAAGACGCTAAGGCGCAAAGGCTTATATCGGATTCAACAGGTGAAGTGACCTCGTTCACTTCGCTTCTACGTCGGAAACTAACCCTTGCAGATTCGGACAATCCGGCCGTTTATGTATGCACCATTCGCCAAGATCACAACGTTCCTAGCTCTGCCCCTTGCGTCTTTGCGTCTCTGCGTCAAATTAGATTTTGAATAAAGGAAAACTATGAAACCGATAATTGCCATAGTAGGACGCCCCAACGTGGGGAAATCTACCCTGTTCAACCGTCTGGTGGGGCGCCGCAAGGCGATGGTGGACGATATGCCGGGGGTGACCCGGGATCGCAACTATGCCGAGGTGGACCGTTTCGACGTGCCGTTCATCCTCGTGGACACGGGAGGGTTTGAGCCGGAAACGAGTGACCGGCTCCTCCAGCAGATGCGGGAGCAGTCCCGGCTCGCCATGGACGAGGCGGACCTGATCCTGTTCGTTATGGACGGCCGGACCGGGCTTACCCCCGCCGACCGGGAAGTTGTGGAGATGCTCCGCCGGGTAAACAAGCCGGTATTTTACCTGGTGAACAAGGTGGATGGCGACAAGCTGGAGAGCGGCATCGGCGACTTCTACGCCCTTGGCGTCGAGAATCTCTACCCCGTTTCCGCTGAGCACAACCGGGGGGTTGGTGACCTGATGGATGTAGTCCTTGCCGCCTTGCCGGTTGAGCAATCGGAGGAGCCGGACGAGGAGGTGACCCGGATTGCCGTGGTCGGCCGCCCCAACGTAGGGAAATCATCCCTGGTGAACCGACTGCTCGGCTTCGAGCGGGTGGTGGCCAATCCCACCCCCGGCACTACCCGCGATGCGGTCGATACCCCGTTCATGTGGCACAAGAAGCGGTTTGTCCTCATCGATACCGCCGGCATCCGGCGCAAGGGGAAGACCACCGAGAAGATAGAGAAATACAGCGTCATGGATTCACTCAGGAGTATCGAGCGGGCGGATGTGGTGCTCATCGTCATCAACGCCGAGGAAGGGGTGACGGAGCAGGACAGCAAGATCGCCGGGTATGCCTACGAGGCAGGACGGGCGTGTATCTTTGTCGTCAACAAGTGGGATACCCTGGAGAAGGAGAATGACACCCTTGGCAGATTCGTGGACCGGATCCGCACGGAGTTCAAGTTCCTCCCCTTTGTGCCGATCGTCTTCGTGTCTGCCAAGACGGGGCAGCGACTGGGACGGATAATGGAAGAGGTGGTCAATGTCATGGAGCAGTACACCAAGCGGGTCACCACGTCGGAGCTGAACCGGATCTTCAGCGAGTCGACCGCCACCCACCATGCGCCGCTTTTCCAGGGACGGCGGGTGAAGTTCTACTTCGCCACCCAGGTCTCAATCCGCCCGCCATCTTTCGTCATCTTCACTAACCGCCCCGACGGGATTCATTTTTCCTACGAAAGGTACCTGATGAATCAGTTCCGGGAGGCCTTCGGTTTTACCGGTACACCGTTGCGGCTCATGTTCAGGGGGCGGGAGCGTCGTTAGCCCCCCGGATTCTTCTGTAGTGCGGACCTCTCCGGGAGGGGAGGTGCCCGCCCCCGTGGTGGCCTAAAGTGCTTTACTTGGCACCCCGGATAGGTTATGATTAACGGCATTTTACCCCACTTCTCCATGTCCAGAATGATACCGTATGAGCCTTGTAGGAAATCTTGAAGATCTGGGTCTCGGAGAGATCCTCCAGATTGTCAGCCTGAGTCGTAAATCAGGTATGCTCACCCTCCACAGCCGTGGTCGCGAGGGGAAGGTATTCTTTCGCAGCGGCCAGGTCATACGTGCCAGCTCCAGCGTCTTCCATCAGAATCTGGGGGAGGTTCTCCTTCAGAAGGGTGTCATTGATCTTCCGACCCTCAAGAAGTCCCTTTCCTTGCAGGAGACTGAGGGGTTCCGGGAGCGGCTCGGGACGATTCTCATCAAACATTTCAGCGTTTCCGCCGACGACATCGAGCAGGTGGTGCGGGAGCAGATCGAAAACGTCGTGTATTCCCTCTTTGCCTGGGCGGAGGGGACCTTCGATTTCGAACTTCAGGATAACGTTGCACCTATCGATGATACCCACCTTGACCCGGTTCAGTTCATGCTGGACCAGGGACTCAACCCCCAGTTCCTTGCCATGGAGGGGACCCGTATCATTGATGAGCGTCGCCACCGCGGTGAAGCCATCGATGAGATGCCGGACGAGGTTCTCCCCCCTCCTGTTATGCCCGAAGAGAACGAGGATCTTAACTTTGACCTCATTCAGCCGGCTACCGCGCCTGCTTCACCCGCGGTAGAAGAAGCTGCGGCAGTCCCTTCTGCCGGTCCAGCCGTTGAATTGCTGCCGGAAATGGTCCCCGTGCCAGCGGCAACGGCGCCCTGTGCGGCGCGGCAGTTGGTGCTGGTGGATGACGACATGACGACTCGCGAGGTCATGGCTTCCATCCTCAAGGAGCAAGGTTACGAAGTTTTCGATTTCGAGGGGAGTGAGGATGCCCTGATCAGGATCGACACGCTTTACCGGGAGGGGATGCACCCCTCCATCATCATCGACCTGATCATGCCCCGTATGGATGGTTCGGGGGTGCTGGGGGGGCTTGAACTCCTTGATATTGTCCATGTCAATTTCCCCGATCTCCCGGTGCTGCTGGTGTCTGACTATAACAACAGCGACGCGGAACGGAAAGTCCGGGAGATGGGGTGTGACTTTGTCATGAAACCCCGCAAGACCGAAGTTGCGGACCCGGAAACGCTGACGGTCTTTGAATTCCGTCTGCTGCGTGAACTCCGCCGGGTGGAGGCGGGAGATTCACCGGCGGAATGGAGTGACAAGGTTAATATCGCCGATGAACTCCGCCTGGAGATGGGTGAAGAGCTGGGCCCGGGGCGCGAGCAGCCGGTTGAGCAGAGTACCGGTATCTCCCTCCTTAGGGGGATGCTCGAAGAGCTCAACAACCCTTCCCTTGGCGGGGGAATTATCCTGCTGGTGCTCCGCTTTGCGTCGGAGTTCATGAACAGGGCGGTCATTTTCATCGTCAAGAGGGACGACATCGTCGGGCTTGGCCAGTTCGGTATCCAGGACAGCGAAGGGCTTGCCGATTCCCGGGTGCGCAACATGCGTATCCCCCGGGACGAGGATTCGTTGTTTGCCAGGGTTATCCAATCCCAGCAACCCCTCAAGGTGAGGCCGGATGAGGGGGGGTGGAATCACTACCTCATAGAGCGTCTCGGCGGCGAATACCCCGCGGAGGTGTTCATCGGCCCCATTGTCAGCGAAGGGAAGGTTGTTGCCATCCTGTACGGCGACAATCTGCCGGAGTACAGACCGGTGGGAGATACTGACTCACTTGAGATATTCCTTTCCCAGGCGGGAATCGCCATGGAAAAGGCGCTGCTGCAGCGCCGGCTGCAGGATAAAAGTCCGGAGGGACTGTGAAAAAGATACTCATAACCGAAGATTCCCCCACCATGCGCTCTCTTTTGGCCTCCACCATCGAGTCCGTTGACGGCTACGAGATAGTCGAGGCATCCAGCGGTTTCGAGGCGCTCCGCCTGCTCCCCCGGGAAAAGGTGGATCTGATCATCACCGACATCAATATGCCTGACATCAATGGCCTCGAACTGATAAGCTATGTGCGGAACAACCCTAATTACCGTCATATCCCCCTGTTCATTGTCTCAACGGAGAGCAGTGAGAAGGATCTGGAAAAGGGGCTGGCGCTGGGTGCCAATGAATACCTGGTGAAGCCTTTCGATCCGGACAGACTGTTGGAGCTGCTTCGCACCTATCTTGGCTGAAGACGGGTGAGCATCCCGTACGAAATATCCACGTCATTCACTCAACGAGAGCACACATGAGCGGAAATAACGACACTATGGGGAAGGCTGTAAAGGATTTTCTCGCCGAAGCGGAAGAGATTGTCGACCAGTTGAGCCTGGATCTGGTCGGTCTCAGCGATTGCGCCGATACGGGGGATTGCAATCCGGATCTCATTAATTCCATTTTCCGTGGTGCCCATTCCCTCAAGGGGCTGGCCGGCATGTTCGGCTTCACCGAAATCGCGGATCTGGCCCATAACCTGGAGAACCTCCTCGACTTCCTGCGTCTCGGCAAGGCGGAGCTCAGTCAGGCGACTGTCAGCGTGCTGTTCGATTCCATGGAACTGCTTGGCTCCATGGTGCGTAATGCCGGAACCGGCGTCAGTGATACCCAGGGAATAGAGCGGGCCGTTTCCCGGATCAACTCCTGTCTCAGTACCCCCCCGAAGGCAGAGACCGTTTCTCCCCTGGCACATCTCGGGATTTCAGACAAGATACTCGGTGCCCTGACGGAGTACGAGGAGCATCGCCTCCTGGAAAATGTCAAGAAGGGGCGTAACATATACTCCATCCACGCCTCATTCAGCCTGATGACGTTCGATCAGGACCTGGGGGAGCTGACAGATCTGCTCAAGCAGGGAGGCGAGGTGATCAGTACCTTGCCGAGTGCCGGCGGCGGCCTTGATGCAGGCATTGATTTCGAAGTCCTCTTCGGCTCCGAACTTGAGACTGCAGCGATTACACTCCTTGTGGACAAGGATAATGTTATCGTTACCCGACTCGGTGGAGGCGGGGAGATTGCTGCCGACGCGACAGCCCCGGCAGCCGTGGCCGATGTCGGGGAGCCGGTATCTGCTCCGGCGGTAGAGGCTGCCCCGGGAGCTGATAACGCTGTGACCGCAAAGAGCTTCAGCCGCACGGTGCGGGTGGATATCGGCAAGCTGGACGAGTTGATGAACATCGTCGGCGAACTGGTCCTTTCCCAGTCGAGCATCAACGAGTTTGTCGACAACCTGCGGCGGGACGGTCATACTTCCCTGGCTGCCGGGCTTGGCAAAACGGCGAAGGTGCTTGAGCGCAAGCTCACCGAGTTGCAGAAGGGGGTCATGGAAATCCGGATGATCCCGGTCGGCCAGCTCTTCGAGAAGATGTCCCGTATCGTCCGGAAGGTTTCCCGCGAGCAGGGGAAAAAGGTGGAGTTGAAGATGTTTGGCGCCGATACGGAGCTGGACAAGCTGATTGTCGAGGATATCTCAGACCCTATGATGCATATCATCCGCAATGCCATAGATCATGGCATAGAGCCCCCTGACGAGCGCATCAGGCTTGGCAAGGACGAAAAGGGGGTCATCCGGCTCTCCTCGTTCCAGAAGGGGAACCATGTGGTTGTCGAGGTGGAGGATGACGGCCGCGGCATCGATGTGGAGCGGGTGAAGAAGAAAGCCCGTGAGAAGGGGCTGATCGGACCGGCGGAAGTATTGTCCGACAGGGAGGCAATAGACCTCATTTTCCTCCCCGGCTTTTCCACAAGCGATACGGTGAGCGAGATTTCCGGCCGGGGTGTCGGCATGGACGTGGTGAAGAACAACATCGCCGCCGTTTCCGGCATGGTGGATGTGGAGAGCCGTTTGGGAAGCGGTAGTACGATGACGATTACCCTTCCTATCACCCTCGCCATCATCAAGGCGCTCATTATCTCCTCAGCTGGGCGTACCTATGCCCTTCCCATAACTTCGGTACTGGAAACCATCATGGTTGAGAACAGGGACATCCTCACCGTGGAAAAGAAAGAGGTTATCCAGCTGCGGGAGATCACCCTTCCTCTCCTCCGGCTAGACCGGTTTTTCGAGACCACGGGGATGTCCGACCTTCAGGAAAGTTTTTACGTCGTAGTGGTCGGTGTGGCGGAAAAACGACTCGGTATAGTGGTGGACGATCTTCTTGGTCAGCAGGACATTGTCATCAAATCCATGGGCGAAACCTTCAAGGGGTTCAAGGGGATTTCCGGTGCCGCAGATCTGGGGGACCAGCGTACCATCCTCGTGCTCGACGTTGGGGGGATCATCAACGAGGCCATGCGGGGGAATGCTTAACAGCGGGGACCAGGGGACGGGGATCAGAGAGCGGCACCAGTCTGGCTGGTGTCATGCGGGAGAGACGGGGCGATGTACAAGGACTATTACGGTTTCCGGGAAAAACCGTTCAGCAAGACTCCCGACCCCCGGTTTCTCTATCTGAGCAACGGCCACAGGGAGGCGCTGGCACGCCTCCAGTACGTGCTTGAAGAACGTGAGATGGCCCTGTTGACCGGCGAGATAGGGTGCGGCAAGACGACAATTTCCCGTGCCCTCATGGATGAGATGGGGGACGGATACCGGTTCTGTTTCGTTTTTAATCCGCGCCTGACCGCAATGGAACTGTTACGTGTCATTGCCCGTGGGCTGGGAATCGAATTCCCGTCAAATGCCAAGGATGACCTCCTGGGGGAGATAACCGGCGCGCTGTACCGTTTTCATACCCAAGGGTGTCTGCCGGTGATCGTCATCGACGAGGCCCAGCTGATACCGGATCGGGAAATCTTTGATGAAATCAGGCTTCTGACTAATTTTCAGCTTGATGACCACAACCTCCTCAGCATTGTTTTGATGGGGCAGCCGGAACTGAGAAGAATACTGGGTGCGCCGGTGTATGAACCTTTCCGGCAGCGGATAGCCATGAATTACCACCTGCGCCCCCTTGACCTTGAGGAAACCCTGGAATACCTTGATTTCCGGGTCGAAGTGGCAGGTGGCAGCCCGGGCATCTTCACTCCTGACGCGGTCCAGAGAATTTTCGAGCTGTCGGGCGGCGTCCCCCGACGCATCAACATCATTGCCACCAATGCCCTCCTGGAGGGGTTCGGACGGAACGCGGCGATGATCGACGGTTCCATTATCGAGGATATGACCTCTGAGCTGGTGATCTGAAGTGGAACGGGGAAGAGCATGAACCTTGCGGATATCAGGAAAAAAGCGCAGGAACAGGTAAAGGGAAGTTCTTCCGTTGAGCCCGCGACAGTAGCCATTTCTCCCGAATCGCAGCCTGAAACAGCGGCTGTTGCTGGGGAAGCAGAAAGCATGTCGTACCTGCCTGAAGCGGAGACATTTACGGAGCAGATCGAGGATCTTTTTGCCGGCGAGGAAACCCCCGTTCTTCCGGCACCTGCGGCGGAAAAGCTGCCACAAAACTTCGATCCGCTGACGCAACTGTTGGCGGGACGCGAAACTTCGGGATGCGACGAAGATTCTGATTTCATGGCCGCTGCGTACGTGGAGACGCGCGAGTTCCAGGAGTTTCTCTTTTTCCGGGTTGCTGGTGAGAGTTACGCCGTCAACATCCTGGAGATAAAGGAGATCATCAAACCGCGGGAAGTGACGGAAGTCCCGCGGGTCCCCGGCTTTGTCGCCGGCATACTCTCTCTGCGTGGTATCATAATCCCTGTGTATGACATGCGTCTGCGTCTCGGTTTTTCCTCACAGGAGCAGACAGGCAAGAGCCGCATCATCGTCGTGAAGCGGCAGGATGAATTCAGCGGCCTCTTGGTGGATGAAGTGGTCCAGGTAGTCCGTATCGAGACCGGGAGCATCGAACCCCCACCTGCCGTTCTCGATGGCATCGATCGGGATTTTGTCACTGGTCTGGGGCGATTCGGGAACCAGATGCTCATTCTTCTCAAGATGGAGAAGATCCTCGACATAGCGCTACGTTAAGCTGGTTACGAAAGGAGCCGTCATGCAGAAAAACAGGATACTGATAGTTGAGGACGAGGAGAGCCTTCTGAAACTTGAGAGCATCATTCTCTCCTCAAAAGGGTACAACGTAACGGGGGTAATGGATGGGAGATCCGCCCTGGACGAAATCACCGCAAATCCGCCGGATCTGGTGATTCTCGACATCATGCTGCCTGAACTGGACGGATTCGAAGTCTGCCGCCACATCAAGGAAAATCCGGCGACGAAAAACATACCGGTGGTTATGCTGACTGCGAAGAAAAACAGCCAGGATTATGCCCGTGGTATGGAGATGGGGGCTGATGCCTACATGACCAAGCCGTTCAAATCTGCCAAGGTCATTGAAACAATTGAGGGGCTCCTTAACAAATAGTTGCCAGTGTGCCGTGCTTCAGGTAGGCTGCCCTGTTACCGGTTGCGCTTCCCTGCGCCCACCTGTGCTCTGCGAGGATGTACGTTGCCATGAACAGTGATATTAACGAAATTCAGGTTGCCTGTTTCCGGCTCGGTGATGATGTTTACGCAGCTGACATCATGCGTATCAAGGGAATCATACGGCCGTTGAAGATGACTACTCTTCCCAAGGCTCCGGCCTTTGTGGAAGGTGTGATCAATCTTCGCGGTGACGTCATACCGGTCGTCGATCTGCGGAGCAGGTTCGACTTCCCCCGGCGCGCCAACGACCAGAGCACTCGTCTGCTTATCGTCAAGGTCTCCTGCCAGTTGATCGGCCTGGTGGTCGATGAGGTGACGGAGGTGATAACGGTGCCGGTCAAGGATATCAAGCCGGCACCCCAGTTAGCCGCAGGCATTGGCGCTGAGTACCTGGTAGGGGTTTGCCTGGTGAAGGAAAGCATGGTCATGCTCCTCAACCTGGATCGCATCATCAGCGCCCGGGAGGCCGACGAACTCGGTCTTTTGGAAATGGCAAAGAAGGGTTAGCGGGAGTGTTGCCGTGAAAGGAATGATATCCATATGCTGATTGTTTGCCCTAGTTGTAAAACGCGTTTCAGTCTTGACGATGGGAAAGTGGGTGAGGAGGGGATCAAGCTCCGTTGCAGCAAGTGCCGGGCGATTTTTCGCGTGGTACGTAAAGCTGCTCCGCCTGCGGAACAGGCACCTGTGCAGCAGCCTGCACCGCTCCAGGCAGCCACCCCGGAAGCAAAAAAGCCAGCTCCATCGGCCGTCACGGCTCCCGCGCCTGCCAATGACAGGATAAAGGTGGTGGTCGCCCACGAAAGCGCTTCTTTCTGTGCGGCGGTCCAGCGGGTCCTTGCTCCGGAACCCTTCGACGTGTTTATCTATAACGACGGTCGTGAGGCCCTGAACGCCATCGGACAGTTGCTCCCCGCTGTTGTGCTGCTCGATGTGGCCCTCCCGTCGATGTATGGGTTCGAGGTGTGTGACGCGGTCAGGAAGAATCCCGCTCTCGCCGCCGTAAAAACAATCCTTATCGCCTCCATCTATGACAAGACACGCTACAAGCGTTCTCCCCAGTCCCTCTACGGGGCGGATGACTATATTGAGAAGCATCACATTCCCGACTCGCTGGCGGCAATGGTGTACCGGCAGGTGGCGGGGCAAAAGCCGGTGGAGGAACCGCCCGACCCGGCCGCTATGGCCGAAGAGGAGGGTCATGCCTCATCCGAAGAGCTGTCCCGCCAGGAAGTTGCCGAGCAGGAGGCCACCCGTCAGGAACTCAGACAGGACGAGGAACTGGAAACATCCGTCGCTGCTGCGCGGAGTACGCCTGAACTTGCAGAGGCCCACGTGAAGGCGAAGCGCCTGGCACGCATCATCGTGTCGGATATCGTCCTCTACAACCAGCCGCTTGTCGAGGAGGGGGTCCGCAACCGCAACCTGTTCAGGCTCCTGGCCGATGATATTCGCGAAGGTTCGAACCTCTATGAACTGCGTGTCCCGGCGGAGGTCCGTGCCGGCACCAACTACCTGAAGGATGCTTTTGACGAACTCATAGCCAAGAAAAAAGTGGAGCTGGGGCTGTAACCATGGAGACTGGCGCGACGAAAAACGATATTCTGGCTGAAAAGCTCCGCTCACCTGATGAAGAGGTGAGGAGGCAGGCGATTATCGGCCTGGCAGGTCGTCCCCTGGAGGAGGTAAGGGAGGGGATTTTTCTGGCACTCGGCGATTCCAGCTGGAGAGTTCGCAAGGAGGCAGTGGATCTGCTTCTTGGGGCTACCCCCGACGAAGGGGTGATGGAAGAGCTTGTTCTCATGCTCAGGTCACACGACAATGCCGGTCTGCGCAACTCTGCGGTGGAAACCCTGGAGCGGCTCGGGCGCCTTGCCGTCCCCTGCCTGTCACGCCATATCAACGATGCCGATCATGATGTACGCAAATTCGTCATCGACATCCTGGGAAGCATCGGTGATTCTTCACCCGTGCCGCTCCTCATCGGCGCCCTTGACGACGGTGATCCCAACGTGAGTGCGGCTGCGGCGGAGAACCTGGGAAAGATAGGAGACCCGCTTGCTGTCTCCCCGCTGGTTAAGGCACTGGGGAAACGGGATACCTGGCTGAGTTACACCATACTCGAGGCGCTGGGTAAGATCGGCAGGCCTTTGCCCATGACGGTCATCTCTCCCCTGGTGGAGACCAACCTCCTGAAGAAGGCGGTCTTTGACTGTCTCGGTGCTGTCGGTGATGCGGAGGCGGCCCCTCTTCTTGTCGAGGGGCTGAAGGAAAGGGTCCGCAATGCCCGGGAAGCAGCCGCTCTGGCGCTCTTCAAGGTAAGGGAGAGGCTGGACGGAACTGCTCAACGGCAGATTGACGGCAGGCTGAGGGAACTGGCGGGCTCTCCCTTTCTGGAAGGTTTGCTGACATCCTTCGGAACGGCAGAGAGGGCACTAAAGGAAGCGCTGGTTGTTCTTTTCGGCCTTATCGGAGATGAACGGGCCGTCGGCTCTCTCCTGGAGGCATGCAGCGACGACCGTATTCGCCGGCAGTGCATCCAGGCTTTTTCGAACATGGGGGATAGAGGGACTTCCTGTCTTGTAAGGGAGTTTGCCCATGCCGGTGATGAAGAGCGCTGCTCCATAGCCTATGTGTGTGGCGAACTCCGGTTCAAGGGGTGTGCGGCAATCCTCGGTGAGGGGATGCGGGACGAGAACCCCATGCTGCGAAGGACTGCCGCCCTGGCGTGCGGCAAGGCAGGATTGACGGAACTTATCAGGGACGCAGCCGATCTTCTTGACGACCCGGAACCGGAGGTCAGGGAAGGTGCTATTGAAGCTCTGGCCCGGCTTGCGGGTGAGGATGCAGTTCCGGTGCAAGCGATTGCACGGAAGATGGCCGTTGACGACCTGTCTGAACGGCGTCGCAACGCGATTGTTCTCTTTGCCGCTCTTGGTGAATCAGACCGGCTTGCCCTTCTCATGAAGGACGAGGACATGCTGGTCCGCCGGGATGCGGTCAGTGCCCTTGCCGGTTTGCGGTTGCCGGAAACTGCCGGCCATTTTGTCAAGGCGCTCATGGATGAGGAGCCGGACGTGCGGATCGCCGCTGCCGGCGCGTTGGGAGAGCTGGGGAAGGAAGATCAGCTGGAATCACTTCTCCTCGCCCTCCAGGATGAGGACCCCTGGGTGCAGTGCACCGTTTTGAAGAGCCTGGGGAAAATCGGCGGCGAACGGGCATTGTCTGCCGTCGTGGGATCCATGGAGGGGGCTGACGGCCTGGTGATGATCTCCGCCCTTGAGGCGTTGGCGTCCATAGGTGGCGAAGGGGCTCTGGAACATGTGCGCCGTACCCTGGAGAATCCCGACGAGGAAGTGGTCAAGGCCGCTATCGAAATCCTCGCCGGCAGCGATGTCTCTTCCCTGCTGGCGTGCCGTGAAAAAATCCTGGCCCATCCCCACTGGGATGTGCGGAGTGCCTTCGTCAGAGCCCTTGCCGCCAGGCTTGGGGATCAGGCAGTGCCTTATTTGCAGCAGGCGCTGGAGACCGAGTCCGATGACCTTGTAAAAGGTCAGATACGTGAAACCATGGGCAGGTTCGAATAATGTTTTCCCTGGAACCGGACATGCCGATGGCGGAAGAGGATTTCCGTCTTATCCGCGATGTCATATACGCCCATTGCGGGCTTTTCTTCGACCACGATTCCAAGTACCTTCTGGAGAAGCGGTTGGCCAGGCGTCTTGCGCTCCACCAGCTGGGCGGGTACAAGGATTACTATCACTTCCTCAAGTATAACCGGAAGAAGGACCAGGAGCTGTCCGATATCATGGACGTCCTGACGACCAACGAGACCTATTTTTTCCGGGAAATGTTCCAGCTTAAGGCTTTTACCGACGAGATCCTGCCGGAACTGAAAAAAGAGAAGGAGAAACGGGGGGACCGCTCCCTCCGGATATGGAGTGCCGGTTGCTCCAGTGGCGAAGAGCCCTATACCATTGCGATGCTCCTCCTGGAAATGGGGGCGTGCAAGGACTGGCGCGTCGAGATCATCGGTACCGATATATGTCACAAGGTTCTCCAGCAGGCGCGCAAGGCGGTTTATGGCCGCTCCTCCTTCCGGACTACCGACGAGCAGTATATCAGACGTTTTTTTGTAGAGCAGGATGCCTCGTACCGTGTTGCCGACCAGGTCAAGGAACTGGTGACCATCAGCCACCTGAACCTGTTCGATCATAACAGGATGGCGCTACTCGGCAAAATGGACGTTATCTTCTGTCGCAATGTCATCATCTACTTTGACCAGACCGCCAAGAAGCGGGTGATAGAATCTTTCCACAAGTCACTGGATGATGGGGGATTCCTCCTGCTCGGTCATTCCGAGTCGCTGATGAATATCTCCACCGCCTTTTCCCTTCGGCACCTCCAGAATGACATGGTGTACCAGAAGCCGGCAGCAGAGAGCGGAGGATTTATATGTCCGTGATCAAGGTAGTGGTTGTCGATGATTCCGCGTATAACCGCCGTGCCATAACGAAGATGCTTGAGGGAATGGACAACGTTCAGGTCGTCGGCTATGCCGCGGACGGGGAAGAGGGGATGCGGCGCATACTGGATCTGCGGCCGGATCTCGTCACCCTTGATCTGGAAATGCCGAAGATGGACGGCTTTACCCTGCTGCGCATCATCATGAATACGTGTCCCACACCGGTGATCGTTATCAGTTCGCGGACAGAGGATGAACAGGTGTTCAAGGCGCTGGAACTGGGCGCCGTCGATTTCATCGCAAAACCGACAAGCATTATTTCGGATCAGCTTCTCAAAATTCGGCAGGACCTGCAGGAGAAGGTCTGTAACGTCTTCAATCTCAATATGGCGGGGATTAAGCGCCGGGGAGCAGCCGATGTCACAGCGGAAGTCCCTCCCCGCAAGAAAAAGAAAACTGTCCTTCCGCCATCGGCGCGGTTGGGGCAGCCGAACATGGACGTTATTGCCATCGGTGCATCCACGGGAGGGCCACCGGCACTGCAGAATATTCTCTCCGCATTTTCGACGCCCCAGCCTGTGGCAGTCCTAGTTTCCCAGCATATGCCCCCCGGTTTCACCAAGGCCTTTGCCGAGCGGCTGAATCGAGGTTCGGCTCTTGAGATCAAGGAAGCAACCGATGGTGACCTGGTCAGGCCGGGGCGGGTTCTGGTGGCGCCGGGAGGCCTCAATATGGTTTTTCAGAAGCAGGAAAACGGCGAGGTTGTGACAAGGCTGGCCAAGCCCTCGGCAGAGGACCGCTATGTCCCTTCGGTGGATGTCATGTTCAATTCACTCGCCGGAATCTATGGGGAACGGGTGCTCGCTGTAGTCCTGACCGGAATGGGGAATGACGGCAGCCGCGGGGTGAGGGCGGTCAAGGAGGCCGGAGGTCAGGTGCTGGCTGAGTCGGAGGAGTCGTCGGTTGTTTTTGGCATGCCGCGGGAAGCCATTGCCACGGGAGTCGTGGATGGTGTTGCCCCGCTTGGCCGGATGGCGCGGGAAATCATGTTCAAGTGTGGGCTCATACCGGATTAGATTGACAAACCTACAGACAGGGGTGACGTATGGCGACAGAAGATGATAAGGGACTGCACAGCAAGGCTGAAGAGTTTCTGCAGGCCTTCAAAAAAGGTGCGGAGTTCACCAGTGAGCTGATGCGCGAGAATGAACGTCTCCGCTACCGCGTCCTGCAGTTGGAGGAGTCAAGCCGGGGCACGGAAGGGCGTTCAGAAGCGTCGGAGGAAAGCCGTCGCCTGGCGGCACGTATTGCCGAACTGGAGCGGGAAAAGGAAGAGATTCTCGGGCGTATACAGGAGGTGGAGGAAGAAAACCAGGATTTCGCCACCCGTTACGTTGAGATTGAGCAGGAGAACAATAACCTGGCCAACCTTTATATCGCCAGCTATCAGCTCCACTCCACCCTGGATTTCAGGGAAGTGCTGCAGATCATCACCGAGATCATCATCAACCTGATCGGGGCGGAAGAGTTCGCCATCATGCTCCTCGATGAAAAGACCAACGACCTGCAGGCGGTTGCAACCGAGGGGATTGAACGTGAAGATGTCCCGCCGGCGAAGATCGGTCAGGGAGTAATTGGTGAGGTGGCCAAGAGCGGCGAGAGCTACTTTGTCGAAGATGTCGAATCCTATGTGTCGGACCTGTCATCTCCCATGGTCTGCATCCCCCTTCAGATAAAGGAGCATGTGATCGGTGTCTTGGTGATCTACAAACTCCTGCAGCAGAAGAGCAAATTCGATCCGGTCGATTACGAACTCTTCACGCTCCTGGCGGGGCATGCTGCCACGGCGATTTTCAGCTCCCGTCTCTATTCCGATTCAGAGAGGAAGCTTTCGACAATCCAGGGGTTTCTCGATCTCCTGACCAGATAGTACGCCATTCATATTTTTTGGAGGGGATGACCTATGTCAGAATATAAAGTCTTGATCGTCGAGGATTCACCAACCATGCGGCAGCTCATATCCTTTGCCCTGAAGCGTTTGCGGGGTATCCAGATATGTGAGGCCAACGACGGGGTGGACGGACTGAAAAAACTTTCCGTTGAGAAATTCGACCTGATCTTTACTGACATCAATATGCCGATCATGGACGGGCTCAAGCTGGTCAGCCTGGTCCGCAATGACGCCAGCTACAAGGAGACACCCATCGTGGTCATTACCACGGAAGGTGCCCAGGAAGACCGGGAGCGGGCATTGGCCTTGGGGGCAAACGACTACATCACCAAGCCGATACAGCCCAACCGGATTCTGGATGTGGCAAAGACGCTGTTAAAAATTGCCTGAGTGCGGAAGAAGGAGAACTTTGTGAGGCGCCTACTCATTCTGCTGGTACTGTTCTGCAGTGTTCCCGTGTTCATCTATGCCAAGGAGTACAAGGTCGTTAAGTTTGCGACCGGAACTGCCGGTACCGTGGAATTCGACCACGACGTGCATCTGGCCAGGCTTGGGAGAAGTTGTACGACCTGTCATAATTCCATCTACAGCTTGGTGAAGAAAAACCCTGTCGTCACCATGGCCGAGATGGAGAAGGGGAAGTCCTGCGGCGTCTGTCACGACAAGCGTAAGGCCTTTGCTCTTGCAGACTGCGTGCGCTGCCACCGGGTTAAGGAAGTCCCCATCGAGATTCCCGATTTCGGGACGCTGATCTTCAGTCACAAATTCCACCTGGGGATGTACAGTTGTGGCGACTGCCATAACAACCTGTTCAAGGCGGGCCCCGACAATCCCCATTCAACCATGGCCCAGATGGAGCGGGGAGCCTCCTGCGGTGCCTGCCACGACGGCAAGACCGCCTTTACGGTCAAGGAAAACTGCACGAAATGCCACGCTGTCAAGGATATCCCCTTTGAGGCCGATGCCCGGTTCAGCCACACCGTACACCTGGCGATGTACGGATGCGGCGATTGCCACAGCAAGATCTTTGTTGCCGGCCCCAACAGCAAGCGGTACACCATGCAGGAGATGGAGAATGGGCGGTCGTGCGGTGCCTGCCATGACGGCAAGACCGGTTTCTCGGTGCGGGGCGACTGCGGTAAATGCCATATAGGGGTGAAAGAGGTCGCCTTCAAGGCTGCGGACGCTCTCTTCAGTCACAAGTTTCACCTGACTATCTACCGCTGTGCGGACTGCCACAGCGGCATCTTTGTGGGTGGTGCCGGTTCTAAACGCTATACCATGGCCGACATGGAAAAATCCAGGTCATGCGGTGCCTGCCACGACAGCAACATCGCCTTTTCCGTTGCGGGAAGCTGCGATAAGTGCCATGTCACTACCAAGGATATTACGTTCAACATCAAAGATGCGGGCAAGGTGACCTTCAGTCACGATTTCCATAAAGGGATGTATGCCTGTGGCGACTGCCACAACAAGGTGTTCCGCACCGGCAGCCAGAGCCGCCGCTATTCCATGGCCGAAATGGCAAAGGGACAGTCGTGCGGTGCCTGCCACGATGGGAAGACCGCATTTACCGTCGCGGGAAACTGCGGTAAGTGCCATCCTGTCAAAGACATCACCTTTACCGATGACGCCGTCTTCAGTCATAACAAGCACCTGGAGATGTATACCTGTTATGATTGCCACAAGAAGCTGTTTAATGCAGGGCCGGACAATACGCGTCATACCATGGGGGAGATGGAAAAGGGCGCATCGTGCGGCGCCTGCCATGACGGGAATACCGGATTTTCCGTTAAGGGTGACTGCAATAAATGCCACAAGACCACCATCGAGGTGACCTACACGGTACCGGAAACCGGGGTGACCATTTTCAGTCACAAGTTCCATACCGGCTTGTACACATGTACCGATTGCCATAACGGTATTTTTACCACTGGCAAGGCGGCGAAGCGCTATAAAATGGCCGACATGGAGCAGGGAAGGTCCTGCGGCGCCTGCCATGACGGGAAAACCGCCTTTACTGTCAAGGAAAACTGCACCAAATGCCACCCTGTCAAGGAGATCATGTTCAAGGCGTCTGGCGCACTTTTCAGCCACAAATTTCATATCGAGGCATACAGATGCAACGACTGCCATGACAAGATCTTCAGTCCGGGACTGTCGCCACGCAGGGCAACCATGCCGGACATGGAGAAGGGTAAATCATGCGGAGCCTGCCACGATGGCAAAACGGCATTCACCGTCAGCGAAAACTGCGGAAAATGTCATACGGTGACCAAGGCGATACGCTATGAAATACCCGGAACGGTCGGCAATGCCCTCTTCAGTCATAAGGTCCACCTGGGGAGGGGGTACACCTGTGCCGATTGCCACAAGAAACTCATCCCGACGGGTGTACTCAGCCGCCCCGTCACCATGAAGGCGATGGAGGAGGGGAAATCGTGCGGCGCCTGCCACGGATTCAGTATGGCATTCAGCGTCAAGGACCAGAATAGTTGCGATCGTTGCCATCTACGGCGGTTCGTACCAGAGAAATAAAGGATTGGGAAACAGGACGTAATTTCGGAAACAGGGCGGCCCTCAGGCCGCCCTGCTGATTTATCGGGAGGGTACAGCGTGGAAGAAAAGTATGTTCCAAAAAATGTCGAAGAAAAGTGGCAAAGGCACTGGGAGGCCGGTAAAAGTTTCAAGGCGACTGAAGACAGGGACAAGCAGAAGTATTACCTGCTGGAAATGTTCCCCTATCCCTCCGGCCGCATCCATATGGGGCATGTGCGCAACTACTCCATTGGTGACGTGATTGCCCGCTTCAAGAGGATGAAGGGGTTCAACGTCCTCCACCCCATGGGGTGGGATGCCTTCGGCATGCCTGCTGAAAATGCCGCTATCCAGAACAGGAGTCACCCCGCGACCTGGACCCACGAGAACATCGCCTATATGCGCGGTCAACTGAAGAAAATGGGGCTCTCCTACGACTGGGACCGGGAACTGGCCACCTGCGACCTGGAATATTATGCGTGGGAACAGCGTATTTTCCTCCAGATGTTTGAGCGGGGTCTGGCGTACAAAAAAACGTCATACGTCAACTGGTGCCCGAAATGTGAGACCGTCCTTGCCAACGAGCAGGTGGAAGATGGGGGATGCTGGCGTTGCGACAGCACCGTCCAGCAGAAAGAGCTGGAGCAGTGGTTCTTCCGGATCACCGACTATGCCGAGGAACTGCTTGAGTACACCGACAAACTTCCCGGTTGGCCGGAGCGGGTACTGGTCATGCAGCGCAACTGGATCGGCAAGAGCTACGGTTGCGAGATCGATTTTCCCCTTGAAGGAAAGTCCGGAAAGGTCAGGGTCTATACCACACGGCAGGATACTCTCTACGGCGCTACCTTCATGTCCCTTGCCCCCGAGCACCCTATGGCCCTGGAACTCACTACCCCCGAACGCCGTGTCGAAGTTGCGGCGTTTGTCGACAAGGTGAAAAAGACCGACAAGGTACGGCGGACTGCCGACGACCTGGAGAAGGAAGGTGTTTTTACCGGTTCCTACTGCATCAACCCGCTTACCAAGGCAAAGATGCCCATCTATCTCGCCAACTTCGTCCTTCTGGAGTACGGCACCGGTGCGGTCATGGCGGTGCCGACACACGACCAGCGCGATTTCGAGTTCGCGAAAAAGTATGAGCTGCCGCTTCGGGTCGTGATCCAGTCTGACGCGGAGGCGCTTGATCCTGCCACCATGACGTGTGCCTACACCGAGGTCGGGACCATGGTCAATTCCGGTCCCTTCGATGGAATGCGCAGCGATGAGGCGAAGGAGAAGATAGCGGAACACCTGGACCGGGAAGGGATCGGCACGAAGACCGTCAATTTCCGCCTGCGGGACTGGGGCATATCCCGCCAGCGTTACTGGGGTAATCCTATTCCCGTTATCTACTGTGAGAGCTGCGGCGTTGTGCCCGTGCCGGAGAAGGACCTTCCGGTTGTCCTTCCCATGGATGTCGCGTTCACCGGGGAAGGGGGGAGCCCCCTGGCGAAGATCGACTCGTTCGCAAACGTGGCCTGTCCGCTTTGTGGTAAGCCGGCCCGTCGCGAGACCGACACCATGGATACCTTCGTCCAATCGTCCTGGTATTTCCTCCGCTACTGCTGTCCCGATTTTACCGCCGGCCCTATCGACACGTCCCGTGCCCAGTACTGGATGTCCGTCGACCAGTATATAGGCGGGATTGAGCACGCAGTGCTCCACCTGCTCTATGCACGTTTCTTTACCAAGGTCCTGCGTGACCTGGGGTACGTGGATGTCGATGAACCGTTTACCAATCTCCTCACCCAGGGGATGGTGATCAAGGATGGCTCCAAGATGAGCAAGTCCAAGGGAAACGTGGTCGATCCCAACGCGCTCATCGACAGGTACGGCGCCGATACGGCCCGGCTCTTTTCGCTCTTCGCCGCGCCGCCGGAAAAGGACCTGGACTGGAGCGATCAGGGGGTGGACGGGAGCTACCGGTTCATCAACCGGGTCTGGAAGCTTGTTGCCGAGGCGCTTCCCTTTATCGAAAACAGCGGTGCCGTCGATCAGACAACGCTCTCCGACGATGCCCGGAGTCTGCGCCGCACGATTCATAAGACCATCCGGAAGGTGACTGAAGACCTGGACGAGCGGTTCCATTTCAATACCGCCATTGCTGCCGTCATGGAACTGGTGAATGCCATCTATGCCTTCGAACCGAAGAACTCCCCGGAGAATGCCGCTGTTCTGCGTGAGGGGGTGGAAAGTGTGGTACTGCTCCTTTCTCCTTTCGTCCCTCATGTTACAGAAGAGCTCTGGGAGGCTATCGGCCACCAGGGTGGGGTAGAGGCGACCGGCTGGCCCACCTGGGACGAGGCAGCTACCGTGGACGAGGAACTCCTCATCGTCATACAGGTAAACGGCAAGCTCCGCGGCAAGGTTACGGTTCCGGCAGGTGCCGCAGAGGATGCGGTCAAGGAGGCCGCCTTTGCCGACGAAAGGGTGAAATCGTGGCTCGACGGGAAGCAGGTCCGCAAGGCGATATATGTTCCCGGCAAGCTCCTGAATATCGTCGTGGGGTGAAGCTGACCCCCGGCAGTTTATGCGGTGGGTGCGTGAATCAGGGTGTCTCTACGGGCGCCGTTCAGAGGTTTTCATGGTTCGTTATATCATGTTTTTTCTGCTGTTAACCGGCTGTCTGCTCGTTTCCGGTTGTGGCTACCAGTTGGCCAACCGTCCAGGGGGAGCATCCCCCCTCACGGGGAAGACCGTCGCCGTACAGCCTTTTGCCAACAGGGTTTACCGTCCGCATCTGGAGGCTGTCCTGACCCGGCAGATGGTGGATGAATTTGCCCTGCGAAGCGGGGGGCTGGTTGCCACCGAGGAACATGCCGAACTGCTGGTGGAAGGTGCGGTGACCGGATACACGGTGGCCCAGATTGCCTATTCGGCAACGGATGTGTCCATGCAGAAACGGTTGACCTTGACTGCCGAAGCAACTCTCAAGGACCGTAAAAGCCAGAAAATCCTCTGGAAGGGGACGCTTTCTCTCTTCCAGGATTATCCATCCGTCAACGATCTGGCCTTACAGCAGAACGCCCAGGATGCAGCACTCGTGGAAGTGTGCCGGCGACTTGCCGAAGGGTTCCACGAGAAGATGAGCGCCGCTTTTTAGGTATACGAGGAGCATCGACAACGCTGATGAAACCTGATGAATTTGCCAAGGCGCTGGAGAAAGGGACGATCGACCCCCTGTACTACCTGTACGGTGATGAGCCGTTTCTCGTGGAGCGGGCGGTAAAGCGCCTGCTGGAGCGGGTGGTCGATCCAGGTTTCCGTGATTTCAATCTCACGGTCCTCTACGGTAATGAATGCAAGGGGGGGGAGATCGTTGAGAATGCCCAGACTCTCCCCATGTTTGCCGAGCGGCGGGTCGTGCTGGTCAAGCGTGTCCAGGATATCCCGGCTGCTGCCCAGGAAATCCTGACCGGCTATGTGCAGGATCCCTCTCCTTCAACCTGTCTTATCCTTCAGGGTGAGAAGATCGATCAGCGCAAGAAACTTTCCGTCGAGCTGAAGAAGCACGGGACGCTTGTCGAGTTCAAGCGCCCCTATGAAAATCAGCTGTCACCTTTCGTCCGCGAAGAAGCTGCGCAGCACGGCAAGCGGATCGAGCCTGCTGCCGCGGAATTTCTCGTCTACCTGACCGGGACGAACCTCCAGGAACTCTCCATGCAGCTGGACAAGGTAGCCACCTATGTCGGCGACCGTCCGACCATCACGCTTGCCGATGTGAAGGCGGTGGTGTCCGATACGCGGGTGGACAGCGTGTTCGAACTGGCCGATGCACTGGGGAGGAAAAATCTGGAGAGGGCTTTGCGTAATCTGAACACGATCCTGCGGGACGGCGAAGAGCCCATACGCCTGCTGGGCATGATCAGCAGGCATTTCCGCCAGCTCTGGAAAGTACGGGAGCTCATTGAACGAAAAACACCGCAGCAGGAGGTCGGCCGGCAGGTGGGAATCAACCCTTACTTTCTCACGGGGATCATGGAGCAGGCGCGGAACTTTTCACGGGAGGAACTGCGGAATGTTTTTGGTTTGCTTCTGGAGACCGACCTTGCGTTAAAATCGGGCGGTGGCAAACCGGCCCTCCTGATGGAGCGCGTGGTGTTGCAGGTATGTCTGCCGCACGGTGTTCCAAAGCGGGAGACACGCAGGGCGGGAAGATGAAAAAAGGCCTCCGCAAAGGAGGCCTTTTTTATGACGATGCACGACTGACGGTTACGATGATCAGCCGAGTGTATTGACGAGCTTGGTGAGACGCGAAACGTTGCGGGAAGCTGTGTTGCGCTGGATAACACCTTTGGTGACAGCGGAATCGATTACCGGGATTGCGGCGACCAGGGCTTCCTTGGCAGCTGTAGCGTCCTTCAGCTCGGCGGCTTCACGTACGCGTTTAATGAAAGTCCGCAGGGTGGAGCGGACGTGCTTGTTCCGGTCTGTTTTCTTCTCGGTTTGCTTGTTTCTTTTGATGGCCGACTTGTGGTTTGCCAAACTGCACCTCCATTGCTATGTCGTCATGAGTTAAGGTTTTTGAGAAAGGAAATTTATAGCACCATGCCGGCGTGCTGTCAAGGTAAAATCAATGGGGGAGTGGAAAAAAAGGGCGGACTGTCCGCCCGTATTTCGTCTCAGCGGGCACGTTCACAGCTGTTCATCTGATGTCGTTACCTTGAATTTCCCCATCTCTTTCTGCATGAGCTCCATTTGCCCCGTCAGGCTTGCCACCGCTTCATCCATAACCTTGCTGGCCTGCAGGTTGATGGCTGCCGATTGCTGAATATTTCCCACCGCTTCGACGATCTGCGCGCTCCCCCGGCTCTGTTCTTCGGTGGCATTCTTGATCTGCTGGACCATGTCGGTTATGTCTTCGGCGGAGTGGGCGATGAAATTACCTCCCTTGCTCTGTTCCCTGGTGGAGAGCCGTACTTGACCGGTGAGCACTTTCATTCGTTCCGATGCTCCCGATATCATGTCGCTCGCCGTTGACTGCTGACGTGTTGCAACGGCTACCTGGCCGACCATTTCCGAAATCCGTTCCATAGCCTCCCGTATCATCTGGCTCCCTCTCGCCTGTTCTTCGGTAGCGCGGGCTATGGAGTCCATCTGATCTGACGTCCGTTCAACGCCTTTGACTATCTGGCCCAATGCCTCGCCGGATTTCAGTGAAAGCTGTTCGCCCTTGCTGATGCTCTGTTCCGCGTCCTTGATGGCGGAGACGGCTCGCTGGCTTTCTTCCTGGACGGCCTTGATGACCTGGGATATTTCACGGGTGGAGTTGCTTGTCTGCTCCGCCAGTTCTTTAATCTCGTCGGCTACCACCGCAAACCCTTTGCCGTGCTCGCCTGCCTGCGCGGCGATAATGGCGGCATTGAGCGCCAGCAGGTTTGTCTGATCGGCGACGGAATCTATAACGGAGAGAATGGCGCCGATGTCCCGGGCGCGGGTTGATAACGACTCGATGGCATCCGTCGTGATGCGGGAGGCCCGTCGGATATCCGTGATGCCGGCAATAGTTGCGTCTACCGCTACCTGACCGCGTTCAGCGTCTTTACGCACGGCTTGGGAGATGGAGGCGGTTTCCATGGCGTTCTGTTCTACTTCACGAATGGAACCGTTCATCTGATCGATGGAGCAGGCCGTGCTCGTGGCTTCATCCATCAGAACGGCTGTATTGGCACCGATCTGCCGAATGGATGCCGTCATTTGTGTGATGGAGGAGCTAACCTCTTCCACTGCTGCATCCAGGGTTTCAGCGTTAAGTGCCACCTCTTCAACGCTTGCCGCCATTTCCAGGGTTGACGACGACATTGCCGATGCCGAAAGAGAGAGATTGTCTACATTGGCCCCTACTTCTTTGATGGTGGCACTTATTTCAATCACAGCGGATGAAGTCTGCGTGACCCCGCCGGACTGCATTTCAGCCGCGCCAACGACTTGCTGGGAAGCGGATCGCATGTCGGCAGCTATCTGGCTCAACTTTCGAAGGGTCGTCATTGTCTGTGCCACTATGGCCGACAACCTGTCCGCCATGATGTTGTAGTCAGCGCACAGTTTTGACATCTCGTCGCCGGAATCGACTACCACGCGGGCGGTAAGATCCCCTTCCGCCCCACGATGCAGGGCGTTGGCAATCAGTCTGATTCGGCTCGTGATACTCCGTGTAATAAGCATGCCGAGCAGGATTGCTATCCCCACCGAAAGGGCGATGACGGCCACGAAGGTCATGGTGGCGTTACGCTCGATTATTGCGGATTCCTTGTCGGCATGTATTCTCTGACTGTCTACTGTGTCAGCCAGGTCATCGATGTCGAGTTTGGCATTTTCACTCGATTCCATGATTTGTTTTCGGGCCAGGTTGTTAAGTTTGTCGTCCGCCAGGGCATTCTTTGCTGCCTGGTCTACCACTCCTGGAGTAAGTCCTTTCAAGAGGGATGCTTTGTGCGCCATGGTCTGGTCTGCGACCTTTTCAAACTCGGCCCAGCTCGTCAAGACTCCCCGCGCCTGTTCCTCTATCTTTCCACCCTTCTTTGCCGGGGGGACACCAAGCTTAGTGTCCCCGTTCAAGATTACGGCAACGTTCTTTTTGAATTGTTCGTTTTTCTTTCGGTAATTCTCCGCATATTTGTCTAAATCGGCTTTTTCAGTCCGGACCAGGGCAGCTTCCACCAGGTTCACCCGGCAGGCTTTCTGGTTCATCTCCATCTGCAGAACCTGCTTTTCCTGGGCGGCAGAGGTCTTCATGATGGCGTTTACCTTGCTGCCGACCCTGTTGATAGTCCGGATACCGAAAATACCGGTGAAAGCAACAATTGCCGCCATCAGGAAGAACGCCCCGATAAGTTTGGTTCCAAGTGAAAGGTTTTTCAGCATGTCTTCCCCTTCTTGATGTTGCTTGATGGTGTGACAATTCTGTTCATTAAGTCTAATCCTTTATTGATAAGAAATAAAGAGGGAATTCTGACTTGAGTCGTGGTGTACAATCAGGAGGTGTTTACGCGCATTTCGCTGGAGAATGCTTAGTTGTAACTAACCGGATACACGGTATCTTCTGCCATGGATTTGTGTCGTGAGACAAAAAAAGGGGCGAACCTTCCGGTTCGCCCCATCACATATAACGAAGGAGTGATTACCAATCCTCTTTCTGTTTTTCTATCAGTTGCTTAAAGTAGATTTCCGGATTGGTCAGCTTTTTGATCTCTGCGTCGGTATAGCCGAGGGCCTTGAAGTTCATGACGCCGTTGATACCATGGCAGTTGATGCAGTTGAGGGCCTTGTCCTTGGTTACCAGGTGGTCGCTGCCGAAATAGATAGTTTGCCAGCCGGGAACGGCGTTTTTAGCAACGGAGGCGGGATCCTTGATGCCGAGGGTCCGTGCAGCCGATTCCACACCGGCGCGAGTGTTGCCTGTTGCCATGGGAGGAGCGAAATCCATGGAGAGAAGCTGGCCCGTTTTTTTATCATAGAACGCCTTGCCCATGAAGATCTTGAAGGGGTAGATCTTGCTCTTGCCATCCTTGCGGCTGCCATTAGGGCCGATGAAATGAAGCTCGTTGCGGACGGTCTTGTTATACCAGGCGTAGACCGGTATGGTTTCATTCGCTTCTTTTTTCAAGGTGGTCGGCTCATAAAAACCGTCAGACCCTTTTTCCCATACGGTGAAGTCCTTGGCTACAGCACCGCCGGTCCGGGGGATATGACAGGTCTGGCAGGCGATCTTGGCGGTGTGGCTATTGTAGGCTGCGGCAAGCCCCTTGTGTGGCTTTTCACCATGGCAGTCGGCACAGGCTATCCGCACACCGTCATTGGCCCAGTTGTTCGGGTCAAAACCGGTGGGGATCTTGTGGTTTTTTGCCTTGTGACAGTCCACGCAGACCATTCCCTTCGCTGCATGGACGTCTGTTTCCTTGTTGAAGACAAAACCGCGTTTCACCAGCACGCCGCCGCCAGCCGCCTCATGGCATACCATGCAGTTTTTTACCGTTGGCTTTGCGATGGCAAGCGCCGCCTTGGTGCTCCTGTCCTGCCCCATGACTACTTGCCCCTGCTCATTCTTGAACGGCACCCGCTGCCTGAAGTCGTAATCTGTTGAGTGACAGACCAGGCAGTCAATAGCGTTCTCGGCCTGAGTGCCGGTACTTCCCACATCGCTTATGTGGTTGCCCGGGTGGCAGGTGTTGCAGCCGGTGAACTTGGATTTTCCCTCGGCGTTCTTGGGGATTTCCTTCAGGTTGTTGACGATGTCGTTACCGTTGCACATGGTGTAGATACGGTTTTTCATGCCGTATTCCTTCTTCGGATCCAGGTTGGATACATTGTCCACCTTGGAGGCATGTTTCCAGTGAACCGTGCCGAGAAACTTCTTGGCAGTGCCGGGATGGCACTCTTCGCAGGTAGCCGGCCCCTTGTAGCCATTCTTCTCGATCTCGCTCTTGCCCGGGTGTTCCGCTCCCCATACGCTGGCTGCGCAGAGGAGTGCCAGCAGCGTTGAGGTTATTGTTACGTGCTGTTTCATGATCACTGCTCCTTTCTTGTAATAGTCTGAAACCGGTGGTAACCACGTCGTAAAACTCATCTGGAATATCAGAAGGGAAAGTTCAGAATCAACCTTTTCCCTGATTGTCTTCTGGGTGTGGTCCGTGCTTGTTTTAGTTTATCTGTTTAAGCTGCGGAATCAAGAAATTTCTTGTCGATTTTTAATGCAGTGAGCCTTGAGGTTGTTCGCAGACAGGGTGTTGAAGCTGGTTTCTTCTGTGGCAGGTAAGCTGCCGAAGCGGCCGCACCGAAACGCCGGCCATCATTTGAACGTCATGTTTGATCCTGTTGTGGGCGAGTTGCTTCGACTTTAAAAAGTGGCACAAAAAAACGGCGGGCCGTGTGGCCCACCGTTGATGGTGAAACTTTCCTGAAATTGTAGTGATTAAAATTATTGGTGCTTCTGTACCCAGTTTTCCTGAATGAAGTTGAGATCAGCCGGTTTCTGCTGGTGGTTAACAGAGGCCTTCTTATCTCTGCCGCCACCCATGAGCATGGGGTCACCATTGTAACCGAGGGCTTTCCAGTTCATTCGGGTTCCGCCCATGTGGCAGTCGCCGCAGGTAAGGGCATCTTCTTTCGGTGCGACCATGTGGTCCAGACCAATGTAGGAGATGGTATTGACAAATTGGTATTTGCCGCTGTAGGGAAGGCCTGATCCTTTGGCGCCATCTTCAAGCGATTTCTGCCAGTTCAGGGTGTCCCAGAGCCCTTTGTATTGCTGGAAGACGCTCAGGTACTTGTACTGGGAATCCATCGGCTGCTTGCCGGTGAAATATTTGAAGGGATAGATCTTGGCGGAACTTTCCGTGATGGAGCCGTAAGGCTTCATGAAGATTAACGGCTTGGAGGGGTCCTTGATCTTGTCTCCCTTCATGTAGCGGTTGATGGTTCCGTCATACCACATATAGGTCGGTACGACGTTCTTGGCCCACCCATAGGTCCCCCTTGCGTTGTCGTAAGAGATACGCCCCTCCTGCGGGGGAAGTGTCAGATTCTTGCCGACGGTCGACCAGTCCCAGCTCACGCGGGTAGCTTTTTTCCGGGCGAAGAAGGGGATATGGCAGCTCTGGCAGGCGACGCTTTTCAAATGGCTGTTAAGGATGACGCCATTGCGGGAATTCTGGTGCGGCGCGTTTTTACCGCTATGGCAGTCTTCGCAGGTGACCCTGCCTTCATGCGTCGCCAGCATGGTGGAGGCACCGGAAATCTGATGATCCTTGGTGGTATGGCATGACTGGCAGTCGAGTCCTTGCCCACCCTTCGTCGTGCTTGCCATGTGGACGTCGAGGGACTTGTCTGCCGTTTTGAGGGTCGAGTCGAGGTCGCCATGTTTTACCGCGTCATCACCACCGCCGGAGAAGTGGCAGGCGCCGCAGTTTTTGATGGTGGGAAGGCCAACGCTTACTGCCGCCTTCTTCAGGTCGGTAAAGTCGCTGATCTCGTTGTTTTCCCGGCCGTAGTCACCCTGCTGGGCATGGCAGACGAGGCAGTCGACCTTGGTCTTGTCGGTAAGATCAAACCCTTTCTTGTCCCAGAAATATCCCGCATGGCACTCGCCGCAGTGGCCGCGGGCCTCCTGGTTTGGCCCACCCTCTACGGTAACGCAGAACGAATTCAGCATGTTGGTCTTACCATACTCGACCTTGCTGTTTTCATAACCTCGGACGTGTCCTTTTGTCGGTCCTTTCCATTTCCAGTGGGAAGTCTTCATGATGTCGTCGGCTTGCTTCTCGTGGCACTTGAGACATTCTTTGGTGACATCGGGACCGCTCTTGTACTTTCCTCTGATGAAGTCGGCATGATCGACCTGCGCTGCCATTCCGTTGCTGGAGATGGCGAGGAGCATCGTACCGACAAAAAACGTTGACAACCTTTTTTTCATAAATTCTCCTTGCTCAATACCGTGGTGTTGTGATTTCTAAAATACAATATATGAATAATCAAATTAATAAAGGTCAAATAAAAGCAGCATCTGTCGATGCTGCTTCTTATTTGTCTCATGTAAAACCTGCCTTCTAGCAGCCGGCAGTTTTTCGGAAGATCTTGCTGACATTCTTGCCGTCGACTGTCTCGTACTTGCAGCGGATCTCATCACCTTCGACGATGCGGTGGTCCTTGAACTTGTCGAGGGTCAGGTCGTCGTTGACGGTAATCACCACCAATTTCCCCGATTTGTTGTCCTTGAGTGTGGCGGTTGCGGTTTTGGCATCTTTGCCGGCAATTTCGATCTTGGTGATTACACCTACCATCTTGATATCCTCGGCGCTGGCGACGCGGGAAAACGAGACGATGGTGAGGGCCATGAGGGTAATTACCATGACGATAGATACTGCTTTTTTCATTGTCTGCTCCTTTTTTGTGGTTAGACGGCGGACTCTCCGCCATCATAATGCACCGGCTACGAAGATTCTAGCTGCTTTCCAAAGACAGGGGAAGGGCTTGCGCCCTCCCCCTCATATGTACGGTTTACATAATAATATAATTATCAATATATTGCAAATTAAAATTTCAGCTCAAAAGTTGCATAGAGATCCTGAGCATTTTTCAGCGGAGCGGTCATCTGGGCGTTCATCGGATTGTTGAGCGCCGCTATGTCAACCGGAGCACCGAGCCAGGAGTTGCTGCCCGTGTAATCGAAATTGTAGTACTGATAGCCGACCCGGAAGAATGCCTTGCTGAAGTAAGAGGAGATCGGTTTCAGGTGGAGTTCCTGGATCAGGTATCCCTCGTAGACATCCCCGCGGGTACCGACCTTGGTTGTCCACATGTCGTCTTCGGCGGGTGAGAAGGCCATCCAGTTTTTGGAGCCGTGGTTGTATTCGAAGCCGATCTTGGTGAGGGTCGGGAGGAAATCGTAACGGACGCCGGCAAATGCCGCCCAGCCGTTGGTGCTGTTGGGCTTCCCGCTCCAGAGCAGGCCTTGATTGGTTTCGATGTAGGAACCGCCGGTCGGGTCATAGGGGTTGTACAGTTTCAAGGTGTTGCCGTTCGGATGAGTCACGTCCATCGCACCCTGGACAAACCAGTTCAGGGTACCGGGGCCGACGTGTTTCACTTCACCGAGGAAGTTGACGCCGTACCAGTCGATGTCGCCAACGTTGGTCTTCGGTCCGTTGAGTATCTGGGCAAAAGCGCCGGAGAGCATCTGGGGGGCGTCGAAGATGTTGACGCCGCGGTTGTACTGAAGAAGAACCTGGAGCGCGTCGGTATTGTACGGGGCCACCTGGACCCCGAACATGTCGGTGTCTTTCAGCGAGTTGCTGGCGTTACGGGAATCGGCGAGGCCGGTGCTGAAGCCGCGGCCGTAGCAGAACTTGCCGTAGGCGCCCGGAAGGGCGTCGATATCGGGGGCATAGCCGAGGGTCAGACCGTCAAAGGCGTAGTTGACCAGGAGGGCGGGGATGCCGCCGACGCCGGGGCGCTTGTCGTTGTTCTTCAGGTGAGTAGGAATCCCGTCGGTGGAAGGGCGGCGGCCAATGGAGAACCAGATCGGCTCGTCGGCAATGTTCTCCCAGTCGATGTAGACACGGTCGACGTCGAGGAGGCTGGAGCTGGGGAGGTGGCCAATGGTGCCGTCAAAGAGGCCGGCCCGGTCAAAGGAGTAGGAGGTGTTTCCGGACTGGAGGACGCTGTCGGTCTGGTTGCCCCACGCCTTGTACATCAGGAGCCGGGCGGCGATGGTAACGTTTTCAACCGGTTTGGCGTTCAGGTTGAGCCCGAACCGGTGGGTATAGAGGGCGTCGTTTTTGACTCTCGATTCGGGGACTGACCCGTACGGGTTGACTAAATAATTCGCTCCACCTTTCTGCGCAGGCGCAGTTTGTACAAGCGTATAACCATAGCCGGGGAGGGTAGGGTTGCCCACGCCTACGTATGCGCTAGCACCAGCTGGAGTGGTGCCAGAGGGAGCGGTGAAACCAGGCATGAAAGGGTAGTAGCTGGGGGACTTGGCACTGAGGTAGTCATAGCGGAACATTTAGTCGCCGCTGATGGTCAGCCAGCGGCCGATGGATTTGTCTTCAATTTTCTTCGTCTGGTGTTTCAGTGCCTCGACTTCCTTGGTCAGGTTGTCGAGCTTCTGCTGCAGGTCCTGCTCCGCAGCCTGGGCGGACAGAGGAAGCGCAAGGCTTGCCACGGCGACGCCCGTCATGATCGATCGAACAAATGTACGCATACGGTCTCCTTTTCATTAATATGTGGTGCTAGCACCATAAAATCCAGATAATCCTACACATGTTTCCTTGTTTTGTCGACCCCCTTTCGTCTGGGATGATGTTGACGTGTTGTAATAAACGCTTACAAATACATGGATCTGTCGTAATGTATAAATAGCAGTGAACCGGACTATTGTAATATTCAATAAATGCGATAATGCAAATGTCGCGCCCAGTCACTATTGTTCACATAAAAACAGTGCCTTGGAAATTGCGGGTGGATTGTAAAACACTGTTTTTTCAATTGTTTCAGCTATTTGACAAGTTTGTGCCGGTTGTTTGACGTTTTGCCGATGCGCTCGTGTATACAGAGAGGAAATTCAGTTGACGACAAAGGGATAAATTGCGTACTATTTCATGACTATGCAGCAAAGGAGTAGTGTGAAACAGGACAAGCTGGTATATGTAGAAACCTTCGGCTGCCAGATGAACGTGAGTGATTCGGAAAAGATCGTCACGCTTCTCAAGGGGCTTGGCTATAACCTCACCACCGAATCTTCCCAGGCTGACCTCATCATCCTCAATACCTGCAGCGTCAGGGCAAAAGCGGAACAGAAGGTCTACAACCTCCTCAATAACTATATGGGGCTGAAACGGCAGAATCGAAACCTCATCCTCGGGGTCGGCGGCTGTGTCGCCCAGCAGGAGGGGGAGCGGTTGCTGGCGAAGGTCCCTCACCTCGACCTGGTGTTCGGGACCCACAATCTCCACCAGTTGCCTGCCCTGGTGCGGGGCGCCGAAGCCGGACAGCGCCAGGCTGAAGTGGCGTTCATCGACACGGAGACCCGTCTTGGCCTCTTTCCGGTGGACGAGACGGAGGGGGGTTCCACCCGCTTTGTCACGGTAATGCAGGGGTGTGACAACTTCTGCGCCTACTGCATCGTTCCCCATGTCCGGGGACGGGAGATCAGCCGGCGTTCTGCCGACATTCTGGGCGAGATAGCCACTATGGCCGACAGGGGGGTGAAGGAGGTGACACTCCTCGGTCAGAACGTCAATTCCTATGGCCTGAAAAGCCAGGGGGAGCTTGATTTCGCCGGTTTGCTCCGTAGAGTGGCCGCCATAGACGGAATTAAGCGGATCCGCTTCACCACCTCCCATCCCAAGGATATTTCGCCCGGCCTTATCGCCTGTTTCGCTGATATTCCCAAGCTCTGCAGTCATATTCACCTGCCGGCCCAGGCTGGGAGCGATAGTGTTCTCGCCCGGATGGATCGGGGTTACAGTCGTGCGGAGTATCTCGCAAAAATTGCAGACCTGCGGGCGGCCCGTCCCGACATCCATATTACCGGTGACATGATCGTCGGTTTCCCCGGCGAGACCGACGCCGATTTCGAACAGACCCTTTCTCTCATGGAGGAGGTGCACTATGTCGACCTCTTCTCCTTCATCTATTCTGTCCGCCCCGGCACCAAGGCGGCCGGATTTGCTGACGAAGTCTCCCGCGACGTCAAACAGGATCGGCTCCTGCGGCTCCAGAACCTCCAGCGGACCATGACGCTGGAGCTGAACCGGAGCCTTGTGGGGAGCCGCCAGGAAGTGCTTGTGGAGGGGGTCAGCAAGCGGGGGGACCAGCTGTACGGCCGCTCCTCCGGCAACAGGATTGTCAACTTCACCGGGGAAGAGAGCATGATTGGCTCTCTGGCCCCGGTCACTATCATCCGCGCATACCAGAACTCCCTTTTAGGGGGACTACTGCATCAGTAACCATGTCACGGGTTCGCTTTTCCGGGTCCCCAGTCCCGGGTCCCGGATTCCAGATTTTAGAGGTATCAATGTCCCATGAAATGACGATTCACGGTTTTACCCTCGATTCCCTGGCCCACCGGCCGGTGGTGATCCTGAAGGACAGTGGCGACCTGAACACGGTTCCCATCTGGCTCAATGCCAACGAAGCGGTTGTCATGGCTGCCGAACTTGTCGGACGTGACCTGGCAAGTCAACGGAGCGGTGGCGATCTGCTCTCCTGTCTGCTGGAAACCCTCGGGATGGAGGTTTGTCAGGTGGCCATCGAGGCGGTGCAGAATGGTATCTATCGGGCATCGGTCCTTTTCCGGCGTGACGGGGAGGATATCCGGGTAGAAGTGCGCCCCAGCGAGGCACTCCTGACCTCTCTCAAGTACAGGCTGCCGGTGCATGTTGCCGACGAGGTTGTGCAGCAGGCATCCCGTCTTATCGACGGCGAAGACGAGTCGGCCCAGGAGACTGCCGCCCGCCGTTTCGCCGATTTCCTGGAAAACCTCGACCCAGCGCTGATGGGAAAATATCCCATGTAGACAGCAGGGCGCTGAACCGCGCAGCTATCTGTCAATTCACAAGGTGGTGGGTGTTTCGTGGAGCGAATGTGCCCGAGCACCAGCGGCTGTAGGCGGAATGGAGCAAAGCCGGCCAATCGGCCGGCGCGAAATGAGCCGTACAGCGTCGGTGCGAGGGCACTCTGAGCGGAACGGAATGCTCACCACCTTGTGCTTATGTGCCCATAATCAGACAACCCAGGAGCCCCCCATGCGCAAAGAATCCTACACTTTTTTCCAGGACCTGTTGTCCGCCCCCAGCCCTTCCGGGTACGAACAGCCTGCCCAGCGGGTGTTCCGTGCCTACGTGAGCCCGTTTGCCCAAGTGAGCCAGGATGTGCTCGGTAATGTTTACGGCACCATCCCGGCGAGCGGCACGGAGCGCCCCCGGGTAATGCTGGTCGGCCATTCGGACGAGATCGGTCTTCAGGTGAAGTATATGGACGACAACGGTTTTCTCTTCTTCGGCCCCATCGGCGGGGTGGATGCCCATCTGACGCCGGGGCAGCGGGTCAATATCCATACGTTGCAGGGGGTTGTGCCGGGGGTGATCGGCAAGAAACCGATCCATCTCATGGAGCCCAAAGACCGTGAGACAGTGGTGAAGCTGGAGAGCCAGTACATCGATATCGGTGCGGCCAGTCGCAAGGAGGCCGAGGCGTTGATCCGGGTCGGTGATCCGGTGACCTTTGCCAGCGGACTGGAGCGGCTCCATGGCGACCGGGTGACCTCACGCGGCTTCGACGACAAGGCGGGCAGCTTCGTGGTTGCGGAAGTGCTGCGTCAGGTGGCTGCCGCTACGAAAAAACTTCCGGTGGAACTGGTGGGGGTGTCTTCGGTGCAGGAAGAGGTAGGCCTGCGTGGCGGCACGACGAGTGCTTACAACGTCAAGCCCGATCTCGGCATCTGTGTCGAAGTGGATTTCTGTACCGACCAGCCGGACGTGGACCGGAAGCACAACGGCGACGTGGGGCTTGGCAAGGGACCGATCCTTCCCCGGGGGGCAAACATCAATCCGGCCCTGTTCGAACTGCTGGCCGATACCGCCGCACGGGAGAAGATACCGGTCCAGTTCACCGGCATCCCCCGGGCAACCGGCACCGACGCCAACGTCATGCAGATCTCCCGCGGCGGGGTGGCAACCGCCCTGGTGAAGATACCCCTCAGGTACATGCATACCCCGGTGGAGGTGCTCTCCCTTACCGACCTGGAAAACGCGGTGAAACTGATTGCCGCCACCCTCTACCGGATAAAGGACAAGGCTGCCTTCATCCCCAGGTGAGAAACAGGTAAAGGTAAAGGTTCCCGGATTACGAGTCCCGAGTCCCGGCTTTACCCCCTTTTAACTTGACTTGCCCCGCCGCCTGTATTAGTTTTTTCGGTTAAATATTCGAACAATTAAAAGGAGTCTGCGATGCTGGATGAACGTGTCCTTGAAGGCCTGACGTTTGATGACGTCCTCCTCGTTCCTGCCCATTCCCAGGTTTTACCCCGAGATGTAGATCTTTCAACCCGCCTCACCCGCAACATTCCGCTCAACATCCCCCTCATCAGCGCCGCCATGGATACGGTCACCGAAGCCCGCACCGCCATCTCCATGGCTCGGGAAGGTGGACTCGGCATCATCCATAAGAACCTCTCCATAGAGGAGCAGGCCCTTGAGGTGGACAAGGTCAAGAAGAGCGAGTCAGGGATGATCGTCGATCCCATCACCATGCGTCCCAACCAGAAGATCCGCGAGGCCCTCGACATGATGGCCAAGTACCGGATATCCGGGGTTCCCATTACAAAGAGCAACGGCAAGCTGGTCGGCATCCTGACCAACCGGGACCTCCGTTTTGAAACCGACCTGGATCAACTCATCTCCGCATGCATGACCAAGCGCAACCTGGTTACCGTTCCGGTCGGGACTACCCTGGAAAAGGCGAAGGAGCATCTCAAGCATACCAGGGTGGAAAAACTCCTCGTGGTGGACAATGACAAGTTTCTCAAGGGACTCATCACCATAAAGGATATCGAAAAGGTCCGCAAATACCCCAACGCCTGCAAGGACAGCCTGGGGCGTCTGCGGGTCGGCGGCGCGGTCGGGCCGACGGGAGACATGGAGGCACGGGTCGATGCCCTGGTAAAGGCAGGGGTCGACGTGATCGTCATCGACACCGCCCATGGTCATTCCCAGGCGGTCATCGACGGGGTCCGGACCATCAAGCAGAACTTTCCGGGAGTCGAACTGATTGCCGGCAATATCGCCACTGCCGAGGCAGCCGAGGCGCTCATCAAGGCAGGCGCGGACGCCATCAAGGTCGGCATCGGCCCTGGTTCCATCTGCACCACCCGGGTTGTCGCGGGTGTCGGCGTTCCCCAGATCACGGCCATCGCGGATTGCGCCCGGATCGCCCGCAAGTACGACGTCTCGATCATCGCCGATGGTGGTATCAAGTTTTCCGGCGATCTTCCCAAGGCGATCGCCGCCGGTGCCGACGTGATCATGATCGGCTCACTCTTTGCGGGTACCGAGGAGTCTCCCGGCGATACCATCCTCTACCAGGGGCGCGCCTATAAGAGCTACCGCGGCATGGGCTCCATCGGGGCCATGAAGGAGGGGAGCAAGGACCGCTATTTCCAGAGCCATGTGGAGAGCGATGTCAAACTTGTTCCTGAGGGGGTCGAGGGGATGGTGCCGCTGCGCGGACCGCTGTCATCCAACATCCACCAGTTGATCGGGGGACTCAGGGCCGGCATGGGGTACACCGGCAGCCACAACCTCGTGGATTTGCAAAAGACCGGGCGCTTTATCAAGATTACCGGCGCCGGCCTCAAGGAATCCCACGTCCATGACGTCACCATCACCAAGGAATCCCCCAACTACCAGGTCGGGGGAGAGAAGTAGGTATGGACATCCATAGCGAAAAGATCCTTATCCTCGACTTCGGCTCCCAGTACACCCAGCTTATCGCCCGGCGGGTGCGGGAGGCCCACGTCTACTGCGAGCTGCACCCTTTCGACATGGGGCTGGAGGCGATCCGCGCCTTTGCTCCCAAGGGGATCATCCTCTCCGGTGGCCCCAAATCGGTCTACGAACCGGGGGCACCGGCGGTGGCCGAGGAGCTCTTCGACCTGGGGGTGCCGGTTCTTGGAATCTGCTATGGGATGCAACTGATGAGCCGCCATTTCGGCGGCGAAGTTGTCCCCGCCGGCAAGCGCGAGTTCGGCCACGCCGAACTCCTGGCCAAAGGCATGCCGGGGCCGCTCTTTGAAGGTTTTTTCGTCGAGGGGAACAGTCCTGTCTGGATGAGCCATGGCGACCACGTGTCGCGGGTTCCTGCCGGGTTCGAAGTCGTGGCGGAGACTGCCAATGCGCCGGTCTGCGCCATCCAGGATGTCTCCCGCCGGCTCTACGGCGTGCAGTTCCACCCCGAGGTGAACCATACCCCGCGGGGGGAAATACTTGTTGATACGTTTGTCCGGAAAGTCTGCGGCTGTACCGGCCGCTGGACTCCCGGCCATATCATTGAGGATGCCGTGGAGCGGATTCGCTCCCAGGTCGGCGCCGACCGGGTCATCCTCGGTCTCTCCGGCGGTGTGGATTCGTCAGTGGCGGCGGCCCTTATCCATCGGGCCATCGGCGACCAGCTCACCTGTGTCTTCGTGGACAACGGACTGCTCCGTCTCGCGGAGGGGGATCAGGTGATGGCGACCTTTGCCCAGAACCTGGGGGTGAAGGTGATCCGGGTCGATGCCGAGGAGCGCTTTTTGAGCGGATTGGCTGGCGAGACAGACCCGGAGAAGAAACGGAAGATCATCGGCAACCTGTTCGTCGACATATTCGAGGAAGAATCGAACCGGATCGAAGACGCCCGCTGGCTCGCCCAGGGAACGATCTATCCCGACGTCATCGAATCGGCCGGTGCCAAGACCGGCAAGGCTCACAACATCAAGAGCCACCACAACGTTGGGGGGCTTCCCGACTACATGAAGCTCAAACTCCTTGAACCCCTGCGGGAGCTGTTCAAGGACGAGGTGAGGTCAATCGGCGAAGAACTGGGTCTGCCTCACCAGATGGTCTGGCGCCATCCTTTCCCCGGACCGGGTCTGGGGGTGCGGATTCTCGGCGAGGTGAAAAAGGAGTATGCCGATATCCTGCGCCGGGCCGACGCCATCTACATCGAGGAGCTCTATGCTGCCGACCATTATGAAAAGATCAGCCAGGCCTTTGCCGTCTTCCTCCCGGTGAAGAGCGTGGGGGTCATGGGTGATGGTCGCACGTACGAATACGTCATCGCCCTTCGGGCGGTCGAGACCAAGGACTTCATGACCGCCGGCTGGTACCCGCTTCCCTACGAGGATATGGCCCGCATCAGCGGCCGGATCATCAACGAGGTGAAGGGGGTGAACCGGGTGGTGTATGATATAAGTTCAAAACCACCAGCCACCATAGAATGGGAGTAGGAGCGGACGCCGCTTTTCCGCCATCTCTGCGTCAAACTTCACGACCGCTTGTGCGGCGTAGCGCTGCTACGCCTCCGTGCGGTCGTTCGTTTTCCTTGACCTGACGAAAAATCGACGCCCTCACGCATCTGAGCTTGTAAGATTCCTGAAATAATGAGTCAGTAATTATGAAAATCAAACTCGTAATCTTTGATCTGGATGGGACGTTGATGGATTCGCTGGACGACCTGACTGATGCCACCAACCACATGCTCGGCCTTGCGGGACGGCCGGCATTGACCAGTGAAGGGGTGCGGCAGCTGGTGGGGCAGGGGGCGCGCAACCTTGTAGAACGGG
This sequence comes from Deltaproteobacteria bacterium, assembly GCA_021848385.1. Lineage (GTDB taxonomy): Bacteria > Desulfobacterota > Desulfuromonadia > Geobacterales > Geobacteraceae > Geomobilimonas. The sequence goes on from JAJZUQ010000022.1 coordinate 43,810, forward strand.
CGCTAGCCAATGGGACGGATGACGAGGTGGAACGGGGGATAAACGCCTTCCTGACGTATAACGGAGCGCACCTGGCGGACCGGAGTCACCCCTATCCCGGCGTGCGGGAGACGCTGGATGCGTTGCAGGGGAGAGGGGTTCCCCTTGCGCTCATTTCTAACAAGAACGTCGCCCTCTGTAATGGCCTTCTTCGTATCTTCGGGCTCGATGGTTATTTCGCCGCCGTGCTCGGCGCCGATTCCCTCCCTTTCCGTAAACCTTCGCCGGAGCCGCTCCTCAAGCTCATGGGTGATTTCGGTGTGGCGCCTGCCGAGACGATCATGGTGGGGGACAGCATCAACGATATGGCTGCCGGCCGCAGTGCCGGTGTGACCACCGTCGGCTGTACCTACGGTTATGGCGAACTCGCCGAACTTGAGGGTGCGGACTTCCTGGTCGACGCGCTTCCCCGGCTGCTGGAGCTGCCGCTCTTCGACTGATCTGGTTTTTAACTTGCTTTGTTCCGTAATTACAGCCCGCCGATGCGGGCTTTTTTGTTGCCTGTGCGTAGCGTGCAAGGTAAGCTTGCACCATGGGTGAAGAGATATTTATGGCACTGCTCGAACGTGACGACATCCGCCGGCTGGTCCGGCTGGCAGCCGATTGTCGGGTTAATCTCTATCTGGTAGGGGGAGGGGTGCGGGACCTTCTGCTGGGGAGGCCCAGCCAGGACCTTGATTTTGCCATGGAAGGCGAGTGTGTCGAACTGCCCCGCCGCTTTGCCGCAGCAGTCGGCGGGACTTTTTTCTGGCTGGACGAGGATCGCCGGCATGGGCGGGTAGTGCGGGGGAGGGGGGAAGGTCAGGCGAACTACGATTTTGTCCCGCTTCAGGGAGGCACAATCGAAGAGGACCTGGCTCTGCGCGACTTCACCATCAACTCCCTGGCGTTTCCCCTGAATGCTTCGGGACGGGGGCTTCTCGACCCGCTTGGGGGGGCGGGGGATTTGTCTGCGCGAATTATCCGGACCTGTTCTCCCTCAGCCTTTGCCGACGACCCGGTGCGGTTGGTACGGGCGATCCGGTTTGCGGCCACCCTCAAATTCGAGGTAGCAGCCCCGACCTGGGACCAGATGCTGACAACCGCGCCGCTCCTTGAACAGGTGGCTGCGGAGCGGGTGCGGGACGAGTTTTTCAAGATACTGGCAGTCCCCGAAAGTACATCCTTTCTTCGCCAACTGGCTGAAGCCGGCCTGCTTCACCGGATAACAGGCACAGGCAGCGGCTGTGACAAGTTCGTAGAGGGCTTTGATCGGGTGATCCGCCTGGAACGGTTGGTTGCAGGGCTGGCAGCTCGCTTCCCCGTCGATCATGAGGGATTAACCCGGCAGTTGTCAGTCGGCATCGAAGATGGGATATCCTCGTCTTCCCTGCTGAAGCTGGCCGCCCTCGTTGGTCCTGTTGCCGCGGACGGTGTTGACGTGCTGTTTGAAAAACTGCGGCTCGGCAACCGTTCCCGGCGCATGCTCCGGCTCCTCTGCCAGACCAAGCTTCCCGTTGGTCTGCTGATCCCGCCGGAACGCCAAACCCTTCGGACCATGTACCGCTTCTTTCGCGACGAGGCACCGGCAAGCCTGGAACTGGTTCTCCTCTCCTTGTCTTACGGCGTCATCCCGCCCGATGTCGCTCTCAGGCTCGTGGAGTACTATTACCACGACTATGATCCTGAGGGTGCGGACCTTTATCTGTCCGGCACCGACATTATGGAAATTCTCGACAGTGCTCCGGGACCCCGAGTGGGGGAAGCGGCAGCCCTCTTGCGCGAGGCGGAGAGCCGCGGAGCGGTCAACAGCAGGGTTGAGGCAGAGGATTACCTTCGGAAAAACCTGTTGACAAAACAGGCGCCGATAGGCTAAAAGTATCTTTCCACCAAGCGGGAATAACTCAGTGGTAGAGTGTCAGCTTCCCAAGCTGAAGGTCGCGGGTTCGAATCCCGTTTCCCGCTCCAAGAAAATCAAGGGGTTAGGCCAAG
>JAJZUQ010000080.1 GCA_021848385.1 Deltaproteobacteria bacterium
CAAAGCGGCTTTGAAATGCTCCAATATGAAAGAATTATTAAGAAACGACTTCTAAAAACATACCCTTTATCAGGTCGTTACAGCGTCAGCGGGAATTGCTGGAGACCCATATTGCGTACAAACAAGAGGACAATAATAAAATTTTTTCTTTAAATCCACAGCTAGGTTATGAAAAGAAATATTTCCTGCAGATGGGTAAACTAGATCCCATGCGGTGATACATTGTTCACCAGAACCAACAAAATCATCAAAAAAGATGACCGATTGGTTAGAGCCAAACGAAATACGTCTGATTGCTTCTTCAGGGCTAACAATATTAGATTCAGGAACTCCAAGAATCTGTCTAGCTTTTCTAACAAACATGATTCCGCTATCAGAAAAATTGGGGCGTTCTCCGGGTATCCATGATACTAAGGTAGAGGATGTAAACTGCTCCCACAGAATAAGCCCCTCCTCATAACTACGCGCAGCACTAACAACTTCGCGGCTAAGTTTCTGGTAGGCCGCAATCAGAAGGTTGTCTATTACTGCCTCAGACATAAACAAGAAAGAGCTGAGTAACTGAACTGCGTATGGTAATTCATCATTGTTAAAATTGGATAGCCACTGCTCTGGCATTAATCTCCCATGTAAGGGCCAGAGTTGTACATCCATATAAAATTTACATCGCTGCAGAATTATCTCTTTTGTGACTTCTGGTCTGGAGCAAAAAACAGTAGGCATGATAACCCCTTCAAAGCATCCTAATCACCCAAGAGTTTTATCTTCGTGATGAGAATGCGTGACTATGCAATCTTACACAGTCTGCAAAACACAAAACAAAGGACGCCGCAACGGGCGCCCGTTCAATTTCAGCTCTACTTCAAATTCTTCTTTATCCTCTCCACCGCCTCAATCACATTCTCGCGATGCCCGAAGGCCGACAGCCTGAAGAACCCTTCCCCGCTCGGCCCGAAACCGCTTCCCGGCGTCCCGACCACGTTGCATTCGGTGAGAAGCTTGTCGAAGAAGTCCCAGCTGCTCATGCCGCCCGGGGTCTTGAGCCAGATGTAGGGAGCATCCACGCCGCCGTAGCAGGTAACGCCGGCCTCTTTCAACCCTTCACGGATGATGCGGGCGTTCTCCATGTAGTAGTCGATGATCTCCCTGGTCTGCTTCCACCCCTCGTCGCTGTAGACCGCGGCGGCGGCGCGCTGGACCGGGTAGGAGGCGCCGTTGAACTTGGTGGTGGTGCGGCGCAGCCAGAGCTTGTTGAAGCTGTAACGCTCGCCCGTGCTGGTCGTCCCCATGACCTCTTCCGGCACGACCACCAGGCCGCAGCGGACACCGGTGAAGCCGGCGGTCTTGGAGAAGGAGCGGAACTCGATGGCGCACTTCTTGGCCCCTTCGATCTCGTAGATGGAGTGGGGGATCTCCGGGTTGGTGATGAACGCCTCGTAGGCGGCGTCGAAGAAGATGACCGCGTCGTTGGCGTTGGCGTAGTCCACCCACTTCTGCAGCTCGGCCTTGCTGGCCACGGTGCCGGTCGGGTTGTTGGGGAAACAGAGGTAGATGATGTCCACCTTGCTTGTCGGGAGCGAGGGGATGAAGTTGTTCGCCTCGTTGCACGGCATGTAGACGATGTTCTTGTAGTACCCCTTCTCGTCCGCCTCGCCGGTCCGGCCGATCATGACGTTGGTGTCGTTGTAGACCGGGTAGACCGGGTCGCCGATGGCCACCACGTTGTCCAGGGCGAAGATGTCCAGGATGTTGGCGCAGTCGCACTTGGAGCCGTCGGAGATGAACATCTCTTCCGTCTTGAGGCTGACACCGAGGGGCTTGTAGGACTTGTCGATTATGGCGTTGATGAGCCAGTCGTACCCCTGCTCCGGGCCGTAGCCGGCGAACTGGTCAATGGTGCCGAGGTCGTCGACAGCGGCGTGGAACGCCTTGAGCACGGCCGGGGCCAGCGGGCGGGTGACGTCGCCGATCCCCAGGCGGATCACCTTGGCGTCCGGGTTGGCGGCGGAAAATTCGCGCACGCGGCGGCCGATCTCCGGGAAGAGATAGCCGGCCTTAAGCTTCAGGTAGTTGTCATTGATTTTTGCCATCTTCGGTGAATCCTCCAGATAAAATTAAAGTCAATAAACTCATTGAACCGCAAAGGCGCGAAGGACGCAAAGAAAGACAAACTCTTGTACAGGAACCTCCAACTTCTCGGAATAAAGCCGTGAACCCTGAACAAGGTTTTCTTCGCGTACTTTGCGTCTTAGCGGTAAGTGCTTGTGATTTTCCCTTACTTAAGCCCCAACACATCCTGCATGTCGTATAAACCCGGCGCTTTGCCGACGACCCACTGGGCGGCCCGCACGCTTCCGCGGGAGAACATGTCGCGGGTCATGGCCCGGTGGCTGATCTCGATCCGCTCACCTTGGCCTATGAAGTAGACGGTGTGCTCGCCGACGATATCGCCGCCACGCACGGTCTGCATCCCGATCTCCTCTTTCGTCCGCTCGCCGCAGATCCCCTCGCGGTGGTAGTTCGCCACCTTGTTGTAGTCCCGCCCGAGCGCCTCGGCCACCACCTCACCCATGCGCACGGCGGTGCCGGAGGGGGCGTCCTTCTTCTTGTTGTGGTGCAGCTCCACGATCTCCACGTCGAAGTCGTCACCCAGGGTCCTGGCCACGTCCTTGAGGACCTTGAAGCAGACGTTCACCCCCACGCTCATGTTGGGGGCGAGGACGGCGGGGATCTCTTTCGCCAGTTCTGCTGCCAGAGCCCGCTCCTCGGGGGTGAAGCCGGTGGAACCAATGACGATCGCCTTCTTCTTCAGGGCGCACGCCTCCAGGTTCTTCAGCGACACCTTGGGGGTGGTGAAGTCGATGAGAACGTCGCACCCGGCCACCACGGCATTCAGGTCGTCGGATATGTTCACCCCCAGCGCGCCGCAGCCGGCGATGAGCCCGGCATCCTGCCCCACCAGCTCGTGCCCCGGCCGCTCCAGCGCCCCGGAAACCGTGCACCCCGCCTCCTTGGCAGCAACGATAATCCTCTGCCCCATGCGACCCGCAGCACCACAGACAGCTATTTTAACCATTTAGTAACTCCAATATCATTTACCGCAAAGACGCGAAGGTCGCAAAGAACTGCAAAAAGTTTTTCGGGTTTTCACCGAGAATCGGTTTTATGTTTTTACTTTGCTTTGCGTTCTTTGCGCCTTTGCGGTTCAGAAGGGTTTAAATCAGCTTGTACTCTTTCATGATCGCCGCCAGCTTCTCCTTGTTCGCCGCCCCCATCGGGCAGAGCGGCAGGCGGAGCTCGTCGGAGCATTTACCCATGAGCCCCAGCGCCGTTTTGACCGGGATCGGGTTGCTCTCGATGAACATGGCGTTGCCGATCTTGAGGGTCTCCAGGTGGAGCCTGCGGGCGGTTGCCATGTCACCGGCGTAGAAGGCGTCGGTCAGATCCGCCACGGTCTTCGGCATGATGTTGGCCAGCACCGAGATGACCCCTTTGGCGCCGCATGCCATCATGGGGAAGGTGATGAAGTCGTCGCCGCAGAGGACGTCGATCTTGTCGCCGCAGAGTGCCAGCACTTCGGAGGCCTGCTGCAGCGAGCCGGTTGCTTCCTTGATCGCTACCACGTTCTTGTGCACTGCAATTCTGGCCACGGTCTCCGGGAGCATGTTCACCCCGGTGCGCCCCGGCACGTTGTAGAGAATCTGGGGGATGGCAACGGCATCGGCGATGGCGGTATAGTGGCGCACCAGCCCTTCCTGGGTCGGCTTGTTGTAGTAGGGGGTTACCAGTAGCACGCCGTCGGCACCGACCTCTTTGGCCTTCTGGGACAGCTCGATCGCCTCGGCAGTGGAGTTGGAACCGGTGCCGGCGACGACCGGGACCCGCTTGTTTACCTGCTCGATGACGGTCTTCACTACCGTCATGTGCTCGTCGTAGTCGAGCGTCGAGGCCTCGCCGGTGGTACCGCACGGCACGATGGCGTCGGTTCCGTTGGTAATCTGGAACTCAACCAGTTCCCGCAGTTTTTCGTAATCCACCTGTCCGTTATTGAATGGTGTAACGATGGCGACAATGCTTCCCTTTAACATGACCTGCCTCCTCTATGCGAATTTGCCGGATAAGATGACGATCTATGTGGCCTGCTGCCAGACGATGACACCCTTTTTGTTGATGCGGGCGGGACGGTTGTCGGTCTTCACCCGGGCAAGGCCGTTCCTGGCGCAAACACCACGTTGCTTAACGGTATAGTGACAATAAGGCACTATAAAATCGATAAAAGTGGGTATTTGTACCATATGGGGCGGCAAAAGTCAAAAATATTACGGCGTGGCAGGGGGTTACGGGGAGGTCATGGTTCATGGAACGGGAACAGGTGAAGAAAAAAGCGGTTAGGTCTCTGCGGATAACAGCAAGATGAATCATAAACAGCATTTGAACCGCGAAGTCGCTAGGAACGCGAAGAAAACGTACAGGTAAATACTAAAACTTCTCACCCACAAAGTGATCTCAGGGATTCGATTAACTCTCTGATTTCTTTGCGAACTTTGCGTCTTTGCGGGAATAATCCGTTTTTTCTGGGATTATTCCGGCATGGCGAGGGAGCCCGTTACCTCGTTGGAGACGGCTCCTTCCACGAGCTGGCCGCCGTTGACGGAGAGCACTTCCCGCACCACATACGTGTACGTGACACCAAAATCGGCGTGGAGGTCCACGTAGCGGTTTCCCTTCACCGGCGTAGGTGTCAGGAGCAGGGAGGTGGCGCTATCGCTTCCCCGCCGGCGATAGACATGGAAACCGGCGCGGTCCGCCCCGCCGACGCTTGCCGGCTGCCACTCCAGAATTACGCTGTCGGGAGTGGAGGTCGCCGTAAGCCGTGGAGCGGCAGGAGCCACAACCTTCTTGCTGCGGACCCGGGAGGAATCGCTTTCCGCACCGTCCCGGTTGTAGGCGACCAGCTTGTACTGGTAGGTTGTGCCGTCCTTCAGGTCGGTGTCGGTGTAGATATAGCGGTTGTTGTCGACCTGGACCCCCTTGGGATACTCCAGGTCCACCTGCTGAAGAAGGTGGTAAGCGGTGGGACAGCTCTCGCAGTCTTCGTCGGGTGGGAGCACCTCGCGGCGGAACAGCCTGAACCCCGCCAGATCCTTGAGCGGCTTTCCTCCGGCATCGCTGGCCGGCGCCGTCCAGGTGACGTAGAAGCGGTCTCCCTTCTGATCCGCCCGCAGGTCGGCAACCGCCGCCGGCACCGTGGACGAAGGGGGAACGAGGTTCCCCTTGCGGCCGCAGCCGGCAAGGAGGGTTATCAGCACTATCATCACGAGTAATCTGCCCATGGCATTGATCCTGTTCAGCAAAAGTTATCTTCAATCGGTGAGGGACGAGCGCTCCGTGAAGCGAATGTGCCCGAGGCCAGCCTGCTGTAGGAGAAATTGAGCAAAGCCGGGCGAACGGCCGGCGCGAAATGAGCCGTACAGCGGCGGCACGAGGGGACGCTGAGCAGAACGGAGCGCTCGTCCCTCACCCATTTACAGCGAGGTCGAGCTGTGCCGGCTACCTCCCCGACTTGACCCGCTCAATCTCCGCCTTCACCCTCTCCAGCGCGGTCCCTCCTGTGGCGCGGCGGGCATTGACGCTCGCCTCCAGGGTGATGGCGTCGTAGATGTCCTCGCCGATCATGGCGGAGAACCCCTTCCACTCATCCATGGTCAGCTCCGGCAGGTCCTTGCCGTGGGTGAGACAATAGGCAACCGATTTCCCCACCACTTCGTGAGCGTCCCGGAACGCCATCCCCTTCCGGACCAGGTAGTCGGCCACGTCGGTGGCGGTGGAGAACCCTTTGGCTGCCGCCTGGCGCATGGTCACGGTGTTGACTTTCATCTCGCGGATCATGTCGGCGAAGATCTTGAGTGATCCCTTTACCGTGTCGATGGTGTCGAACAGCGGCTCCTTGTCCTCCTGCATGTCCTTGTTGTAGGCGAGGGGGAGGGATTTCATCACGGTGAGAAGCGCCATCAGGTTGCCGTAGACCCGGCCGGTCTTCCCCCGGACAAGTTCAGGAACGTCCGGGTTCTTCTTCTGGGGCATGATGGAGGAGCCGGTGCAAAAGGCGTCGGAGAGGTCGATGAACTTGAACTCGCTGGTGGACCAGAGGATCAGCTCCTCGGAGAAGCGGGAGAGGTGCACCATCACGATGGAAGCGCCGGCAAGGAACTCCAGGGCAAAATCCCGGTCGGAAACGGAATCGAGAGAGTTGCGGGTCACCCCGGGAAAGTCGAGCAGTTCGGCCACGTGTTCCCGGTCGATGGGGAAGGTGGTCCCGGCCAGGGCACCGGCGCCGAGAGGAAGGACGTTCATCCGCCGGAGACAGTCCTCCATCCGTCCCTTGTCCCGGGTGAACATCTCCACATAGGCGAGCATGTGGTGGGCGAACAGGATCGGCTGGGCAGTCTGGAGATGGGTATACCCCGGCATGATGACGTCAAGGTTCTTCTCGGCCTGGGAGAGGAGCGAGTCGATAAGGAGGTCCAGGTAGGCGGATATCTCTACCAGCTCGTCCCGCAGGTAGAGGCGGATGTCCAGAGCCACCTGGTCGTTGCGGGAGCGGCCGGTGTGGAGCCGTTTTCCTGCCTCGCCGATCTTTGCCGAGAGGCGCGCCTCGATGTTCATGTGGATGTCTTCCAGGGAGACCGAAAAGTCAAACTTCCCCGCCTCGATCTGGTCGAGGATCTCCTGGAGGCCATGGACGATCTTATCCACGTCGGCCAGAGGGATGATCCCCTGCTTGCCGAGCATCCGGGCATGGGCGATGGAGCCGCGGATATCCTGGCGGTAGAGGCGCTTATCGAAGTCGATGGAGGCGGTAAACTCCTCCACGAACTTGTCGGTCGGCTGGGAAAACCGCCCCCCCCAGAGTTTATCGGTGCATTCCTTGGGCATGTCTGTCTCCTTCTCCATAAAACTGAATCTTGTTACCGAATAACCATCAGAGTCGCCGGGAACGAGATTTTTTCGTCCTGGCAAGGCTGTCGAGGGAACGTGAGGAGGCGTACTGGAGGTACGCCGCACGAACGGGCCCGAAGACTTACGCAGCCAGGGCGGAAAGGGCTCGTTCCCTACGATTCCTGGCTGATCTCGAACCCACCCACCATTTCTTCTCCCGATACCCTCACCCACTTCTCCTCCGTCGACCAGCGCATGATGGCGTGGACCTTGAGGGGAACCCGGGTGGTGCGGGGGTCGAGCTCGTGGTGCTGGGGAAGATTGAAGTAGTACAGCCGGGTGCCGGTGCCGAAGCGGAGCCGGCAGAGGGGCGCGCCGTCGAAATCATCGGTGGCGAACTCCGGCAGCTCGACCTTCGCCAGTTTGTGGTGGCGGTTAATGATCACCGCCGACCGGCCGAACTCGCCGGCAGCGGGAGCGTCCTCGATCCGGGTCTCGGCGGAGGCGTTGCCGAAGACGGTTACCGTTTCCCGCACGCCGGGGGTGTCCTCCAGGTACTCGCCGTAGAACCCTGTCAGGACCTCCCAGTAGGCGCGGTGCTCCGGCTTGGGGTTGCACTGGATGACGAACAGGGCATCGAGCCCCTGCCGGGTGGAAAAATAGAGCTGGTTGGCGTGGTCGATAATCTGCCGGATATTGGAGCTGTAAAGGTCGCGGTAGAGGTAGTCCAGGCAGATCAGCGCCATGAAATTGAAACAGGCGGGCCGGCTCCGGAACAGGTAGAAATGGCGCCCCCGGTACAGGTCGTGGACCTTGTCGAGGAATTCCTCCCCGTGGAACGGGTGGGACTTGGCCTCCAGAAAGACCCGCAGCTTGCCGTCCGCCTCCTTGATCGCCGTGCAGCACCAGTTGACCGGCATCTCCCGCACGTCACCTGAGTCGACGTCCCGGTCCACCAGCTCGATAGCCTCGCCGTTGTCCTCCCGGAAACGCTCAAGTTGCTCCCGGTAGACCTTCAGGGTCACATGCTCCATCCCGAACATGGTGACCGTGTTGGGACGAAATCCGGTCCTGATCCTCCCCAGCAGCTCGTCGAAGCGGGCAAAGGGGATGGAGCTCTCGGGGAGCATGAGGAAGTGGAGCTTCTTCAGGTTGCTCTCCCCCGTCACCGCAAGGTCGAGGAGCGCCTCTACCTGTGCCCACTTCCGTACCGGCTCCGCCAGCGCGAACCCCGCCTCGGCCCGCCGCAGGTTATTGGGGATCTGGGCGATGAGGCAGTGGAGATGGTGCCCCAGGGGAAACTCCAGATTAACCTTTTTATCGACGATCTGGACCATGTGATAATCCACCACAGAGGCACAGAGACACAGAGAAAACCTGGAGGATGTTCGGGATAAACAGAATTAAAGCCTTTTGGTTTTACCCTGAATTTTGCTTCCTCAGTGTCTCTGTGCCTCTGTGGTAAGGTTTAAGAAATTTCGCAGCTGCAGAGTTCCGGGAACACCTTCCCCAGGATAAATCTCGCCCCATCGGGCATGGCGTACTGTGGCAGCTCGTTCCGTGGTACCCAGCGGGCCTCGGCCACTTCCCCAGGATTGTGATTGATGGCGCAGGAGAGGGGGCGGCAGAGGTAGTAGAGGATGATGAAGTGGTCGTTCTCATCCCCCGGCGTCAGGTGCTCGAAGACGTCGATGAGGTCTTCCACCTCCACCTCCAGTCCGACCTCCTCCATCACCTCCCGGTGGAGAGCCTTCATGATCGCCTCCCCCAGGTCGATCTTGCCGCCGGGCATGACCCAGAGGTCCTTGAACGGCCGGACATTCCGCTTGGTCAGGAGGACCTGCTCATCGGCATCGACGATGACCGCAACCACCGATGTGACGATATGTTCTTTGCGATATTTGATCTTGGGCATTTTAAACGGTTGTAGGGGCACGGCATGCCGTGCCCCTACGGTTCGGGATCCTGTAAGGGCGAATCATGTATTCGCCCGCCTCAGTGGGTAATCGCAAGGATCGCCCTGCGAATATATCACTTCTTCTTGTTGGCCTGCATGAGGGACCGGATTCTCAGCCGCAGGGAGTTGAG
>JAJZUQ010000023.1 GCA_021848385.1 Deltaproteobacteria bacterium
AACCGGTATCAGTCGAAGCCTCACTACTACCGGCCGGAACATGACCGGGGTCAGTTCCAAGGTCCCCATGGTAACTCTAGTGAAGGCGGTTATGGATATCAAGCCGGTAAGAACAATGGGAGTGCTCTACAATTCCCGGGAAGTCGGTTCGGTCGTACAAATGAAGGAGATGAAACGGGTAGCTTCGCAGCATGGTTTTACTGTGGTTGAGGCCAGTGTTTCTTCCCATGCAGGCCTCGATGCGGCGCTGAATTCCCTTCTGGCCAAAGTTGACTGCATATACGTGGCTGAAAGTTCCCTCGTCTGCCACAGTTTCGAAAAGATTGTCCACCGGGCCAACGCGCAAAAGATCCCGGTTATTTCCCAGATGCCCGATGCCTCCGACAAGGGGGCATTAGTGGCCCTTGAGGTCAATACGGCTGAACAGGGGCAGATTGCCGGCGACTACGCGGCAAAGATACTCGGCGGAAGGAAGGCGTCCCAGTTGCCTGTTCTTACTCCGCACAAGGTCGATCTTGTTATCAACCTGCGAACGGCCAGAATTCTTGACCTTCATGTAAATTTCCAGGCCCTGAGCCTGGCAACCAAAATAATTAAGTGATAACGGCTGGTTATTGATAATCTATCCTGATCAGTCAGGATGTCTGCAGAGCAGGTTGACGAGGAGTTGATGGGGAAGATTCTTATAATCGACGATGATAAAATGTTTACCGATGTGCTGAGCGGTTACATTCATCAATACTATCCATTATTGCAGGTCGAAACCTGCACCAATCCGCTTCTTGCCCTACCCGCCATGAAACGGGGGGGGCTGGCCCTGTTGCTGGTGGATCTCGAAATGCCCTGTCTGGACGGTAACAAGATTTTCAGGTTCGCAACTGAGTCGGGGATCGATAAAAACCGGATAGTGATTCTTTCCGGCCGGGATGCGGAGTATCTCCATGAACGCTTCCCCATGGGGTCCTGTCTTGCCGTACTCAACAAGTATGAAGTGAAACAGAAGGCAGTGCTTGACATGATCTTCAGTTCCTTGCAGCGCAAGGTCGGAAGTTGAAGCGGGAATTCTGCGGCTATTGGTGGAGAGAATAAAAAATGGCTAAAAAAATGGTGGTAACGTTTCTCCTGCAGAAACATCTGCGGCCGGATTGGCAGGTCGAATTGTCAGGGCACAGGTTTGATCTTTTCTTTGTGGAGGTGGCCGATGACCTCGCGCGGTTCGGCATTGAGCTGTCTGTGGCCCATAATAACGACATTACGATCGACATCAACAGTTATGCCGATCTGCTGAATGCGGTGCGCATCTCCTCGCCTGCTGACGGTTTTGCCAGTATCTGCGTCGGGCATGTCATAGGGAAGAGCCCGAACCTGGATATTTACGAGGACATCAAGCGGGCGATAAATCGTCTGGCTTTTGCTCCTGAAACCATTGCGCCTGATGAGGAAAACCGTCGGGTCTGCCATAATTGCGGCTGCGGCTGCTGACAAGCCTGCTGCTACTCTACGGGAATAATTTCAGCGGATATGCGGTTGCCGGTGATGATGATCCGGGCGAAACTTTTTGTAGCGCATGCTTCGGCCAGGGATCCCGGGTTGACGAACAAAATGCCTTCACTCCGGATTATTCCGGCCATGTGGGTGTGGCCATAGAGTACAACGTGGGACTTTGTGCTGCGGGCTTTCTTTCGGAGTTGGGATAGCCCGCTTTTGACGTTGTAGCGGTCGCCATGGGTAATGAGGATGTTCCTGCCGGCTAACGAGACGCAGAGCTCTTTCGGGGCTGTGGATGCCGGGTCGCAGTTGCCGGCCACCATGATCACACTCTTTCCCAGCGCATGCTCCATCGCGGTTGCGTCGTCGGCAACATCCCCCAGGTGGATGATGTGGTCGGACTGTCCGGCCTGGTCGATGGCCCTGACCGCCAGCGGGTAGTTGCCATGGGTATCGGATATAACGAGGATTCTCATACCGCTAGCATAGGTAAATGGCATCCAGCCGTCAAGCCGGTTTATGTGACTATGCATTACCTGCATTCATTGTTCGACCAGCTGAGTTCAACCGTGGATTGATGAAAAAGTGGAGCTGACATGAATACTAATAAATGGATATGGGTATGGATTGCCGTACCGCTCTGCATGATCCTGCTTTTTGGAGCCTCGGTGTATGTCGCATCGGTGCTTTTGGGTGAGAGGGGGCGATTTGTGACGGGCGGAGGAGTCGGCCTTCTGGAAGTCAAGGGGCCCATTATTGAATCCCAGGAAACCATACGGCAGGTACGGGAGTTGAAAGAGGACACCAACGTGAAAGCAGTAGTCCTGCGGATCGAATCTCCGGGCGGCGGAGTGGGTCCTTCCCAGGAGATATATGAAGAGATTAAGAAGCTTGCCGCGCAAAAAAAGGTGGTGGTCTCCATGGGGAGCGTTGCTGCATCGGGAGGGTATTACATCGCCGCACCCGCTTCGGTGATATATGCCAACCCGGGAACCATCACCGGCAGCATCGGGGTACTCATGAAATTTGCCACAGTGGAAGGGCTGATGGGAAAGCTCGGGGTGAAGGCCCAGACTATAAAAAGCGGTGAATTCAAGGACGTAGGTTCACCGGCGCGCCCCATGACCGAGAAGGAACGGGCCATGCTACAGGGGGTGATCGACAGTACCTACGGCCAGTTTGTAAAGGCGGTTGCCGAGGGGAGGAAGCTCCCTGTCGATGAAGTGAAAAACCTGGCTGATGGCCGTATCTATACCGGCGAGCAGGCAAAGGGGCTGAAGCTCGTCGATAAGCTCGGTAATCTGGAGGACGCTGTCGCCGAGGCGGGACGGCTGGCCGGCCTCAAGGGTGAGCCGCAGGTCATTAGGCCGAGCAAGAAGAAAAAGATTCTTCTGGATATGCTGGTGGAGGAAAGTGCCGGCAGGCTTGGCAACCTGGTGAAGAGGGAGAGCGGCGTCAGCGTCAATTACGAGCTGGACGGATTTATCAATTAGCTTGATACGCCACTGCGGCAAGATGATATAAATAATTCCGCTTTGCAGGCAAGATGACTCTAAAACCACGGTCTTGGTGCCGGACAAACTCGGCACAGATTGGGCGACCTAGGGCCGCCCCTACGCGTAAATGTCATCTTGAGTGCGAATAACACACTACGAAACGAAAGCGAGACGCATGGAATTGACCGGTAAGCAGAAACGATTTCTCAGGGGGCTCGGGCATGGGCTCAAGCCAGTTGTAACTGTCGGAAAGAACGAAGTGAATGCCGCACTTGTACAGGAAACCGATGAAGCGCTGTCTTCTCACGAACTGGTCAAGATCAAGATCCTCGAAAGTTGCCTTCTTGACCGTCACGAAGTTGCGGAGGAACTGGCGGCCACGTGCGGTGCGCGGGTGGCCCAGGTACTGGGGCGGACCGTCCTTCTCTACCGGCCGGCTATGGAACCGAAACTGGAACTTCCCTCGGGTAAAAAATAGAGACGCCCTCGAAAGGGCGCCTCTATCTGGATTCGTCCGGATGCAGCCAGACTTCTAGTCGTCGTCTCTATCGTGTTTGTTCCTTTTCCGATCTTCCTTTTCCCACTTTCTTTCTTCTTTCCGTTCTTCCTTGCGGTGTTTCTTCCATGACTTGTCAGGACGGAAGTAATTCCCCCGGTAGTGTTCACGGTCTTCGCGATAGTGGCCGTACTCTTCGTCCCGGTAATGACGGATCTGCTCATAGCGGTATCTGCGGAGACCGGGGGGGAGGTTGCGCTCCGGCATCGAGACCCATGGACCGTTGTAATTGCGTCCCTGAAACCATGCACCACCGTTGAAAAGATAGTAACGGCCGGAGATGAACACCATATCGTAGGGGATGCCGACAGCGATGTGAAAGCCGAGTTCGGGCGGTTCGATAAACAGGGGCGGTTGCTGGATGATAATCTGTGGTGTGGGAGGGACGTAGACCGGCGGTGCAGGAGCGTAGACGGGCGGTGGGGGGGCATATACCGGCGGAGGTGGTGGTAATGGGTCACCACTGTGGATGTTGATGTCGAAGCCGACATTGGCCCCGAAGGCGGCACTGGTGGCAAGGGATAATGCCAGGGTAAGGGTGAACAGGGTGCGTTTCATAACGTATGACCTCCTGGGTAGAGTTGTTCCTGATTCTGCCGGAACAGGGGGTAGCGGTACATAAAAAAAGCCGCATTGCCGGTGTATACCTGTAAAAGATATTTCGGCAACCCGGCTGTCTTCGTGAGACCCTGTAGGCTTTCCGTCCCACCCTCGCGGGTGGTTTAGTATTATCGTGTATCCAATAGTCCTGTGCTTTCTAATGAATCAATAGCGTATCTTAATGGCTGAAGTCAAGTTTTTTATGGCAGGGAATCCAAACTGTGCCGTTGAGAATATGTGTTGCATGGTAGTATGTGTGTGGCAGGGGATGAAATCCAAGAACGAGGGGAGTCACCGTTATATGGCAAGAATTGTCTGGGTGGACCGTGATGAATGTATCAGTTGCGGACTCTGCGTGTCGTTATTGCCGGAAGTATTTCGCTTCGAGGGGGATAAGTCGGAAGCGTACAATCCGGCTGGGGCACCGGAAGAGAAGTTACGGGAATGCGTCGATGGTTGTCCGGTGGGGGCGATCCACTGGAAGGATTGAGCCGTGATAGGGATGGGCAAAGATTCGTCGACGTTGCTTCAAACACGTTCATAGGGTTCAAACAGGCGCTTGAACTCGTCCAGGGCGTAGCGGTCGGTCATCCCCGCGATGTAGTCACAGATGACCCGTTCCCTCCCTGCAACATCCATTTTATGCAGGTATTTGCGGGGTAGAAGGGTGGGGTGGTTGACGTATGCCTCGAAGAGATTCGAAAGATAACGTTCTGCCTTGACCCTCATCCGTTCGACTTTGTAGTGACGATAGAGGTTATCCAGCAGGAAGCGTTTTAGCGCCTTGTTCTTCCGGGCCAGTTCGGGGCTCAGACTTACCACTGGCCGGTTCACGCGTCTCAGATCGTCGAGGCTCCCGATGTCGGATTCTGCAATCGTGGCCAGGGTGGTGGCGGTGAGATCGTTTATGAACATGCCGATGAGTGCGCTGATGGTCTGGTACTTTTTCCGCTCGGCGTCGGTCGACGGATACCTGGCGCAGACGGTGCCGTAGACCTCCTGCCACAACTCCACCTGCTGCAGTTGTTCGAGGGTGATGTAGCCGGATTTCAGACCGTCGTCGATGTCATGGTTATTATAGGCGATCTCGTCGGCGAAATTGATGAGTTGCGCCTCTATTGTCGGCACCACGCCCGGATTGAAGTCGGCAATGATCTCCAGGGGGCGGTCGTAAGGGGATGAGTGTTTGATGATCCCCTCTCGCACCTCCCAGGAGAGGTTGAGGCCGTTGAAACCGGGGTATTTTTCCTCAAGTTCGTCCACGACCCGCAGTGACTGGAGATTGTGCTCAAAACCGCCATGGCTTTTCATGAGGCGATTGAGCACTTCTTCGCCGGTATGGCCGAATGGGGTGTGCCCCAGGTCGTGGGCAAGGGCCATGGCCTCGGTCAGTTCCTCGTTGAGTTTGAGTCTGCGCGCGATAGCCTTGCCGATCTGTGCCACTTCCAGTGAATGGGTCAGGCGGGTGCGGTAGTAATCCCCCTCGTGATTGACGAAGACCTGGGTCTTGTATTCCAGACGCCGGAAGGCGGCGCAGTGAATTATCCGGTCCCGGTCGCGTTCGAAGGCCGGACGGTCGTCGCGCAGTTCTTCCGGGTACCTTCTCCCTAATGAGAGGGAACTCCGGGCGGCGTAGGGAGCCAGGTCGGGTCGTTCCGCGGATGTGGTTGAGGTCATGGATATTTTCCTTGGGGGGTTCCCCGTAAATAACGCAGGATTTCTTCCTGTCAGGGGCAGGTTCTCACCATGTGACGTCGTATTTAAACCCGCCCTGCCGGGGGTGTCAACTACAAAGATTGCTTGACTCGATTTCAGCCAGCATGGTAAATTTAAAGCCTTTTTAAGAACTAATTAACGGATTCTACCATGGTATACATACAATGACAAAACAATTGCTGGAGCGGGTTCCCGATACTATCAGGCAGAAACTGGGCGCGAAGAGCGGCGTTTGTCTGCTCAACGGCCGTGATGTGTTTGCCGCCCTTGCGGGGGAAGAGCAGATCATCATGGCGTGCAATGCGCGGATAAAGCACGTTATCCCCGGTATACTGCGCGCTGCCGAAGAACTCGATGCCGTTGTAGCCTTCGAGTTGACCAAGACCGAGGGGGGTGTGGATGGCGGCTACACCGGACAAACGCCCGATCTGTATTTTGCCACCGTGGTGGAGTACGCCGAACGCTGCGGCTTCACCAAGCCGTTCATACTGCATGGCGACCATATTACGGTGAAAAACAGTGATGTCGCAGAATTTGCGGAGGCTGAGCGTCTGCTGGCAGTACAGATGGCCGCGGGCTTCACTTCCTTTGCCATTGATGCCTCGTTCAATCCTCTTGCTGCCAACATCGATATAGTCGCACGTCTTGCCGGACCGGTGTGCGATGCCGGTTTTGGCCTTGAGGTAGAGTTGGGAGAAGTTCGCCCGGTCGGGAGCGACTCCAATCTGACAACGGTCGAGGAGGCACGTGAGTTTCTGGCCACCATTGCTTCAAAGGGGGTGTGCCCCCAACTTCTCGCCATCGACAATGGTTCCAAAACTGGCAACTATCTTGACGGGCAGATGGTGAAGATAGACCTGGAAAGGACCAGGGAGATCTATGCCGTTGCCGTTGCCGCCGGTCTTGCCGGTCTGGTGCAGCATGGCATCACCGGCACCCCGTTGCGGATCGTAGGAAAGCTCGCCGAATATGGGGTTCGCAAGGGGAATATCGGCACCCTTTGGCAGAATGTCGCCCATGCAGGCCTGCCGCTCGATCTCATGGATGCCATGCGCCACTGGGCAAAGGAGAATCGACAGGATATCAAGTATGCGACCCGTGTCTTCAAGACGGAGATCGATGCCATTCCGGAGGAAAATGCCCGCCAGATACAGGATATGGCGTATCGGGAAGCGAAGGAGTTTATCACGGCATTCCGTTCCGCCGGGAGCGCTGGCAAGCTTGAACGGCTTCTTGGACACGGGCAATGCGCATCATAAGCGGCTCTGCCCGGGGGCGCCGGCTTTTAACACCGGTGAATTACCGAGTAAGGCCCACGGCTGACCGTGTGAAGGAAGCGCTCTTCAATATCCTGGCGGGCCTGATCGATTTTCCCGGCTGCAGGGTGCTCGATATCTTCGCGGGTACCGGCAATCTCGGTATCGAGTCGCTCAGCAGGGGGGCCGCCGTCGCGGTTTTTGTGGACAGTCATCGGGAGTCCACTTTGCTCATCAGGAAAAACCTCACCCTTGCCGGCCTTGAGGCACAGGGGCGCATCGTTGAGCGGGAGGCTCTGGTCGCCCTTGGAATGCTGGGAAAGGAAGGAGGGGCGTTCGATCTGGTGTTTCTCGACCCTCCCTATGCACAGGGGCTTGCGGAGAAAACTTTACGGTATCTGGCCGATTCGAGCCTGCTCCATTCCGGCAGTGTGGTAATGGCCGAAGTGTCAAGCAGGGAAGAGGTCCCGGAGGTTTACGGTTCCCTTGTCCAATTCGACAGACGCATCTATGGCGATACTGCATTGCTGTTCTATTCCCTCGGGGAATAGCTCTGGTCCCGGTCAGGGACGTATAATCACATTGTACGGAAAAGGATGCGCATGCCGTTAAAAATTGCCGTCTACCCCGGGTCCTTCGATCCCATAACCTTTGGCCATCTGGACATCATCAACCGCGGTCTGAGGATTTTCGACAGCGTGGTGATTGCCGTGGCAAAAAATTCCACGAAAAATGCCCTCTTTACCATCGAGGAACGGATCGATCTCATCAGGGAGGTGTTGAAGGGGAACGATCGGGCCAAGGTTGACACCTTCGACGGCCTTCTGGTAGACTATGTTCGCGCCCAGCAGGCCACGGTCATCATCAGGGGGTTGCGGGCGGTGTCTGACTTCGAATACGAATTCCAGATCGCCCAGATGAACCGGAGCATCACCCAGGATGTGGAAACCCTCTTCATGATGACCTCCGTTCCCTACAGCTACCTCTCGTCATCCATCGTCAAGGAGGTCAGCTCCCTGCACGGTCCGGTGGACGGACTTGTACCGCCACTCGTCAAACAGGCGCTTATCAACAAGTTTTCTTCATAATCCCCCATTACAAGGAGAACCGCATGAATCCGTTAGCCGTTGAACTTAACGAAATGCTCACCCAGAGCAACCCTCATGTTCTGGATATGCTGTCCGACCTGGGCAAGAACCTTTTCTTTCCCAAGGGAATTCTGACCCAGTCGGCCGAAGCCAAGGAAAAGGCCCACAAATTTAACGCCACCATTGGCATTGCCACCGAAAAAGGCGGCCCGATGTACCTCCAGTGCATCCAGGACAAGCTCTCCGCCTTTGACCCGAAGGACATCTACCCTTATGCGCCGCCGGCCGGCAAGCCGGAACTGCGCGCCCTCTGGCGGGAGAAACAGCTGCGGGAGAACCCGAGCCAACAGGGAAAACATTTTAGTAACCCGATCGTCACCAACGCTCTCACCCACGGCCTCTCCATCGTTGCCGACATGTTCGTCGACAGGGGTGACCACGTGATCCTGCCGGATATGCTCTGGGGGAACTACAACCTCACTTTTGGTACCTGCTCCGGCGCTGTCATGCGGAAATTCCCGACTTTTACCGTGTCCGGCGGCTTTGACGTCGACGCCTTCAAGGCCGAGCTGAAAAACAGCGCCGAGGAAAAGGGCAAAGCCATTGTCATCCTGAACTTCCCCAACAACCCGAGCGGCTACACCCCGACCGTCGCCGAAGGTGACGCCATCGTTGCCGCCATCAAGGAAGTAGCCGAGAGCGGCTGCAACATCGTCGCCATCACCGACGATGCCTATTTCGGCCTCTTCTACGAGGACAGCTTGAAGGAGTCGCTCTTCGGCAAGCTCGCCAACCTCCATCCGCGCATCCTGGCGGTCAAGCTCGACGGCGCCACCAAGGAGGAGTTCGTCTGGGGCTTCCGGACCGGCTTCATCACCTTCGCCGACGGCAACAGCTTCGAGAATGCCCGGGTCATGACGGCTCTGGAGAAGAAGGCCATGGGGATCATCCGCGCACGGATCTCCAACTGCCCCCACCCCTCCCAGACCTTCGCCATCGAGGCGCTCCGCTCCCCGAAATTCCTCGAACAGAAGGAGGAGAAGTTCCAGGTGCTGAAAGGCCGCGCGCTCAAGGTCAAGGAAGTCCTCAGCAGCGGCAAGTATGATTCCGCCTGGACCTACTACCCGTTCAACTCCGGCTACTTCATGTGCCTCAAGCTGAAGAGCGTCGATGCCGAGAAACTGCGGGTACACATCCTCGAAAAATACGGCGTTGGTGGCATTTCCATCGGCAAGACCGACCTGCGGATCGCCTTCTCCTGCATCGAGGAGAAGTATATCTCTGAACTTTTCGACATCATCTACCAAGGGGTACAGGATCTGATCTGATCATCCTGTTTCGGGCAGCATGACGAGCAAGGGCGGGGAGACCGGGTCTCTCCGCCCTTGCAGCAGGGAGCCGACATGATCACTAAAGAGATGACCATTGGTGAAATAATGCGACGTTATCCGCAAACAGTGGCTGTATTTGCCCGCTTTGGCCTGGAGTGCAGCGATTGCCAGATCGCAGACTTTGAGGAAATAGGGCATGGAGCGGGTGTTCACAAGGTTGATGTCGAGCAGCTCCTTGCCGACCTGAACCGGGTCGCCGAGATGCCGTGACCATTTAAGTTCATAGTCGGGGCAATCCGGCTCTCCCGGCTCGTCTGCTGGCTGGTTTGTCATGTCTTGAGTGCGTACTTTGTGCCGTTCTTCCGTATTTTTTCTTTCTGCAGAATTCCTTCCAGCATCAGAGTCTTACCCCGCAGTTTTCTTTCTTCTGATGATATCTATTTATTTCCATGCCACGTGGCTTCTTGTCCCTGCATCAAGATTTGTCAATGTGTGTTGTTTGATCTATTGATATTGAGTTGTTTGTGTACCCATTGGTTGGCTGGCGTTGCCATAAGGTGGCTTGTATTTATGGATATCCGCTAGCAGGTTTTTGGAGTGCAATAAAAATACATGTAGTTACGGCCTGTTATGACGCGGTAGCTTCCGCTTCTTCGTGATGGCATATAAATCGCAGTAGGACATAACGTGGATTTGTCAGCGGTGCGGGTGCGATTCCCGCGGTGCATACGGAGGTTGCAAGGTGCTCTACAAAAGTGTCAACGAATCGTTCAACGAGTTTCTCATCGACCGGGCAGATGCGAAGTGTATCCGCTGCAAGGTCTGTGTAAGGCAGTGCGCCTATGATGTCCATTCCTATCTCGCCGGTGAAGATGCCCTGACCGAGGATAACAGCCTTTGTATCGGCTGTCGTCGCTGCTCGGCCCTCTGTCCGACCGGAGCTATTACCATCAGGTCCAACGAGGAAAGCTTCAAAGCTAATGCTTCCTGGTCCGGTGCCCACATTCGCAACCTTTATGCCCAGGCTGATACGGGCGGAATACTGCTCGCTGCCATGGGCAATCCGGCCAAGTACCCCATCTACTGGGACCACCTGCTCCTCGATGCTTCCCAGGTGACCAACCCCTCCATCGACCCGCTCCGCGAGCCGATGGAACTCCGGACCTACCTCGGGAAGAAGCCCCACGCTGTCGAAGTGGTGAAGGACAAGAAAACCGGCAAAGTGAAGCTGGCCACCAAACTGGCTCCCCAGTTGAAACTCGAATACCCGTTCATATTCTCCGCCATGAGCTACGGTGCCCTGAACCTCAATGCCCACAAGGCAATGGCTGCAGCGGCCCAGGAACTCGGGACCCTCTATAACACCGGTGAGGGCGGGCTTCACAAGGACCTCTATCAGTACGGCAAGAACGTCATCGTGCAGGTCGCGTCCGGGCGTTTCGGCGTTAGCGAGCAGTATCTGAACGCAGGTGTCGGGATCGAGATCAAGGTGGGGCAGGGCGCAAAACCGGGGATCGGTGGCCATCTGCCGGGGGAAAAGGTCAACGACCAGATTTCAGAAACCCGTATGATACCCATGGGAAGCGATGCCATTTCGCCGGCGCCCCATCACGATATTTACTCCATCGAGGACCTGCGTCAGCTGATCTATGCCCTCAAGGAAGCCACCAACTACGAGAAACCGGTTTCGGTCAAGATCGCCGCCGTTCATCATGTGGCCGCCATTGCCTCAGGCATCGCCCGGGCGGGTGCGGATATCATAACCATCGACGGGTTCCGGGGAGGGACCGGCGCTGCTCCCCAGGTTATCCGCGACAACGTCGGTATTCCGATGGAACTGGCCCTGGCTGCGGTTGACGCCCGGTTGAGGGACGAAGGTATCCGCAATCAGGTCTCCATTGTCGTCGGCGGCGGTGTCAGGAACTCCAGCGACGCGATCAAGGCGATCGCGCTGGGTGCCGACGCCATAAACCTGGGGACTTCCGCTCTCCTTGCCATGGGATGTACCCTCTGTCAGCGCTGCTATACCGGCAAGTGCCCCTGGGGGATCACCACCAACAATCCCTATCTCGCCAAACGTCTTAATCCGGAGATCGGCGCGGAGCGTCTGGTGAACCTGGTCCATGCCTGGGGACACGAGATGAAGGAAATACTCGGCGGCATGGGGTTGAACGCGCTGGAGTCTCTGCGCGGTAACCGGTACAAGCTCCGGGCCGTTGGGTTGTCAGAACAGGCCATGAACCTGCTCGGCGTCATGCCGGCCGGAGAATAAGCGAGCGCGGCTTTTACGCAATATCTGCGTAAGTCTTCGGTTCTGCTTGTGCGACGTAGCGCTGTTTATGCCCGATGTTTGGGTGCTACGTCTCCGCGCACTACCTCGACAGCCTTGATCTTGCGAAAAATCCACGCTCTTTACGGATCACTAAGAATGAAACGTCGGCATTATTATGAAGGAATAGCGCAATGAAACGTATCTACACCATAGAAGATGCCTGTATCGGTTGTCACTTGTGCGAAGTTGGGTGCATCACCGAACATTCACAGTCCAAGGACCCTGTCAGGGCTTTTCTCCATGAGCAGGTTCGTCCCCTATCCCGCTGTACCGTCGAGGAAGGGGACGGGGGGGTAATTTCCCTCTCCACAACCTGTCGCCACTGCGATGAGCCGGACTGCCTGCGGGCCTGTATTTCCGGGGCGATTCAGAAGAACGATGCCGGGGTGGTGCGGATAGACACCGAGCAGTGCGTCGGCTGCTGGTCCTGTGTCATGGCCTGCCCCTACGGTGCCGTGCAGAGGAACCTGACAAAGAAAAAGGCGAACAAGTGCGACCTCTGTCCGGACCGGAAGAGCCCCGCCTGCGTGGATGCCTGTCCAAACCGGGCGCTGGTGTACAAGGAAGGAAGCCAAAAATAACGTGCGGCGTTCAACGTGCGGCGTTCAAAACATGCTTTTGACAACGCGGTACGCAGTACGCAGTACGCAGTACGAGAGGTTATTATGAATTACGTTATCATTGGCAATTCGGTCGCCGCAGTCGGCGCCATACGCGGCATCCGCGGGGTGGACGAGAAGGGAAACATAACCGTCATCTCCCGTGAGCGGCACATCGCCTACGGCCGCCCTCTCATTTCCTATCTGCTCGGTGGGCTCATCACCGAGAAACGGATGGCCTACCTGCCGGAGGAGTTTTACGAGAAAAACAGGGTGAACCTCCTCCTTGATGCAGAGGTCGTCGGGGTCGATAGCGCCAGGAAGCAGGTTAAGCTTGCAGCCGGTGATTCCATCGGGTTTGACAAGCTCCTCGTTGCCACCGGCGGCGACCCGTTTGTTCCCCCTATCGAGGGGCTCGCCGGGAAAGAGCGGATTTTCACCTTCACCACCTGGGACGATGCGGAGAAACTGAAGGCAATCGCGGCCGATGTGGAAAGGGTGGTTGTGATCGGCGGCGGTCTCATCGGCCTCAAGGCGGCCGAAGGGCTTCACCTTCTCGGCAAAAAGATCACTATTGTTGAACTGGCGGACCGGATCCTGTCCGCAGCCTTCGATCGCCCGGCAGGGCGAGTGGTGGCGAAGAAGATGAAGGCCAACGGGATCGACGTCATCACCGAGGATACGGTGGTGCGGATAGAAGGGGACGGGGCTCGGATAAGCGGCGTAACTCTCAAGTCGGGAGACTATATCCCCTGTGATACGGTTGTTGCAGCCATCGGCGTCCGCCCCGCTGCCGGCTTCCTCAAGGGGAGCAAGGTGGATGTGAATCGGGGGATCGTGGTGAATAATAGCATGGAAACCTCGGTGAAAGGTATATATGCCGCCGGTGACGTGGCCGAGGCGAGTGACTTCTTCTCCGGTCAGAAGAACCCCATGCCGATCTGGCCCGACGCCTACATTCAGGGGGACGTGGCCGGTACCGCCATGGCCGGAGGGGAGAAGGCTTACGTTGGTGGTCTGGCCATGAACTCCATCGAGCTGTTCAAGGTGTCGACCATTTCCATGGGTATCACCAATCCGGTGGAGCCGAAAGAGTACGAAATTGTCACCTACCAGGATCTGGAAAACTATCAGTACCGCAAGATCGTTCTTCAGGATAACCGGCTGGTAGGTGCAGTTCTGGTGGGACAGGTGGACCGGGCCGGTATTTTCTCCGGCCTTATACGGGAGAAGGTCGATGTCACACCGTTCAAGGAGCATCTCCTGGCCCCCGATTTCGGCTTTATCCACCTGACAAAAGAAATCCGGAACACTCTGTTTGCTCCCTACGGCAAAGTGGCCTGATCTGGTTTTCAATGAGACAACTATCAGCAAATCCATAGAGGAACCCATGAAGAATAACCTGAAGCCAACCCATAGATTCGAAAAGGACATCTCCAACTGCGGTCTGACCGGTTTTATCTCCAAGTCCGGCCAACTGGTTGAGGGAAGCGTCATCATCAAGTCGATTGCCCTCATGCATGACCGGGGGAACGGTCTGGGTGGAGGTTTTGCCGCCTACGGGATCTACCCCGAATTCAAAGAGTTGTTTGCCTTCCATCTCATGTATGAAAGTGGTATGGCCCTCCAGTTGACCGAGGAGTACCTTGCCGAGAATTTTCATATCGACCACCACGATGAGATCCCGACTCGCCGGAATGCAGCCATCACCAATCCGCCTGCGTTCCGGCGCTACTTTGTCAAACCGTTGGAGACTGCCGAGTACAAAGAGGCACGCGAGTTCCAAAACATGACCGACGAAGATATCATCGTCACCCACGTCATGCGGATCAACAACGAGATCGAGGGTGCCTTTGTCGTATCGTCCGGCAGGAACATGGGAGCTTTCAAGGGGGTGGGGTACCCTGAGGATATTGCCGATTTCTTCCGCCTTGAGGAGTACAGCGGCTACATCTGGACCGCCCATAACCGCTTTCCGACCAATACGCCGGGGTGGTGGG
Organism: Deltaproteobacteria bacterium; assembly: GCA_021848385.1. Lineage (GTDB taxonomy): Bacteria > Desulfobacterota > Desulfuromonadia > Geobacterales > Geobacteraceae > Geomobilimonas. Next base: position 14,463 of record JAJZUQ010000023.1, read on the forward strand.
GAGGCGCACACCCTTTTACCCTTCTGGACTGGTCGATTGTACACAACGGCGAAATATCTTCGTATGGCATAAACAAGCGCTACCTGGAGATGTATGGCTATCTCTGCACGATGCTCACCGACACCGAGGTGGTTGCCTACATGCTCGACCTTCTCATCCGCAAGCACGGACTGACTCCCGAGTTGGCCAGCATGGCCCTGGCAGCGCCATTCTGGGAGAAGATTGACAGCCTACCCGAGGACGACCGCCAGCTCCTGACGGCCATCCGGCAGGTCTACGGCAGTGGTCTCCTGAACGGTCCCTTCGCCATCCTCTTTGCCAGCAACGAGGGTCTCATCGGTCTCAACGACCGGGTCAAGCTGCGACCGCTTGTCTGTGCCACCAAGGACGATTTTCTCTACATGGCGTCTGAAGAGGCGGCAATCCGCGAGATATGTTCCCAGCCCGACCGTGTCTGGTCGCCCCGCGGTGGAGAACCGGTCATCGCCCGGCTGAATCCGGGAGTCATTTAACTACAGGTAAAGGTACAGAAACCATATCACTGTCTTTACCTCTACCTTTTCCTGTACCTGCGACGTAAGGAGCACGTTATGAAAATCGACGCTCAAGGCGTTTATTACAAGGTTTTGAACGAGCAGATCCGTTCCGCCGTTTCATCCGGCGCCGAAAAGATCGAGCTGGTCAACGTCAACGGCCAGTATTTCATCGGCGACGGGATCAACCGGCCGGTCACCATATCCATCAAGGGGGTGCCGGGAAACGATCTGGGAGCCTTCATGAATGGTGCGACAATCATTGTCCATGACAATGCCCAGGACAACATCGGCAACACCATGAACGCGGGAAAGGTTGTCGTGCACGGCCACGCGGGTGATGTCCTCGGCTACGGCATGCGGGGTGGGCGGATCCATATCCTCAAGGACGTGGGGTACCGGGTCGGCATCCACATGAAATCGTACCAGGAAAACAAGCCGGTGCTTATAGCTGGCGGCAAGGCGGGGGATTTCTTCGGCGAGTACATGGCGGGCGGCATACTCGTGCTGCTGGGGATGTTCAGCGACGATCCCGAAAAACCGGTCCACGGGTATTGTTTCGGTACGGGAATGCACGGTGGCACCATCTTCGTGCGTGGTGGGGTCGATGAATCGAAGCTATCGCGGGAGGTCGGGGTGTTCGAACTGACCGGCGAGGACCGGAAGGAGCTGGAGGGGTATCTGAAGGAGTACTGCAGGGACCTCAAGCTTGACCCGAAGGAGGTTCTCGCGGAGAAGTTCGTCAAGGTCCTTCCCAAGAGCAAACGCCCCTACGGCGATCTTTATTGCCCCATGCCGCGGTAGGTGACGAATTTCCTCTGTTCGAGAGTATACAAACACCGGTTGTGCACAAAGCGCAGCCGGTGTTTTTTTGAATTTAAGGGATTAAATTGAGCCTTTTGCAAAAGTCTCTGCTCGATCCACTATGTACGCTTCATTCCCCCCCTTGTCTAAGGGGGAAGCGAGCGAAGCGAAGCAGGGGGGTTACAGATTTTGCAGTTTTTGTCTTTTTGCAAGAGGCTCAATTGGCTGGTTATACGTAGACGATCTCGACTCTGGCAAGGTAATCTTCCAGTTCACCGGTAAGATTACGCATGGCATTGTCATTCTGCTCCAGGGCTGCTTTCTCAAGATCCAGGCCGATTCGGGATACCTCGTCAAACCCGTAACTGCCGCCGGAACCTTTGATGTTGTGCCCCAGGCGCTTGACCATGTCATAATCCTTGCCATCCAGAGCTGTCATAATGTCGGCGATATTCTTTTTACGCAGTTCGAAAAAGAAAGGAATCGCCTCCTGAATCTCCGCGTCGACCTGCACAACGATCCGGTCGGACTTTTCGGCGTTCTTCACGTCACACCCCCGGCTGTATTGACTATCGTTTCGATGAGCTTATCCTTTCTGACCGGTTTAGAAATGTGGAGATTGCATCCCGCGGCCAGACAATTCTGAATGTCTTCGGTCGAGGTAAAGGCTGTCAGTGCAATTATCGGCGTCGGGGTGAGTGCCCGTTCCCGTTCCAGTTGACGGATTGCCCGTGTAGCGCTGAGTCCGTCCATGATCGGCATCTGCATATCCATGAGGACCATGGCGTACGAGCCAGCCTTGAATTTTTCTACCGCAACCGCTCCATTCTCCGCCTCGTCGAGATCGAAGCGGGTGTTTTTCAGAAACAGTCTGAAAATATTTCTATTATCTTCCGCATCCTCGGCCAGGAGAATCCGGAACACATCCTGCGTGGGAGGTGGCGTAATGGTTGCATTCTTCTCTGCTTTCAACGGGAGAGGGCTCTGGTGGACGTTGAGCATTTTTGCAATCGTCTGGCTGAGTTCACGCCGCTTGAGCGGCTTCTGCAGGTGGTTGGTGATTCCGAGTTCGCAGAGTCGCTTGATGTCACTTGATGGGTGATCTGCAGAGAGCATCATGACAGTCCGCTGCATGAGTGACCCGTCTTGATGCAGTAGCTGTTCCATTACCTTTATGCTATCCATGGCAGCAAGCCGGCTGTCCATCAGGAGCAGTTGGTAGGGTTCGCCTGCCTCACGCGCGCCATGCAATGCAGCCAACGCGCCGTCCCTATCTGCGGCCATATCTGTCTTGGCTCCCCAGTTAGCGAGTAATTCCCCTGTTATGGCACAAGCGTTAGCATTGTCGTCCACAATGAGCGCCTTGACACCGTCAAGGTTCAGGGGGGTGAACTCGCTGCCGATGGGTGGGTCAGTTTTATCGAGACGGGCAGTGACATAAAAAGTGCTTCCCTCTCCAATCTGACTTTCAACCCGGATGCTTCCCTTCATTTGCTCCAGAAGCAGTTTGGAAATGGCAAGGCCGAGGCCGCTTCCACCGTATTTGCGCGTAATAGAGGAATCGGCCTGGCTGAATTTTTCGAAAATTGAGTCGATTTTGTCGGGTGGTATACCGATTCCCGTGTCAGAAACAGTAAACCGGATTTCGATTTTGCCCTGTTCGACGGCACCGGATTCCACTTTAAGGCTGATTTCGCCAGTTGCGGTGAATTTGATAGCATTGCCAATGAGGTTTGTTAACACCTGCCGCAAGCGATTGGGGTCCCCTTGCAGGAACAGGGGGGTGTTGGGAGCAATCCTGCAGGTCAGTTCCAACCCCTTCTCGTGTGCCTTGACTGCCAGCATTTCGCAGGTCAGGTCGATCACTTCTTCCATGTCGAACGGTATGTTCTCAAGCTCCATACGTCCGGCCTCTATCTTGGTGAGATCGAGAAGGTCCCGGATGAGTTCCAGAAGGGTCAGGCCGGAGCGGTGGAGGATGCCGAGGTATTCCTGTTGTTCGGGAGTCATGTCAGATTCCCGCAGCATATCTGCCATGCCGATTACTGCATTGAGTGGCGTACGGATTTCGTGGCTCATATTGGCGAGGAAGACGCTTTTGGCGCGGTTGGCCACCTCCGCCTGCTCTTTGGCGTGGAGCAGTTCCTGCTCGGCCCGCTTCCGTTCGACAATCTCTTTCTGCAGTCCTTCGTTGGATCTGGCAAGTTGCCGGGTCCGTATCTGGACGGTATCTTCAAGTCTTTGGTTCAATTCTTCCAGTTCCTCACCCTTGAGCTGCAGTTCCCGTTCCGTCTGCTTCAGGCTGCTGATGTCTTGGGCAGCACAGATAATGCCCTGCAGTTTGCCCGATTCGTCGGCCATTTCCGCCAGGGAGACAAGAACGGGTATCTCCGTGCCGTCCTTCTTGCAATAGGTCTGCTCTATGCCTTCGATAAACCCGTCCTGTGCAAGACGGCCTGTCTGCTCGTGATTAAGGAAGTCCTCGTCCTGGGAGGATAATATTCCTGCCGGTTTGCCGAAAAGTTCGGGTCTGTCGTAACCGAGTAGTTCGCAGAAAGCCCGGTTCATCGACTGGATGGTATGATCAGGGGAAAAGACAACAAGCGCATCATGCATGGTATTGAGCAGGCGATCCATGTATTCTTTCGATACCGTGGTCCGCTGAAGGTTTTCGGCCATCATGTTGAACGCCTCTGCCAGTTGGCCCACCTCATCCCGTTCGCTGATCTGGATACGGTGAGACAGGTTGCCCCTGCCGACAGTTTCGGCACCTGTGGCAAGTGCCTGGAGCGACCGGGTAAGAGCTTTGGCAAAAAACACAGCGATCAGGCTCACCAGGATAATTGCAGCGATAATGATCCTGGTGGTCCAGCCGGTTATGTTATCGATGCTTTTCCTGATTGAGTCCGCGGACATTCCGCAGTGCACCACTCCGAGTTCCCCTTGCATGACCGGGACCGCGATGTCGTATACAAGCCCCTTCTCTGTTTTCAGGGGTACAATGCTGTACGGTTGGCCGGGGCGAACCCTGTTAATGGTGAGGAGATCCGTGGGAAATGTTTTGCCGAAGGTCTGAGCGACAACTTCATTTTTCTGGTCAACTGCGAAGACATAGGTAAGGTCGTCTTCGTGTTCAAGGTAGTCATCTGCCAGCATTTCCACAAGGATGGTGGATTCAGTCAGGAAGGGGTTTGTGGCGACTTCGGCGAAATGCCGGGCTATAGAGACGCCGCGCAGCTGCAATTCCTTCACCAGACGGTCATGAATGGTCGTCTGGATAAGCACGATGAAGATCGACCCTAACAGCATCAGGAGGCTGACGACACCGAGGAGGAATTTGCTCCGTATGCTAATCGTTTTCCTGGGCACGTTATTTCTCTGTTCTCCGGGCAATCCAGGCATTCATTTCGCGTATTGAGTCGTAGTCATGGTCGTTTCCGACGGCAAAGCGGTCAATCATCATGCCGGCGAGTATTCCTCTCCCGCGAGGGTTTTCGTGCATGTGCAGAAGGATATTTCGGATCCTGATCTTGAGGTCCTCGTCGACACCCGTGCGGACAACGAGGGGAGGGATGCCGTAGGGGGGGGACGTGGTAACTATCTTGGCCTTCACCGTCAGTTCGGGGTGCTTCCACTGGATATACTCCCAGATGAGACTGTCCACGGCGGCTCCGTCCACTATTTTTCTTGCTACGGCATTAATAGACTTGTCGTGACCGTAGGTATAGATATATTTCCTGAAATAAGAATGGGGAGTTTCGACCATTCGTGAGAGCATATACGTGGGGACCAGGCAGCCGCTGTTGGATTTGGGGTCGGTAAAGGCGAAGGATTTTCCCCTGAGCCCTGCGAAATCCCGCACCGGGCTATCTTTGGGGACAATGATGTAGGAATGGTAGAAGGGTTCGCCGTGGGCCAGGGGAACGGCCAAAAGTTCCAGGCCAAACTTCGCGTGTCCTTCCACATAGGGGCCGGAACAGACAAACGCCATATCCAGCCCCCCTGATTTAAGGAGTTTGTTGACCTGATCGTAGTTTTCCCGGTCCACCAGCTGGATTGGCTGGTCAAGCTTATCCTCCAGGTAGTCTTTGAGTTGCTTGTAATAGATGTATCCTTCCTTGGGGGTGATCATGGCTCCCATGCCTAAGCGCAGTGGCGCACGCACTGAAGCGGATGAAGCATGTTTGAGGACGTGCCGCCGGTCCAGTCGTACTTCCTGTGTATTCTTGCCGGAGCAGGATGTCAGTGCCACAAGTGACAGTATGGCTAAATGGCAGACCAACAGTCTTACGACAAGAAGTGGCATAAAGTCAAAATCCTTTTACTCTGCAAGGATTGATCAATAGTTTAGCAATCTGCGAGCACATTGATTGTATAATAACTTAAAAATATTGCAATATTTATACCTCTTTCCCTGTCGCGCCCCTGTAAAATATCGTGTGTGTGACGGGATTCACCGTTTGCCGCATTCGCAAAGAGGCGGGGAGAAAACCCTTTACAAGCCGGCAGCTGTTAATATATCATTCATCGGTTACACTCACGCAGGCAAAGGATTTATGAAGATAGACCATATACGCAATTTTTCCATAATAGCCCACATCGACCACGGCAAGTCGACCCTGGCGGACCGGTTGCTGGAGTACACCGGCGCCCTGTCCGACCGGGAAAAACAGGATCAGTTTCTGGACAAGATGGACCTGGAGCGGGAACGGGGAATCACCATCAAGGCCCAGACCGTCCGCCTTGTCTACCGGGCAGACGACGGCCGGGATTATATCCTCAACCTGATCGATACTCCGGGCCACGTGGACTTCACCTACGAGGTATCGCGATCCCTCACTGCCTGCGAGGGTGCGCTCCTGGTTGTCGATGCCTCCCAGGGGGTCGAGGCCCAGACCCTGGCCAACGTCTATCTCGCCATCGACACCAACCTGGAGGTCTTCCCGGTTCTCAACAAGATCGATCTGCCGGCGGCCGAGCCGGAGAGGGTCAAGCACGAGATCGAGGAGATCATCGGCATCGACGCCCACGATGCGGTGTTGGCCAGCGCCAAGGAAGGGATCGGCACCAGGGAGATCCTGGAGGAGATCGTCTCCAAGATTCCGCCACCGGTGGGAGATCCGGGGAAGCCCCTGCAGGCGCTTCTCTTTGATTCCTGGTACGACCAGTACCAGGGAGTCATCGTGCTGGTCCGGATCATTGACGGGACGGTGAAAAAGGGAGAGAAGATCCTCCTCATGTCCAACAAGAAGAGCTATGAGGTGCTGAAGGTCGGGGTATTCTCGCCGGCCATGTGCGAGGTGCCGGAACTTACCGCCGGCGAGGTCGGTTTCCTCATCGCCGGTATCAAGGATGTGCAGGACGCCAAGGTGGGTGACACCGTGACCCATCTGCACAACCCCTGTACCGCGCCGCTCCCCGGTTACAAAGAAGTGAAGCCGATGGTCTTCTCCGGCCTTTACCCCATTGACACCGCCCAGTACGAGCAGTTGCGCGACGCCCTGGCCAAGCTGAAGCTTAACGATTCCTCCTTCTCTTACGAGCCGGAGACCTCTTTAGCTCTCGGGTTCGGCTTCCGCTGCGGCTTCCTGGGGCTTCTCCACATGGAGATCATCCAGGAGCGGCTGGAGCGGGAATTCAACCTCGATCTGATAACTACCGCACCTACCGTTGTTTACCGGGTCCATAAGGTTGGTGGCGAGGTGTTCACCATCGAGAGTGCCAACCAGATGCCGGAACCGCAGCACATCGACCTGATTGAGGAACCGTTCATCCTCGCCTCCATCCACGTTCCCAATGAGTACGTCGGGGGAATCCTGGCGCTGTGCGAGGAGAAGCGGGGAGTGCAGCGGGAGATCAAGTACCTCACCCCGACACGGGTGATGGTTATCTACGAACTTCCCCTCAATGAAGTGGTTCTTGACTTCTATGACCGCCTCAAATCCATCACCAAAGGGTATGCCTCCCTCGATTATGAGCAGCTGGACTACCGTCGCAGCGACCTGGTGCGGATGAACATCATGATCAACGGCGAGGTGGTGGATGCCCTTTCCCTCATCATCCACCGGGACAAGGCCTACTACCGCGGTCGCGATCTGGTGGCCAAGATGAAGGAACTGATCCCCCGCCAGATGTTCGAGATCGCCATCCAGGCTGCTATCGGCAACAAGGTGATCGCCCGGGAGACGGTGAAGGCCATGCGCAAGGACGTGCTTGCCAAGTGCTATGGCGGTGACATCACCCGCAAGCGTAAGCTTCTGGAGAAGCAGAAAGAAGGGAAGAAGCGGATGAAGAACATCGGCAATGTTGAACTCCCCCAGGAGGCGTTCCTCGCCATCCTGAAAGTAGAAGACAAGTAGGATAAATTATCCCGCAAAGGATCTGTGACCAATGAACGATTACAAGGACAAACCGGCAGGCGTCAGCGACAGCGCTGTTGCCCAGCCTATCACCAAAAAACACATTGTTCGTGAGTACGCCGAGTCGATCATCATAGCGGTCATATTGGCCCTCATTATCCGTACCTTCATCGTACAGGCCTTCAAGATTCCCTCCGGTTCCATGGAGGATACCCTGGCCATCGGCGACCACATCCTGGTGAGCAAGTTCATCTATGGCACCAAGATTCCCTTCACTTCCACGAGATTGCTCAAGATCCGCGACCCGCGCCGGGGTGACGTGATTGTTTTCGAGTATCCTGAGGACCCGAGTAAGGACTTCATCAAGCGGGTCATCGGAACTCCCGGGGACGAGGTGCAGGTGATCAACAAGAAAGTCTTCGTCAACGGCAAACCCTATGAGAATCCACACGAGGTCCATAAGGAGAAGGAAATAATCCCGAAAGAGCAGAACCAGCGGGACAATTTCGGGCCGGTCAAGGTTCCGGAAAATTCCTATTTCGTCATGGGTGACAATCGCGATCGCTCTTACGACAGCCGCTTCTGGGGCTTCGTCACGAATGACAAAATCAAGGGGCTGGCATTCATAAAATACTGGTCATGGGACAAGGACAAGTTCCGGGTCAGGTGGGGGAATATCGGGAAACTGATCAACTGACAGTGGGTCGGTACGTGGGTAACAGGAAGGCCATCCGGAAAGAAATCGGGTGGCCTTTTCTGCGTGAGAAGAGGTTTCATGCCGTAGAATCGGTAAGTGACTGTAAGGCAGCGGGTTATAGTGGTTTTGCTGGGAGAGCGACAGCGTCTGCTCTGTTCCTTTGTCGTCGAACGTGTGATATCTTTGCGACGGGAGGAGGCAGTTATGGTGGTAACGGGAATCGGGCAGTGCTGCTGGGACTTCCTGGCGATGGTGGACAGTTATCCTCCCTCTGACAGCAAAGAGGAAGTGCTGAAGTGGGAAGAGCAGGGGGGCGGTCCCGTTGCGACCGCACTTGTGGCCCTTTCGCGGCTGGGCATGGAGTGCAGGTTCCATGGCGTTATTGGTGACGACGGCGTAGGTGAGCTTGTTCTCGGTTCGCTCGTCAACGAAGGTATTGATTGCCAAGGCGTTGTCGTCCGTCCGGGAACAACCTCCCAACGGGCTTTCATCGTGATCGAAAAGGGAAACGCAAACCGCACCATTTTCTGGCAGCGGCCGACCGGCGAGCCGCTCTCCCCGGCGGAGTTGCCGGATGATTACCTGGATAATAGCCGTTTTCTCTTGCTTGACGGTCTTATGGCCGATGTCTCCCTTGCCGCAGCCAGGGGTGCCAGCCGGCACGGCATCCCGGTCATGCTCGATGCGGGGAGGCGTCGTCCCGGCATGGCCGAACTGGCCAGGTTATGCGATTACGTGGTGGCCGGTGAGCAGTTTGCCTTCGACCTGGGGTGGGACGGGAAGGATGAATCTTTTGCTTCGGTCGCCTCTTCGATAGGTGCCCCGGTCGTCACCGTAACCTGCGGAGTGCGAGGGAGCCTGACCTGGACGGGAAGGGGGGTGATACGTCAACCAGCCTTTCCGGTGCCGGTGGTCGACACGACGGGCGCCGGGGATGTCTTTCATGGCGGCTACGTGTACGGCCTGCTGCAGGGGTGGGAACTGCCTTCCGTACTCATGTTCGCCAGTGCCATGGCAGCGCTTAAGTGTGCACGATTAGGTGGACGGAGTGGTATCCCCGGCTTGCCTCAGGTCTTGAATTTTTTGCGGGAAAGGGGTGTTTCTACGCCGTAGCTTTAGACCTGTCCGCCATCGGGGGAGCGGGGACGGTGTGGGATCAGAAAAAAACAAGGGGAAGCATCCCGGCGGGAGCTTCCCCTTGTTCATCTGCCAGCGAAGGGCGGCGGTTCAGTTTTCGGTCAGAACGTGTTCGTCGTAGAGATTCTCTACCCTGAGTTTGTGCCCTTTTTCCACATCGGCAAAGACCTGGAGCGTTTTTTTCAGTTTCGGGTCATCGGTCATTTCCGCCGCCGCCTTGTAGAGCTGGTAGGCGCTCTCCTCGGTCTTGATGGCGTAGGTGAGAATCTCCTGGTAAGTCATGTTCGCCTTGAGCGGGATGTCTACCAGGTATTCACTCAGTTTCATGTCGGGTGCGGTACGGGCACCAAATCCTACGGCCTCGGCCAGGTCGAGCTTGCTGAAGACCTCCTTGTGCCCTTTTTCCTCGGCGGCCATTTCTTCGAACATCTTGCGAGCGGCGATGCTTGTGCTCGTTTCCGCCGCATTCTTGTAAAGCTGATAGGCGGTTTCCTCCCGCTGTACGGCGAATTTTATAATCTCTTCCAGTGTCGTGAATCCCATCAGTATCTCCTTGTGGATGATTTATTTGACCGGGAGTTCGGCCTACCCCGGGTATTCCTCGAAATCCTCGCGGCTGGCCCCGCACTCCGGGCAGGTTTCTGGTGGTTCCGGGCCTTCATGGATGTAACCGCAGATGACGCATCTCCATTTTTTCATGTCGTTCCCCCTTTCAGTCCGGTGTGATGCAGGTTCCAGCCATTGCCTGCAGGAAGGTGCAGCAAAATTATGGCAAGTCGCATGGATTGTCAATATAGTTTTATGATTGCGTCATGCATCATTTGACGTTTGCACCTAATTCTACCCTGCTTCTCCGCTCTCCTTCCTTTGCCGGTGCTTTATAGATGTCTTCGCGCTTCAGGAACAGTCTCACTGCTGGCAATTTCCCTTTATCCATGAGGAAATTCCGCACCGCCATCGCCCGGTCACTGGCCAGGGTTCCCAATTGTTCGTCACCGACTTTCGTGTTTGTGATGATCAGCTTCTTCATCTCCCCGTCGGGAAGGTCCTTTACAAAGCCGATTATATTCCGAGGTTTCGGGAATTTCTCCTTTCGATACACCTCTTTGAGCAGGCGCGAATATTCGTCGGGGAGGACCTCCACGTTATCGGGGGTCTGTTCGGGGCTGTTCTGCTTGCTCTTGACCAGTGCCTGAAATTTTTCCGCCCTGATTTTTCTGTTGAGAAGTTCAGACCGGTACCCTTCACGATCTTTTTCGCGGTCAACGAAACCGGATATCTCCAGGTTTATGGACGGCCGGTCTGTGAGGGATCGGGCAAGCTTGAGGAGTTTTTCCTGTTCTGCCGGGGAGAGTGACGCGCTTCCCGGGGTGAAGCCTACGCTGCTGGAATCGTCACTACCGCCGAATGAGGAGAGGAGGGCGAGCGGAGAGGTTGCCGCCTTGATGAGAAGATTTTTCAGCATCTGGAGGACTACGCTCCAGACACTGAATTTCGGATCGTCGGTTCGTCCGGTCACCGGGAGGTCAAGATGTATCTCCCCTTTTCTGTCCTTGAGAAGCGCCACGGCCAGCCTTACGGGGAGGTTGGTTGCGCGGTCGCTTTCAACCTTTTTGCCGAAGGTGAACTGGTCTATGAAGACCTTGTTTTCCGAGGTGAGGGCCTTCTTGTCGATCAGGTATTTCAGGTCGAGGGAGAGTTTACCCTTTTCCACCGTATAGCCAAGGTAGGTGCCGGAGTAGGGAGTGACGGGGGTCAGATCGATATCGGTGAAACTTACCTTGAGGTCGGCAAACAGGTCGTTCCGCAGGGGGTTGAGTGTGCCGGTTATCTGGAGCGGTGACTGGTTTTCCAGATTGCCGCGCAGGTCAACGTCCGCGAAACGGTTCTCTTCCGAGGAGAGGCCACTCACCCGTCCTCCCAGGTGATAGAACGTTGTGGCGAAGCCTCCGGGGAGATGACGGTCGCTGAAGGCGAGGGTTCCTTCCTGGATGGTTACGGTACCGATGCGGATGTTTCTTCCTCCCGTCGAAGCCGAAGGCGGGGGTGGTGATGGTGCCTGTGCTTGCGGAGCGGTGCCGGTTATCGGTGATGGAGCAGTTGGGGGTTCTTTCTTTGTCAGATTCTGGAGGTTGAGAGTGCCATCCTTGTTTATCACGATGCGGGAGTAGACATTGTTGAGAGCAACGTCATTGATAGCGAGCGTAAAGGGGGCGATAGTTCCCTTGATATTGTCCAGTTGCAGGCTTTCCCATTTGAGAAGGTCCTCCGATTCCACCGTATCAAGGCAATAGAATGAACGGACGCCGAGACTGCCGGCGTAGCTCCCTGACAATTCTCTGCCGGGCTCCTTGGCCAGGTTAATCGACATGCGGGTATCGATGGTTCCGTCTGCCACGTAGAGGTTGAGATTTTCCGGCAGGTATGCTTCGAAGTCGCGGAGAGCCAGCTTCTTCAGCTCCACGTTTCCCTTGAGTTTGAGAGGTGAGGGAAGGACAGTTCCGTTTGTTCTGATAGAGCCCTTTTTGCCGACCTGGCTGGACAGGGTAAAGGGGATTGATCCGAAACGTGGACCGGTGATGTTGGCCAGTGTGAATTGCAGACGCCGCAGGTTGATAACCGCCGGATCATTCTGCGCCCGGTCGGTGAAGGTTATACCGATTCCCCTGCCGGCGATCTTGCGGACCTTGTAGTTGAAGGGTTTTGACTCGTTCTTCTTTGGAGTTCCCCTGGTTGTAGTGGCAGCCCTGGTGTCAGTTGCCGTCCGGAGCAGGCGCATGGGGGAAAGGGTGCCGTCTTTTTCGCGGGTAATCTGAACGGAGGCCCCTTTCAGTTCCACCTGTTCGACAATGGCATTTTGCTCCTTGAGATTAACACTCACTCCCCCGATTACCAATTGATTCACCCTGATTCCTTCGCCGGGGGCAAATACAGAAGCAAGGTTGTTGCCGGTCAACGCCAGCCGTTCAAGGGTGAGTCCCCCATTCCGGTCAAAGGCGAGGTGTCCGCTCAGGTCGACTGAGCCGGTTATTGGTGAAGTCAGCACGCTGGCCAGGTAGGGATAGTAGGTGTCAAGTGAAATCCCCCGCGCGTTCAGGTCAGTAGTGACAGCCAGAGGTTCAACCGCCGCTGATCCTGTCGCCTCAAGAGACTCGTTGCGACCGCTTCGGCACGCGAAGTTCCAGCGAGCGGTTTGTCCTGCCGCTGTGCTGAAGTCTGATAGAGAGAAAGAAACCTTTTCAAGCATTGCCCGAAATCCCCCAGGCGGAAGATGATCGTCAAACTTTATCGAGCCGTTAGTGAACTTCAGTACAGAGAGCTTCAGCGTCGGTTTCGGCGTCTCCTTGTCAGCTTTGTCCTTGTCGGGCGTAGTTGACGCAGTCTGTTTACCCTTCAGGCGCTCAAAATTCAATTGACCCGAGGTGCTTCGCTCCAGATATGCCGTCGTTCCATCAAGTTCAAGGGAGGCCAGATCGAAGTTCTGACTGAAGATGGCTGCCTTGTTGATCTGGGCTGACAAGCGGTTGAGCGCAATGAGTGGTGCCCCCGTCTTTTCCCTGACATCGAGTCCTGTCAGGTCAAGGCGGCCGGCAACTCCCAGGTCGGGCTTGTCCCGGGACGAAACCTGGTAGCTCAGTTCCAGGTCGGTAGAAAGTCTGCCTGACCTGATGCCGATCGGTACGTCAACGGGCAGGTAGGCGAGGTAATAGGGGAGATCAAAATCCCTGAGCTTGAGGTTAAGCGATGTCTTCATTGTCTTGGCAAGCGGCTTCAGCTTGCCGGTTGCGGAGAGTTCGGCCCCGTTGATGACGGCGCTGAAGCGGGGGGCAACGTATTTATCGGCGAGATAGGGGATGGTACTGAAAAACGGTACCGCGATTTCCAGTTTGCGGACCGTGTGATTTGTCGGTTTGCGTGCGGCCAGATCATGGAAGTCAATCGATCCTCCCCTGATCACGATGTTGTTGAGTGAGAACGGGAAGGGTTTTGAAGGTTTCTCATCCTTTTTCGGGGTGACCAGGTCGGTGAAGTTATAGGTATTGGCAGCGGAACGGACCATATTGACGTACGGAGAGTCAACCTCTATCCGGGAAATGATGAGTGCACGGTGAACCAGGGATGAAGGACTGACGGAAACCCTGACGCTGCTGAAAGAGACAAAGGTGGCCGGTTTTCCTTTTTCCGTGAGCCGGAAATCCGTGACCTGGCCGCTCAGGGTAAGGGGATTTATGGATATCTTTGCGATTGAGGCCTTTCGTCCGGTGGCCGCTTCAATTTTATCGATTGCCGTGCCCCTCAGAATGGAGGGGAGAATAAATGCGGCGAACATCAGCATAAGGACGAGCAGCACTGCTGCACCGATCAGGATTTTGCGCCTTGTAGACATGGTAGGCCTCGGATCTTCAAAAAGTTTTCGTGGAGGCAGAAACAAAAAAAGGCCGCACTCCGGAGAGTGCGGCCACATTCATATGCTGGCTAATTCTTGATGATGCATTCGAAGTTGGCTTCGATGCGGCGGTTTTTAGCCCGGCCTTCGGCTGTCTTGTTGCTGGCAACCGGGTTGTCGTAGCTGTGCCCCTTGGCGGTGAGACGTTCCGGTTTAATGCCGAAATTCTTGATGAGGTACTCCCTGACTGCTTCAGCACGCTTCTGAGAGAGCTTCTGGTTGTACTTGTAGGTGCCTACGTTGTCGGTGTAGCCGTCAATTGAACCGGTTACGAAGTCATATTTGTCCAGGAAATCAGCCGCTTTTTTGATTTCATTATGGTACTTGGCTTTAACGACTGCCTTGTTGGTGTCAAAAAGTACATGGAGGACAATGCAGACTTTTTCAGGCGGCGGTGCCTGAACGGTAATGTTTGCGGAGCTGGTGGTCGTGCCACCGGGGCCTTTGCAGGTGAGGGTATAGGTTGTGTCGGCAGTAGGGGTGACCGATATGGAATTCTTTGTCTGGACGCCACCACCCGGCTCAACAGTGCAGTCCGTGGTGTTTTCTGAAGTCCAGGCAAGTGTCGCAGCCTGTCCCCTGGTGATAGATGTGGGGGTAACCGTAATGTTGCTTGTCGGTGCGGGTGGGGGCGGCGGTGCGACAACCGGGGCGGGTGCTGGAGCCGGTGCAGGTGCTGGCGGAGCGGCTTTTTCGACTACCGGCACCGGTGCAGGCACGGGTGCCGGGGCTGGTTTCTCGCCGCCGAACTGGAAGTAGACACCCAGGGCGTATTCCAGGTTGTTCACACTCTGTTTGGCTGTCTGGTCCCGGGGAGTTTCCATGTTATTGATGATCAGGTCCCGGACATCACCACGCAGGGCAACGCTGTCAGTCAGGAAATACTTGAAGCCGGCACCTGCAGAGAACGCACCGTGGGTTGAGCTCTGTGCGTGTCGTGGATGGCCTGTCTGCGCACCATAACCGGCTGCAAGGAAGGGTACGAACTTGCTTTCAGGCATGAAATGATAGAGGAGTTCCCCGCGGTAGTTGTAGAAATCCGTGTCAGGTTTCGGTGCATGGGTGTATTCGGTGCGAAGGTAGTTGAAAACACCCTCAATACCGAAATTTTCCGTGAAGTTGTAGCCGGCGCGCATGCCGACCATGGGCATGGTTTTGAGGTGCTGGACACCATCAAAGGTGAAGCCCCCGATGAAAGGGGTGATCCCGAAGGACCCCGCCTTGATCTCCGCGTGGGCGACCGTGGTTGCGCCGAGCAGTAACAGGCCGCTCAACAGGGTTAAAAGTTTTCTGCGCATTGATTACCTCCTTGGTGGATTGAATTAAGCCGCGTTCCCCTGCTCCAGGGTGGACGTGCAGTTGGGACAACGGCTTGCTTTAATGGGTATGCTGGACACGCAATGGGGACATTCTTTGGTCGCCGGTGGCGGAACTTCTTCTTCCTTCTTCAGCCGGTTGATCTGGCGAATGAGGAGAAAGATGGCAAATGCCACGATGACAAAGTCGATGATCGTGTTGAAGAACAGTCCGTAATTGATGGTTGCGGCTCCGGCCTTCTTCGCTTCCGCAAGGGAAGTGTAGCCTGTCCCGGACAGGTCGATGAACAGGTTAGTAAAGTCAACCTTTCCCATGATCCTGCCGATGGGTGGCATGAGAATATCAGCCACAAACGAACTGACAATCTTGCCGAAGGCGCCGCCGATGATGATGCCGACCGCCAGGTCGATGACGTTGCCACGCATGGCGAATTTCTTGAACTCTTCGAGCATTTTGTCCCTCCTTACATTACATCAAAATTCTACCTTACCATTCTGAACGGCCGGACGCGGAAAGCAGGCTGGCGGGTTGAACCTTTGTTAATTAATCAAACTGACCCAAATACTAGCATACACTTGTCGATTGTCAAGAAGGCACTGGAAGAACATCCGGATGTTAGTGAAGTTGTGGTTATTGATTAATGGCGGATGCAAGAGGGAAGGAGTGTGTAAAGCAGGAGAAAGGCTTTGTAAATTTAACATTTAGACAAGGAGATGGCGCATGGCAATACTTCAGGTATGGGAATTGGCGTGCGTCGTTGCAAATCGGTGTCTGACGATGTACCAAGCCATCTGCGTCCGTGTCAGCTTTGGTTGCATTCCGGGAGAATCGCCCGATTAACCGACTTCGGCGTATTCCCGGGCACGAAACTCAACGCCGAGTGACTCAGCCAGTCGTTGTATGTCTGCAATGTCGAGTCCGGGCACGGTGACCGCGGTGGCGACTACGTGGGGAATGTATTTCTTTGCCTCGGAAAGAAATAAGCAGACGCCGTTGAACCCTTTATCGCCGAAGGGGGTATTGCAGAGCCGGGCATAGGTCCCGGCGTCGGCGGCATTGAGACTGACCGAGATGGTGTCGATCAGCCCTGCCAGTTCGGGGAGAATGTTCCTGCCGTGGACCAGGTTTCCCTGACCGTCGGTATTGATGCGTATCCGGATGTCTTTCGGTTTGAGCGACGCTGCCACTTCCTTGATCAGGTCGAGGCGGAGGAGCGGTTCGCCATAGCCGCAGAAGACAACCTCATCGTACCCAGCGGGATCGCCGATGGCGGCCATTACCTCGGCAAAATCCGGTTCATGTTCCAGGTGGAGGTAATGTCCTTTGACCGTGAAATCGTCAAATTTGGCGCAGAAGGAGCAGCGGTTTGAGCAGCGGTTGGTGATGTTGAGGTAGAGCGAGTTCCTGATCCGGTAGGCGATGCGCGCCGTCTGGGGCGCATCGCCGATGCTGAACAGTCGACGCGTGTTAAAAGAGGTTATGCGCCCCACGTCGTACAGGGAGAGCCCTTTCAATTCGGCCACCTTTTCCGCGGTAAGCCGTACATGGGCTGGCTCATTACGTTTACCCCGGTGGGGGACCGGCGAAAGATAGGGACAGTCGGTTTCCAGAAGGAGGTGCTCGATCTTTATCCCCCGCACGACATCCCGTAGAGACTCGTTGCTGGGGAACGTGACGGTGCCGGGAATGGAGATGAAAAAGCCCATCTCCACGCATTCCCGGGCCATGGCAAGGTCGCCGGAAAAACAGTGGAGGACACCGCCGACCTCTTCAGCCTTCTCCTCCCGGAGTATGGTCATGACCCGGTTGTGGGCGTCCCGGTCGTGGACGATGATTGGCAGCGAGAGTTCCCGGGCCAGACGTACGAAACGACGAAAAACCTCTTCCTGAACGTCACGGGGGGAGCGGTCACGGTAAAAGTCGAGGCCGATCTCGCCGATGCCGACCACTTTGGTGTTACTGGATGCCAGTTTGCGCACAACGTCGTAGCAGTTGTCGGTGACCCGGCATGCATCATGGGGGTGAATCCCCACCGCACAGTGGATCTGTTCGTAATGGTTCGCCAGATCGCAGGCCTGTCGGCTCGACTCAAGGTCAGCTCCAACGGTTATGATGTGGGATACGCCCGCCCCGCTGGCGCGCTGCAGCATGTCGGAAAAGTCCGGATGGAATTCCTTTTCGTAGATATGGGCGTGTGAATCAATGAGGGTTATATCATCGTTCATGTGACGGTTCCTTTTTCAGCGTGACCTTGCAACTTCGTGAATTCACACCCATCGATCGAGCATGAGATTCTCTCAAAAAATTCCATGCTAGCAGCTCCCCGTGGATGCTGTAAAGGTAAAAAACGTAAGGCATGACGCGGAATCAGTACACCAAGGTTTCGTTGACAGGGGTTGCCCGGATGTGGCATAATTTACCAGTTTTTAACGACAAAAAGAGTGGGGGCTGCATACCGTGTCAGCTCCCATCTCTGTATTCAGAAAGCCCATCTTTATGCAGCAGCCGTTTGTACATCTCCATCTTCATTCCCAGTATTCCCTTCTTGACGGAGCCATCCGTATCGGCGACCTGGTCAAAAAGGCCAAGGGATACGGCATGCCTGCCGTTGCCCTGACCGACCACGGCAGCATGTTCGGTGCCATCGAATTCTACGAAAAATGCCGAAAGGAGGGGATCAAACCCCTCATCGGTTCCGAGGTCTACGTCGCACCCGGTTCGCGTCTGGTGAAAGAGCAGGGGAACGGTTCCGGCGAGTATTCCAGTTATCACCTCATCCTTCTCTGTGAGAACCTTCAAGGGTATAAAAACCTGTCGAAGCTGGTATCATCGGGCTACAAGGATGGTTTTTACTACAAGCCGAGGATCGACAAGGAACTGCTGGCCGAACACAGTGAGGGGCTCATTGTCCTTTCCGCCTGTCTCAAAGGGGAAGTAGCCACGCTCTGTAGCCGCAATCGCATGGACGATGCCGTAGCAGTGGCCCGGTGGTACAGCGAAACCTTTCCCGGCAGCTACTACATCGAGCTCCAGGAAAACACACTTCCCGAGCAGGACATTGCCAACCAGCGCCTGATGGAAGTGGCACGGGAGCTTTCCCTGCCGCTGGTGGCGACGAACGACTGCCACTACCTCAACCGCGAGGATGCCCACGCCCACGAAGTTCTGCTCTGCATCCAGACCGGTAAAACCATGAACGACGAGCACCGGATGCGCTTTTCGGCAGACGAGTTCTACTTCAAGTCACCGGAAGAGATGGCGGCCGCCTTCCATTACGCTCCGGAGGCACTCGCCAATACGGTGCGCATCGCGGAACGGTGTAACCTTGAACTGAAGCTGGGCCAGGCGGGTAACTACTTTTTCCCCCATTTCGAGCCACCCGCCGGGAAGACCCATGATGAAATGCTGGAAGAAGAGGCCCACGCCGGCCTCAAGAAGCGGCTGGTAACCATCCGTGCCAAGTATCCCGACTTTACACCCGAGCAGGAGCAGTCCTATTACGATCGTCTCCGGATAGAGCTGGATTGTATCGAGCAGATGAAATTTCCGGCCTATTTCCTCATCGTGGCGGATTTCATCAACTGGGCCAAGAACATGGGGATTCCCGTCGGCCCGGGCAGGGGGTCCGCTGCCGGCTCCCTCGTCGCTTATTCTATCCGCATAACCGATCTCGATCCGCTCCCCTACAACCTTCTCTTCGAACGTTTCCTTAACCCTGAGCGGATCTCCATGCCTGATATCGACGTCGACTTCTGTCAGGACCGGCGGGACGAGGTTATTCAGTACGTCGCCGGCAAGTACGGCCGCGACAAGGTCTGTCAGATCATTACCTTCGGGACGATGAAGGCAAAGGCGGTGATCCGCGACGTCGGCCGGGCCATGGACATGACCTACGGCGATGTGGATAAGATTGCCAAGCTCGTCCCCGGCGAACTGGGGATGACCCTGGACAAGGCGCTCAAGATCGAGCCGAAGCTGAACGAGCTAGCCAAGGCGGATGCGAAGGTGAAGGAGCTGCTGGATGTCTCCCTCTGCCTCGAAGGGCTCGCCCGCCATGCCTCCACCCATGCTGCCGGCGTTGTGGTGGCACCGGCCGCCTTCGAGGAGTTCTGTCCGGTCTACAAGGATCAGAAGAGCGGTGCGCTCAACACCCAGTACTCCATGAAGTACGTTGAATTGGTGGGGCTGGTGAAGTTCGACTTCCTTGGGCTCAAGAACCTGACGGTTATCGATAACGCGGTCAAGCTCATCCGGGCCGGTGATCACCCCGATTTCGATATCTCGCGACTGCGCGACGACGACCGGGAAAGTTACGAGCTGATCTCGTCGGGTAACACCACGGGGATCTTCCAGCTCGAATCCAGCGGCATGAAGGAGATGCTGGTAAAGCTGAAACCCTCCTGTTTCGAGGATGTCATTGCCGCCTGCGCCCTCTATCGTCCGGGACCGCTCGGGTCCGGCATGGTGGACGACTTCATCGAGCGAAAGCATGGTCGGAAAAAGGTCGTCTATGACCTTCCCGAGCTCGAGCCGATCCTCAAGGATACCTACGGGGTCATCGTCTACCAGGAACAGGTCATGCAGATCTCCCGTACCCTGGCCGGCTATTCCCTGGGACGTGCGGACCTGCTTCGGCGGGCCATGGGGAAGAAGGACCCTGCGGTCATGGCAAAGGAGAAGGAGCCGTTCCTTGAGGGGGCAAAGCAGAAGGGAATCGACCTGAAGAAGGCGGAGGCTATCTTCGACCTGATGGCCAAATTTGCCGAATACGGATTCAACAAGTCCCATTCCGCAGCCTATGCGCTCATTGCCTATCAGACTGCGTATCTCAAGGCCCATCATCCCGTGGAGTTCATGGCCGCACTTCTCTCCTGCGACATGGGGAGCACCGAAAAAGTAGTCAAGAGTATTGCCGATTGCCGGGAGATGGGGATTGAGGTGCAGCCGCCGGATATCAATGCCTCCCATCTTTCTTTCCGCGTTCTCGGCACGTCCATCCGGTTCGGTCTCGGAGCGGTGAAAAATGTTGGCGAGTCTGCCATCGAGGCAATACTTGAAGCCCGCAACGACGGTCCTTTCGATGACCTTTTCGACTTCTGCGAACGGGTCGATCTGCGCAGGGTCAACAAGCGTGTTGTCGAATCCCTGATCAAGTGCGGTGCCTTCGATTCCACCGGTGCACGTCGTTCCGTCCTCATGGCGGGGCTGGAAGATGCAATGTCCCTCGGCCAGAAGATTCAGCAGGAACGGGAGAGTGCCCAGGTATCCCTGTTTGGCACCGCCGAGATCGCCAAAGTCAACGGCAATGGCAGGGGGACGCTTCCCGATCTGCCCGAATGGGACGACAAGCAGAAGCTTGCTTTCGAGAAGGAGTGCCTCGGCTTTTTCATCACGGGGCATCCCCTTGACCGCTATGCCCAGGGGATGCGCCGCTTTACTACAACCGATACGGCAGGGCTGGCGGAGATCGCCGACGAGAAGGAAGTCAAGATCTGCGGGATTGTGGTTGCTCTCAAGGAGATGACCACGAAAAAAGGTGACCGGATGGGGTTTGCGACTATTGAGGATCTGCTTGGCTCGGTGGAAGTTGTGGTTTTCCCCGAAACCTATGCCAGGGCCGGCCACTATCTGAAAACCGACGAACCGCTGGTCGTGACCGGCAATGCCGATGTGGGGGAAAAGGGGACGAAGATCAAGGCGTCCGATATCATTTCCTTGAGGGAGATAAGCGAGAGGGAAACGCAACGGGTTCACGTCACTCTTCAGGGCTCCGGACTTGAGAGACAGCAACTGGAAGAGCTCAAGGGTATATTTGGGCGTTACCGGGGAAGCTGCCGTGCCCTTCTCCATATCAACATTCAAAACAGGGTAAATACGACCATCCGGTTGCCGGACAACTGCACTCTGTTGGCCAGTGAAGAATTAATGGTGGAAGTGAAGAACCTGCTGGGGTATAATGCCGTTTCTTTTGAATAGCGCCTACCATTCACATTGCGGTAAAAGGAGATACAATACCAATGGCAACCCAAGTTTACATGGACTTTGAAAAGCCTGTTGTCGAACTGGAGCAGAAGATAGAGGAACTGCTTGCGCTGTCCGGAGACAATGTTGACCTGAAGAGTGACGTCGCCAAACTGGAAAAAAAGGCGGCGCAGATGCGTAGCGACATATTTGCCAACCTGACCCGCTGGCAGACTGCCCAGATCGCGAGACATATCAATCGGCCTTTTACTATGGACTATATAAAACTCATATTCACGGAATTCGTAGAACTCCACGGCGACCGTAATTTTGGCGATGACCATGCGATCGTGGGTGGTCTGGCCCGGTTGGACGATGAGCCGGTGATGATAATCGGGCACCAGAAGGGGAGCGACACCAAGGAGAAGGTGTATCGCAATTTCGGCATGCCGAACCCTGAGGGGTACCGCAAGGCGCTCAGGCTCATGGAAATGGCCGAGCGGTTCCGGCTTCCGATCATTACGTTTGTCGACACCCCCGGGGCGTTCCCCGGCATCGGTGCGGAGGAGCGGGGCCAGGCAGAGGCCATTGCCAGGAACCTGCGCGAGATGTCCCGGCTGACCGTGCCGATCATTGTCGTCATAACCGGCGAGGGTGGATCGGGCGGGGCTTTGGCCATCGCGGTCGGAGACCGCATTCTCATGCTGCAGTACTCCGTTTATGCGGTCATATCCCCGGAAGGGTGTGCGGCGATTCTCTGGTCAGACGGCACCAAGGGAGAACAGGCCGCCGAAGCCCTCAAGTTGAGCGCCAAGGATATCAAAGACCTCGGAGTCATCGATGAGATCGTCCCCGAACCGACGGGAGGGGCTCATCGCGATCATAGAACTGCTGCCGACAACCTCCACGAGGCTATCTCGCGCAATCTGAAGGAATTAAGGAAACTGCCGGCAGATGAACTGATCGAAGCCAGGTATCAGAAGTTCCGCAAGATGTCCCGGTTTGTGGAATAGACCTGGTCATGTACAAGTAGGATACAAGATAGGGCGGTCGTTACCGCCCTTGTTTTTTTAGGATTGGAATTCATCTATGGTTGAACGTTTGCAAAAACTCCTTTCTCAGGCGGGTATCGCTTCACGACGCGAGGCGGAAACGCTCATTGTCGCCGGACGGGTCAAATTGAACGGTCAGGTAGTCACGGAGCTCGGGACCAAGGCCGACCCTGCAATCGACCAGATTGAGGTGGACGGCAAACCGGTCCGGCCGGTTTCCGGAAAGATTTACCTGCTCCTCTACAAACCGGTTGGCTACCTGACTACCCTCAAGGACCCCGAAGGGCGCCCCATCGTTACCGATCTGCTGAAGGATGTGACGTCCAGGGTCTACCCCGTCGGGCGGCTTGACTACAATACCGAAGGTTTGCTCTTGATGACCAATGATGGCGACTGGGCCAACCGGCTTTCCCACCCCCGTCATGAAGTCGACAAGGAGTACCTGGTGCGCGTGCGGGGGAAGGTGACTCCCGACCAGATCAAACGTATGGCCGCAGGCGTTGAACTGGAGGACGGCACGACTGCGCCTGCCAAGGTATTCCTGGCGAGCGAAAGCGACAACAACAGTTGGCTCTCCGTAACCATTCATGAGGGGCGATATCGCCAGGTACGGCGCATGTGCGAGGCGGTAAGCCTTGCCGTGGTTCGCCTCAAGCGGATTCGCTACGGTTTTCTCGAGCTTGGCGAGCTGAAGCCGGGCGAATACCGGCACCTCACGCAGGCGGAAGTCGAACGCCTGTTGCAACCCGTCCGCATTCGCGCAGGTGGTGGAGCGACGCAGAGAACTGGTAGACGTTGAGAAAAAGGAGTTGCGATTACAACCGTAACTCCTTTTTTATTGCCAAAGCGGTCAGTGTTTATGTGTGTACTTGTGTGGGTAAGTAGATAATGGTATAAGAATCGTAATGCTTGGTTAGTCGCTAAAATTCAGGAGGATTGATGGCGCATGTTAAACGATGAGTTAAACGATCAATTGGGGCTGTTTGGTGCAGTTACGGAGAAAAAAGATGTTCCCGTGGGGGCAGAGAAACGAAAGACTGTCACCAGTAGCATGCCAACCGAATCCAGGACGAACATGCAGACCGTAACGGTTCCGGTTGAGAAAGAACCGGCCACACCCGTCCTTGAAAATCTCGTCCAGCCCGTCACGTCGGCTTTGCCGGAAAAAGCCGCTTCTTCGTCTCCGAGGCGAGAAACGGTCACAAAGAGGTACCGTAAAACGGGAAAGGGTAAACTCCCCGCCACGTCAAGGCCTGTTTCCGGCCTTGTCCCTGCAGGTGATGTCCGGTTGACTGCCAATATCCGGGAGGATCTCCATCTGAAATTAAAGATAGCTGCAGCTCACCGGCGCACGACTATCGGCGAGTTGATTGAGGAACTGGTTGAGAGGTATATGTGAATGGAAGGCGGGCAGGCTGAAATAGGGTGATAATGGGTAAGGCAGGATGGAAGCGGAGGGTAGGGGCTGAAGTCGTGCTAATCAGAATCTGCAGCAGGGAGCGTGATGTAAACAGTGCTTCCTTTTCCGAGTGTGCTCTCTATCCAGATGCCCCCACCTTGTGCAGTTACGATTTCCTTTACGAGTGAAAGCCCCAGGCCGGTTCCGCTCGTTGTGCGGCGGTCCGTGTTGTCCACCCTGTAAAACCTGTCGAAAATCTTATCCAGTAATTCCTGCGGGATACCTATCCCTTCGTCCTTTACCCACATCGTTACGTTGTTGGCTTCCTGTCGGGCACCGAGAACGATATCTCCTCCGTTCGGAGAATACTTGACGGCGTTGGAGAGCAGGTTGTTGAAAACAGAGTGAATGCCTTCCTCGTCACAAATTATCGGGGGCAGTTCTGAGCTTGTGTCGATTTTTATCCGGTGCAGATTGGACGGATCAGCGAAGAGGTTAGCGGCTTCTTCCAGTAGAGGCCTGACCGCCAGCTGTTTCAGATTTCGGAATCCCCGCTTTTCTCTCAGGCGCTGCAGGTCGAGAAAATTGTCAATCAACTCTTTAAGACGTTCCGCTTGTTTGTTTACGGTGCCCAGATATTCTTTCGTTTTCGCCTCATCCACATCGTTTTCCATAATAAACTGAATGTATCCCAGCATTGCTGTCAACGGTGTGCGCATTTCATGGCTCACGGCGGATATCATTTCATCTTTCATCCGGTCCATCTCTTTGCGTTCTGTTATGTTGCGCGTTATTGCGAGCAGGGAAACGATTTCTCCTTTGTCGTTTTTAAGCGGAGCCGCATGTGTCTCAAGCCAGAGTGACCGTCCTTTGGTTCCTACGAATTTGAATACAAGGTGTCCGGTGTTGCCGTTGAGAACATATTCGTTTAATGTTCTAAATGCTTCATGATATGCCGGGTCAATAAAGGTAAAGGCGGATTTGCCTTTGATCTTGTCGAAAGAATCGAGCTGCATCATGTCGAGTCCTGCCCGGTTTGTCATGAGAATAGAACCATCATGTGCCAATAAGTTTACGGCTTCCGGTTCAGCTTCGATGATGGTGCTCAGGAATCTCTCGCTTTCACGCAATGTCTTTTCTCTCAGCGCCAGATCATGGGCCATATTGTCAAAAGTCCTTGCAAGACTTCCCAGTTCGCCGCCAACAACGAGATCGGAAACACTTACGTCAAGTTCGCCTTTCGCCAGTCGTTGGGATGCCCTCTCCAGCAAAGCGACGCGGTCCACAATGGAGCGTTTTCCGATAATCCAGGCTATAAAAAATGCTGCAATAATAATTGTCGAGAAAACGGCAATGCTATATACGAGACTCTGGTTGGCTTGTTTTAATGCCACCTTGACCGGTATACCGGCGGTGACGTACATATAAGGTGCATGTTCTCCATTGATGCGAATCTTTTTGAAGCTGATTATCCGCTTGTCTCCTACAAGACCCTTTCTGAGAGAAGTACCTTTTTCCGGGCCTTCCAACATCTGTTTGAAAGCTTTTGGTGTGTAGCTTTTGCCGATAAACTGCTCCGGGTTGAGGGCTCTGTATAAGATTGTCCCTTTATGGTCAATAAGTACAAAGCTGGTGCCGGCAGGGTATTGCAACCGGTTCAGTAACTCCCAGTACCTGCTGACATTGAACCCAACGCTGATAATACCTGTAATCTCATCACGGTTATTTTTAAGGGGATAGGCGAAATTCATGGTCGGCTTTGATATGGCTCGACTAATAACGTATTCACCCGATGACAGTTGCCCTCTTGCCATGGCATTTTGGAAATATTGCCGGTCGGCAACGTTAAAAGGAGTTTTTACGGGAACGGCAGTAGCCCAGACATCTCCACTTTTGTCTGCGATAAATATGTTAGAGTATGAGGTGTTTAATTTAACAAGCCGCCTCAATATCGGTTCCACCCTGGCAGAGTCATGTTGCTTGACTTCAGGAAGCTCGGCCAATGCAGTCATAAGCTGCTCGGCACCATTAACCAGGTTCTGCTGCTCGACGGCAATCCGTTCAACGAGTCTCTCTGTGACCTTCTGCGCTTCATTGAGAGCCTCATCGTGGAGTCTGACGCTTGTATACACCATAATGCCGGCTGCAGGAAGAGCCACGATAAAGATGACGAAGAACAACTGCGCTCTTATTGACATTGCAAATAGTCTGGCCAACGTATTCCCCTGGTAATTTATGTACGCAGTTTCGCGGATTAGGCCCTGAAAGCCACCATGCAGATAAATCAAATGAAGATGGTGTTTCTACAACGCGGAACAGATTAATCCATAAAACAGAATCGGTAATTGTAATGCTACCGGCTTCTTTCATTTGAGCAAGCTTGGCGGGAATGATTTTGAAAATTTTCCAGGAAGGTCGTGGTAAGTGATCAAGAGAGTTGCTAATTTTTATTTGGTTCGAAAGCTGTGACAGTTGTCAATGCAGTAAAAAGGAAAAAAATACCCGCCTCCACCAGGCGGGTATTTTTTTCCTTTACGTCAAACGTCTGGAGCAGCTTTAATAGTTGGTAAAGAGCAACCGGTTTGGCGAATTTCTACCGGCGTTTTTCACTGCACCGGCTGTTGCTGTGCCGGTGAGGGCAGCGGCAACGCTGGCAGGTGTTGCGGTATAATTGTCCTGCAGATACAGAGCTGCGACGCCGGTAACATTGGGAGTTGCCATGGATGTGCCGCTGATGGTGTTGGTTGCTGTATCGCTGGTGTTCCAGGCAGAGGTTACGAATGACCCGGGGGCGAACAGGTCAAGGCATGCACCATAGTTGGAGTACGAAGCGCGGGCATCGGTGGACGTTGTTGCTCCGACGGTTATGGCAGCCGGAACACGGGCAGGTGATGCCTTGCAGGCATCCTTATTGCTGTTACCGGCGGCGATGGCGTAGGTTATGCCGTTGCTAATTGACGTTTTTACCGCGTTATCCAAGGCGGTGGACGCCCCGCCCCCCAGACTCATGTTTGCGACAGAAAGTGGTGCTTTGTTTCTGGTGACCCAGTCGACACCGGCGATGACACCGGATATGGTGCCTGAGCCGGCACAATCAAGGACGCGGACGGCCACCAGTGAGACATTTTTGGCCACCCCGTAGTTGAATCCTCCGACCGTACCAGCGACATGGGTTCCGTGACCATTGCAGTCGTTGCCGTTACGACCGTCATTGATGGCATCGTAGCCGACGGAAGCACGGCCGGTAAATTCAGTATGACTGATACGGATACCGGTATCAATTATATACGCCGTAACGCCCGTACCGGTGCTTGTGTATCCGTAGAAGCCATCCAGGGGGAGGTACCGCTGATCGATACGGTCCAAATTCCAGGTTGAGACGCTTTGTGCGGTTTCTATGTCAAGCGAAACCGTCTGGTCGACTTCGATGAATTCAATGTTCGGGTTGTGACGCAGACCTTGCAGTGCCGCTTCTGGCAGGCTTGCCGCAAACCCTTGCAGTGCGTCACTATAGGTATAGTGGATTTTCCCGCCGAGATGCGCAGCGGCACCGGCTGCTGCCGACACATCATGACCTGCACTGCCGGGACGGAAAACAATGATGTAGCGGCCGGGAATGGCCTTTGCCTCATCTGCACCGTAGATCGGGGCTTGATGATCCTGCCCGTCCGCCCAAGACTGACCGGCGATTGTCATGAGTATGGCACTTACAAAGATCGTACAGATTGAAGTTTTTATCATACAAAATCCTCCGATTACTCTTTTGCAGGGGGCAAAAATGTGTGTAGTTAAAGTTTGCAATAGTTAATATAAATAAACGCTAATCACGAATTAGTCAAGAAGGAACAGTTACAGCAGCCTCAAGATTGGTGTAACGTCCGCCAAATGCTTATCCGTGATGATGAGTTGGAGAAATGCACTGCACTTAAAAACGACCTCTTGATTTGCGAGGGTGGCGAAGCAGGACGGGCAGCCGTATGGGAATCAGATTTAGAAGTTTGTTTTCAGAATCATATTCACCGCGCTCGCTTCTATGGTGCTATTAATCCATACTACGCTTATCGTTTCTTCGAAAAGCTGAATGCCACAGGTGAGATAAATCGATACCGAAAAGGTGTCGGTATTTCAAATATGTCAAGTAAGTCTCTCGCCTACATTGTCCTCCCTCTCCCTCCCCTCACTGAACAGCACCGCATCGTCGCCAAAGTCGACCAGCTCATGTCCCTCTGCGACGCACTGGAAGCCAAACTCACCAAATCCCAGGCCAAGGCCGAAAAGCTGGCAGCGGCAGCGGTGCAGGGGCTTGTTGCCGCATAGGGTAAGGGCACTATTGGGTAATCTGTGGCGGGGGATCAGGGCGGGGCCTCAGGGCGGGGCTTCAGGGCGGGGGCACCCCGCCCCTACAGATGGTTTCAATGTTTGGTTGCTGGAGTACTATGTGGTTGCAGGTTTGTAGGGATGCGCTTCCACCTTGCATGGAAAAGGGGGGGGAATGGTGAAGTGAAAAAAAAGGGTTACAAGCCGAAGCTTGTAACCCTTAATTTTTTGGTGCCGAAGACTGGACTCGAACCAGCACACCCTTGCGAGCACAAGAACCTGAATCTTGCGTGTCTACCAATTCCACCACTTCGGCGTTGGGGAATTCTTCTTATATCAATCTTTATTGATGATTGCAAGTAATTTTTTGCGTATTCATGCTGTGCAGTTGGGTCAGGGTGTCGCGCTTCAGCTCATAAGAATCTTGTTTTTCAGGATAAGTATCTCAAATGCCATGGCGACCTTGCCGATGAGCTTTTCGAGGTTGAAACGGTTCCCTTCCGGGTCGTTTTGCCGCCCGTCCACGTAGAGGATTGTTACCACCCTC
>JAJZUQ010000081.1 GCA_021848385.1 Deltaproteobacteria bacterium
CGGCGGGACAGTACCTCATCTCCCTGGGCGTGAAGCCGGAGGAATTCAATTCGTACGGCTCCCGTCGCGGTAACCACGAGGTGATGGTCAGGGGGACCTTCGCCAATATCCGCATCAGGAACCGGCTGGTGCCGGGGGTGGAAGGAGGGGTGACCACCTGGATGTCAACAGACGGCAAAGGGAGCGAGCAGATGTCCATCTACGATGCTGCCATGCGCTATCGTGAAGAAGAGGTCCCGCTCATCGTCATTGCCGGCAAGGAATACGGTACCGGCTCGTCGCGTGACTGGGCTGCCAAGGGAACGCTACTTCTGGGCGTTCGGGCGGTAATTGCCGAGAGTTTCGAACGAATTCACCGTTCCAATCTCGTGGGGATGGGAATCCTTCCGTTACAATTTCTCCCGGGCGAAACCTACCAGACGATCGGGCTCACCGGGCAAGAGAACTTCGTTATCGAAGGGCTCTCTCTCCTCAAACCGGGGCAGAAACTCCTGGTCAAAACCAGGGTTGCCAATGGTTCGACCGGACAATTTTCGGTCACTGCCCGCATCGACACTCCGAATGAGCTTGAATACTTTCGTCACGGCGGAATTTTGCCGTATGTACTGCGACAGTCACTCAAACAAGGCCGATGACGAAAGAAATGGTTGACGAGATTTAGTAGTTTTATACGTCCGTCTTACCGAAATCAGGACTATAATTAGAATGTAAGAAAAGACGCATGTGAGAGGAGATAAGAAATGGGAACGTTATTTCTGTTGTTACTACTCATAGTGCTTACCTTATTCATGGCACCATGGTTTGGATATCTGAATCAGAAACAGTGGCACCCCCATACTGACACGATGTCAGGTGATGAAGGAGAGGATTGAAAGAACATTGGCCAAAGTCGCTCCTGTATCATGACTGGGGGTATCAGATGAAAATAGTCATTATTGGGGGGGTGGCCGGAGGACTGTCGGCCGCCAGCCAGATCAAACGCGAGGACCATGCCGCGCACGTGGTTGTTCTGGAAAAGTCGGGAGATGTTTCTTACGCCGCCTGCGGCATGCCGTACAACCTGTTCTACAAGGATAAGCCCGTCGAGGACCTTTATGCCTTGAGTCTTGATGATATCAGAAAGGGGCGCGGTATAGATTACCGCCTGCACCATGAGGCCGTTGCCATTAATCCGGCTCTAAAGGAGGTTACGGTCGTTAATCACGAGCTTTCCAGGGAATATCGTGAAGGCTACGATTTCCTCGTGTATGCCACTGGCAATAAAGCGAGCAGGCTCTCTCTGCCCGGATTCGATGATGATACTGTTTTCTCATTCAAGACACTGGAAGATACACGACTGGTCAAAAATATCATCTACGAAAAAGCCCCCGCCAATGCCCTTCTCATAGGCTCCGGTTATACCAATCTCGAGTTGGTTGACGTCCTCTACAACATGAAGGTCACACCGGTCATCCTCGAGAAGTCAGCTACGATCCTTCCTTCGTTTGCCGAAGAGATCCGGGCAAAGGTGCTGGAGAAGCTTGAGCAGAAAGGGATCGCGCTTCACACCAATGTTGAGATTATAGAAAAAAATGGCGCCGTGGTCAGGACCGCGAGCGGAGACTTCGAAGCCGGCATGGTCGTCGTCTCCATCGGCGTAAAGCCGAATACAACCCTTTTCTCGGCTTCCGGCGGCGAATTGGGGGTTGCCGGAGCGGTAAAGGTAGATCGTTATTTGCGGACGAATCTTCCCGATGTCTTTGCTGCCGGAGACTGCGCCGAGCACTATATCCGCCAACTCGGCAGGAACGGTTATATGCCGCTCGGACCTGTGGCCAACAAGCAGGGCCGACTCGTCGGCAGCAATATTGTCAACAGCAATGCCATGAAGGAGTTTTACGGCATCGACCAGACCGCGGTATTCAAATTCTTCGACCTTACGGTAGCCACCACCGGTCTCAGTGAACGGCAGCTCCGGGAGGCTGGCACGAATTACGTAAAAACCTACGTGGACACGCCGACAAGAGGTGCATTCCCTGGTGGTGGCACAATGCGTGTACTTCTTCTGTGTGAAAAAGGGACCGGATTGCTCCTCGGCGGACAGATGATCGGGCAGGACGTCGTGGCAAAACGGCTCGATGTCCTTGCCACCGGAATATACAAACATATGACAGTGTTCGAGCTTGCCGAACTGGATCTGAGCTACTCGCCGCTCTATTCACCGGTATGGGATCCAATTCTTATTGCAGCGAACAAGGCAATCAAGGATGTTTGATTGGAGTCAACTGTATGCAAACTTAAAAAATTGGTTGGACAGGTTTGGCGGCATCGGAGGTATGCCCGCCATCATGGTGTTCCTGACCGTGGGCAAATGCGGTTCCGGCATATATCGCCAGCGTTACCGCGAGGTATGCGGCACAAAATGTCACTCGTTTCCTATGCATGACTCTCAACCTTTTATTCGACATGTTCTCTGACCTCCAGAGGTAGAGTTCTGGTTCCCTGACTCTTGCGGCCGAGCTTGTCGGACACGTCCCAGCGGACCTGAACCGGCATGCCGGCGTTGAACCGTTCCGGCTCCTTTGGTTTCAACACGGCCGCCATGTCAAAGACAGAATGGTACACGTCCCCCTTAAAGGGTTTTCCCGAGCTGTCCATGATCTTCAGCGTTGTTACGTTCACGGGGCGGTCGAAAAAGGCATTCACCTCCTCGACAGCTTTGGCCCCTTTGTCCTTCATGGCCGTGACGCTCAACAGGCGGGGCGGGCCGGGGGGCAGGATCGTCCGCTTGTCGGCCTGGACATCCAGCGGCGCGTTATTCCCTTCCACGAGGATGCGGACGGCGGCCACTCCCTTAAACTGGCGCAGAGTCAGGGTGACGGCTTGTTCCGCCGTTTCCGCGCTCTTATCCTGTATGGCACGGCCGAACTCTTTACTCAAGGTGAGCGTCACCGTGCCTTGAGCTTCGCTAATGGAGACAATGTGGGTGCCAGTCGGAAACGGCTGGAGGAATTCACCATTGTAGCTGCCGATGTCCATCCCAGCCAGCAGGCGTTCGACAGCCACCTTCCTGATGCTGGCTTCGTCAAAGGTGAAAAAAGGAAACGGCACCACCTTGCCCGCTTCCCTGGCCGAGGGAAAGTAGATCACGAAGGCGAAGCAGGTTCCCTTGTCGCTGGTCGGCGCAGGGCCGAAATGCTCCTCGTAGGCCGGTGTCGTCGATATCCTGGCTGGTTGGGCCGGCGGCGGGGTCTGTTTTTGGGTACATGCAGGCAGAACAACAAGTGCCAGGACCGCCAGCAGCGATAAAAATATCTTTCTCATTGCTCCCCCGGAAAAAGGTTGTACGGACAATCCGCAAACACAGATATCCATACTCCTGAAAGCTTGCTGTGCTACATGATTTGCAGCGATCTGGCGATTTCGTTCGCTTCCTTCAGGTTTTGTTCAAGCTTTTTGAGCTCATCACGGACAAAAGTCCCCACCTGTTTTCCCTTAGTCTCCATTTGCAGTTTCTGGATACGCTGGTGAATACGGCCAACATACTGGGCGCAACTATTGGATTGTCAAACTTGCACATCCTTTAGTGTTTCATCCCCGAATACTTGAGCGTTCCCTTCCGCAGTTCCCGCTTCTTCATCAGCACGAAGATCACCGGGGTCATGATCAGGACATGCACGGCCGAGGAGAGCATGCCGCCGATCATGGGTGCGGCAATCGGCTTCATCACGTCGGCCCCGGTGCCTGTTGACCACATGATAGGTACCAGACCCAACAACGCCACAGCCACGGTCATCAGCTTGGGCCGCAGCCTGAGTACCGCTCCCTCGAAGGTGGCATCGTAGATATCCTGTTCAGTGCAGGGTCCGTTGATCAGTTTCCTGTCCAGGGCCTCGTGCAGGTAGATCACCATTACCACCCCGGTCTCCACGGCAATGCCGTACAGGGCGATGAAACCGACCCACACCGCCACCGACAGGTTGTACCCCAGGGCCGCCACCAGGTAGACCCCGCCCACCAGGGCAAAGGGCACTGAGAGCATGACCATGCTGGCC
This sequence comes from Deltaproteobacteria bacterium, assembly GCA_021848385.1. Lineage (GTDB taxonomy): Bacteria > Desulfobacterota > Desulfuromonadia > Geobacterales > Geobacteraceae > Geomobilimonas. The sequence continues at coordinate 4,035 of JAJZUQ010000081.1, forward strand.
TCCAGGGCCGAATGGAAGGTGAAGTAGAGCAGGATGAAGATGATCACCATCCCCAGCGGTATCAGCACCTGCAGGCGGGCCTTGGCGCGAATCTGGTTCTCCCACTGTCCGGACCAGGCCACGTAGTAGCCGGAGGGGAGCTTGAGCTGCTTCTCCAGCACCTGTTTGGCGTCGGTCACAAAGCCTCCCATGTCCCGGCCGCGCACGTTGAGGAAGACCAGCGAACGCAACAGTCCCCCCTCGCTGTTGATCTCCGGTGCGCCGGTGGAGACCTTCAGCTTGGTTACCAGGGAGAGCGGCACCTGTGCTCCATCCATCCCAGCCACCAGGATACGGCGAATGGCCGGGATATTGTCGCGGTAGTCCCGCTCATAGCGGATGCGGATCGGGAAGCGGTTGCGTCCCTCGACGGTAGTGGAAAGCATCTCGCCACCCAGGGCGGTCTCGATGACATCCTGGATGTCACCTACATTGACGCCGTAACGGGCCGCCGCCTCGCGGTCCACGTCGATATCGATGTAATTGCCGCCGGTGACCCGCTCGGCCACCACGTCGGCCGCGCCGGGCACGGTCTTCAGTATCCCCTCGGCCTGCACGGCCAGGTCTTTCAGCACGTTCAGGTCGCTCCCGAATATCTTGACCCCCAGGTCGGTGCGCACCCCTGTGGAGAGCATGTTGATACGGTTGATGATCGGCTGGGTCCAGCCGTTGCGCACGCCCGGGATCTGGAGCTTGGCGTCCAGTTCGGCCACGATGTCGGCCTTCTTCATGCCCGGCCGCCACTGTTCCTTGGGTTTGAGGATGATGATGGTCTCGAACATGGAGACCGGCGCCGGGTCAGTGGAGGTCTCGGCCCGGCCGACCTTGCCCAGGACATGCTCCACCTCGGGCACGCTCTTGATGATGGCGTCCTGCACCTGGATCAGGCGCTTGGCCTCGGTGATGGAGATGTTGGGTAGGGTGACCGGCATGTAGAGCAGCGACCCCTCGTCCAGGGGGGGCATGAACTCGCTCCCCAGGTGCATGAACAGGGGGATGGCGATGCCGAGCGCCAGGACATTCAAAGCGATGGTGGTCTTCTTCCATTTCAGCACCCAGCGGATGACCGGCGAATACAATTTGATGAAGAATGAAGAAACCGGGTTGGCGCTCTCGGGCGGCATCTTGCCGCGCATGAAGAAGTACATCAACACCGGCACCAGGGTGATGGCGATCATGGCTGAGCCCATCATGGAGAAGGTCTTGGTGAAGGCGAGCGGGTGAAACAACTTTCCTTCCTGTCCCTCCAATAGAAACACCGGCACGAAGGAAAGCACGATGATGGCCAGGGAGAAGAAGATGGCCCGTCCCACCTGCTTGGCCGAGGTGATGACGACCTCCAGGCGTTTCCCGGCCCGTTCCTCGGGCGGCATCTCGGACAGGTGGCGGTAGCAGTTCTCCACCATGATCACCCCGGCGTCTACCAGGACACCAATGGCGATGGCGATCCCCCCCAGGGACATGATGTTGGAGGTGACCCCCATCAGTTTCATGGTGATGAAGGCGATCAGCACCGATATGGGCAGGGTGAGCACGATCACCAGGGCGCTCTGGAGGTGAAGCAGGAAAATCAGGATCACCAGTGAGACAACGACCGATTCCTCCAGCAGGTTATGTTTCAGGGTATCCACTGCCCGCATGATGAGATCGGATCGGTCATAGGAGACCATGATCTTCACCCCGGGCGGCAACCCCTTTTCCAGGTCCTTGATCTTGTCCTTGACCCGGTGAATGACGTCATGGGCGTTCTCGCCGTAGCGCATGACCACGATGCCGCCCACTGCCTCACCCTCGCCGTTCATCTCCAACAGGCCGCGCCGGATGGCGCCACCCATCTGAACGGTCCCCAGGTTCTTGACGTAGATCGGCGTGCCGCGTATGTCGGCTCCCACCACTATGTTCTCCAGGTCTTCCTTTGACTTCACATAGCCGCGGCCCCGGATCAGATACTCGGCGTCGGCCTGCTCGATCAGTCTGCCCCCCACGTCGTTGTTGGAGCGCTTGACCGCCTCCATCACCGTGGCGATCTTGATGTTGTAGGCAAACAGCTTGGCGGGGTCCAGGTCGATCTGGTATTCCCGAACCAGGCCGCCGATGGAGGCCACCTCGGCCACCCCCTGGACGGTATTCAACTGGTAGCGCACGAACCAGTCCTGGAGGGTGCGGAGCTGCTCCAGGTCGTACCCCTTGCCCCCGATGGTGTACCAGAAGACATGCCCGACACCGGTGCCGTCGGGACCAAGGGTCGGCACAACGCCGGGCGGCAGGAGGGAAGCGGCATAGTTGAGCCGTTCCAGGACGCGGGTCCTGGCCCAGTAGATGTCGGCCTTGTCCTCGAAGATGACGTAGATCATGGAGAAGCCGAAGGCGGACGAGGCGCGCACGGCCGTGACCTGGGGCAGCCCCTGAAGGTTGACCGCAAGGGGGTAGGTGACCTGGTCCTCCACCACCTGGGGCGAGCGGCCGGGATAATCGGTGAACACGATCACCTGGTTGTCGGACAGATCCGGGATGGCGTCCACCGGGGTCTTGTAGACCGACCATACCCCCCAGGCGGTGATCAGGGCAAAGACCATCAGCACAATGACCCGGTTACGGGCGGAATAATCAATTATTTTTTCTATCATGGCAGCATTCCTTGTCGGAGATTCGTCATTACATCTTCATGTCATCCATCTTCAAGGTCCCCTTCTTTGCCGGCTGCTGCTGTGCCGGTGGGGCACCATGCCCCTCATGACCTCCCTGGGACGGCTGCTGGCCTGCTTCCGGGGGCTGCCCCTGCGCCGCGGGTTTGCCATCCATCTTCATGCCGGGCATGTTTTCATGGCCACCACCGCCACCTTTCAATTGCGACTCGGAATCGATCAGGTAACCGCCGGATACAGCCACCTTGTCGCCCGGTTTGAGTCCCGACAGTATCTGGGCCTTGTCATCGGTCTTCTGGCCGACCTGCACGTCGCGGGGCTCGAACATGCCCGGTGAGCTTTCCACCCAGACCACCTGGCGCTTGCCGGTATCCATGACCGCGGTGATCGGTATTACGATTGACGAGCCGAGCGGCACCTTGATGATGGCGTTGACGAACATGTCGGGCTTCAGCTTCAAACCGGGGTTGGGCATCTGCACCCTGGCTCTGACGGTCCTGGTCTTGGGATCGAGGAAGGGATAGATGAAGGCGATCCGTCCGGAAAACGGCTTGCCGGGAAAGGACTGGGACCGGATCTCCACCTGCTGTCCGATGTGGATATTGGGGAACTCGTTCTCGTAGACCTCTACCTCCACCCAGACCGTGGAAAGGTCGGCAATATTGAACAGGGTGTCACCCGTGTTGACGTACTGTCCCTGTTGCACCATCTTTTCAATGACGATGCCGGAGAGCGGCGTATAGATGGGGAGGCGGATATTCGGCTTGCCGGCCCGCTCCAAGTCGGCGATCTGGCTTTCCTTTACCCCGAACAGCATCAGGCGCTGTTTGGCCGAGGCCACCAGACCGTCGCCATTCTGTGAGATGGCGGGTATCGGCGAGCCCTTCAACTGGTCACGGCTCTTGACGGCCAGCAGGTATTCCTGCTGGCTGGCCAGGAGGTCGGGGGAGTAGACCTCGGCAACCGGCCTGTCCTTGCTGACGTAAGCCCCCACGGTGCTGACGTGCAGCCGGTCGATGCGTCCGGCGATCCAGGCGGTGACCTTGGCCTGGCGCGACTGGTCGTACTGCACGATGCCCACGGCGTTGATCTCCTTGTTGAGAGTTCCCATTTTTGCCTCCACCGTGGCGACATTGGCCATGACCCGCTGCGTTGGAGACAGGGAGACGTGACCGAGCATGGCTGCCTGCTGCTTCTGTTCCGGGGTCTGGGCCGCGCTTCCGTCAGCAGTGCCGGTATCGATCTTCTTGATCAGTTCCATGCCGCAGATCGGGCAGGTGCCGGGCTTGTCCCTGATGATGAAGGGATGCATGGAACAGGTGTAGAGCTGCTTGCCCTGGGCGGCCTTTTGGTCAGTTGCCTTTCCGGGCTGTTTCTTTTGCCACAGGAACCAGCCGCCACCTGCTGCTGAAGCGAGAATAATTACCACCAGAGGGATTGCGATTTTCTTGCTCAGTGCCATGGTCGTACCTCGGTATCGTGAATTTTAATGATGTTGGGAGTGTTCGGGTGCTGATGGTGCAGGTAGTCGCGCCTTTTCCGGGATAGCCGGCGGCGCGGTGGGTATCTGCATCGATGATGCTGATACGGGATCGACCCCGACCGTAGCTTCGAGTTGGGCCAGCCGCATCATGTACTCGGCCTGGGATTCGTAAAGCTCACGCTCGTAGTTGAACAGGGTCACCCGGCTGTCGAGCAGGGTCAGGAAATCCACCTTGTTGACGCGGTACCCGATGGTGGCCGATTCA
>JAJZUQ010000082.1 GCA_021848385.1 Deltaproteobacteria bacterium
AACCAGGTGGTTCGGCGGTTTGTCCCCAGCCACCCCGAATGAATGCAAGTCACAAATTATGCCAGATGGTAAAAGTCAAATAAGATAGTAATATCAATGTATTGCTACAGTGTGTCGTGCTGCGCCGCAAACGCATCTTGATAAGAAAACAGACGGACAATGACGGTAATTCGCTAAAGTTTCCAGTATCATTCAGTCTCCGGGAAATGTTAGCATTTTTACCTGTGTTACTATTTTTGCACTGAGGGCACTGTTCATGGAACAGGGCAGGAACGCCGCCCGATAGTATTGTGTTGGAAACTTTGTATAAATAGGGGAATTGGAGAGCGAACTTCTTTTTTCTCCTATAAAAAGTAAAAAAAATTGAAAAATACCTCTGAAGTCTATTGCAGGGAAGTCAGTCCTTCACGGATGGCATACTTGGTTAGTTCTGCGATGCTGTACAGCCCCAGTTTTTTCATGATGGAATGTCGCTGGTTTTCAACGGTTTTGGTGCTGACCCCAAAGGCGTATGCTATCTCTTTTGAATTCTTTCCATCGGCAATGAGTCGGACGATCTCCCGTTCGCGGGCAGTAAGGGCCATATAGGGTAAAGCTGATTCATCAGGGATTCTTTGGAGAAATTCCTTGATGATCAGATCGGTCGTTCGCGGCCCGAGAAAGGTATCTCCGCAAGCGACGGTGCGAATGGCTGTGGCCAGCTCTGCAAATGCGGACTCCTTGTTCACGTATCCCATGGCACCTGATTTCAATACTTCCACGACGAAGCGCCTGTCCGATTCCATGGAAAGCGCCACTACCCGTACATTGCGATTTTCACCCACAATCCTTTTGGTTGCTTCAATTCCGTTCATGTCGGGCATGGTGATGTCCATAATGATCACGTCCGGGTGCAATTCGCAGGCGAGTTGAAACGCTTCCACTCCATTGCTCGCTTCACCGACGACTTCCATATCCGGCTCATTTTCCAGGAGCGTCCGCAGACCTTCGCGAACAATTGCATGGTCGTCGGCAATCATGACTCTGAAGCTCATCTGGGCTCTCCTGTCATTACGCCATGTCGGCAGGAACAATGATGGATATGCGGGAACCGGAGCCGGGCAACGACTTGATGACAAGGCGGCCACCCAGGTGTTCGATCCTCTGCTGCGCATTGAAGAGGCCAAAGCCGCCGTTTCGTGGCCGTATGAGGCCGGTCAATGCCGGGGCGAAACCGATTCCGTCATCCTCAACGGTAACTATTATGTTCTTCGCTTCCTGTTCGATGGAAATTCTTGCTTTTGTTGACCCGGCATGTTTTGAAACATTCAGCAGGAGTTCACGAACAGCCTGAAAAATTACGGAACGGATTTCGTATTTGAGTGCCGACAGTTCGGTGCAGTTGCGAATCTCCACCAAAAGCCCCACGTCTTTCCTGATCTCTTCCGCCAGCCACTTCAATGCAGCTATCAACCCTGCATTTGCCAGAATTGGCGGCCTGAGCTGAAATGTCAACGATCTGATATCCTGAATCGACTGGGTGATCAGGTTTTCGATGGCTTCTATAGGGCCTTCATATGTCTCGGAACTGAGCAGGGTTTTCAATGATCCAAGTTTGATCTTGCTCAAGATGAGCCCTTGGGCGACCTTGTCATGAAGCTCTCCGGCAATCCGGCAACGCTCCTGTTCCTCGGCAATGGCAAGCTTCATGGCCATGGATCTGATCATCTGGTGATTTTCATGCACCTCTTCCTCCAGCTCTTTGCGCTCGGTGATGTCATCACACAGGGTGTAGACCTGGTCCGGCTTCTCTTCTCCGGGTTGAAACAGCGGCACCGCTCTGATGTTGACCCAGCGGTAAAGCTGATCCCGCGGATTATACACCCCCATCACAGTGACCGGTTGTTCCTGGCCGGTTCGCAGGGCCATCATGGCGGGGTGCTCTGTTCCGGGGAACAGTGAGCCGTCTTCGCGTATAGTATCTTGTTCCAGGTCCATTGGTGTCTTTCCGTGGAGTTCCGCCGACGTCTTGCCGAGGATCTGCTCGGCGGCCGGATTGGCCGAAAAGATTTTTCCCTCAGTATCGAAGTAAACCACCCCTTGCAGCATGGTTTCGAACAGAAGTCGGCAGTGATAATCGGTAAGATGAGGTTTTTTCTCTACCCGACGGTCCTTGCGTATGTCACAAGAGGTTCCATTCATAGGCACTCCGGTATATTGCGCACGTCGAGCATGTTTGGAAGTCAGTGTGCACTGCTGTTGAGGCCCCCTCTTATACTGTGGTCGTCTAGTCCTTTCCCGCCGGGCTGGCTGCTGAGTTGACCAAACGCTTGCTGAGCGTCTGGCGTGCTATGCCGAGCATAATCGCCGCTGATCTCTGATTTCCCTTGGTCAGCTTCATGGCGGAGGAAATGAGATAATCTTCGACCTCCTTTAAGGTGGGGAAACGTCCGAAAAGGGAGTAAATCGCCTCGTCCACCCCTTTTCCCGGTTCCGGCTGTGCGGACGCGTCAAGCATGGAGCAATCGCTCCCACCCAGTTCTGGGAAATGCTCCAGGGTCAGTAATCCGCTGGTATGTCTGGCTACCGCATCAAAGACCATGGCATGAAGTTCTCGGATATTGCCGTCGAAATTATAGGTGGCAAGGATTGCCTCCACTTCGCGCGAAACGGCCGGTTTTGGTTTGTTGAGTGATGTGGATGCCTTTTCGAGGAAATGGTCCAGCAACAGGGGGATGTCTTCACGGCGCTCATTCAAGGGAGGGATATGGATCCGATGGGCGCGGAGGCGATAGAAAAGGTCTTTGCGAAATTTGCCGTCATGGATACGACTCTCAAGATCGTGATTGGTGGCCACAATAATGCGGGCATCGCTTTTTTTCAGGATATCCGAGCCCATGGGATAGTATTCCTGCTCCTGGAAGAGCCGCAGCAGTTTTACTTGGGATGCTTCGTTCAGGTCTCCGATCTCATCGAGAAACAGGGTTCCGGCGGCGGCCGCGCAGAGCAGGCCTTCCCGTGGCTGTTCAGCGCCGGTAAACGCTCCTTTTTTGTGTCCGAACAGGGTGTCTGAAAACATGTTGTCGTCGAGACCGGCAACGTTGACCGTCACAAAAGCGCCTTTTCTTTTGCTCAAGCATGCAATCGCCCGCGCGATCAGTTCCTTGCCGACACCTGTTTCTCCGGTGATCAGCACCGGCTGGTCGGATTTCGCAATGACCTCCACATACTGGAAAATGGCACGCATCTTCTTGTTTGTGGTTATGATTTCTTCGAAAGCTTCAGGGCTCTCCAGACAATCGTTAAGCAGATATTCGCTCAACCTGAGATTTTCTCTGGTCAGCTCATTTTCATGCAGCGCCTTTTCCACACTCAAAAGCAGCCGCTCGATTTCCATCGGCTTTGCCAGATAGTCGATGGCGCCTGCCTTGATGCAACCCACGGCTGTCTCGATGTCATCCGACGAGGTCATGACAATGACCGGTATCTGAGGGTAATTGCGGGTCAACAGGGGGAGCAGTTCCATACCCGATACATGGGGCATGCTCAGGTCAAGGATTACCAGGGAAACGGGATTGCTTTCCAGGAACGGCAACAATTTTCTGCTGTCATTCATCGTCTGGACGTTTTCGATCCCCTCGACCTGCAGGGCAGTGGAGCTTATTTCGAGAACAACCGGATCATCATCCAGCAACAGAATCGGTGGGATGGATTTAGGGCTCGGAGTCATTGCATCCGCCTCATACGATTGATGGTGGCTACAGTACTTTATTCATCCTGCTTCTTTCGCATTTCTCGGCAATCCTCGACATGGCGTTAGCCGGTTCTTAGATTTTAATGCAGTATTTGATTTTATCAAATGACTGCCGCATTTTTTCAAATGACACATACGGGCAAGGCACTGATTGTAATATAAAAACAAATGGTTAGCCAGTTATGGCTAACCATGAGGGTGAAGCGGAATTCATGAATGTTGCACGGTCCTTTTCCGTGAACCGGCCGTGGGTGGTGCTTTACGTACATCTCCCGGCTCAATCGGCATCAGTCCCGGCGGAGCGTACCGGGACTGATGCCATTAGCGCCTCTTGCAAGGCAATAATCAGATGCGAAATCATGTCACGGTCATGCGTATGATTCCTTCTTTTGAATGGTATTCATCTTTTTGAGCCGGGCAATGCCCTGCCGGCAGGATGCAAAGGCGTCCTCGCTGTTGGGCGAACTGGCAGCCACCAGGGAAATGATATCGCCGATGCCCAGACAGCCGATTCTTCTCATGAGAACCACGTCTTCCAAATCCCACGCCTCCCTGAGGCCCGCCGCAATGGTTTCCAGCTCGGCCTCGGCGTCCCCGACCGCATCGTACTCGATGCAGGTCGTCACCCCTTCGTTACTGTTCTGCCGTTTGACCACGGCGTAATGGAACACCACCGAACCGGCGCGATCCTTTGCGATCAGGTTGTACACCGCTGTCGGGTCGATCTGTTCCCTGCAGATCTTGATCATGCTACATTTCCTCCCATTCCTTTTGAGTCTTGCTTATCGATCCTTCGCCCATGCAGAATAGACAAATGCCGGATTACCATCACCTTCCCAGTGCGATGTCGAGGGCAGAGCCGCCCGCGGCATCGGTCCGGGTCGAGACGATCATGTCCCTGAAGTACGACAACTTGCCGTTGTATGACGGGTCGGCGGCATTCGTAAGGGTGCCTTGCGAGTCCAGGGAAAGCGTGAAACCGGCGGGCGGTGTCGAGCCGGCGCTGCTGTTCAGGTAGGACGAAAAAGTGACGGCTCCGGCCGGGTCCACGGCAAGGGTTCCGTACGCCCACAGGGGGGTTGCCCGGCTGACGAGGGTGTGGATGCCGTAGGAGCCCGCCAGGGCGGACAGAGTGTAGCTTGAGGAGGTCAGCGTAATGGAGGGGGGGTGGATCATCTGCATGACCCTGAGCACAAAGGCGCCGTTGGCGTCGGTCATTGTCGCGACGATGGTCATCTTGTCCGCCGACATGACACCATGGCCCAGCAGGGCGGCCGGCTGGGGCAGAACCCCGGAAATCGGCGTTTCCGTGACGATGCCGTCGGAAGTGATGGCCAAGGTGGTTACCTTGTTTCCCCCTCCCGGCAATTGGCGTGATGTCGGTGCGTTGATCGACGAATACGTGACAGCCTGGTCCTGTCCCACCTGGCCGCCGGCATATTCCCACTCCTGATTCGCGCCGCTTGAAAGCTGGTGATAGACAAAGGTGAGCGGACCGGCCACGAGCCTGCCGGTTCCCTTGATATCGCTGCTGCCGAAGGTGATCCCCGCGACCCGCTTTTGCAGAACAGCGATCAGCCGCGAGGCAGCGCCCGTGGTGGCGGTGCCCACCAGCATGTCCTTGTACTGGCCGGCGGACAGGCTCCCCTGAAACCCTGCTGCCGCGCCCGGCTGGAACACGGTCCCGTCCGGCAGGATGGTCATGGTGGAGAAAAGGCCTGCCGGGGCGGTGGTGTTGCCCGAGTTGTCGAGAAATGACGTGACAGCAACGTTCCCGGCGCCGTCGATGGCGACCGTACCGCGCATCCATCCGGCACCGGGGCCGCTGACCAGCGCGTTGAACAGCCAGGTTCCCTGAAGGTCGGCCTGTTGGAACGGTCCGGACGGGGAAGGCACGCTGGACACCTGGCCCGACAACGGGCTCTCGCCGCTGGAATTGACCGCTGTGATGGCGAAGTAGTAGGTGACGTCGTTGGTCAACCCCGTCACGATGGTGGAGGTAGCCGTTATGGTGGGGACTTTGGTCGCCGTGGCGATGGTGACACCCGGAGAAGTGGCATAGTAGATGTTGTAGGCTGCCGCATTGGCGGCCGGTGACCAGCTGAGGGAGACCTGACCGTTGCCGGTCGTTGCCACGAGCCCGGCCGGTGCAGCCGGAAGGCCGCCGGGGTTGTACCGCCAGGGGGTGTTGTCGCCGCAGGCGCCGACGAGCAGGCAGAGGAGCAGGACCCCTGCTAAGAGTGAACAGTTCCGCAACCCGTGGTTCATGGCAATACTCCCTGATGATCTCTCAACCATGACAAAGCCCTGTCATAGGCGGAATTCCACGCCGCCGTAGATAAAGCGTCCCGCCTGCGGGAAGCCGTAACTCGTTTCATAGTTCGCATCGAACAAATTGTCGGCACCGACGTAGATGGTCACCCTGTTGTCCAGAAACCTTTGGCTCAGCTTGAGATTCACGATGGTATAATCGTTGAGTTTTGCCTTCTGTACAGGGGTAACGTTGTTCTTTGTATAGAAGTACTGGTTGCCCACGTACAGGAGGGATGCATAGGGGGAAAAGCCGCTCTCGAAGTCATACTTCCCTTCCAGCGTCACCTTGTCCCCCGGCGTGTATTGTTGCTGGTCCCTGCCGGGGCGCGACAAGTCCCGCGAGTCGAGATAGGTATACGCCGCGCGAAGGAGGAGTCTTTTCACGAATTGCGTCGTTGCCGCCAGTTCGACACCCTTGAAGCGGACCTCCGAGAGGTTCGTGTTCCTGCCGGTTATCGGGTCGTTCTTGATGAGATTGTTCGCCGTCGTGTAAAACCCGGTGAGACTCACGTCACTGTTCCAGGGCAGCTTCTGTTCCACCCCCCCCTCATAGCTGTAGGAACGTTCGGTAACCAGGTTCGGGTTCCCCTGGGAAAGATCGTACAGGTCGCTGAGGGATGGAAAGCGAACGCTCCTCTTGAAAGATGCCTTCAGGCGAGTGTCCGCGAAGATATCGTAGAAGACGCCGGCAAGCACGCTGTAGTCGTCAGCGCTCATCTCGTCCCTGGTTTGCCAGTAGTGGCCGTAGCCCGCCACGAGCCCCAGCCCCGGCAACGGGGCAAGCTCATACTCGAGGCCCGTTGAATAGATGGCGAGGGACTTGTTCGCATTCAGCGGGGAGAACGTATTCGGAATCGTGGCCGTAACGCCGTTGTTCTCCCAACCGTCTCCTTCGGCGGCAAGGGAGAGCGTTACCTTACCCATGTCCCCCATGTCGTACTTCGGCTGCAGGGATATCCCCTTGACGGAGGTTGAGACCTGCTCGCGGAAAGAGCCCGTCAGATTGAAGGAGTTGAGGTTTCCGTTGTCATACATGTTGTCGTGCTGATCAAGCTGGTTGATGAACACCCAGCCCCTGATGCTCAGTTTGTCGGTTATGGCGTAATCGGTCGCAAGCTGGACCGAGTATCCCTCAAAATCGTCGATCCGCTCATACTTTGGCGGGGCCGCAAAGGGGTCGAAGGGGTCGTTGATCGCACTGGCGGGTTTGCCGAATTGTCCCTGGGAGTAGGTAAAGGTCAGCCCGATGGTCAGGTCCTTGTTCGGTGTGAACCCCGCGTTGCCGAAGACGTTGTTCCGCTCCCTGTCGCTGTTCCTCCGATAACCGGTACCCTGTTCGGAGGTGGGCCTGAAATCGTTCGACAGGGGAAAGGCGTTGATGTTGGATGAACTGCTGCTGATAAAGTAATCGAATTTGTCCCTGGCCCCGGAGATGCTCGCCCTGGTCAGGTACGCCTCATGGTCGCCCGTCTCGGCGCTAACCATTCCCTGAAGGCCGTTTGTCCCTTTTTTCGTGATGATGTTGATGACGCCGCCGAGTCCCCCCTGACCGTAGAGCACCGAACTGGCTCCTTCGGTCAATTTGATCTCCGCGATGTTTTCCGTGGGGATGATGGTCGGGTCGAATTGCTGGTCAAAGGCGGAGTTGACGGGGATGCCGTCCAGCAACAGGACCACGTGCCGGGTGCGAAAACCGCGGATATCGATGCGTGGCACCCCCTCGGCCCCTGTTCTGATATTGACGCCGGGGAGCAGGGCGATTGCCTGGTCCAGGGTTCTCGCACCCCTGCTCTGGATATCCTGGGCGGTAACGGTGTACATGGTCTGGGTTGCCTGGACACCATCGTTGGCTCCTGAAACGACTACCTCGCCAAGGGTATAATTTCCCGGCCGGTCCTCCGGCTCTGCCGCGAATACCTCCCCACAAAGGGGGAACAGGCCGCAGAAAAGCGCTGACGACGCGCACAGCAGCACTTTTTGATTCATGATGAGTACCCACCTGGATAACGAAAATTAAGACCGATCCCCCCAGGCACTACCCGAGGGGGATCGTCATGACATCACAGAACGGTTACTCCCTGGGCCTTTGTCTGCGTTCCGCTTTCGCCGGCAGCGTTCACCGCGGTTATCAGAACATAGTACGTTGCACCGCTGGTGAGGCCGGTCACGGTCAGTGTTGTGGCACTGGTGGATTGTTTGGGGCCCGCAAGCACCTGGGCGTTCGTCGGCTGCGAGCTTGCCTGCAGGTAGTACACATTGTACGAGGTGGCGCCGGTGACGGCAGTCCATGAAACGGTTATCTGGCCGGCAACAGTGGAGGTTACCGTGCGCC
>JAJZUQ010000002.1 GCA_021848385.1 Deltaproteobacteria bacterium
CCGATCTGATTTGCATTACAATGAAACATCCTGCCTGGTGAATTCAAATTGCAGGAAGTGAATAGAGCGCACAGGGTTTGAAAAGAGAACTTATCGGCGGCCTGCGCGTGCATGAACTGGTGATCTACCCAAACAGAACATTTAGCCTGTGAACATGCAAAAGTCTTCTTTTCAGATGCAGGGCAAACACATGGTTTGCTCTTACTTTCCCAACCTCATCCCCCACCCCACCTCAAGGGTCCTCTAAAAACCTAACGCAAAACCGCTGGCCTTCTGCATTTCCATCAATTTGTACCACCTTACCTCGCCCCGCTTCAATCATCACCCCATTCCTGTTCGGATTCCCAAACACTGAATTCTCTGTTTACGGCAGGAAAAAGCTCGTATCCCTTTTTATGCTTTTCTTCGAGCATGGAGATATCCACCCGCTTGAGAGCCTCATTCAGGGCTTTTCGGGTAAAAGCCGAACGGGTTGTTTTGAGTTTTTTTACAACAAGGTCTACTTCATCTACCAACGTAGCATCCATCGTAATCTGAATTTTTCTCATAACTAATCCCCCTCCTTGAGCTTGGCCATCTGTTCAACGTCCAGGCTGTCAAAGGTGGTGTTGATGTGAAAAAAGAAAATACCGAAGATAAAGGCCGCAATGAGCAGATCCAGCGCCACACCCAGTTCCACCACCATCGGCATGCCGTAGGTGGCGCTGGTGGCGGCGAAGAACAGGCCGTTTTCCATGGCCAGGAAGCCTATGATCTGGCTGACGGCGTGGCGCCGGGTAACCATCATCAGGAGCCCCAGCATGACCGTTGCCAGAGCCACCGCCAAGGTGGAGCGGGTCATGAGGGTAGAGAGCTGGCGAACCGGCGCGGTCAGGTGATAGGAGAAGATCACCAGCCCGATTCCCGCCAGCATGGTTGCCGGTGTATTCATGACCGATTCGATCTCGCGGTGGATCTTCAGCTTGTGGATCAGGGTGTACAGGATGTAGGGGAGCAGGATCACCTTCATGACCAGGGTAAGCAGCGACGAGATGTACAGGTGATGCTCACCGGTGGCAAAACCGATGACTGCGGTGCTCAAGCCCAGGAAAAACCCCTGCCAGGCAAAGATATGGAGGATGGCGAACATGCGCCGCTGCACCAGCAGGGCAAACGAGGTAAGCAGAATCATTGCCGCCAGCAGGGTATTGAGTTGAATAACCAGTTCAGTTGACATCGGTCACTCCAGGATAAAAAAGGCGATCATGCCCAGGGTCGCTAGCAGGAAGGCACTTCCCAGGTATTCGGGGAGCCGGAAGATGCGCATTTTGGCGAGCCCCGTTTCGATCAGCACCATGACGACGCCGCCAACCGCCAGTTTGGCCACGAAGAAAAGTCCCCGCAGGAGGAGCGACAGCGGGTCGCCACTCCCCGCGATCCCCCAGGGAAGGAAGGCGGCGATCCCGAGGGAGAAAAACACCATCAGCTTCATCATGCCGGCCCACTCGATCAGCGCCAGGTAGCGTCCGGAATATTCCAGGATCATCGCTTCGTGGATCATGGTCAGTTCCAGGTGGGTGGCGGGATTGTCCACCGGGATGCGGCCCGTCTCTGCCAGGGCGATGAGGATAAAGGCGATCAGGGAAAAGGCCAGGGAGGGACGGATCATGAAATGCCCGTTTGCCATCACGCTGACCATCTGGGTAAGGGACGTCGAGCTGCTTGCCAGCGAGACGGTGAATATCGCCATGAGCATGGCAGGCTCGGCCAGGGAGGAGATCATCATTTCACGGCTGGAACCCATTCCGCCGAAGGCGGTGCCGATATCCATGCCGGCAAGGGCGGTGAAGAACCGGACGATGGCAAAGAGCATAACCAGGGCGATGATGTCGGCAGTGGCCGCAAGGGGGAGATCAACGGAGATCAGCGGTATGATCCCTGCCGTCATCAGGATAACGCCAAAGGCAAGGTAGGGGGTAACGCGGAAGATCCAGGACGCGTTGTCCGCCAGCACCACGTCCTTGATGAACAGGCGCCTGATATCGCGGTAGGGCTGGAGGAGGCCGGGAGACGTGCGGCCCTGCATGCGGCACTTGACAATCTTGACCCAGCCGACAAAGGCGGGAGCGAGCAGCGGAAGCAGAATGAGCTGGAGAAGCTCTATGCCCATGGGATGGAGCGTCATCCCAGAAACGCCAGGAGTACAATGAGCGTGACGAAGGAATAGAGCAGATATATCTGGATCCGACCCTGTTGAAGGCGTCCCACCCGGCGGGCAATCCAGAAGGCGATGTCGGAAAGGGGTTCGTAGAACCAGTTCCAGAAGCGGTCCCTGACCCTGAGACGGAAGTGCAGGGAGTCGGCCATGACCGGATGATTCTGGGGGGAGATCAGCTCCAGCTGCTCACGGATACTGAAGAAAAACCCGAAGACCCTCCGGATCGGCATGGCAAAGGCGGTAGCGGTGTACTGCATGCGGGGAGTGATCCGCTCAAAACCGCAGTCCCACAGGGGGGCACGGCGAATGGCGGTGCGGCGGACATGGAGCAGGAGATAGGTGGCCGCCACTACGGCAATAAGGCCGAAAAAGACCACCGGCCCCGAATAGGATGCCCGTTCATGGGAATAAGGGGTAAGCCAGAGCCAGCCGAATCTTCCGGCCGACGTGGCGATCCGGGCGCCGCAGAGTTTGAGGGGAACGGTATCCATCCACCCCATGACCAGGGTCGGCAGTACGCCCAGCGCCAGGCAGGAGAGCGCAGCCAGGAGCATACCGAGCCGCATGGAGAAGGCGACTTCACCGATCTGCTCCTTTTTGCGGTGACCGCGCCAGGCCCCCAGGAACGTAACGCCGAAAGCCTTGACGAAACAGGCGGCGGCCAGCGCCCCGGTCAGGGCCAGCAGTGACGCAGCCAGAGGGACCAGGAGTTTCAGCAGGGGATGGGGGAGAGCCGGTGAGAGGAGCAACGCCTGGAAGGTGAGCCATTCCGAGACGAAACCGTTGAAGGGGGGGAGACCGGCGATGGAGATGCATCCCACCAGAAACAGCGCCGATGTCCAGGGGAGCAGATGGATCAATCCCCCCATCTCCTCCATGTTCTTCTCGTGGGTGGCGTGAATGACGGCACCCGCACCCATGAAGAGCAGCCCTTTAAAAAGGGCGTGGTTCAGGGTGTGGTACAGGGACGCCACCAGCGCCAGAGCCGCCAGGGATTGAAAGTTGAATGAGGTAAAGATCATGGAAAGCCCCAGCCCGATGAGGATGATCCCTATGTTTTCCACCGAATGGTATGCCAGCAGGCGTTTCAGATCGTGCTGCATGAGTGCGTAGAGGACACCCATGACCGCCGAAACCAGGCCGAAGCAGAGCACGATACCTCCCCACCACCAGGGAAAACCATGGAGCAGGTCGAAGGCAACCCGCATCATGCCGTAGATGGAGGTTTTGAGCATGATACCGCTCATGAGAGCCGACACGTTGGACGGGGCGACGGGATGGGCCTCAGGCAGCCAGACGTGGAGCGGAATCACCCCCGCCTTGGCGGCAAACCCGAAAAAAGCCAGGAAGAATGCGCCGGCGGCCCAACCGGGTGAAAGCGCCCCCGCTCTCATGGCGTCGAAGGTATAGTTCGAAAAACTGGCGCCGCCGGTCGTCAGGCCGGCCATGATGCCGAAGGCAAGCAGGATGGCGATGGCCCCCACATGGGCTACCAGCAGGTAGAGGAAAGCAGCGCGCCGGTTTGCGGCCTGTTCGTCCTCATACATGACCAGAAAGTAGGAGGAAGCGGCCATCAGCTCCCATGCCAGGAGGAAAAAATAGGCGTCGTCCGCCAGAACCACCAGGGACATGCCCGCCAGAAAAAGCAGATAGCAGACCACCAGGCGGGTAACCGGGCGCTTGCCCAGGTAGGCCCGCAGATAGCCGATGGAATAGAGGGAGACGAAGGTTGACAGGAGGCCGATGACAACGAGGAAGAATCCGGCCAGGGGATCGAGGCGAAGGTTAAAGGGAAGGCCGGGAAGACCCATTGCTACGGTTGCAGCATGGTTCGTCCCCTGCAGAACCGCCAGGAAGCCGGCGGTAGCGGTAGCAAGTGAAGCAAGGGTTGCCAGGGAAAAGGCGGCAGGGACCAGCATTCGCTCAAAGCGCGAGAGGAGCATGGCGCAGAGAGCTCCGCCAAGCAATAGCAGGACCGAAAAACCGGCGATATCAAGAGGGGACATCACAAGGGCCTCCGCATATGAGTCATGAACGAAAACAGGTCGTCGGGACAAACCTCATGCGGTTCAGCGGGCTACAGAAGCATTAACAGATACAATAGAGCCTCTTGCAAAAGTCTCTGATCGATCCACTATGTGCGCGTCATAACCCCCCTCAATCCCCCCTTATCTAAGGGGGGAAGCGAGCGAAGCGAAGCAGGGGGGTTACAGATTTTGCAGTTTTTGTCTTTTTGCAAGAGGTTCACTACTATTTTAAAACGGCAAAATGGCACGCCATTCCACGAATTCACGCCTAGGTAATGGCCAACAAGACGACCAGGGTTATAAAGGTGTACAGGATGTAGAGATGGACCTGCCCGTTCTGAAGCCGTCGCAGGGGGACAAACTTCTCATAGACGCGGGCAAGGACCGGCAGATAGACCCGTTCCAGTACGGTTTCCGGCACATGGCTTTCAAAGCGGGCTCTCGTGGGGAAAGGGCTTTTGATGGCCGGTGCATGCCGGTCAGGACAGAGAACGCCTGAAAACAGATCGACCAGTGCCCCGGCAAAGGACGACGCGGTGTACTGCATTCTACTGTCAGGAGCGAGATAGCCGCACCCCCAGGTAGCCGAAGTGGTAACGGGAGATTTCCCCAGCGTCCGACGGTAGAGGAGCATCGTAATCAGGGCTGTCGCAAGCAGGCCGACGGCAAGATACGTAATCCACGGGAGCGGAGTCACCGCCGTCAGGCTCACGTACCCCCCCGGCCCCTGGTACCAGGTTGCAACTGCGGCATCCAGCAGAGGAACGGCCGCCACCGGCGCCACACCGATCACGATGCAGACGCCTGCGAGAATCATCATGGGGAGCCGCATCCACCCCCCGGCCTCATGGGGGACCGTGGCGGACGGCACCCGGGGAACACCGAGGAAAACCACGCCGAAGACCTTCACGAAACAGGCAACCGCCAGGCCGCCTATCAGGGCCAGCGCCGGGGCGGCCAGGGAAAGCCCGACGGCCGCAGCTCCGGAATGATCGATCACCCCGTTGAAAAATCCCAGGTAGATAAGCAGTTCGCTGACGAATCCGTTGAGCGGCGGCAGGCCGCAGATGGCAACGGCGCCGACAAGGAAGGCTGCGGCAGTCCAGGGAATGCGCCGCAGAAGCCCCCCCATGTGATCGATTTCACGTGTGCCGGCGGCGTGAATAACCGATCCGGCGCCGAGAAAGAGAAGCGCCTTGAACGTGGCATGATTCAGCACGTGCAGAAGAGCACCTGCCATCCCGAGAAGGACCAGGACCGGTGACCCGAGGGACGCTCCGATCAACGCCGTACCGATGCCCATGGTGATGATGCCGATGTTTTCAATGCTGTGATAGGCCAGCAGCCGTTTGATATCATGCTGTCCCAGGGCGTAGAGGACCCCGGCGATCCCGGATACCATGCCGAGCACCAGGAGCACCATCCCCCACCAGAGCGGTATACCGGTAAAAAACGACAGGGTGCGCACGAGGCCGTAGATGCCGATCTTGAGGATAACGCCGGACATGATGGCGGATACGTGGCTGGGGGCGTTGGCATGGGCCGATGGAAGCCAGACATGCAGCGGCATGATCCCCGCCTTGAAGCCGAATCCGAGCAGGACCAGCAGATAGAATGCGGTTGCCAGCGGTGCAGCGGCAGACAGTGAACCGGCACCGGGGAAGGTGAACTCCCCGGAAATGCTCTTGAGCAGGGCAAAGGCTGCAAAGAGGGCCAGGGTACCCGTGTGGGTGCAGATCAGGTAGAGGGTGCCGGCATCACGCACTTCCGGTGTATGGTCGTCGGTGGTCAGGACAAAATAGGCGGCAAGAGCCATGATCTCCCAGGCCAGCAGAAACACGCCGGCCGAACGCGCCATCAGGACAAAAAGCATGGATGAAACAAGGATCCCGAAAAAGAGTGTCAGCTTCCGGACGGTGCGGGGGTTATCCCGTGCCGGCCAGTAATCCAACGCATAGAGACTGCAGCAGAGTGCGACTATCAGAATGGGGAGGGAAAAAAATGCGGTGAGGGGGTCAATGCCTATTTCTGCGGGGCCGAAGGGAAACGGCCAGGCCAGCTGGAATACGATACGGCTACGATTCAGGAGTGAGACAAGGGCACCGCCAAGCCCTGCCATTGCGGCAAGGACCAGTGTCAGCGTCGCGCAGCGCTGGCCGAAGCGCGGATTTACACCCCGCACGATCATCGGCATCCCGGAGAGCGCTGCCAGCGATGCTGCGCCGATGAGCAGCAACGCCGGGAGTGTAGCCGTCAGTTCTTCAGTCATGAGGAACCTTTCCCGATATCCCTTTCAATTTCCCGAATGGCCGAGATTATTGCGTCCGGGTTGCATTCCTGGCCCAAAATACTGCGCAGACGGGGATCACGCAGGCAGTATGCCAGGTTCGAGAGGAGATGCAAGTGCATCCTGATGGTGGGCGTAATAAGGGTAAAGAGAATCTGTACCGGTTTGCCGTCCAGGGCGCCGAAATCGACCGGCTCTGCGAGGTAGCTCAGCGACACTTTCGGAACAGGCAGTTGCAGCAGGATCGGATTGCGGACATGGGGAATGGCTATGCCGTCACCGACGGCGGTCGTCCCCATGGCCTCACGCGCCAGGAGCACCTGCAGGATGAAATCGGGGTCAAGTTCCGGTGGCAGGTTCAACTGGTCCACAACCGTACGGAGGACCGTTTCCTTGTCGGACCCGGCGACAGAGCAATGGATGCCGCCTGACTCCAGCGCCTGGGCCAGGGTCGGCAGCGGATGGTTATCGGCATCATGCATCTTGTACAGCGCCGGGCTGACCTTGATGCCACGTTCCGTTGCCCATTCCAGGAGATCCACCGGGTTGATCCGGTAATCTCCATCGAGCGACTCGGCGGGAAGCTTGTCTTTCCGGATCCAGCGGATTACGGTTTTTTCATCGACATTCAGGGCCTGTGCAGCCTCGATCGGTTCAAGCAGCATAACGGTAGTTATCCTTTTGCCATACCTGGTGTTTCTTCGATGCCGAGCTGGAAACAGAGCGCTTTGTCGACCTGGCTCATCAGCATTTTGGTGAGGAAGCCGAGACGCTCCCCTACCACATTGGCCTTATCGATAGTGATCAGGATATGGGAACTGATTTTTGCATCCCGCTTCAGGCCATTGCCCGCAGCCGGCAGAAATGTTTCGAAATCGTAGATCTTCTCCAGACGGGTAAAACTCAGGGGGATGATGGTTACCACCGGAGAGTATTCGTTGCTGATGTTGTTGCTCACGACCAGGCAGGGGCAGACTTCCCGTTCCTGCACACCGGCATGGGGCAGATTTACCGCATATATCCCGCCACGCTTAAACATCGCGTTTCTCCGTGACCGCCGCTTCGAATTTCTTGAGCACCTCTTTGGTCTCTTCGGCAGTGGACTGATACCCTTCTATCACGCCCTTGTAAGCCTTCTTCTTTACGTTCGCAAGCTTTTCCCTGGCAGCTTCTTCCAGAAACTGGCTCAACCCGCGCTGACCGTACAAGGACTTGATGTCGTCCACAATCGGGGTCGGTAACGTGATGTTCAGTCGCGTACTCGGCATGACGTCACTCCTTTGGTTACTGGTCATACGTAATGTTCATGTCGCACATTTTAATTGACGTATGCGTATTTATACCATATATTTTTATCAGGTGTTATATTTTTTTACGACGCATACAGTTTTAATGCCGCCCCCAAACTCCACGTTCACTTTTAGCACGTACCAGCGGGTGGTCGTGAGGCATGTGTGACCATCTCCCTTGATCCAACGGCATACCTTCTCATAGCAGCGGCTCTCCTTGCTCTTTCCGGAGTACCGGGACTCCTTCTTAATCGCCCCCTGTTCGGACAGCGCAGTGCCGCTCTCTGCGCTGTCGTCGCCTCGACTCTGGGCGAATGCGCCGTCATTGCCCTGCTCGGTGGTACCCCCGGTGCCACCTGGCAGATCGACTGGCCGTTACCATTCGGCCCCGCCCTTTTTTCCACGGATCTTCTTTCCACGATCTTCCTGCTCCCCCTCTTCCTGGTAACCGGTTGCGCCTCCCTCTACTCGCTCGCTTACTGGCCGGCCAGGGAGAAAAGCGGCGCGGGGAAACTGACGCTGTTTCTCGGTCTCTTTGCCGCAGCCATGGTGATTGTGGTCATGGCGCGTAACGGCGTGTTGTTCCTGATGGCGTGGGAAGTCATGGCGCTGTCCGCCTATTTTCTGCTGACAACCGATCAGCAGGATTCGGATGTACAGCGTGTCGGGACCGTCTACCTCCTCGCCACCCATACCGGTACCATGGCGCTGTTTGCCATGTTTTCGCTCCTGCGCGGAACGACCGGAACATTCACGTTTCCCCTGCCCCACACCCTTTCCCAGGGTGTGCCGTATGCAACGGTGATCATCGTAACGGCCCTGATAGGATTCGGCGGCAAGGCAGGCCTCATGCCCCTGCACTTCTGGCTCCCCGGCGCCCACGCAAATGCTCCCAGCCACGTCTCGGCCATGATGTCCGGCCTGATGCTGAAGATGGGTGTCTACGGCATTCTCCGCACGTTGTCGTTCTTTGACGGCCTCCCCGTCTGGCTTGGCTGGCTGATTCTTCTGCTTGGCGCATGGTCGGCACTGAACGGCATTGCCCTGGCAACCGGCCAGCGTGATCTTAAACGCCTGCTGGCCTGCAGCAGTATCGAAAATATCGGCATTATCTTCATCGGGATCGGACTGGCTCTGGTCGGTATGCAGACCCAATCGCCCTATCTGGTGGTATGCGGTTTCTACGGTGCCTTTATCCATATCATCAATCACGGCCTGTTCAAATCACTCCTCTTCCTCGGAAGCGGGGTACTGATCCATGGCACCGGCACCCGCGAGATCGACCTGATGGGGGGACTTGCCCGGCGCATGCCCGTAACGTCACCGCTCTTCCTCATCGGCTCGCTCGCCATCTGCGGCCTGCCGCCGCTGAACGGTTTTGTCGGCGAACTGTTTCTCTATGTCGGTGCCATTACAAACGGCATCAATGCCCCGTTACCGCTGGTAGCCCTTGTGGCGCCGGTGCTGGCGCTGGTCGGCGGGTTGGCGGTCATCACCTTCGTCAAGCTGTACGGTATTATTTTTCTTGGCTCACCCCGTACGGCAGCGGCTGCCCACGGGCATGAAGCCACGGCAATGATGACCGGCCCGATGGCCCTGCTGGCAGCGGGCTGCCTGCTTGCCGGCATGGCACCCGTATTGCTGGTACGGCTGGTGACCCCCGTGGTCGGATATTATGGAGGGGTGACCGGAAATATCATGACGCAGGTAACCGGTCAGGTGCCGCTCGTGCCGATCACCATCGCCAATTTCATGATGATAACTCTGGCCCTCGCGATTGGCGCCGTCTACCTGCGGCGGCTCCACCGGCAACCCGCAGCCTACGGTTCAACATGGGGATGCGGCTATCTGGCACCGACACCCAGAATACAGTACACGGGCACTTCGTTCAGCGAAATGGTTGTCAATCTGCTCGGAACCATCGTTGCCCCCCGTCGCCAGCGGCCCGATATGGAGTGCGTCATCCTGCCCCGCGCCGCACAATTCCACTACGAGGTCACGGAAACGGTCCTGAATCAGATATTGACACCGGTCTTCCAGTGGACAGGGCTGGCGTTCTCCTATATCAGGAGGTTGCAGCATGGCCAGCTCCATGTGTATATGCTCTACATCTTTGTAACGCTGTTCGTCCTGATGATATGGACGCATTAGGCTGAGTTGCTGCCGACGCTTCTTGTACAACGAGGATGACACCCATGACCGACATCATAATCCACTGCACCGTGGCCCTTCTCATGCCCCCTCTTCTGCTCGGGGTCATCAACAAGACCAAGGCGGCTTTCGCCGGACGGGTCGGGGCTCCGTATTTCCAGCCCTATTACGATCTGCTCAAACTGTTCCGGAAAGGTACGGTCTTCAGTGAGACCACCACATGGGTATTCCGTGCCGGGCCGGTAATCACACTTGCCGCTACGCTCATCGCGGCCCTGCTGGTACCGCTGGGCCGTCATGCCGCACCGCTCTCCTTCAGCGGAGATATGATTCTTTTTGCCTATCTGTTCGGCCTGTCGCGGTTCTTCACCACCATCGCGGCACTTGATACCGGTTCCAGCTTCGAGGGGATGGGAGCGGCCCGGGAAGTGACCTTCTCCTGCCTTGCCGAGCCGACGCTCTTTATCACCCTGATAACCCTGGCGAGGATGAGCAAGTCCCTCAGCCTGTCCACCATTCTCACCTATCCGACCCCCGCCATCTGGCTCGCCGTCGGCGCCAGCATGCTCCTCCTGGTGGGAGCGCTCTTTATCACACTGTTGGCGGAGAACAGCCGCATCCCCTTTGACGATCCCAATACCCACCTGGAGCTGACCATGATCCATGAAGTTATGGTATTGGATCACAGCGGTCCCGCTTTTGGCATCATTCTCTACGGAGCAGCCCTGAAACTGTTCGTCCTTGGCGCGGTCTTCGTTAATGTCGCCCTCCCTCTTTCCACAGGCAACGCCCTGGCAGATTGGGGCGTCTTTATTGCTGCCATGCTGGGGCTGGCGGTAACTATCGGCATTGTCGAATCGGTGATGGCGAGGCTGCGCATGGTGCGTATCCCGCAACTCCTGGTGGGAGCAACCATTCTGTCGGCATTCGCCATGATGCTGGTGTTGAGGTAATCTTATGAATGCTTTTGCCGATCAATTGCTGGTGCTGGTAATGCTGATCAATCTGGTGATGCTCGGATCGAGCCGGCTGATCTTTTCCATCCGTGCCGTAGCCGCTCAGGGGGTCATCCTCGGTATTCTGCCGGGCCTGATCCACCCCTTTTCCGGCCACCTGGCCGCCATCACCGCCGGCATCATCCTGGCCAAAGGGATTCTCATCCCGTACCTGATCAGCGATGCCGTGCGTAAGGCCCAGATAAGGCGTGAGGTTGAGCCGTTTCTCGGCTACGTGCCGACCCTCTTGCTCGGCGCCGTGTTCACCGCCCTCTCCTTCGCCTTTGCCGAGAAACTGCCCCTGGCACCGGAACACAAGGATCTGCTGTTTGTCCCTGCCTCCATTGCCACCCTGCTGACAGGCTTTCTGATCCTGACGACCCGCCGCAAGGCCATCTCCCAGGTTATCGGCTACCTGGTCATGGAGAACGGCATCTTCATATTCGGCATGTTGCTGACCGAGGCCATGCCGGTGATGGTGGAGGCAGGCGCACTCCTCGATCTGCTGGTGGGGATATTTGTCATGGGGATTGTCATCAATCATATCAGCCGGGAGTTTTCGTCCCTCGACACCTCCCGGCTGCGGACCCTGAAGGAGGAGTAGCCGGATGCTTTTCGCTCTTATTCTGCTGCCCCTGGCCGGGGCGTTAGTCGCCTGGATCGTGCCGGACAACCGATTGCGTCCCCTCATCCTGCCGGTTATGGGAAGCATTCATCTCGTGCTGACAGTACTTCTCCTGGGAAATACCCCGGCGCCATCCGCAGGTGGCTGGATATGGCTCGATCCGCTGGGGAAAGTAGTGCTCCTCTGCATCAGTCTCCTCTTCGTTGTCTGCGCTTTTTATGCGGTCGGTTACCTCTCCTATCGTCAGGAACGCTCCAACAGGATTCTCTGCACGGGCCTTCTGGTCTGCCTCGCCGCCATGGGGCTGGTAACCGTGAGCCAGCACCTGGGACTGCTCTGGGTGGCCCTTGAAACCACCACCGTCTCCATGGCACCGCTCATTTATTTCAATCGCAACGCCCGTTCCATCGAAGCAACCTGGAAGTATCTCCTGATCTGTTCCGTAGGGATCGGCCTGGCGCTGCTGGGACTTCTCTTCCTGGCCTATTCCACCTATGTGGCCCAACGCGATGCGACCCTTCTGCTCGGCCCGCTCATGGCTTCGGCACGGGATCTGAATCCGGGCTGGTTGCATGCCGCCGCAATTTTTCTTCTGGTCGGTTATGGTTCCAAGATGGGGCTTGCCCCGTTACATACGTGGAAACCCGACGCCTACGGCGAGGCGCCGGGACTGGTGGGCGCACTGCTTGCCGGCGGACTGGTCAACTGTGCATTTCTCTCCATCCTGCGGGTCTACCAGATCTGCCTTGCCTCAGGAATCGAGATCCAGTTCTTTCAGAAGTCCCTGCTCGGCATGGGATTGATCTCCATGGCGTTTGCTGCCGTTTTCATGGCCCGGCAGGCAGACTTCAAGAGAATGCTGGCCTATTCGAGCATCGAACATGTGGGAATTCTTGCCATCGGGCTCGGGCTCGGCGGGGGCGCGATCTACGGCGCGCTTTTCCATCTGCTCAACAACGGATTGACCAAAGGGGTGTTGTTCCTTTCCTCGGGCAATATCCACCGCTCGTACAGCAACAAGACGACCGATGTCGTCAAGGGAGCGCTGACCAGGCTCCCCTGGTCGGGGGGGCTCTTCCTGGCCGGGTTCATCGCCATAACCGGCTCCCCCCCCTTCTCGCCGTTCATCAGCGAATACACCATCGTCAGCAGCGCCTTTATCGACGGGCACCATCTGGTGGGGGGACTGTTTCTGCTCTTTCTCGTCATCGTCTTCATCGGCATGGCACTTACCGTGCTGCCGATGGTCATGGGCGCCCCGCCGGCCGACATTGAACCGACCGATTACCGGGACCGGTTGCTGACGGTCGGCCCACCGTTCCTGATGATGACGGTCATCCTGGTGCTCGGTATCTGGCCACCGGCGTTCCTGGTCACACTGTTGCGGGACGGCGCCGCCATGCTGGGGGTACAGCCATGAACAACTCCTTGCACCCGCTTTACAACGGATTGGCGATCCCGTTTGCCGACATTCCTCAAGCCGACGCCAGCCAATTCCTCCAGACAATCCTGGATGCCATTGACCGGGGGCGGCGGATCGTCTCCTACTTCGGCATCCCCGGGCAGGATGCCGTTACCCTCGTCTGCGTGCTGGCCGACAAGAGCGAAGGGCGTCTCGGCGTGACCCGCACGGCAGCGGATAGCGGCCACTTCCCCTCCCTGGCCAATCTCTGCCCACAGGTACAGCTTTTTGAACGCGAGATCGCAGAACAGTGCGGGTTGACCTTCGACGATCACCCCTGGTTCAAACCGGTACGGTTTCATCGTCCGTTCACCCCGGGTCGCGACGCCTGGAACCGCCCGGCAGATGAACCGATCCTCCCAGGGGTCATGGACTATTTCCAGGTTGAAGGCGCAGAAGTGCATGAGGTTGCCGTCGGGCCGGTCCATGCCGGGATCATCGAGCCGGGACATTTCCGTTTCCAGTGCCACGGTGAAGAGGTCTTTCACCTGGAAATCTCCCACGGCTACCAGCACCGGGGTATCGAGGCGGAGCTCTTCGGCGGGCCGCACCCGCGGACCCTCCACCACATGGAGACGCTGGCCGGCGACACGACCATTGGCCATGGGCAGGCTTACTGCATGGTTACGGAAGCCCTGGCCGGCCTCAAGGTTACCCCCCGCGGCGAGGTGCTGCGCGGCATCGCACTCGAACTGGAGCGCCTGGCAAACCACACCGGCGACCTTGGAGCAATAGCCGGAGACGTGGGCTATCTCCCCACCTCCTCCTTCTGTGGCCGTATCAGGGGTGATTTCCTCAACATGACAGCGGTTCTCTGCGGCAGCCGTTTTGGGCGGGGGTTCCTCACCCCGGGCGGCACGGTCTTCGACCTGACAAAGGATCAGCGGGACGACCTGCTCAAGCGTCTGGCAGAGGCACGACGCGATCTGACCGGCGCCATAGACCTGCTCTGGAGCACCCCTTCGGTCATGGGACGACTGGAAGGTACCGGCACCGTTTCACTGGAAATGGCATTGACGCTCGGCATGGTAGGACCGGCCGCACGTGCAAGCGGCATCAAGCGCGACGTACGTCATGGCTATCCCTTCGGTATCTTCCGCATGACCCATCTGCCGGTCGCCACGGCATTCCACGGTGATGTCTGCTCACGGACCATGATCCGCTGGCAGGAGGCGCAGAAGTCGATGGACTTTATCGAAGAACAGCTGCGGCAGCTCCCGGCCGGCGAACACCGGGTACCAACATCACCGCTTGCGGCCGGGCAGCTTGTCGTAGCCATGACCGAAGGGTGGCGTGGCGAAATATGCCATGTGGCCATCACCGACGACCTGGGGCGATTTGCCCGTTACAAGGTCGTTGACCCCTCGTTCCACAACTGGCCGGGCCTCGCCATGGCACTCAGGGGTCAGCAGATTTCCGACTTCCCGCTCTGCAACAAGAGCTTCAACCTCTCCTATTGCGGATTCGATCTGTAGGAGATACGGGACAACCATGACATACAATCCGGACAACAAAAATACGGCGGACCCCGCGGTAAAACCGTGGTCCCGCCATGACGACAAGTCCTGTTACCATATCCAGTCGGTGTCAAATGCCATTGACATTCTGGAACTTGTCGCCACATCGACTAATGGCATGAATCTCGACGGGCTGCGGAAACATCTTGGCTTTTCGGCGGACACCGCCTTCAAGCTGGCAACAACCCTGGAGCGTCGGGGCTACCTGGAACTGGACCGCCTGACGGACCACTACCGTCTCTCCCTGAAAACCCTTGAACTGAGCCAGACATTTATCCGGCAGGCAGCCCTGTTCCATCATTCCCGGCCGATCATCGAGGAGCTGAGCCGGCAATGCGGCGAGACCGTCTACATCGCTGTTTTCAAGGATGGCCAGTCGGTCTACCTGGAACAGGCCGAGACCCGGTATCCGGTCCGGGTAGTATCGCGTTTCGGATCGCAACTCCCGGCCTACAGCTCGGCCGGAGGCAAGATCATGCTCGCAGGTCTGCCCCCCGAGGCATTGGCCGCCTATCTGGAAAGCACGGAGTTCGTCGCGTACACGGCGGCAACAATCACCGATCGTCACGCTCTGGAGCGCCACCTGCGGCTGGTTGCGGTACAAGGGGTCGCCATCAACAACGAAGAGCTGGAACCCGGCGTAGCGGGACTGGCCGCGCCAATTCGCAACCATACCGGTCAGATTATCGCAGCGGTCGTTATTTCCGCCCCGGCAATAAGGATTTCGCCGGACCAGCAGCGTGACATGCTCATTCCCCTGATCCGTGAAGCGGCAGCCCGCATATCAACCCGTCTCGGATACACCCCGGCTCATCCGGAGAAAGGATAATCCGCCATGATCAGAGCACTCATTGCCCGCATCAGGCAGGGTCATCGCACCATGCCCTACCCCGCTGCGCCGCTGCAGGTGCCGGAACGCTTTCGCGGTTACCCTGTCGTTTCGTCACGGGAGGAACCTGACGGGGGGAAAGATGAGACCTCCCCGTGTCCCTACGGTGCCTATACCGCCGGCGGGGGTGCCTGTCTGGACATGGGGAAATGCCTGTTCTGTGCCGAATGCCCCGCCGGAAATATCGAGTTTACCACCGACTATCAGCTCGCCGTTTCCCGGCGGGACCATCTCCTGGTTGGACCGGGAACGGAACAGCACCATGCCCAGCCTCTTCCTCCCGATCTGCTGCGGATGTTCGGCAGGTCGCTCAAATTTCGGGAGGTCAGTGCCGGGGGGTGCAACGCCTGCGAAGCCGACACCAATGTCCTCTCCACCATCGGATGGGATCTGGGGCGGTTCGGCATCCAGTTCGTGGCCTCGCCGCGACATGCGGACGGCCTTTGGGTGACCGGGCCGGTGACCGAAAACATGCGCCAGGCGCTGCTCACCACCTACGAGGCGATTCCGGCCCCCAAAATCGTCGTCGCCTGCGGTGCCTGTGCCATCAACGGCGGACCGTACCTTGATTCGCCCCGGGTCCTGAACGGTGTAGACAGCCTCATCCCGGTCGATCTCTATATCCCGGGCTGCCCGCCCCACCCTGCGACCATCCTTGACGGGCTGCTCCGCATACTCGACAAACTCAAGTAATCGCAATCCTCATAATCACCGAGAAAGGACGTATTGCATGAATCTGAAAAAGCAGGTGACGCACCTCAAAGAATGGCAGCTGCAGGAGGAACTGGCCGAGCGCATGCTCCCCATGATCGGCCATCTGTACCGGGACAACAACATAGTTACCACCGTCTATGGTCGATCTTTGACACACAACACGGTCAACGACATACTGAAGGCGCACCGCTTTGCCCGCCTTGTGCTCGACGCCGACCTGACCGTCAAGGAAACGTTTCCGTTGCTCGAAGCGATCAACGGGCTTGGTAATCTTGCCCCCGCTCGAATTGATCTCGGTAAATTGACCACGCGATTCCTCTCCCAGGGGGGAGGTTGCCCCGTCGAGGAATTTGTCCGCAAGGAGCTGACGACCGTCCTGACCGGCCGCAGTCCCGTGCTTTCCGAGCCGCAGGACATTGTCCTCTACGGTTTCGGCCGTATCGGCAGGCTCCTGGCCCGCATCCTGATAGAAAAAGCGGGAAGCGGGGAAAAGCTCCGGTTGCGGGCCGCAGTCGTCCGCAAGGGGGCTGGGGATGACTTGGTCAAGCGTGCCAGCCTGTTGCGCCGCGACTCCATACACGGCCATTTCGACGGCATCATTACCATTGATGAAGAAGAAAATGCCATTATCGCCAACGGCAATATGATCCGCATCATCTATTCCGATGCGCCGGAGCAGGTTGATTACACGGCGTACGGCATCCAGAATGCCATCCTCATCGACAATACCGGCAAGTGGCGCGACCGTGACGGGCTCGGCCGTCATTTAAAGGCGCCGGGTATTTCCAAAGTGATCCTTACCGCCCCTGGCAAGGGGGATATTCCCAATGTGGTTGCCGGGGTCAACAATGAGCTGATCACACCGGCAGAACAGATCTTCTCCGCTGCCAGTTGCACGACCAACGCCATTGTCCCGGTCATGCAGGCCATCAATGATCGCTTCGGCATCGTGCATGGCCACATGGAAACCTGCCACTCCTACACCAACGACCAGAACCTGATCGACAACTATCACAAGGCATCCCGCCGCGGACGGAGCGCCCCGCTCAACATGGTCATCACCGAGACCGGCGCGGCCAAGGCCGTCGCCAAGGTCATACCCAGTCTGAGCGGCAAATTGACCGGCAACGCCATCAGGGTGCCGACCCCCAATGTCTCTCTCGCAATCCTCAATCTGGAGCTGGCACAACCGGTATCCGTCGAGACGATAAATGCCTATCTGCGTGACATCTCACTCGATTCTCCCCTCCAGAACCAGATCGATTACACGAACTCGCCCGAAGTTGTGTCCAGCGACTTTGTCGGTTCGCGCCATGCCGGAATAGTCGATTCCCTGGCCACAATTGCCGAGGGTAACCGTTGCGTCCTCTATGTCTGGTACGACAATGAATTCGGTTACAGCTGCCAGGTCGTGCGCATGGTGCAAAAGATGGCCGGGGTGGAGCTACCCGCCATACCCAACTGAACATGGTATAATTACATTTTGTTGCACACTACAGACAAATCAATGAAGCGCATTACTGTCCAACTGACAGGATGCAGACACCAGGGAGGTAGGGCTGTGACTTTTAACGATATTACCAGAGGGACCGGGCTTGAAGCACATGGCATCACCAATGCCAACCTTATTTACTGGACTCCGCCGACGTCGGTGCTCTACGAACTGATTGTGAAACGGGGGGAAGGGCTGCTTTCACACCTGGGAGCGGTAGCGGTCAAAACCGGTCACTATACGGGACGGGCAGCTAACGAGAAATTCATCGTCGACGAGCCGAGCTGCCACGATCATGTCGCCTGGGGCAAGGTCAATCGCCCCTTCGATCCGGCAAAGTTCGATGCGCTCTATAATCGGATGTGCGCCTATATGCATGGTCGCGACCTGTTTGTGCAGGACTGCTTTGCCGGCGCCGACAAGGATCACCGTCTGCCGATCCGCGTCATTACGGAGAATGCATGGCATTCTTTGTTTGCCCGCAACATGTTCGTCTCGGCGACGCCGGAGGAACTGACTCACCACTCCCCCCAGTTCACCGTCGTCAATATGCCGCACTTCCACGCCCTCCCCTCCATGGACGGCACCAACTCCGAGACCTTTATCATCATCAATTTCGCCCGCAAGATGATCATCATCGGCGGCACCAGTTATGCCGGCGAGATCAAGAAGGCGATCTTTACCATTCTCAACTACCTCCTGCCGGTAGAGAAAAACATCCTGTCCATGCACTGCTCCGCAAACGTGGGGCCGAATGGTGATTCCGCCGTGTTCTTCGGCCTGTCAGGCACCGGCAAGACGACCCTCTCCGCAGACCCGAACCGCTCCCTGATCGGGGATGACGAGCATGGCTGGGACGACAAGGGGGTCTTCAACTTTGAAGGCGGTTGCTACGCCAAGATCATCAATCTTTCCAAAGAGGCGGAACCGGAGATTTATGAGACAACCCGCCGCTTCGGCACCATCCTGGAAAATGTGGCCATCGATACCCATACCCGCCGGGTAGACCTGGATGACGACTCCTTTACCGAAAATACCCGCGCCTCCTATCCGCTGACCCACATCCCCAACATCGTGAAAAGCGGCTGCGGCGGCCACCCCTCCAACATCATCATGCTCACCTGCGATGCCTTTGGCGTGCTGCCTCCCATTGCCCGTCTGACACCGGAGCAGGCCATGTATCACTTCCTCTCCGGCTATACCGCCAAGGTGGCCGGTACGGAGGCAGGGGTCACCGAACCGTCGGCTACCTTCTCCACCTGTTTTGGCGGCCCGTTCATGGCACTCAACCCGACCGTGTACGGTGAGCTTCTGCGCAACAAGATTGCCAAACATAACGTGACCTGCTGGCTGGTAAATACCGGCTGGAGCGGCGGGGCCTATGGCGTCGGTTCCCGCATGAAGATTGCGTACTCCCGTGCCCTGGTTAATGCCGCCCTGGACGGCTCCCTGAACGCCGGCTCCTTTGAAAAGGACCCCTTCTTCGGTCTCGATATCCCGACCGCCTGTGCCGGCGTGCCCAAGGAAGTTCTCAATCCCCGCAACACCTGGGCAGACAAAACCGGATACGATGCGACCGCAACCAAACTGGTAGGGATGTTCAAGGAAAACTTCAAAAAATATGCGCCGCACGTTTCGGCGGATGTGGCCGGTGTCATGTAGCGACTCTTTTTAAAGGGTTGTTGATTTGAATTTGATGGTGAGTTATGATTAACACCGACATTCGGAAGGAATGAACGGATGTAGCGGGCACGTAGCTTAGTTGGTAGAGCAGCCGACTCTTAATCGGCAGGTCTTCGGTTCGATCCCGAACGTGCCCACCAGAAATCAGAAACGGGTTTAGCCGGCTTTCCTCGGGAAAACGGCTAAACCCGTTTTTTCGTGCGGCAGAGAGTCTTCGCGACTGTCCCGTGAAGCACTTTTGCGTTCGGGAACAGCCGGATTCTCACTTGCAGCCTTGCCGCATCGAATGGTAGTATACCCCTGCCTGTTCTCACCACGGACCCCGCTTCCCCCCGATTCAGCTTTCAGTAGCAACTAAAACAGATGCAGACCGGGGTTACCGTCGGGTGACCCGAGGCATCGATTGGCCCGTCCTATGAAAAACAGACCGAGCACACAGGTTCAACGCTACCTCCGGAGCCACAATGTCGCCACGTTGGCCACAGGCAGCGGCACAGATATCTGGGCCTCTGCGGTGTTCTACGTTAACGATGGCTATACCCTGTATTTTCTGTCATCACCCGAAAGCCGGCATTGTCTGAACCTGGCACAGAACCCGCTCGTCGCCCTGACAATCCAGGAGGATTACGCCGACTGGACGGACATCAAGGGGATACAGATGGAAGGCACGGTCAGCGAACTTTCCGGGGATGAGGAGGAGAAAGCCCGGCGGCTCTATGGGGAGAAGTTCCCCGTGGTCGGCATGCTGGCGCAGGCTCCCGCAGCCATTGTCAAGGCCCTGGCCAAGGTCCGCTGGTACAGGATTGCCCCCCGCAGACTCTACTTCATCGACAACTCGGTCGGCCTGGGCCATCGCGATGAGATCGACCTGAGCGATTGATATTCCCTGGCGAATCACCGGATAAAAATTGATTAGCGCACCAATAAACTCTTGGATTTTAACCGTATTTATGCTACGAGCAATATCATTGCCGTGACTACGACCCAACGAGGTACTCTATGACAAAAGCCTGCATCGCCGAAAAAATCCACCTCACCACCGGTTTTCCCCTTAAAGAGTCCGCCGACATACTGGAAACTGCTTTCAGCATCATAAAAAGCACCCTGGAAGCCGGTGAGAACCTCAAAATTACCGGTTTCGGCAATTTCGAGGTAAAAGAGAAAAAAGACCGTCGGGGAAGAAACCCGCACACGGGCGAAACAATCAGAATCTCCGCCCGCAGGGTCCTGACGTTCAAACCGAGCACCGTCTTGAGGCACGCCATCAACCGGCAGCCCTGATCCCATTAACACCTCTCCGTCGCCAATTCCCGCAACAGGGTTGACAAGATAACTGAAATGGCTATGGAGTTTTGCAGATGAACCGTTTTTTCTCATTGCCCATCAACATCCAACTGGCAACCCTTGCCATCCTCCTGGCACTCCCGGCCATCGGTATCATTGTCTATTCGGGGCTGGATCAGCGTCAGGACGCCCTGAATGCTGCCACGAGGAACATCCAGGAACTGGCCAACAATATCGGCCTCGACCAGGACAAGTTCCTGACCGGGACCGAGGAACTTCTGGAGACGCTGGCACTGCTCGACCGTGTCAAGAGCAGGGACAGAACAAGGGTCAATGAACTTCTCGGCGTGATCAGCAAGGACATCCCCCAGATCAGGAATCTGATGATTGCGGACACCAGGGGGAATATCTGGGCAGCGGCAGACCCCCGAAGAGAACATGAGTCCATCGCCGGTCAACGGCAGTTCGTGAACGCCCTGGCCACCGGCCGGCTCTCGTCTGGAGAATACCGGCCATCGCCGGAAGCTTCGGATTTTACCCTCAACTTCGGACTCCCCCTCAGGGACCAGAGCGGCACCATCAAGGGGGTGTTCAATTTCGCCATCGATCTGGCGAGCTTCAAAAAAATACTCCTCCATACGGGACTTCCCGCCGCCACGTCGTACATCATCCTGGACCACAAGGGGACCATCCTCTTCAGCGGCCGCGAACCCAAGCTTGTGGGGAAGACCGACAAGAAGGAGTATTTCGCGCAGATGCAGGGGATCGAAGGGATCGGGTCGTTCAGGGGGATGGCCTACGACGGCCTTGAACGGCTCATCGTCTTCAGAAAACAGCGCCTGGAATATGAAGAAACCCCCTACATGTACATTCGCACAGGGATACCCTACGGCGATGCGGTGGCCAGGGCAAACAGCGCCCTTGTCCGCGACGTCTTACTTCTGACCCCCTTTCTGATCGTATCGTTCATTGGTGTCCTCTACCTTGGCCGGCGTTCCATCGTCGACCGGGTCACCACCCTGAAAAACACCGTTGACACCATGGCCCAGGGGAATCTCGATGTCAGGGTTGCCGACCATGTGACCGGGGGCGAGCTGGGTGAACTGGGACAGGCGTTCGACTCCATGGCCGGGAAACTGGCGGAACGGGAGCAGGAACGGCAAGCGGCCCAGGATGCACTGGTGGTGAAGCAATTGCAGTTGGAGGGGTTGAACGCGACTCTGGAGCAGCGGGTTGCCGAAGAGGTGGAGAAAAACAACCGCAAGGAACGGATTATGTACCAGCAGTCCCGCCAGGCCTCCATGGGGGAGATGATCAACTTCATCGGGCACCAGTGGAGCCAGCCCCTGACCACTATCGGGCTCCGGTTTCAGTACCTGCAGCAGGCGTACCACGACAAAGAGCTCACTCCCGAGATATTCGACCGGGAAGTGGCATCCTGCCTGGACAAGCTCGACTACCTGGCGGACACCATTACCGACTTTCGGAACTTTTTCCGTCCGGAGAGGGCCCCCCACCCCTTCAATCTTGAAAAGGCTATCGAGAAGAGCATGTTCTTCGTCCATTCCTACTTTGCCCAGAACGGCGTCGCCCTGTGCTTCGTGGGCCATGCGCCCGACATCCTGGTTAACGGCTATCCCAACGAGTTTTCCCATGCGCTCCTGAACATCCTTTGCAATGCCAAGGACGTTCTCCTGGAACGCAATATCGTGGAACCCTGCGTGAATATCTTCTGCCGGCAGGAGGGTAAAAACGCCGTCATAACGGTACATGACAACGGAGGGGGAATCAGTGCCGGTGATGCAGACAAGGTCTTCGAACTCTATTTCACCACCAAGGCAAAGGGGCACGGAACCGGCATCGGGCTCTACATGTCGAAGATGATCATCGAAAAAAACATGGGTGGGAATATCACGGTTCGGAACGGCCCGGACGGGGCGGAGTTCGTCATCGAGCTTCCGATGGAGAGGTCCCTCCCGGGGGACGGGAAAGTGCCCGGGAAAGAACCTTTGTCAAGCTGAACAGGAACTACTACCATGTAACCTCCAAATCTAACACCCCTCAGTCTCCCCTTGGATAAGGGGAGATTTAGAGGGGTTAGCAGCGAAACAATAAGCGTTACAAAGTACTGCTGTTGTTTGGGAAAAAGGCTTCACGGATTGTGAAGCCTTTTTTCGTGCAACCGCTACCGCACCTTCCTGATGCCCAAAATCTTCGCCATCAGCACGGCCAGAACCGCGGCGACAATACTCAGCATCGCCCCCATCTTGGCAGCACCTTGCACCAGCGGGTCGGTAAAGGCCTCCCCCGCCACGAACAAGGCGACGGTAAAGCCTATACCGGCAACCATGCCGGCCACCAGGAGGTGACGCACTCCCATCCTCGACGGCAGAGGAAAGCCGAGCGCACGTGCCAGCATGCCGCAGCTGAAGATGCCCAAAGTTTTCCCCGCCAGAAGTGCCGCAAGGACCAGCCAGGTAACCTGACCGACGGCAGAGAACTCCACCCCCCCGTTTGCCAGACCAAAGGTAAAGAGTCCAAAATCGACGATCACCTTCCACTCATGCTCAAAACTGGCGAGAGGAGAGGTATCCCGGATGTCTTCTTCAAACAGGTGTTTCTTCTCCCGGGCTGCATGGGGGAGAAACGGAACGATGAAGACGAGGGCCAGGGCGGGATGGAGGTGGGCTTGATGGAGGCCGATCCAGCTCGGCACACCTCCGGCAATGAGGTAAGGCCAGTAGCTTCCTACCTGGCGGCGCCGCATGAGCCAGGCGACGATCATCCCCGCCACCGTCACCGCGAGCCAGATTGGCGCCACAGGTAAGGCGGGATCGGGATAGAAGATGGCGATGATGGCAAGACCGACGGCATCGTCGGCAATGGCGAGGAGAAGGAGGAAGGAAATGACCGGGTGGTTGGCGCCGAACACCAGTCGCGCCACCAGCCAGGCCAGGGCGATGTCCGTGGCAGTTGGAATCCCCCAGCCATTGGCGAGCTCCGGCGAACCGCTGATGCCGTTCAATACCAGATAGACCACTACCGGACCCAGCACCCCTCCCAGGGTTGCCAGAAGCGGATTGACCGCCTTGCGCGGCGGGTTGAGGTCTCCTCCCGGCAGACAGCTCTGGGTGATCTCCACCGCAGCGATGCCGAAGAAGAACACCATGAACAGTTCGTTGGAGAGGAAGTGGAAGCTTAAGGGTCCGGCCAGCGGCCCATGGATGAAGTGATGGTATCCGGACGGGTCGTGGTTCGCCCAGTAGAGAGCCATCACCACCCCGGCAATGAGGGGGATGGAAAACTCCCTGAGCATATTTATCCGTTTGAGCATGAATCCATTCTCCTGTGCAGGGAACATCCTGCCACCGACCCAGTAGAGGGAACCGGCAGCATTTTGCAACAGCGGTTCGACGGAACGGGAAAATCAGGGGGCGGATACGTTTCCTTCGCCAAGAACCCCCGTCGTCCAGTTCAGGTTGACGAGTGCCGCCAGGTAATCCCGCCGGGCGAGGGCCAGGTTCCCCTTCGCCTGGTTAAGGTTCAGCTCCGCATCGTCAACCTCAAGCCGGATTTTCACCCCCAGCTCGTACCCCTTTTCCGCCATGGTGAGAAGACGCTCCGCCTGTGCCACCGTCCCGGTCAGGGCGGAGACGATCTCCTGCGCCTCCCGGACATGATTGAGGGCATCGCGAATCTCCAGGGAGATGGCGTCTGACTGCTTCGCCTCGTCGATCTCCAGGGCGTGCCGCTCACTTTCCGCCTGGGCCACCTTGCCGCGCGTCTTCAACCCGTCAAAGAAGGGGAATGAAAGGTAGAGGCCGACGTTCCAGTCCTGGCCGTCACCCCGGACATCCCCCGCCTCCAGTCGTCGCCAGCCGTACCCCCCCTTGATGTCGAGGCGGGGCTTGTCATCGGCATTGGCAATGGTCACGAGCTCGCCCGCGATCTCCTTCCGGCGTCTCAGCTCCTCCAGCTCCGGCCGGCGCTTGCGGGCCACCGCCAGCGATTCTTCGTAGGAGGGGAGAGCCGCCGGCGGCAGCTCCAACTCCCCGGCCACCTCCACATCTTCTTCCAGAGCAAGAATGAAACGGAGCCTGTCCTTGGTGGAGCGGAGCTGGTTTCCGGTCCGGATCAGGTCCGGACGGGCATTCTGCACCGAAACCTCCGCCGCCAGGACGTCGTAGTCGGTGGCAACGCCGGCCGCATACTTGCGCTGGGCCTCGTCCAGATGGCGACTCTTCTGCTCCAGGTTCTGCCGTGAGATGGCGTGCAGTTCCCTGGCCAGCAGTATGTCGTAGAAGGCGGTGGAGACATCGCGGTACGTCCCCTGCCGGGCCATGCGCAGACGCTCGTCGGCGGTGCGAAAGCCGATGTCGGCGGCGCGGATGGCGGCCCCCACCTTCCCCCAGGAGTAGACGACCTGGGAAATACCCAGTTCCGCCCCTCCCGTGTCCTGGCGGGTGGGGATGAACCCTCCCGTCAGGATCTTCTGGCTGTCATCCTGCTGCCGGGAAAGCTGACCGGTGAGGGTGATCTGGGGAAGAGCCGCGGACCGCTCCTCCACGTATTTCCCCTGCACCTGATTGTAGAATTCCCGTGCCTTGAGGATGTCACGGTTGCGTGCGACGGCAATTTCCAAGGCCTGGTCCAGGGTAAGGGTACGGACCTCGGCAGCGCGGGAAAGGTGCGGATAACAGAGCACAAACGATGACAAACAGATGACTGTGACGCAAAGGCGCAGAGGCGCAAAGGAAAACTGGCAAAACTGATATGTATCATCCTGTAGTACAGATCGGAGTTCAAATGCACGTATAATGCCCGCAGTAAATTGCCAGGATATCTTGGCGGCATGTTTTCCTTGCGTCTCTGCGTCTCTGCGTCTCTGCGTTGAAATGTACGGTATTTTCATGCCACCGTCCCCTTCCCGAACTGCCGCTTCACCCACCCCCCCAGGTCGTCCATGTAGGTGTACATGACCGGCACCACCAAGAGGGTCAGAAGCGTCGAGGTCAGGAGCCCCCCGACCACAGCCCTGGCCATGGGAGCGCGCCCTTCGCCACCGGCGCCGATCCCGAGAAAGAGCGGCAGCATGCCGAAGATCATGGCCAGAGAAGTCATGATGATCGGTCGCAGCCGCGTCCGTCCCGCCTGGATGATCGCCTCGCGCCGGGGGATGCCGTCCCGCCGCCTGAGCACCTTGGTGTAGTCCACCAGCAGGATGGCATTCTTGGTCACCAGCCCCATCAGCATGATCAGGCCGATCAGCGCCATGATGTTCACCGTGTCGCCGGTCAGTTTGAGCATCCCTGCCATCCCGACGATGGAGAGGGGGAGCGACAGCATGATCGCCAGCGGTTCGAAGAACGACTCGAATTGGGCCGCCAGGATCAGATAGACGAAGATGATCGCCAGCAGCAGCGACTCTACCATGTAGCCGAAGGACTCGGCCATGTCCTCCGCCTCCCCCGACATGCTGATGCTGTACCCCGGCGGCATGTTGATCCGTTTTGCCGCCGCTTCGACATGCTTGACCGCCGTGCCGATGGGGAGGTTGTCCAGGTTGGCGGAGACCGTCACCTGGCGGGCAAGATCGCGGCGGTTGATCTCGGTCGGGCTGGTGGCAACGCGGGTGCTGACCAGGCTTGCCAGCGGCACAAGCTTGCTGCCGCCGGAGGCTGCCGGCACCGAAATTTTCAGATCTGCAACCTGCCCCGGATTGCGCCGCAGGGACTCGGGCAGCCGCACCCGCACGTCGACCGCGTCCCCGTCCTCATCCTCGTAGGTGGAGATAGCCTCTCCCCCCACCAGGCGGGAGAGCGCGGCCACCACGTCATTGGTGGTGACCCCCGCGGAAAACGCCTTTTCCCGATCCACCTTCATCCGGTACTCGGGGATGTCATGCTCCAGGGTGACGGAAAGATCCTCGATCCCCGGCACCGTGTACAGCTCTTCCTTGAGACGCTGTCCCAGCTGCTTCAGGGTCGCCAGGTCGTCCCCCTTCAGGTTCACGTTGAGCGGTTTCTGGGCGCCCCCCATCTGCCCCACCTCCTCGATGGAGAAGGTGATGCCGGCAATCCTCTGGAGGCGGCGGCGTACATCGCGCTGCAGCTCGAACTGGTTCCGCGTGCGCTCCTTGCGCTCCTTCAGCTTGACATAGATCAGGCCGTCCCGGACGGTACCGCTGTCGCCGGCGCCGATGGTGGCGTAGGTGTGGTCGATCTCCGGAATCTCCCTAAGAGTCGCGAGCACGGCGTTCAACCTGTCCTCGGTCTCGGCAAGTGCCGCGTCGGGCGCAGTTTTGAAGGATATCTGGAACTCCCCCTTGTCCTCCTTGGCCATGAAAGAAGATTCCAGGGTGCCGAAGATGACGATCCCGCCGATGAACGCAGCGCCGGCCGAGAGCATCACCGTCTTGCGATGGTCAAGTGCCCAGCCGATGGCGCGGCGGTACTTGTCCGCCGTCAGGTCGAACCAGCCATTGAAGCGCTCCAGCCACCGCGCCAGCCCCTTCCGCCGCCCCTGGAGGTGAATGGACGGATCGTGCCAGCGAGACGACAGCATCGGGTCGAGAGTAAAAGAGACGAACAGGGAGACCAGCACGGCGAAGGCAACGCTGATGCCGAACTGGAAGAAGAAGCGCCCCACGATGCCACGCATGTAGGCAACCGGAATGAAGACGGCAACGATGGACATGGAGGTGGCGAAGACCGCCAGGCCGATCTCGCTGGTACCGAAACGTGACGCCTCCATGTGGTCCTTTCCCATCTCCAGGTGGCGGACGATATTCTCCCGCACCACGATGGCGTCGTCGATCAGGAGACCAATGGCCAGCGACAGCGCCATCAGGGTCATGACATTGAGGGTCATCCCCATGGCATTCATGATGATAAAGGACGACATAACCGAGATGGGGAGGGTTACGCCGGTGATGACCGTGGAACGCCAGGAGTTGATGAAGCAGAAGACAATGAGCACCGTAAGGATGCCGCCGATGATCAGGGTCTCCTTCACGTCGGCCAGGGACTCGCGGGTCATGATGGTGCCATCGCGCACCATGGTCAGGGTCACCCCCGGCGGCAGTTCCTTCTGGACCCTGGCCATGTTCTTCTTGACCGTGTCCACCAGCTCCACCTCGTTCCCCCCCGACTGTTTGTAGATGTCGAGACCGATGGCCGGCTGGCCATTGACCAGCGCCAGCTTGCGCCGCTCCTCGGTGCCGTCGGCAACGGCCGCCACTTCTCCCAGGGGGATGGGACGCCCCCCCCGCTGGGTGACGGCCATGCGGCGGTATTCGTCAGCCCGGTCCGGCTTCCCTTCGATGCGCATCGGATATTCGGCGTTTCCCCTGGTCAATCTCCCCAACGGGGTATTGGTGTTCTCGGAGCGGATGCCGTTAACCACATCGTTGACGCCGAGCCCCAGACTGTCGAGCCGCACCGGGTCGATCTCGACGCTGATTTCGCGCTTCTGGCCGCCGACCATCTCCACCTTCCCGACACCGGCCACACTCTCGAACCGCTTCTTGATCCGCTTCTCCACCAGGGTCGTCAGTTCCCGGGGGGAGAGGGTGTTGGACTGCACCGCCAGGGACGCTACCGGCGCAGCGTTGAAGTCGAGCTTCTGGATGATCGGCTCCTCGATCCCCTGGGGAAGAATGCCCCGAATGGAGCCGATCTTGGCCCGCACCTCCTGGGCGCAGTCGTTCACCTTCTGCTCCAGCTGGAACTGGATGGTTACCGTGGAAACCCCCTCACGGGAGGTGGAGAACACGTGCTTCACCCCGGCGATCTGGTTCACCGATTCCTCGATCCGCTTGGAGATCTCCCGTTCCACCGTTTCCGGCGAGGCGCCGGGAAAGGTGGTAACCACCGAAATAAGGGGAAATTCCACGTTGGGAAACATCTCGACGGCAAGACGCTTGTAGGAAAAGAGGCCAAGGGTGACAAGCGCCAGGATCATCACCGCGGCGAAGATGGGGCGTTTGATGGATAGGTCGGAAAGAATCATGTAAACTCCGAAAACAGGGTGTCCGACGGTGTCTGTGCCATGTCGGTCACTGCTCCATGCTGTGAAGTGTTGCTACCTTCTGACGACCAGCGCCGTTCCCGCCATCAGCAGCGCTATGCCGAATGCCCGCTTGCCGTCCAGGGGAATTTCCCGGAAACCGAACATCCCGAAGTGGTCGAGCAGGACGCCGGTTGCCAACTGGGCCGCTATAACCGAAGCCATGGCAGCCGTCGTGCCGATGCGCGGGACCGCGACAATCGTCATGGTGACGAAGAAGGCTCCGAGCAGGCCGCCGCTCAGTTCCCACCATGTGGCACTGCCAATTCCCCTCATATCACCCTTCCCGACAAGGAAGACCAGTATCAGCAAGGCCGCGGCCCCCACCGAAAAGGAGATGCAGGAACTCTCCAGGACCCCGGTTTTCTGGGCCAGCCGCCCGTTGATAGAGGGCTGAAACGCGACGGCAGCCCCTCCGCAGAACATGAGAAAAAGCAGCAGCATCTGGTTCATCGCACGGTTCCTCCGTTGTTCGTTCCCACGGCCATTGCTACCCGGTCCCCGTCCTTGAGGGTAAAGCCGCCCCGCGTCACATACCGCTCCCCTCCCTTGAGCCCGGAAGATACCTCCACCTGCTCGCCGTTTACCGCTCCGGTGGCGACGGCACGGAGCCAGGCTGTGTCGTTCTCCACCACGAACACATTGGCCTTCCGAGCCGTCGTGTCCCATGCCGCCAACGCACTCCGGGGAACCTGGATGACCCCCGTGCGCGTACCGAGAAGGATTCTCCCCTTGACGAACAGTCCCCCCTTGAGAAGCTCACCGCCGTTTTTCACCTCGGCGATGACCTTGAGGGAACGGTCCGTCGAGGAGAGTTCGGGATTGACGAACATCACCCGGCCGGTAAAGGTCCTTCCCGGAATGGCATCCACCGTGAACTCCAGGGGCTGGCCGACTTTCACCCGGGCCGAATCGGCGGAAGAGACGGTGACCGTCAGGTTGAGAATGCGGTTATCCACGATGCGAAACACCGGCTTGACGGCGGCAGCATCCCCCGCCAGGTCCCCCACGTTCACATCGCGCAGGGCGACCACGCCGTCCAGGGGAGAGGTGACGAGCCCCTTGCGAAGCCGCACCCGGGCCTGGCGCACCTCCTCTTCGGCAGCCCGGATCTGGGCCCGTGCCGCCTCCATTCTGGCGGTGGCCGCCGCGACCTCGGTCCGGGCATCGTCCACCGCCTGCTGAGTGGCAAGGCCTGACTCCTTCAGTTTGAGCATCCGCGCCTGTTCCCGCTCGGAGCGGGTCAATTGCACCTGGGCCTGGGCCAGTCCGGCTTTTGCCGATTCAACTCCCGCTTCCGTGCGCTTGACCTGTGCTTCCGTCTCTCCCACGTCGATGCTGGCCAGGGGTTGCCCCTTTCTCACCCGCACCCATTCCGTCACGTAAACCTGCTTCACGAGGCCGGGAATCTGGGTCTTCACGTCGGCCGAGAACTTCGGCTCAAGACTCCCGGTCACTTCCATCCCCTCGGACAGGTCAGTAGCCCCAGCCACGGCAACTTCCACCGCAACCGGCTGCCTGGCCGCCGTCCCTCCCTCACCCTTTTCACCGCTTTTTTTCGTGCAGCCGCCGGCAATGGACGCGCAGACCAGAGCTGCCGTGACGAGCAGCAACGTCCCTGTTTTTTTCATGGTTTCACTCCTTGGGAAAATCCGTTGAGGATCAGATTGAGTAACCGCACCAGCCCCTGCCGGTCGATGCGGGGGGGGGTGTGACACAACTGCTCTTCCATGACGGTATTGAGGCAGGAGATAATGGCCCAGGTCGCATCCTTTTCGTCTACCGCCACCAGTTCCCCCGCGGCAATCCCATCCCGCACGAAGCCGGCCAGGATCTCCAGCATCCGGTCGAACGGCTCCTCGTAGGGGAAGGGTGGCGCCCCCTGGGATGAGCCGAAATAGATGGAATAGATGAGCCGCACCACCTGGACATGCTCCACGAACCCGTCAAAACAACCGGTGCAGAAGGCGATGAGACGCTCCCGCACTGAACCCTGACATGCGGCAAGGAGATCAAGGCGTTTTGCGAACAGGGCATAGGTGTCGTTCATCAGTTCGAGGTAGATACCCTCTTTGCTCCCGAAGTAATAGTAGAGGACCGGCTTGGTAACGCCGGCCGCGGCCACGACCTCCCGAACCGACGTGGCGGCGTACCCCTTCCGGGTAAAACTATCCAGTGCCGCCGCCAAAAGCCGCTGCCGCACTGCCGCGTCGACCCGCTCCCCTTTGACCTTCTGTCCCATGTTTCCTCCGCGTGTGTAACGCCAAACGCAATTTACCTAACGGTAGGTACATCCATGACATAAAAATGTCAAGGGGGAATGTGTCTGCCGGAAAGGGTGGAAAACCGTAGTGGGAACTGAAACAGCAACGAGGAATGAATTGCTTTTTTCTTGGCAAGTTTATATATTAAAGAGATGCATTAACCCGAAAAGGCAGGCTATGATACGAACAATACTCCACTTTCCCGACCCGGAACTGAAGAAGAAATCCACGCCGGTTACGGTTATCAATGACGCGACCCGCGCCCTGGTGCAGGACATGGCGGAGACCATGTACGCCGCCCCCGGAGTCGGGCTGGCAGCCCCCCAGATCGGAGTCCATCAGCGGATCGTGGTCATCGACGTCTCTCCCAAGGACGAGCAGCCCGATCTCATCGTCGCCATAAATCCGGTCATCATCCACGCTGATGGCGAATCCTACGAG
The DNA here is from genome assembly GCA_021848385.1 of Deltaproteobacteria bacterium. GTDB lineage: Bacteria > Desulfobacterota > Desulfuromonadia > Geobacterales > Geobacteraceae > Geomobilimonas. The sequence continues at coordinate 31,385 of JAJZUQ010000002.1, forward strand.
GAAGAGGGGTGCCTCTCCGTCCCCAAATACTCGGCCAACGTCCGCCGCCATGCCCGTGTTGTGGTAAAGGCCCTGGATCTGGACGGCAACGAGATAACCTATAAGGCTGACGACCTGCTGGCTATCGCCTTTCAGCATGAAATAGACCACCTGGACGGTATCCTGTTCATTGACCACCTCTCCCCCCTCAAACGGGAGATATTCCGCAAGCGCTACCGTCGCTCCCGGGAAGAAGGCCAGGAAGAGTGACCATGCCACTTCGTATCGTATTCATGGGAACGCCGGAGTTTGCCTGTCCCACGCTGCAGATGCTGTTCGACCGGGGTGAGGAGGTCATCGCCGTGGTCACCCAGCCTGACCGGCCCAAGGGACGTGGCCAGAAACTGACCCCCCCGCCGGTGAAAGCCCTTGCCGGACAACACGGCGTACCGGTGCTGCAGCCGGTTAAGGTGCGCGCCCCGGAAGTCATCGCTGCAATCCAGGAGCTCCACCCCGACCTCATCGTAGTGATCGCCTTCGGCCAGATCCTTCCCAAAGCGCTCCTCGACATCCCCCCCAAAGGGTGCATCAACGTCCACGCCTCGCTCCTTCCCCGCTACAGGGGCGCCGCCCCCCTCAACTGGTGCATCGTCAACGGCGAGACCGAAACGGGGGTCACGACCATGCTCATGGACGTGGGACTCGACACGGGAGATATGCTGGTGAAAAAGGCCATCCCCATCGATCCGGATGAGGACGCCCAGTCGCTCCACGACAGACTTGCCCTGCTCGGCGCTACAGCCATGGAGGAAACCCTCGATCTCCTGGCGGATGACCTCCTCGTGCCGGAAAAGCAAGACGACAGCCTCACAAATTACGCCCCGATGATGAAAAAAGAGGATGGGCTCATCGACTGGGGGAAAGAGCCTCGGGTCATCAAGAACCTGGTACGGGGTTTTACCCCTTGGCCTGGCGCTTTCACGACTCTTGAGGAGAAGACCCTCAAGATCTGCCGGGTCAGAGAGGGAGAGGGACACGGCGCGCCGGGTACTATCCTGATGGCCGACAGAAACGGGATGGAAGTCGCCTGCGGCAGCGGCAGCCTGTTCATAGAAGAACTGCAGCTGGAAGGGCGCAAGCGCCTCCCGGTCCAGGAATTCCTGGCCGGCGTCAAAATCGCCCCGGGCACCATCCTGGGCTCCAAGGAAACAGTACGTGGCTGACATGAACGACACGCCGGCGCCGCCGCGCAAACGGCTTTTCATCGCCCTCATGGGGGTGACCTGCATCCTCATCGTGGGGCTCATCTACCTCATGTGGTGGATACCGACCCGGGGCCTGGCCAACATCCACCCCAACCTCCCCCACATCGTCGGCATCCTCACCGGCATCCTCTCCGGCCTCGCCCTCTGCGGCACCGCTCTGCTGGTCCTGACCACCGCCCTGGGGAAGGATATCCTCTTTACCCGCTTCATGCGGCTGGTGGTGATCAAGTTCCTCCTCCCCATGATCGAAGCGATGGGGAAACTGCTTGGCATCCCCAAGGACACCATCCGTCAGTCATTCATCGCCATGAACAACAGCCTGGTCCAGTCCCAGCGACTGCTGGTACCGGCTGACCGGATACTGGTCCTGCTCCCCCACTGCCTTCAGCTGTTCGACTGCGAGATCAAGGTGACCGGCGACATCAACAAGTGCGTCCGTTGCGGCCGCTGCGACATCATGGGACTGGCGGAACTGGCCAGAAAATACCAGGTTAACATCTCCGTCGCTACCGGCGGCACCCTGGCCCGCAAGGTGATCATCGAGACGCGCCCCAAACTCGTGGTGGCGGTAGCCTGCGAGCGGGACCTCACCTCGGGGATCAAGGACTGCTACCCCCTCCCGGTCATCGGGGTCCTCAACGATCGTCCCTTCGGCCCCTGCTTCAACACCAGGGTTGACACAGAAAAGATCGACGCCGCCATCGCGTCGGTCCTGACCTATGACTGACAGGCTTCCAGCCGGAGTAACTCAGGGGAAACAGGGACAGTCCTCTGATGCGAAACGTCCCTTCATACTTGGATCGACCCTTCCCGCTCTTCTCCTCACGGCAATCTTCCTCCTGTTACCTGCTCCCTGGGCTGCCGCCGACACGATCACCGGCTATACCCCCATCTTTCGTGCCGGCCACGACACGACCGGCACCCTTCAGATCGCCATCCGCCGGTTCCAGCAGAACGGCCTCCCCCGTCTCCTCATCGTCAATCCGGCCACCCTCGCCACCGCCACGGTGAAGGAATCTGAACTTAACTTTGACCGGCCGGCCCCTCAAGCGAACCTCAAAGCAACGCCTTACCTCCGGGCCCTCGACCGTCACACCGCCCCTCCGTACCGTCTCCAGAACCACGGAGCCCGCCATGCCGACCTACCGGTGGAAGGATTCTTCCTTACCGTGGACATGTGCCCGTCGGGTCGCCCCTTCGAACGGGAATTCTTTACCACCGTGACCAGGCTCCCCCAGGGAAAAGAGGGTCCTGTGCCGATGGCCATCTCCATGAGCGGCCGCTGGCTCCAGCAGCATTCGAAAGAGCTTGCCTGGCTCAAGGAGCAGGTATCAGCCGGCAGGCTCGCCATCACCTGGATCAACCATTCCCTCACCCACCCGTACGATCCCAAGGCCCCCCTGGAGCATAACTTTCTCCTCAAGCCGGGAACTGACATTGAGCGGGAACTGCTTGCAACTGAGGTACTCCTCCTGGAAAACGGCCTGCTCCCCGGCCCGTACTTCCGGTTCCCCGGCCTGGTCGCCGACGGCAGGCTCATTCGCAGGCTGCGGGAACTCGGCCTCATCCCGATCGGTGCGGATGCATGGCTCGCCAAGGGAGAGACTCCGGGGAAAGGAAGTTTCATCCTCGTCCACGGCAACGGCAACGAGCCGCCGGGCATAAAAAAAGCCCTGGCGCTCTTCGCGTCGGGCCATATCCACCTTCTCCCGCTTGCCTGGGCTTTTACCGCCCCTGCCTCCCCCTGAACCGGCTATCCCGTTACTCACCCAGCAATTTTTCCAGCTCCGCCACCATCCGCTCCCGGTGGGTGCCTCCCCAGTAAATCCGGCCACAGGCCGGGCATTCCCGGAACAGCTCCTGAGTGTCATGGACATAGGGGGGCACCCGGTCCACCACCGCCACCCGCACCACATCCTGCAACGGCTCGTTGCACTCCAGGCAACGGGTGAGGATATGCCGGAACGGGTCGATACCAAAGGCCGTGACAACCTGGCGCAGCTGGTCGCGCCAGTGGTCCCCCACGACGAAAAAATGGTTATCCCGTGCCCAGCGGCGGCGGATCAGCAAGGTATCGCGGGTCAGGATCAGCCGCCCCTCCTCCCGCGCCCGCACCACCAGCTCGGCATCGTCCAGCGCCGGGGCATAGGCGACGTCACAGCCGACGACCCTGAGCCAGCGAGCCAGCTTCCCGAGCATCGTATCGGCGAAAAATCTCTGCTCCATAGCTATCAGTATACCGCTCCCGCCGCACCGTTCCTTCCTTTACCTAGCATTTTTCTGCTATAGTTCCCTGCATGGATACCACTACGGCAGGCCAGAGGCTCACCATGCCCTTTCTCCTCAAACTCCTCGTCACTATTCTTCTCTCCTTTCCTCTGCCCGTTCTCGCAGGGGAGTCTGTCCCGCGTTATGCCGTCGCCCGGCAACCGACACCGGTCCTCAATACCCCTACGTTCGCAGCCGTCTTCGGCGGCAAGGACGGCGCCACCCTGAAGCTGGACCGCTGCGGCCAGATCAGGGAACTGGAGTTCATCGCCCTCCCCGGCACCGTTTTCCGTATTGAGGCGACACTTCCCCAAGGGCCGGCCACGATCTACCGGGTGACAAGCAGCGATTACCCCTACCCGTCGAAAACAGGTTATTACATCGACAGCCGCTTTGTCACAGCCAGCCAGGAGCAGCCACCGGAGCGGGCACGCAGGCTGCCCCTCCGAAAGACGATTATTGCCGCACTGCTTGCCGCCCAAGGGGAAAGTTATGTCTGGGGAGGGAACGTCAGTGAAGGGGTGCCGGAAATGGGGAAGTTCTATCCGCCGAAGACAGGTTCATCCCCCACAAGCGGACAATGGACGCTGGCCGGGCTGGACTGCTCCGGCCTCCTCTACGAGGCGACCGGCGGCTTCACCCCCCGCAACACCAGCGCCCTGGTCAGGTATGGCAGAGGCATTTCTATTGCCGGTCTCACCGCCAGCGAGATCGTACAGAAGGTGGAACCTCTCGACCTCATCGTCTGGGATGGGCATGTGCAGATCGTGCTGGACCGGGAACGGCTCATCGAGAGCCGGCTGAAATGCAACGGCAGTGGGGGAGTTATCGTGAGGCCACTTCGTGAGGCACTGACAGAGCTCGTGCGCCACCGGAAGCCGCTCGACGCGTATGGCACCGCAGGGAAGGGAAAGGGGTTCGTCCTCCGGCGCTGGTTTCCGGCGAAACCATGAGCACCACCCCCAGCCCCTCCTTATCAAGGAGGGGAGCTTCACGTCCCCCTCCTGGTTCAGGAAGGGTCAGGGGTGGTCGAGGGGATTGATTGTTACGTGGCGTAATCCCTACCCCTGGCCGCGCCGTTTCAGTTCGTCCGTGACCAGCTTTTTCTGGGCGGGTGTGAGGCGGCGGGAGGCGATTATCCCCTGGAGACCGGCGATGTTGAAATGGGGGAGGAAGAGGTTGAACCAGATCGCCGGTGTGCGGGGGTTCTTGAGGATGGCAAGCTGGAGATTGGGGCGTCCCTTGAAGCGTGGATGACGGGCCACCATGGAGATGGTCTCCTCCGTTGACTTCGAGCTGTTGAGGAACTGGAACACCGAGGACTCGTTGAGCCGGGGGTTTTCCAGACAGGGTTCAACGAGCCGGGAATCCCCCTCGCGGAGCAGGGCCTCTACCAATGCAGGTGTCCCGCGGCGGGCCAGGGTCAGCTTGTTGCCAAGGGGGGTGGTGGGGAGTCGCTGGATGATGGCCCGTTCGGCGGCCAGCTTCTGGTCGGGGGTTCCTCCGGCAAGGAAGCAGATGGCAACCAGTTCGAACAGATGGAGATGGGGCAGGAGCGTGAGGGTGATCTGTCCCGGCGTGCCGGGATTGTGCACCATGGCCACCTTCAACGCATGGCTTTCAGCAACGAGACGGTTCTTGTAGATTATTCTGAGCAGGTCTTCCGAAAGATCCCGCCGCTTCAGAAGCGCCAGCAAATGGTTGTCATGCAGACAGGGGTTTTTGATGGCCGCCTGGAGCACATCCATGGAAGGATCGGTGAGCACATCAAACAGCTCTTCCTTGCCGGCGGTCAGCGCCCGGTGGAGCCGACGTGACAAATCTGGGTCCAAGGATGCAAATTTTGCGGGTCCTTCCATGACAAACCCTCTACGGTTATCTCGCCGAACTGCTTACGATCTCCCGGCCCGACATCCCCGGAAAACCTGCACAGACACCGCAGTACGGGGGATTCTCATTCGGCACAGCAGGAAAGCTTGCTCACATCCCGGTCAAACCCCTGGGCACAGAGTCGCAAGCCTTCCCCCATTGACGGATACACATGCAAACAGTTTGCCAGATCGGCAACCGTCATCCGGAACCGGACAGCCATGGCCGCCTCGTTGATGATATCTGCCCCCCGCTGGCACGCAAGATGGGCACCAAGGATCCGTCCGGTGGCGGCATCGGCAACCAGCTTGATGATACCGGCCGTCTGCCCGGTGACATGGGCCTTGGGAATGGCGGACACGGGCAGGATGTTGCTCACCACCTCGTAGCCCGCCTCTCGCGCCGAGGCCTCCGTATGGCCGACCAGCCCCACCTCTGGGTCGGTAAAGATCGCCATGGGGGTTGAAAGATGATCCAGGGTACAGCCGCACCCCGGATCGAGCATGTCGTCTACCGCCACGATCCCCTCCCTCGCCCCTGCCGTCGCAATCATCATGCCACCGACCACGTCGCCGGCAGCCCAGATGCCGGGGGTCGAGGTGCGCAAACGCTCATCGACCAGGACAAATCCCTTCCCGTCCAGTTCCACCCCTGCCCGTTCAAGGCCGATACCGGCGGTGGCCGGCGCGGTACCGACCGCCACAAGGAGCCGTTCGGCGGCAAACTCAACCGTTGCGCCCCCTTGCTCGCACTGCACGAGCGTCTCACTGAGTTTGCGGGTCACTCCGCAAACCTTCACATCCACAACGATATCAGTCCCCTCACTGCGTAACGACTCCTGCACCGTCAGGGCCACGTCAGCATCTACTGATGGCAGCACCCGCGGACCGTGCTCCAGCACCGTCACGCTCGCTCCAAGGCGCCGGTACATCTGTCCCAGTTCCAGGGCGATCACCCCGCCGCCGATAATGACCAGCGACCGGGGAAGTTCCCTCAGGAGAAGAGCTGACCGGCTGGTAAGGAAATCACCCTCCGTGAGACCGGGAATGGCGGGAATGCGGGGGTAGCCCCCGGTGGCTATCAGGAATTTATCCCCCCGGAACTGCTGGTCCCCCACCTCCACTGTCCGGGAGTCGAGGAACCGGCCGGTTCCCCTGACAAGGGTCAACCCCGGCACGTTGTGGAGTACGTCCATGTAGCGTGTCTGGCGGAGATGGCCGACCACCCGCTCCTTGTGGTCCGAGAGGGTGGCGAAATCCACCCCTTCGTCCCGCAGCCCGATCCCGACCCCTGTTCCGAGGCGGGCATCCTGGCAGATTTGTGCCGCATGAATGAGAGTCTTGCTCGGTATGCATCCCCAGTTGACGCAGGTCCCCCCCATCACGCTCTTTTCGATCATGAGCACCCGGGCGCCATGGGACGTGGCCCGGAGCGCCGCGGCAAACGCGGTGGACCCGGAACCGAGGATTATCAGATCGTGTTCGTCAGCCATTGGTCTGCCTCCTCTGTTCAGTGTACCGTAACCGGGCTCGCTTCGCACCATGAAAGGAACCCCGGTGCAGTTTCCACCGTGACCTCACACGCCTTGGAATCCGGGCTTTTGTGTCTTCCGGACTTCTCAAATCCTGAAAATACGCAGAAGGTCGTTGCATGACACCGCTGGTTAAGGTTATGCTTGCGCCATGGAGTTCCGGTGGTCAGCAGGGCATTGTTACATGATACTTCACGAAGGAGAGTCATCCCCATGGACAACAAGGAAAGCCTTAAAAAATCCCTTCTCTTCTCCGGCCTGGACGACGGGCACCTGGAAGAAGTGGCCACCATCGTCTCCCGCAGGAGCTTTGCCAAGGGGGAAACACTCTTTGCAGAAGGGGATACGGCCAACGGTTTCTATCTCCTCGCATCCGGCAGTATGAAGCTCTGCAAGGTCTCTCCCGACGGGAAGGAAAAGGTCCTGCACTTTGTCCATCCCGGCGAGACCTTCGCCGAGGCCGCTTTCTTCGGCGATGGACGCTATCCCGCCGAGGCCCGTGCACTGGAAAAGGGGGAAGCGCTCTTTTTCCCCCGGGAAGCATTCATGGGGCTTCTGGAGCGAAATCCCCGCTTTTCCCTCAACCTGATCGTTTCCCTGTCGCTCCTGCTCCGCCGCTTCGCACGCCAGATCGAGGAACTCTCCTTTGCCGAGGTTCCATCCCGCCTGGCCACCTACCTGATCGAGCTGGCCGAACGGAAATCGACCACGTTCCAGGGGAAGACCTACCTCGACCTGGACATGAAAAAGGGGGAACTGGCATCCCGTCTCGGCACGGTCAGCGAAACGCTCTCCCGCACCTTCAGAAAGCTGAGGGAGGAAGGAATTATCGACGTAGAGGGGAGCAGGGTACTTATTCACCGCATGGATCGGCTGCATGCACTGGCCGGCAGACCGACTGCCGCAAATGGGGCAAGGAAGGGATGATTTAAGGGCGCCGTTCAGCTGCCGCAAATCGCACGGCAAGAATTATCCTTTATATACAGCTTATTACGAGACTCAATCGAACTGGCACGCTCCCTGCTTTATGCACATCAGCACCACCAATCAACCAACAAAGAGAGGTCCACCATGAAAAAAGTTCTGTCCGCAATCGTTACCGCCCTCGTAGCAGTTTCCTTCGCCGGCCTGGTCTGCGCCGCCGAACCCGCTCCGACTGCTCCTGCTGCCCAGCCTGCCCTTCCCGCCGGCCACCCGCCGATCAAGAAGGAAACGAAGAAGCCTGTCAAGAAAGCTAAAAAAGCCAAGAAGGCCAAGAAGAAAGCTGCCGTGAAGCCCGCCGAGACTCCGGCTGCACCGGCCGCGAAGTAATCCAGGTTTCCCCAGCAAAAAAGCCGCATCCAATCGGATGCGGCTTTTTTGTACCTGAAATTACAGGGGGAGCTTTCAGTCCACGCAAAAACGCCCCAACACCGCCAATCCGATCAGCCCGAAAAACACCAGATGGCCGAGCAGCCCCACTCCCAGCCAGATATTTTTGTCGTTCCCCGTTGCCGGCACCTCCACCTCACCCCTGATCTCCCGGAGTTCGGCATAGATGCGGTAGTGATAGATCATGCTGAACGGTATGAATACGATCGACAGGAACGACCCCGCAAACGGTATCATCCCCGCCACAACCGAAATGATCCAGAGCACGAATACCCGGAAGAACACGTCAAGCCAGCGACCTCTGACGTACTCCTTGCTTTTGAGGAGCGCAGCCATCCCCCGGTCCCCTTCGGCGGCCAGCACGAACTGGCTGAAAAAGAACCAGACATAGAAGATCACTCCCGGCACGACACAGAGAAAAAAACCGCCCCCGATGATGAATCCGGTGAGGGAATAGACCCAGACAAACGAACCGAGCCGTTCCCACCCCTTCACCAGGGAATCACGTACCCCAAGGGTCTCGTTAGCCACGGCAAAGACCAGCGCCGCCCCTCCCCAGTAAGCGGCACAAAGGCCGATGACACCGCCGGTAAAGCCTCCGCCGACCAGGAGGGGAATTCGCCCCTCCGGCATGACCAGGGAGATCAGGAAGCCGGCCCCCAGGAAAAGGCCTACCGGTACGAGCACGCAAGCGATGATAATGAGATAAAGGACGAGAAGTATCCCGATCCGGTTTTTGAAAACCTCCCACGACGAGCTGAAGAGGTCACCAAGACCCGAGAGTTCCCGACGGGGGGGGGACTTCCTGCCGTTTCCTCCCGGAATCCCCCGCTCGGTGCCGGTAATGGATGGAGGGGCCACAGGTGGTGGAGGGGGAGTACCGAATCCCGAAGAGGCAGATGAATCTTCTGGCGAAGGTGCGCGTAAAGGGGAAGGCTCGGTCACGGCTGCAACCGGCGCTTGGGGTTCGAGAAGGAATGATTCCTTGCATTGGGGACAGGTTACCCGGACCGCTCCTTCCGGGACGGACCCGGCTGCAACCTCTTTTGAAAAGCCGCAGTGGGAACAGGTAATGGTGACGGTTGCCATGCAGTCTCACCTCGCAGGAAAGTTTCGCATGACTTTACCACACTGGTAAGGCTTGGCAATCAATTTCTCAGCGTGAGGTCTTGCCTAGCGGCAGTCCTCACGCCAGAGGCAGGCATCCTGGCCGCACAGGTCCGCTGTTCCGCTCTCGAAACAGGCAGGGTTCCCTTCCGCAGCCTGGATCGCCCTGATAAGGTCGGATTTCTTCATTTTCCCCGCTTTTATCCCCTGCTTCCGCGCGATTTCCTTGATGTCATCCAGCTTCATTTTTCTCTCCCGTCTCGGTGAATGTCCGTGCCGTGCTATTCCGGCATGAACCGGCTGTCAGGAGTATACTACGACGATTAATATTTTCAAACTTAATTTCGCCTGACCGGGCGTCGCCCCGGCATGACAATCCATCCTCCCTGTTACCCCGCTTCCACTCGGTTCCGCCCCCCCTGCTTGGCCCGGTAGAGCGCCTCGTCGGCCCTTTTCAGAAGGGTTTCGCTGTTTCTGTCCCCCGACCTGGCGAGGGAAAAACCGGCACTCAACGTGATAGCAACCTCATGCTCACCGTCCCCTATCGGTTCCTGGCTCACCATGGTCCGTAACCGTTCACCAAGGTGCGATGCCTCTTCTGTGGTCGTGCCGGGAGATATGACAAGGAACTCCTCACCCCCGAACCGTCCAATGATGTCATAGCGACGCGTGGCCTCCTGCAGACGCCTGGCCACACGCTTGAGGACGAGATCACCAAAGGGGTGCCCATGGGTATCGTTGATCCGCTTGAAATGATCGATGTCGAGCATCATAAGACAGAGAGGTTCCTGCGTACGGCCGGCCCGCTCGAACTCCTCCTCCAACCGTTTCATGATATGCCGCCGGTTCCTGAGCCCGGTCAGTTCATCAGTGGAGGCCAGCTTCTTGAGCCGTTTCTGCACCTCATCCAGTTTGATGACGAGCCGCCAGGTGAGGAGGTAGATGAGCGTCAGCAGCAGACAGATAGTCAGTGCAGCAGCGGCAATGATAAGGATCTTGTTCGCACGGGTTTCCTTGATGAGGGTGGTCATGGGAATGGTGATACTGATCGCACCGATGACATCACCGGGCTTGTACCCCTGGTTAGTATGGCATTCAAGGCAGCTCTGCTCGACATAGAGCGGTTGCAGGTAGTGAAATGAAGGTTTCCCCTTCCTTTCCATGCTGTGCCATTCACGGTCACCCCGGGCGAACCGGTCGAACGCTGCTTTCTCCAGGGCGTCAGGCATATTGTGCGGATCGATTGGATTAAGACTGACGATACGAAATGAGACGTCGTCCTGATGTTCGCTGCGCTGGGAAATTTCCTCGATCATTATGGCATGGTTGCGGATGGTGAACGTCCGCCCCCCTTCAACCTTCACATCGGGGTTCACGCCGAGTTGCAGCAGATAGGTGTTGGAATCGACCCCGCGCCGTTTTTCCACATAGACGCCACCGTAGTCGTAGTTCCACATCTTGGTATGCATGATCAGATCGGCATAGGTTACCGCCTGCTCCCGTACCCGCTCGTACATGAGCGTAGATGTCCGGGTATAGAGCACCGCAAAGATGCCGGCGACGATGAAGGCGACGATCGCACAGAGGGTAACCATGAACAGCTTGGCATACTCGAAATACTTGAAGGGCTTGGGCCAGAAATGGAAATTGAAGGTTTTCTGCATGTGCCATCCTCGCGCTTCCAACGGCTCAAAGGTGTGACAACAGCGGGAGGACTGAATACAAAGGTGTGGAGTAAGAACGATCAGGGCAAGGACCTTACCGGTGCAGCCCCAATCCGATGTGGTTACAGTTTAGTCTACTTGGCAGGAGTTGACAAGTTCCTCCACGTGAAAATTCAGGCAGCACAGAAGACTACGGGGGGCAGCAGCCGCAGACCGAACGGAACAGGGTAGTGCTGAGGTAACGGTCACCACGATCGGGAAGAATGGTGACGACGGTGCCACTGTCGAGGTTTCTGGCCGCCTCGATAGCTCCGGCCACGGCGGCGCCACTCGACATGCCGACGAACAGCCCCTCCCTCCGGGCCAGTTCCCGGGCCGTGGCAAAAGCCTCCTCGTCAACGACGGTACATTTCCCATGGAGGGCCGACGGGTTATAAATCTCCGGAACAATAGCCTCCTCCATATTCTTCAGCCCCTGGATCGCGTGCCCCAGCGGGGGCTCCACGCCGATCACCCTGACCCGCGGGTTGTGCTGACGGAAATACTCCGCCATCCCCATGAGGGTGCCGGTGGTCCCCATCCCTGCCACGAACAGGTCGATCTCCCCGCCGGTCTGCCGCTGGATCTCGGGACCGGTTGTCTCCACATGGGCAAGAACGTTCCAGGGATTGGCATACTGGTTGGGCATGTAGTAGCGGTCCGGTTCGTCGTCGAGGATGCGGTGCGCCATCCTGATCGCCCCGTCCGTCGCCTCACCGGGAGGAGAGAGCACCACTTCAGCGCCGTAGGCCTCCAGGACGCTGCGCCGCTCCTGGCTCACGCAGCCGGGCATCACCAGCTTGACCCGGTACCCCTTGGACGTGCCGAGCATTGCCAGGGCGATTCCCGTATTGCCGGAGGTCGGCTCCAGGATTATTTTCCCGGGGGAAAGCTCTCCGCTCTCCTCAGCCCTGGTCAACATATAGAGGGCCGGCCGGTCCTTGATGGACCCGCCGGGATTGTTACCTTCCAGCTTGGCTAGGATGCGGACCCGCGGGTTGGGCGAAAAGGAGGTCAATTCGATGAGCGGTGTGTTGCCTATGGCTGCGGCGATGCTGAACGGCTTATGATTCATGACGGACTCCCGTACTTAATGATTTTACCGTGGTGCCGGAGCGCCGGTGCGCGGCTTGCGACGCCTCCGCCGGCGGCGTTTTCCGGCCGGTGGTGCGCCCTCTTGACCGGCAGCACCTGAAGGAGGAATAGCAACGACATTCTCCCGGCTGTAGGTATCCCACCAGCTCCAGGCATCACTCCCCCCCTCCCCCATCTCAGCCCGCAGGCGCAGGTATGCAAGCGCGACGGGAAAACCGGGACGGCCGAGGAACGACTGGGGACGTTTCCCCGGCATCTTCAGAAACCGCTGCTGGCTGGCGAGTATGTCACGGACCTGCATCCCGATCCGGTTCGGGACGAGTACCGTCGGTGCCAGTTCGCCGAGCCACCCGGCAACCGCCTGGTTCAGGGCCTCCTGGGGAGGAGCACCACCCTGCCGGAATGCCGCTGCCGATTCTTCCAGATACTCGCCGAACAGAAGCGCCAGAAGCAGGGGGGGGGCAACCGCCTCACCCTGCTGAACAAGGGTGTCGATCCGGTCGAGGGCATGGCTCACCCGGGTATGGGGAAATCCGCCCGTCTCCGTGTCGAGCCATTCATTGAAGCGGGGAAAAAGGGGGGCGAACAGGCCGGTCTTGCGCAGCAGCTGGTAACTCTTCTCCCCTTCCCCGAGCAGGAGCAGCTTGAGCATCTCGTCAAACAGGCGGGGGGGGGTGGCACGGCTGATGGTCGGCGCCAGCTCCAGGATCGCCTGCCAGGTCTCCGGTTCCATGTCGAGGCCGAGCATGGCGGCAAAGCGGACCGCGCGCAGCATCCTCACCGGGTCCTCGGTGAAGCGTATCAGCGGGTCACCGATGGTGCGGATGACGCCGGCTTGCAGGTCGGCCATCCCGCCGGCATAATCGATGAGGGAAAAATCGGCAATATTGTAGAAGAGGGCATTGACCGTGAAATCCCGGCGCATGGCGTCTTCACGTGGGTTGCCGAAGACGTTGTCCCGCAGCACCATACCTTCGTCGCTCTTGAGGTGGCGCGGCGGCCGGGGCGAAGCCCCCGCATCCGGAGAAGGGGGTGTTGTCTCTCCTCCCCCGACCGTCTCTTCCGCTCCATCGTCTGCTTCCAGGGCACGGAAGGTGGCGACCTCGATCAGCTCGTCCTGGAAATGGATGTGGGCAAGCCGGAAACGACGGCCGACGAGGCGGCAGTTGCGGAACAGCCGCTTGAGCTGCCCCGGCGTCGCATCGGTCACCACGTCGAAGTCCTTCGGCTCCCGCCCCAGGAGGAGGTCTCGCACGCACCCCCCCACCAGGTAGGAAATGAATCCCTGGTCCCGTAATTTGTACAGGACTCGCAGGGCATTGGGGCTCACCATACTGCGGGAAATGGGATGGGCGGCACGGGGGATGATTGTAGGTTTTACTGTTTCCATGGAAACTCTATTACTACCATAGACGGTAAAGAATTGCAAAGAACCGTAGGCGATGGCGTCCATTCCTGCTATACTTTGCGGTAATTTCTCATGACGAGGTGCGGATGTTCGGCTGGTTTAAAAAAAATACTGAACCCCCGCTGGTCTTTCCGGACAACCGGGCGGCCTTCGACTACGCTTGCGTTCACATGGATTACCCGCTCCTGCTCGGCGCGGTCATCCCCGCCCTTGTGGAAGAAGAAGGGAGACCGGGCGCTGAGGGTGAGCGCTATTACCTGCTTCGCCTGGCGACCAGGGGAGGAGACCGGACACTATGGGCGTGCACCCTCAAGGAGGCAACCGATTTCCCGGACATCGGGGACTTCGTCGGCTTCCGCATCGTCACCTTCGCCTCCGACCTCCCCGCCGACATGAACCTCATCGGCTACATTGCCTGCCAATTCGCGCCGGTGCTGGTGAAGGAAAAGGGGTGGCGCATCGCCCGGAACCTTACGCCGGCGAATATCAAGCAGGAAATCCACCTGTGACCGCCCGGCACCCTTTCCCCTTGCGACAAACGTCGATTTTTTGACCTGCGTCATGGGGATTCCCCCTCGATTTGTCTATGCTCACGTACATGGAACAGTTCACCCCCAAACAGAAAAAAGAGCTGAAGGTGCTCGTCGACTTTGTGCGTATTTATTGCAGGGCAAGACACAAGGGACAGACGACATACAGCATTCCGGCCGGACTTTCGGGAATTTTTCCCGCAGGAGCCGAACTCTGCCCCGACTGTGCGGCACTTCTCGACTATTCCCTTCTCAAGCGCCGCAACTGCCCGCTCGACCCGAAGCCGTCCTGCAAGCACTGCCACATCCACTGTTACAGCAAGGAGTACCGGTCACGAATCCGTGAAGTCATGGCCTTCTCTGGCCGGCGGATGCTTATGAGGGGGAGGCTTGACTACCTCTGGCACTACTTTTTTTAGACAACGGTTTATCCAACAAGAAAGGAAGCATACATGATCAGAAAAATCGTCCAGATCGATGAGGAGAAGTGCAACGGCTGCGGGGAGTGTGTGCCGGCCTGCGCCGAGGGGGCCATCAGGATCGTTAACGGCAAGGCCGTCCTCTCCGCCGACAACCTCTGCGACGGACTCGGCGCCTGCCTGGGTGAGTGCCCCCAGGACGCAATCCATATTATCGAACGGGAGGCGGACGAGTTTAACGAGGAGGCGGTGTCCCACCATCTGGCTGAGTCCCTTTCTGGAACCGGCAAACCTGCTCCTGCAAACCTGCACTCGTCTCACGGCGGCTGCCCCGGCTCCCGGGCCATGACCCTGGCGCCACCTCCGGCGGCCGCAGCACCGGAAGATACGGCAAGCCAGCCGAGCCAGCTCGGCCAGTGGCCGGTCCAGCTCCACCTGGTACCGACCTCCGCCCCCTATTTCCAGAACGCCGACCTTCTCATCGCCGCAGACTGCGTCCCCTTCGCGTACGCCGGTTTCCATCGCGATTTCCTGGCGGGCAAGGCACTGGTGATCGGCTGTCCCAAGCTTGACGACAACAACTTCTACGAGGAAAAACTGTCCGAACTGTTCCGGCTCTCTACCATCAGGAGCGTCACCGTTCTCCGGATGGAAGTTCCCTGCTGCGGAGGGATCGTCATGGCGGCACGGCGGGCAGTTGCCGCGAGCGGCAAAAACATCCCGTTCAACGAGGTGACTATCGGCATCAATGGCGAAGTTAAGCGATAGATTTCCGGGAGAAGATACCATGGAAGAGCGGATAGCGCGGGTTCGTACCGCCATGGAAGAATACTTCGGTACCGACGGGAGAAGGATTGATCATGCATTGCGTGTCACCGCCTTTGCCGACCGGTTGCTGGCGGACGAGCCGGGAGATCGGGAGCTCGTGCTGGCCACCGCATTGCTGCACGATATCGGGATTCCCGAAGCGGAACGGAAATACGGTTCGTCCGCCGGCAATTTGCAGGAAGCAGAGGGCCCGCCGGTGGCCCGGGCAATCCTGAGCCGGCTCGGTTACGAGGAACGGTTCATTGCCGAAGCCTGTGCGATCATCGCCGCCCACCATTCCCCCGGCGAAGTGGAGACCGACAACTTTCGGATCATCTGGGACGCCGACTGGCTTGTCAATCTTGGAGATGAATGCGATACCAGTGGCACGTCAAGAACTGAAGCGATGATCGGGAAGACCTTTATGACCCCCGCCGGGAGTAAAATTGCACGGGAAATCTACATCAAAGGATAAAAAAGATTGTTTTTGTCTTTTTTAAATTGACAACCTTTCGCGTGGCTGTTATGGTTTCTCCACAACACATTATTTCCCCTGTGAAAGGAGATTCACCCCATGAGCGTCTGCACCCTCGTAACCCAGGAAGCCCCCGATTTTACCGCCGACGCGGTAATGCCCGATAACACCTTCGGCCAGATCAAACTCTCAAGCTTTCGCGGCAAGTACACGCTGATTTTCTTCTACCCCCTTGACTTTACCTTTGTCTGCCCGTCGGAGATACTCGCCTTCAACCAGCGGCTGGCCGACTTCAAAGCCAAGAACTGCGAGGTAATCGGCATTTCCGTCGATTCCAAGTTCACCCACCTGGCCTGGAAGAACACCCCGGTGGAGGACGGTGGCATCGGCAACATCCAGTATCCGCTGGTGTCGGACATCAAGAAGGAGATCGCCAGGGACTACGGCATCCTCTTCGGCGACGCGGTCGCCCTCCGGGGTCTGTTCCTCATCGATACCAAGGGGATCGTCCGGCACGCCGTCATCAACGACCTGCCGCTGGGAAGGAGCGTCAACGAGGCGCTGCGCATGGTCGACGCCCTCCAGTTCGTGGAGACCCACGGCGATCAGGTCTGTCCCGCCAACTGGCAGGAAGGGGACGAGCCGATGGAAGCGACAAAGGATGGGGTGGCAAGCTACCTGGCCAAGCACGCCAAGAAGTAAGTCCCTGCAAGACACCAGACGGCGCGGTTTTGCTACCGCGCCGTTTTTTACAGGAAGCATGGGGTTCCCATGGATGCACCCCGATTCGAGGAAAGCCCCCTTCTGTTCGGCCGGGACCGGTCGGAGCGAATCGTGGCGGCAGAACTGGCCGGCCGCTTCATACGCCTCTTCTACCGTACTTCCGACGGCGTCTTTTTCCACGACGACCCTTTCCACCCCTTCATTCTCCTGACCGATGCAGCGCTTTTGTCAGGCTTTGCCGGCACGACGGCCATCAAGGCACTGGCCGGCAAGGGTGAACTCTGCCACCTGGCGCTCTTCAACGACTGGCATACCTGCCTGGATGCCCGGGACTACCTGGTCCGGACCACCGGCAAGACCCCGTCGGCCGCCGGCGCACCCTACCTCTTTTTTTCGGACCCGATCCACCAACACCTGCTTCTGACCGGCAAGACCCTCTTCAAGGAGCTGGAGTTTCAGGAACTAAGACGGCTTGCCCTCGACATCGAGACCTGGTGCGCGCCGGGATTCGAGTTTTCCAATCCCCAGCGGGAAGAGGACCGGATCATCTCCATCGCGGTACTCTGCAGCGACGGGTATAAAGAGGTGCTGTCCGGTCACGATCTGGACGAACCGGCCATGCTGAAGCGGCTCTCGCTGATTATCCGGGAACGGGATCCGGATGTCATCGAAGGTCACAACATATTTCGCTTCGACCTGGAATACCTTCGAGTCCGTGCCGCCCGACACGGCATCAGACTCAGGTGGGGAAGGGACGGCAGCGAACCACGGGTCCACCCTTCCCGCTTCACCGTCGCAGAACGAATCGTCGATTATCCCCGCTGGAACGTCTACGGACGGCATATCATCGACACCTATTTCCTCCTGCTTGTCTACGACGTGGGAAGCAGAGAACTGGAGAGCTACGGACTCAAGGCAGCCGCACGCCACTTCGGCCTGGCACGCCCTGACCGGGTCTACCTGGAAGGTTCGGACCTTGGCCGGGCCTTTCTCGAAGACCCCCGTGCCCTTGCGGAATACAACCTGGACGATGTCCGCGAGACCCTGGCCCTTTCCCGGCTCCTGGCTTACTCTTACTTTCTGCAGACCCGCGTGTTCCCCTACTCGTATCAGAACTGCCTGATCCGCGGCAATGCCACCAAGATCAACGCGCTCTTTCTGCGCGAATACCTGCACCGGGAAACAGCCATTCCCCGCCCCTCGACTGATGGAGAACTGGAAGGGGGATACAATAATCTGTTCGTTACGGGGGTCGTGGGACCGGTTGTCCACTGCGACGTGGCATCCCTCTACCCATCCATCCTCCTTGCCTACCGGCTGCAGCCAGCCCGGGATACCCTCGGTCTGTTCCTCCCCCTCCTTGACGAGTTGCGGACCTTCCGGCTGCAGGCAAAAAAAATAGCCCGTGAAACCCAGGATCCCCACATGAGGGACTACTACCAGGCACTCCAGCAGACATTCAAGGTCCTCATAAACTCCTTCTACGGCTATCTCGGGACCACGATCCACAACTTCGCCGACATGGCACTGGCGGCCGAGGTGACCCGTCGCGGCCGGGAGATCATCCAGCAGATGCTCGACTGGCTGACAGCACAGGGAGCCAGGCCGGTCGAAGTTGACACCGACGGCATCTACTTCATCCCCCCCGCCGGACTGACAACCGAGGGACAGGCGACAGGGCTGATAGAGGAGCTTTCCACCACCCTGCCCGCCGGTATCGATGTGGAGCAGGATGGCTGGTACCGCGCCATGTTTTCCTACAAGATGAAAAACTACGCCCTGCTCGATGACGCCGGCCGCATCACCATCAAGGGAAGCAGCCTGAAATCGCGGGGCATCGAGAAGTACCTGCGGGAATTCACCGCCGAGGCGATTCGGCTTCTCCTGCACGGTGAAGGGGAGCGCATCGATGGAATCTACCGGGAATACCTGCAGAAATTGCGCGATCACCACATCCCTATCGACCTGTTGGCAAAGACTGAAACACTCAGCGAGTCTCCCGCCGGCTACCGGCAGAAGGTACGCCAGGGGAAACGGCTCCCCGCTGCAGCCTTCGAACTTGCCCTCCGTTCTGAGCGTGACTATCAGGCCGGCGATCAGCTCAGCTACTACATTACCGGACACGCAAAAGGTGTGACCGCCTACGAAAATTGCCGCCCCATCGGCAGCTACGATCCCGCCAACCCTGACGAGAACGTGGAATACTACAAGGAGAAACTCCGTCTCCTGCATCGAAAATTCACCCCCTTCATCCCGGCAGAAAAATCGCTCTTCGAATAATCCTGAAAATCTATATATCCCGGACATGGAGCGAATTCGGCGTATTTCTTCGCTGCACATGGAGGAATGGAGCCATAGATCAGCTGAAACAGGGGCTCAAGCACAAGAAGACTCCCGGCAACTGCCGCACGGAGATGGAGCACCCCTGCCACTAGAGCGTGATACAGCCGGTACAGAACAGGGAGAATGATGCATCGGCACTGACACAAGCTTGCCACGCCGCACTAATTGTGTTAAAAGGAATTACATTCCATCAAGTTGTGCGTCTGAAAGGAGATTGTATGCGGATACGTACCAGAGTTCTCCCCCTCCTGATGCTCCTCTGCCTTGCCAGTCCTGCCTTTGCCCAGGACTCCCCGAAACCGGAAACAATTGTCGGCAAGATGGCATTCAAATTCGTGCGCGGCGTGACCAATGTGGGAACTTCCATAGTGGAAATCCCCAAGCAGACAATCCTGAATGCGCGGGATCGCGGCCCGGTCGGTTACGTAGTGGGCCCACTTGCGGGTATCGGCATGACCTTCTACCGGGTAGTAATCGGCGCTGCCGAGGCCGTATTTTGCATGGTCCCCCAACCGGGATACTACGACCCCATGATAGATCCCGAATTTGTCTGGCAGGGGTGGCAGGAGATGCGGAAAGAGCCCATAACTGACAACGAGACCGAATCGCCGGCGCCGGCAAATTGATATGGGACGGCACGCACTGAAAAAGGCAGGGATTGCACTGCTGTGCGCGGGACTCCTCAGTGGTGGGGTGTTGCCGGCGTTTGCCGACGACTTTAAAACCCTGGAAAGCTCTTCCCCCCAGCAGGTGATGGAGGGGATGTCGGGCAAAATGGTCCGGGGGGTCGCCAATGTTGCGACCGGCTGGCTTGAATTCCCCATGCAGATTTACCTGACCTTCAAGAATGAAGGGGTTGCGAAGGGGCTAACACTCGGCCCTTTGAAAGGGGTCGGCATGACCTTGGTCAGGACGGTAACAGGTGCAGCGGAGACAACGACTTTCTTCCTCGCCTACCCCGGCTTTTACGACCCCTATTTCGAACCGGAGTTTGCCTGGGAAGAAGAGTAGGGATCGCTCCGTAAACCAGGACCTGCCGTTATCTGCCGGCACTGGAGACAAAAAAAAGCCGCATCCGAAGATGCGGCTTTTTCATGTGCTGTAAACCTCGAATTACTTCGCGGCAGGAGCAGCAACCGGAGCGGCAGCTTCTTCTTTTTTCACAGCTTTTTTCACAGCTTTTTTAGCTTTTTTGGCTTTTTTTGCTTTTTTCTTGGCTTTTTTCACCGGTGCTTTTTCAGCAGGAGCAGCTTTTTCGACAGCCGGAGCAGCAGCAGGAGCAGCCGGCTCAGCAGCGCACACGATGCCAGCGAAAGAAACAGCAACAAGAGCAGCTACGATGGTGGACAGAACTTTTTTCATTTGTACTTCCTCCTAAAGATGGTTTGTGCTTTTCCTACTAGCACTACCCATGCCAACTTACATATACACGTAATTACAGCTAGTTACATTTCAGACCACCTTATTCCTGTCACCGCATTCAAACAACACAACCTGAAATCGTCCAGACAATACCTCATTTGCGGCACAAGGATCAGCCGGGCAGCACGGCATCACTCTTGCTATAATTATCAAATTGCACTATATTGGCGCACAGATAGGTCGTGGCGGCAGCCCCCGCCGGGACCTTTTTTTGTTGGCATGCGGCACAGCACAGCGCATTCTAAATAAACCTATAAACGGCAGTTTAACCGCCGAACACGCCGAAAAACACCAAAAAATCAGGATTTACAGTCAAAAACCAATTCACCTTTTAGGTTCGACCATGCTTTTTGTTAAGCTTCTGATTTCGGCGTATATCGGCGTTCATCGGCGGTTAAATGCTTTTTTAGGGATAAAATTAACAGTTCCGGAGTATCAATCGTGCTGAATGACGACTTGCTGATAATTGAAAAGCCCGCCCGCTACATGGGGGGCGAAATGGGAGGGATCCACAAGGAGCGGCCGGAGATCCGTTTCGCCCTCGCATTTCCCGATGTTTATGAAGTCGGCATGAGTCACCTGGGGTTGCAGATCCTCTACGGGATACTCAACGATGTTCCGTGGCTTTCGGCGGAACGGGTCTACTCCCCCTGGCCCGACAGAGAGGAACAACTTCGTAACGAAAAAGCCTTCCTCACCACCCTGGAAAGCGGGACCCCTTTGGGACAGGCCGATATTGTCGGCTTTACTCTCCAGTACGAACTGTCCTACACCAATATCCTCAACATGCTGGAGTTGGCAGGTATCCCTCTGTTGGCCTCAGAACGCGATGCATCCTGGCCACTCGTCATCGCCGGCGGCCCCTGTGCCGGCAACCCGGAACCACTTGCTGATTTTTTCGACGCCTTCCTGCTGGGGGACGGGGAGGAAGCCTCCCTGGAGATCGCGGAAAAAGTCCGCAGCTGGAAACGGTCGGGGAGCAGCGACAAGCCTGATTTGCTGGCGGAGCTATCAAAGATCGAAGGCATGTATATCCCCTCCTTTTTCGCCATCAGCCACAGCGAGAGCGGGCAGATCGCGGCAATTGAGCCCCTCAGGCCCGGTTATGCGCAAGTAAAGCGGCGGATTCTCGCCAATCTCGACGAAGCCCCCTACCCGACCACGCCGGTCATCCCCTTCCTGAAAACCGTCCACGACCGGGTAAGCCTTGAGATCGCTCGTGGCTGCACCCGCGGCTGCCGTTTCTGCCAGGCGGGCTACATTTACCGTCCTGTGCGGGAACGTTCGCCCCAACGGATACTGGAGCTCGTCGAAGCGACCCTGCGCAGCACAGGTTACGACGAGATATCGCTCCTGTCTCTCTCCACCGGGGACTACAGCTGCATAGCGCCGCTCCTCAAAGAGCTCATGGTAAGATATGCCGAGCGACGGATCGCTGTCTCCCTCCCATCGCTCCGGGTCGGTTCACTCACCCAGGAACTGGTGGATGAGGTAAAGAAAGTGCGCAAGACCGGTTTCACCCTTGCACCCGAGGCGGGAAGCGAGCGGCTTCGACTGGTGATCAACAAGGGGATAACGGAGGACGCCCTGCTGCAGAGTGCAGCCGAGGTCTACCGGGCCGGCTGGCGACTTATCAAGCTCTACTTCATGATCGGCCTTCCAACCGAAACCATGGACGATGTTCTCGGCATCGCTGACCTGGCCAGGAAGGTCAAGCAGCAGGGGAAGCTGTCGGGCCACGGTGGCGAAGTGAATGTGGCAGTCTCCAGCTTCGTCCCCAAGCCCCACACCCCATTCCAATGGGAACCCCAGATCAGCTACGAGGAGATCCTCACCAAGCAGGAATTCCTCCGTACGGAACTGAAAAAACGCAAGCTCAACTTCAAATGGCAGGATGCACCGCAGTCGGTCATGGAGGGGGTCTTCGCCCGCGGTGACCGCCGGCTCGGCAAGGTACTGCTCGAAGCGCACCGTCTCGGCTGCCGCTTTGACGGCTGGGGAGAGCACTTCAGTTTCTCCCGCTGGCAGGAAGCGTTCAGAAACTGCGGGATCGATCCCCGTTTCTACCTGCGCCGCAGGAATACTGCGGAAATCCTCCCCTGGGATCATCTGGAATGCGGCGTAACGAAGGAGTTCCTGCTCCGCGAGTACGCCAACTCCGACGCAGATAATGCCGTCTACACCCCTGACTGCCGTACCGGCGCCTGTACCGGTTGCGGGGTGTGCGACTTCGACCAGGTGAAAATGCGCCTCAATTCATCCGAGGAGACGGGATTCAGCACCAATGAAACAGGGGAGACTCCAGTCCCGGCGGAAGCCCCCCCGACCCGCGTCCGGATTCGCTTCAGCAAAACCGGCCCCATGCGCTTTCTGAGCCATCTGGAGATGATCACGCTTTTCACTCGCGCCGTGGGGCGAGGCAGGGTGCCGATCCGCTACTCCCAGGGGTTTCATCCCCATCCCAAATTCTCTTTCGCCACCGCACTTTCGGTCGGGGTGGAATCGTGGGCGGAGTATCTGGATATGGAACTGGCCGGACCCTGGAGCGCCGAAGAGGTAAAGGACGCCCTCAACCGGGTTCTGCCGGCAGGGGTTGAAATCATCGAAAGTACAGAAATCCCGTTGAACAGTCCATCCCTGTCGGTTATCATGGAAGGAGTGCGCTACCGCGTCACCCTTCCTCCCGGATTCGACCTCGACCTGCCGGCACGGGTTGCCTCTTTCCTCGCCTTGGAGAGCTCACCCTGCCATCGGGAGAAAAAGGGTAAAAGCCAGGACTTCGACCTGCGCCAGGAACTGCAGGACATCAAGGCCGTCAATGACACGCTGGAGATGGTTACCGGCCGCGGCAAACCCCTTGAGTTCGCGACCGCCATCACCGGCCTCTCCCGGGAAGAGCTAACGGGAGCGCACATAGAAAAGCTCGATGTCATTTTCAGGGAGCAACCATAATCATTTTTGACGCAGAGACGCAAAGACGCAAAAAACCTCCTGTAGTCGAACCTCTTTGCGTCTTGGCGCCTTTGCGTCGATAATTTTTCCATATTTCATCTTACATAAAATACTTTTTACGCAATAACGAGGTGGCAATGGGTAACGAACTGGTCATCAACACCGCTTCCCACGAAACCCGCATCGCCCTTATCGAGAACGGCACCATCGCTGAGCTCTATATCGAGCGGAGCAGGGTCAAGGGAATCGTCGGCAACATTTACAAGGGGCGGGTCATCCGCGTCCTTCCCGGCATGCAGGCAGCCTTCGTGGATATCGGTCTTGAGAAGGCGGCCTTTCTCTACGTCGCCGACGTCTTTGACGCCATGGATGAGTATGAGTCCTTCATGGACGGCAACGGCAAGAAGGAGGAGCAGCCCGAAGGGGAAGAACCGGTGCTCCATCCCCTCCACCCCATTGAGGAACTTCTCCAGGAAGGGCAGGAGCTGCTGGTACAGGTTTCCAAGGAGCCGATCGGCACCAAGGGGGCACGGATCACCTCCCACATCTCACTTCCCGGCCGGCACCTGGTCTACATGCCGACCGTAGATCATGTGGGGGTCTCCCGCCGTATCGAGGACGAGGCGGAGCGGGAGCGGCTCAAGGAGATCGTGGAGAAGATCAAGCCTGCAAGCGGTGGCTTCATCGTCCGTACCGTTTCGGAAGGGAAAAGCGAAGAGGACCTGGCTTCCGGCCTGACCTATCTGACCAAGCTCTGGGAGGAGGTGGTCAAAAAGAACGAGAAGGCCCACGCCCCGAGCCTCATCCATTCCGACCTGGATGTGACACAGAAGGTGGTACGGGACATTCTCACCGAGGCGGTGGACCGGATCGTGGTCGATTCCAAGCCGGAGCATGACCGGATCGTCCAGTTCATCACCACGTTCATGCCGAAGATGAAGTACTCCATCGAGCTCTACGACGAGGAGGAACCGATCTTCGACCATTTCGGCCTGGAGGTGGAGATAAGCCGCGCCCTGGGACGCAAGGTCTGGCTGAAATCCGGCGGCTACATCATCATCGAGCAGACCGAGGCGCTCACCGCAATCGACGTCAACACCGGCCGTTTCGTGGGGAAGCACAACCTGGAAGACACCATCCTCAAGACCAATCTTGAGGCGGTCAAGGAGATCGCCTACCAGCTCCGGCTCCGGAACATCGGCGGGATCATCATCATCGACTTCATCGACATGGAAAAGGAAGTCAACCGGGACAAGGTATTCAACGCCCTGGATGAGGCGCTGAAAAGTGACAAGTCCAAGACCAACATCCTCAAGATATCCGAACTGGGGCTGGTTGAGATGACCCGCAAGCGGGTACGCGAGAGCATCGGCCGGATGCTCTGCGAGCCCTGCCCCTACTGCGAAGGGCGCGGTTACGTAAAATCCAAGACCACAGTCTGTCATGAGTTATTCCGGGAACTGCGCCGCGAGATGCTCGACATACGCGGCACCAAGGTGATGCTCACCGTCCACCCCCAGGTGGCCGATCTCCTCTACGACGAGGAACGCCGCGGCCTGGAGGAACTGGAGAAGAAGTTCAAGAAACGGATCACGGTGCGGGCAAAACCGGGGTTTCATCAGGAGCAGTTTGAAATCACCATAAGCTGAAAAGAGGTCTTCATGCTCGGCACACCGTTGAAAAAAAACGCTACCAGAATACTTCTTCTCGGTTCCGGCGAACTGGGAAAGGAAGTGGCCATCGAGGCCCAGAGGCTCGGGGTGGAAGTGATCGCGGTTGATCGCTATCCCGATGCCCCTGCCATGCAGGTTGCGCACCGGAGCCATGTCATCAACATGCTCGACAAAGGAGAACTGGAGCGGATCATCCGCAGGGAACGCCCGGACTTCATCGTTCCCGAGATCGAGGCGATAAACACCTCCTACCTGCTGGAACTGGAGCGGGAAGGATTTACGGTCATCCCCACCGCGCGGGCAGCCAACCTGACCATGAACCGGGAAGGAATCCGGCGACTGGCGGCCGAAGAGCTGGGGCTCCCCACCGCTTCCTACCGCTTCGCCTCCACCGCCGACGAATTCCGGGCCGGCATTCTGGAAATAGGTCTCCCCTGCGTGGTCAAGCCGATCATGAGTTCATCCGGCAAAGGGCAGAGTGTAGTCAGGTCCGAAGCCGACATAGCGGCCGCCTGGACCTATGCCATGGAAGGGGGACGGGGGGCCTCGGACCGGGTGATCATTGAAGAATTCATCGACTTCGATTACGAAATAACGCTCCTGACCGTACGGCACAAGGACGGCACCCGCTTCTGCCCCCCCATAGGCCACATCCAGATCAAGGGAGACTACCACGAATCGTGGCAGCCGATGGCCATGACCGCCGCAGCGCTCGACGAAGCCCGTCGCCAGGCGAAGGCAGTCACCGATTCCCTCGGCGGCCGGGGCATCTTCGGCGTTGAACTGTTCATCAAGGGTAACAGGGTATGGTTCAGCGAGGTATCTCCGCGTCCCCACGATACCGGCATGGTGACCATGGTTTCCCAGAACATGTCCGAGTTTGAACTTCATGTTCGGGCGATTCTCGGCCTGCCGGTACCGGAAGTAACGAACCTGGCTCCAGCCGCTTCCCATGTCATTCTGGCAGAGTCAGCAGCAACCGAGGTTTCGTTCAACGGAATCGAAGAGGCCATGGCCGTTCCCGACACCAAACTTCGCCTCTTCGGCAAGCCGGACTCCCGTCCCGGCCGGCGCATGGGGGTAGTGCTCGCTCTCGGCCGGGATACGGACGAGGCACGTCGGAGAGCGGAAACTGCTGCACACAATGTGCATGTTGTCGCGTCCTGAGACTCAACCGGTCGCCTCAGCGACAAATCAGATGCGGTACCCGCACCCTGGACAATAGGTTGGTTGAGCGAACGACACAAGGAGGAACAGATGGTATTCGCCGCGAAAGTTTCCGAAGTTCCCCTCTGGGGGAAGAAGGTTGTCACCGTGAACGGCCAGGAGATCCTGCTGGTCAACAGCAAGGGGACCATCTACGCCTGCGAGACCGAATGTCCCCACCAGGGGGCACCACTCTCCGGGGCACTCCTCAAGGAGCCCGGCATTATCACCTGCCAACGCCACGGGTACCGCTACAACCTGCAGACCGGCGAATGCAGTGAGTTCCCCGAGTATGTCCTGAAAACCTATCCCGTCCAGGTCGTGGGGGATGAAATACAGGTGGAAATCTGAAGCCCTCCAAAAATATTTACCTTGACATGTCGCTATATTTTCGTTATTTTTTAGCGCTCATGCTAAAAATCGGTAAAGGTGGTGAAGCTCAATGTACGCAGTAGTCAAAACCGGAGGGAAGCAATACAAAGTTTCCGAGGGCGACCTGTTAAAGGTCGAGAAGCTCGAAGGGGTCGTAGGTGACACCGTCGAATTCAGCGAAGTCCTGATGGTTGGCGGCGATACGGTTAAAATCGGAACACCGTTAGTGCCCAGCGCCTCTGTGGTCGGCAAAATTGTCGAGCAGGGGAAAGACAAGAAAATCCTTGTCTTCAAGTCGAAACGGAGGAAAGGCTCCAGGAAACTTAACGGGCACCGTCAACCGAGAACTATTCTGAAGATTGAAAAGATTAACGCCTAAAGAGTTTTACCTGATCAAGGAGATAGCACCATGGCACACAAGAAAGCCGGCGGAAGTTCGCGTAACGGCCGCGACTCAGAAAGCAAACGCCTCGGCTGCAAGAAGTTCGGCGGCGAAGCCGTAATCGCAGGCAATATCATTTATCGTCAACGCGGTACCCAGATCCATCCGGGCACCAACGTCGGCTGCGGCAAGGATTACACCCTTTACGCCCTGATCGATGGCGTTGTCAGGTTCGAGCGGCTCGGCAGGGACCGGAAAAAGGTTTCCGTCTACCCCGCAAACTAGGGAGCCAACCACAAACAACGCAAAAGCCTGGGACTGCAGAGTTCCGGGCTTTTGTTGTTTGAACAGGCGGGACGAAACGTTCCCGTGACGCCTCCACAAGGCAACAAGGAATTGCATGAGCTTCATCGACGAAGTCAAGATACACCTGAAGTCCGGCGACGGCGGTGCCGGCTGCGTCTCGTTCCGGCGCGAAAAATTCATCCCCTTCGGCGGTCCGAACGGCGGCGACGGCGGCAAGGGGGGAGACGTCATCATCCAGGCCTCTTCCGGACTGTCCACTCTCCTCGACCTGCGCCAGCGCCCCCACCAGAAGGCAGAACGGGGTGGGAACGGCATGGGGAAGGACCGTCACGGAGCATACGGAGAGAGTCTGACGCTCCAGGTCCCCGTCGGCACCGTCATCAAGGATGCGGAGACCGACGAGATCCTGGCCGACCTGACCGAGCCAGAACAAACCGTAGTCCTCCTCAAGGGAGGGCGTGGCGGCCAGGGGAACGCACGTTTCGCCACCTCAACCAACAAGGCTCCCAAATTCGCCCAGCCCGGTGAACCGGGGGAGGAACGCTGGGTCCGGCTTGAACTGAAACTCATGGCCGATGTGGGCCTTCTCGGTTTCCCGAGCGTGGGGAAGTCCTCCTTCATCACGAAAGTCTCCGCCGCCCGGCCAAAGATTGCCGACTACCCATTTACAACCCTCGTTCCCAACCTGGGAGTGGTGGCATACAAGAATTACCGCTCTTTTGTCATCGCCGACATTCCCGGTCTCATCGAGGGAGCCAACGAAGGGGCAGGACTTGGGCACCGTTTTCTCAAGCACCTGGAGCGGACCGGTCTGCTGCTCCATATTCTGGACCTTGCCTGGATGCCGGAGCGTGACCCGATCCGTGAGTACGAAATGCTCAACCAGGAGCTGTATCTCTTCAATCCTGAGCTGGCAGAAAAGACGCAGATCATCGTCATCAACAAGATTGACCTTCCCCAGGTGAGAGAAAACCTCCCCCAGATCCTTACCTGGTTCACCGCGCGAAAGCTCAAGGTCTTCCCCATCTCAACCGTCACCGGTGAGGGCATCCAGGAACTCTTGGACGAGGTAGCCCGCAACCTCTGGGGAGAACCGGCAACTGAAGAGTGGTAACGTTTGCCATGTCCGGGCAAACATGGTATGTAAGAACGACACCGTTTTCTAGATGATCCCCCCGCTGAAAGCTCTCTACAGGGCATTGTACCACCAGCGGAAACAGGCACGCCATGCGCGAAGATATACTCCATAAGGTCAAGCGGCTCGTCATAAAGATAGGGAGCCGTGTCCTCACCTGCAAGGACAACGGTCTCGATCTGACAACCATCCACCGGCTCGCCGCAGAGATTGACGGACTGCGCAGACGCGGATTCGATGTCATCATGGTCTCCTCGGGAGCAGGCGCAGCCGGCCGCAAGGAGCTGGGACTGGACGACCGCCCCCGGACCATTCCCCAGAAACAGGCGGCGGCCGCCATCGGTCAGCCGCGGCTCATGCGTGCCTACGAGGAGGCTTTCGACGCCCATGGTCACAAGGTGGCACAGCTTCTTCTCACCCGGCACGACCTGATGGACAGGCAGCGCTTCCTTAACGCCCGCTCTACCCTCGACACCCTCCTGCACTTCGGCGTTATCCCGATCATCAACGAGAACGACACCGTGGTGGTGGACGAAATCAAGTTCGGCGACAACGATAACCTGT
The DNA here is from genome assembly GCA_021848385.1 of Deltaproteobacteria bacterium. Lineage (GTDB taxonomy): Bacteria > Desulfobacterota > Desulfuromonadia > Geobacterales > Geobacteraceae > Geomobilimonas. The sequence continues at coordinate 60,290 of JAJZUQ010000002.1, forward strand.
CGGCGCTGGTAACCAACCTGACCGAAGCCCAGCTCCTGGTGATTCTGACCGACATCGACGGCTTCTATGATGCCGATCCCCGGGAGCACCCCGACGCCCGGCTGGTACCCCTGGTGCGTACCATCACCAAGGAAGTGGAAAAGGCCGGCGGGGGATCAGGCTCCGCGGTCGGCACCGGCGGCATGGCCACCAAGCTGGCGGCAGCCAAGAAGGCGGGCCAGTTCGGCGTCGCAACGATCATGATCAACGGCATGACCCCCGGCAACCTCACGAGAGTCATGGCTGGTGAAGAGGTGGGAACCCTGTTCCTGCCTGCGCGGACGGTGCTGAACCGGCGCAAGCACTGGATTGCCTATACCCTCAGGCCACGGGGGAGAGTCATTGTCGACGAAGGGGCGCATAAAGTCCTCTCCCAGCATGGCAGAAGCCTCCTGCCCTCCGGCATCGTCCGGATCGAAGGTGAATTCGAACGGGGCTCATGCCTGCGGGTATGCGGACCGGACGGTACCGAGTTCGCCCGGGGCATCGCAGATTATTCAAGCCAGGAACTGACCAAGATCCTTGGCCACAGGAGTGGCGAGATAGAGACTATTCTCGGCTACCGGTACGGGGACGAGATCATCCACCGGGACAACCTGGTGGTGCTGTAACGGCGCAAAAGAAAGGCAAATAGCTCACGGAAAAGGCGAAAACTGCGGATAAAGGCGGATTGGGCAAAAAGCAGTAGTCACTTGAGCTGCCCCTCAAAGATCCATTTTCCACTCTGCCTGAAAGATGAGTAACCCCAAGACGTTTATCCGCTGTTATTCGATTTTTCCGCAGTTTCCGCGTTCAATTCACGTTTGAGATTTTATTCTGTCCATTCAGACAATGAAGGTTTTTAGGAGGTGGTTACCATGACCATTGCCGAACAGATCAGAAAAATAGCCGTCGATGCCCGCCAGGCCTCCCATGTTATGGCCAGACTCTCTTCCGGGGCTAAAAACGCGCTGCTCCTCGCCATGGCCAATGCTCTGATCGCCAACATCGCTCTACTCATGAAGGAAAACAAAAAGGACCTGGCTGCGGGTGAGCAGAAGGGGCTCTCTGACGCCATGCTCGACCGGCTCATGCTGGACGAGCCCCGCATCAAGTCGATGGCCGACGGTCTGCGGGAAGTGGCCGCACTTCCCGACCCAGTCGGCGAAGTAACAAGAATGTGGAAGCGCCCCAACGACCTGCAGGTCGGCAAGATGCGCATCCCGCTCGGGGTCATCGGCATCATTTACGAGGCACGCCCCAACGTCACGGCCGATGCTGCCGCCCTCTGCCTCAAGGCGGGAAACGGCGTGATCCTGCGCGGCGGCTCCGAGGCGATTCACTCAAACCTGGCCATTGCCCGCATCCTCACAACGGAGATGGAGATGGCAGGCATCCCGTCTGCGGCCCTCGCCGTCGTCCCCTTTGCGGAGCGGGAGGGGGTGCTGGAACTCCTCAAGCAGGAAGAGTTCATTGATCTCATCATCCCCCGCGGCGGCGAAAGCCTGATTCGTTTCGTGGTGGAGCACTCAAAGATTCCGGTCATCAAGCACTACAAAGGGGTGTGCCACGTTTTCGTCGACGCTTCGGCCGATTTTGACATGGCAGAACGGATCATCGTCAACGCCAAGACCCAGCGTCCCGGTGTCTGTAACGCACTGGAGACAATCCTCATCCACAAGGATGTGGCAGAGACCTTTGTCCCCCGCATCGCCGCGACCCTTACCGGCCTCAACGTCGAACTGCGCGGTGACGACTGCTTCCGCCAGTTCGCCCCACAGGCCAAACCGGCTACGGAAGAGGACTGGCATGCAGAATACCTGGAGCTGATCCTCGCCGCCCGCGTGGTGGATGACCTGGACGATGCGATCGACCACATCAACAAATACGGCTCGCTCCACACCGAGGCGATCATCACCGGGGATTATGCCAACGCCCATCGTTTCATCCGGGAAGTAAACTCCAGTTGTGTCCTGGTCAACGCCTCGACCCGCTTCGCCGACGGCAATCAGCTCGGCCTCGGCGCGGAGATCGGCATCTCCACCACCAAGCTCCACTCCTTCGGCCCCATGGGGTTGGAGGATCTGACGACGCAGAAGTTCATCGTCTACGGCGACGGACAGGTGAGAGTTTAATAAAGCAAAAGCGATTTACCACAGAGGACACGGAGATCAACAGCGGGAAAAGAGTACCGGCCAGAATTGTGGTGCAAAGCTGAACGCGTCCACAATTTCCATTTTATCATGCAGTCGCTTAAAGGTTTACTTCGTGTTTCTCTGTGTCCTCCGTGGTTAAGCTTTTAACAGGTATCTATGAAAATCGGCATCATCGGCGGCACCTTCAATCCCATACACCTGGCCCACCTGCGCATCGCAGAAGGGGTACGGGACAGCTTCGGCCTGGACAGGGTGATTTTCATCCCCGCTGCAACGCCTCCCCACAAGCCGTTGGCGGGCGAGACCCCCTTCACGCAGCGACTCGCCATGGTACGGCTTGCGATTCAGGATAACCCCGCCTTCAGCGTTTCGGGGATCGAGGGTGAGCGGGAAGGGATGTCCTATTCCATCGACACCCTGCGGGCACTGCGGACCGATCATCCCGATGACGAATTTTTCTTCATCATAGGTAGTGACTCATTCCAGGAAATCGGCAGCTGGCATGAATTCGCCGCCATATTCGCCTGCTGCAACCTTGTGGCGGTGGAACGCCCGGGCGCGGCTATTACCGATCTGATGTCAGTTCTCCCTGTTTCCGTTGCCGGCGAGTTCGGACACTACCCTGCCGAGCACCGCCTCGCTCACCGTTCAGGCTATTCGGTTTACTACCAGCGCGGAATACCCTTCAATATCTCATCCAGCACCATCCGGGAACTCGCCCGGCAGGGGCGTTCACTCAGATACCTCGTACCGCCAGCGGTCGAGCATTACATAAAGGAACAGGGATTGTACGCAGATGAACACTAAACAGATTCTGGAGTCCCGGGAACGGGCCGTTAAATCCGCCGCACTGGCACTCGACAAGAAAGCCCTCGACGCCCGGATCCTGGCGATAGGGGATCTCTCCTCCATCGCCGACTACCTGGTGCTGGCAACCGGCCGTTCGGACAAGCAGGTCCAGGCCATCGCCGAGTCGGTCCGGCAGGGGATGAAGAGTTTCGGCAACGCACTGGACATCGAGGGAGAGAAGGAAGGAAACTGGGTTGTCATCGATTACGGCGACGTTATTGTTCATGTCTTCCAGGAGGAGTTCCGGCGCCGCTACGATCTTGACGGTCTCTGGAGCGCGGCTCCGGAGGTGGAAATCCCCGCCGAATACCGTTGGGAAGACAAGGAACCGTGAAAATAAAGGTCATCTGGGTCGGCAAGACCCAGGAGGCATGGGTAAAGGCAGGCATTGAGGAGTACGCCGGCCGCATACGGCGCTATACCCCCCTTGAAATTTCCGAGGCACGGGAAGAAAAGGGGGGACAGCATGACGTGGGGCGTGTTGCAGAATGCACGCGCCTCGGAAAGCTCCTGCCAAAAAACGCCTGCCTGGTCCTCCTCGACGAACGGGGAGACGAGCTGGATTCCCACCAGATGGCCACCTTCATCGAAAAGCAGCGGGACAGCGCCATTCCCGAGCTGGTTTTCGCCATCGGCGGAGCCTACGGTTTCAGCGACGAATTCCGCCGCCAGGCTCAGCGGACCATTGCCCTGTCGCGCCTTACGTTCACCCACCAGATGGTCAGGATCTTCCTGCTGGAGCAGATTTACCGCGGATTTACCATTCTGAACAATGAACCGTACCACCATTGAACTGGTGACGAGTGAAGAGTGAGGAGAGACGAATGCCGAAACAACCGCTACTGCTGATGATCCTCGATGGATGGGGTCTGAACCCGCACCCCGAAAATAACGCCATCGCCCTGGCCCGCACCCCCAACATGACCAGCCTCTGCCGGGAATACCCCTGCACCGATATCGGCACTTCAGGTATGTCTGTCGGTCTTCCGGAAGGGCAGATGGGGAATTCCGAGGTGGGTCACCTGAACATCGGCTCCGGCCGTATCGTTTACCAGGACCTGACCCGCATCTCCAAGGCAATCGCCGACGGTGATTTCTTCACGAACCCGGTGCTCCTCGATTGCATCCGCAAAACCAGGGAGGCCGGCGGCCGCCTTCATCTCGCCGGACTACTTTCCGACGGTGGAGTCCATTCGCACAACACCCACCTCTACGGACTCCTGGAGCTTGCCCGACGGGAAGGTGTGGAGGTGTTCGTTCACTGCCTCATGGACGGCCGTGACACCCCCCCGAAAAGCGGCGCCGACTACCTTGCCCAGTTGGAAGCTGAAATAGGGAAAATAGGTGCGGGGAAAATTGCCACGGTCATCGGCCGCTACTACGCCATGGACAGGGATAACCGGTGGGAACGGGTCGAGCAGGCCTATACCGCAATCGTTCAGGGGAAGGGCGATTTCCGAAAAAGCGCCGCGGAGGCGATCGAGGCGAGCTATGCCGCCGACGTGACCGACGAATTTGTGAAGCCTGCGGTCATCGTTTCCAACGACCGGCCGGTGGGGAGTGTGCGGGACGGTGACGGCTTCATTTTCTTCAACTTCCGCTCCGACCGGGCCCGGGAGATAACCCGGGCACTGGCCCTGGATGACTGTCCCGGTTTTGCCCGGAAGGACCGGCCGCGGCTCTCAGCATACGTCTGCATGACGGAATACGACGCCACCTTCGGCCTCCCACTCGCCTTCGGCCCCGAGTCCCTTGCCAACATCCTCGGGGAAGTACTGGGAAGGGCAGGACGTACCCAGCTCCGGATCGCAGAAACCGAAAAGTACGCCCACGTCACGTTCTTTTTCAACGGCGGAGTTGAGGAACCGTTCCCCGGCGAGGAGCGCTGTCTCGTCCCCTCGCCGAAGGAGGTCGCCACCTACGACCAGAAGCCGGAGATGAGCGCCTATCTGGTGACTGATGAGCTCTTGAAGCGCCTTGCCACGGGGAAATACGACGTTATTGTCCTCAATTTCGCCAATGCCGACATGGTAGGACACACCGGCATCATGCCGGCTGCCGTACGGGCCGTCGAAGCGGTGGACGAGTGCGTAGGCCGTTTGGTGGATAAGGTGCGCGAGATGGGGGGAACCGTCATCATAACCGCTGACCACGGCAATGCAGAGGTCATGGTGGATGAAACCGGTGGCCCCCACACTGCCCACACCACCGGCCGGGTGCCTCTTATCCTGGTAGACGACCGCTGCAAGGGGAGAACACTCCTGCCGGGAGGAATACTGGCCGATATTGCACCGACCATGCTGCATCTCCTCCGTATTCCCCAGCCGAAGGAGATGACCGGCAAAAGTCTGATAGTGGAGTAATCGAGCCTGTAGTTTCCCGTGTACCAACTAAACAGGGTTTGACTCTCTGCAACCGCGCATTTGGAATAGTTCCACAACAAAAGGCGGCCCGCTGTATGCGGACCGCCTTTTGTTCGTTCAAACATGAGGGTCGCCAGCGACAACCCCAGGGCAGCATTAACCCTCTTCCTCTTCCCCCAGGGCAATCTCGCGGTAGGCACGCTCTTCTTCGAAACGCTTGGTCTGCGCCTGCTGTTTCTCGATGTCGGCCTTGCACTTCACACAATACCGGGCAAAGGGAACGACCTTGAGCCGGCCGATAGGTATCTCTTCTTCACACTCCTCGCAGATGCCATACTCGCCATCCTCGATCTTGAGGAGGGCTTCGTCGATCGTATGGAGCTTTTCCCGCTCCCGGTCACCCAGGAGAAGGCCCAACTCCCGGTCCCGTTCCGACGAGGCCTGGTCGTAAATGTCGCCGCTCGGTTCCCCGCTGGTGATGCTGGACCCGGTTTTGACCGCCTTGTTTATTTCCATGAGCGTATCCTCTTTCATCTTCAGGAGGATCGCCTTCATCTCGTCCATCTTTTCAACCATTACGTACACTCTCCAATGTGAAATATCCCCCTTCGAGGCGTCGCAATAATACAGTAATTTCCCCTTTTGTCAAGGGAAAAGCCGGGAGACAAAAACCCCGTACCGGGGCGTCAGTCAACGATTTCCCCGATCAGGTCGTAGTCTGAGGAATCCGTAATCCGCAGGTTGACAATATCTCCGATGTTGGCGTTGCCGGCGGTGATATACACCTGGCCGTCGATGTCAGGTGCCTGGCGGGACGAGCGCCCCCTGAGGAGCAGTTCGGTCTCCTCGCTGTATCCCTCGACGATAACCTGTTCCACGGTATCGACCAGTCGGCGGTTACGACGGAAGGAGAGTCGTGCCTGGGCCCGCATGAGTTTCTTATAGCGTTCCCGCTTCACCCGCTCCGAAACCTGATCCGGCATCCCCGCAGCCGGGGTACCCTCTTCACGCGAATAGCAGAACACCCCGAGCCGGTCGAACTGACTCTCTTCCACAAAGCGGAGGAGCTTCTTGAAATCGTCGTCAGTCTCGCCCGGAAAACCGACGATGAGGGAGGTCCGCAGAGCAACGCCGGGGATCTCTTCGCGCAACCGGGTAATGAGTGCCCGGATATCCGCCTCCGAACTGCGGCGGTTCATCTTCTGTAAAATAGGGTCGCTGATGTGCTGGAGGGGAATATCCAGGTACTTGCAGACCTTTGGCTCGGACTTCATGACCTCGACAAGGCTCTCCCGTATCCCGTCGGGGTAGGCATAGAGCAGCCTGATCCAGGAAAGACCCTCGATTTTGACCAGCTCCCCGATGAGTTCCTCCAGGGTTGGCCGCTCCGGCAGGTCCTGGCCATAGCCGGTGATGTCCTGCGCGATCAGGTTGATTTCCCTCACACCTCCATCCACCAGGGTGCGAGCCTCCTCAAGTAGCCGAGCCAAGGGGCGGGAGCGGAATGATCCTCGCAGGGACGGGATGACGCAGTAGGAGCAGCAGTTGGAGCACCCCTCGGCAATCTTCAGGTAGGCGGTGTAGGCAGGGGACGACTTGAGGCGGGGGAGATTCTCGTCGTAAAAAAGATTCGGATCCCCCACATAGCGAAGCTGCTCATCGGTCCCCTCCTTTTCCGCAATGATCTCGGCGATGCGCGGATAGTCGCCGGTTCCGACAAAGATGTCAACTTCGGGGAGTTCCTGCCCCAGCTCCTCCTGATAGCGCTGGGGAAGACAGCCGGTGACGATGAGGAGCCGGCAACGGGCATCATGCTTCCGGTCGGCAAGATCGAGAATAGTGTCGATGCTCTCCTGCTTCGCCTCCTTGATGAACGAACAGGTATTAACGATGATGATATCCGCATCCCGTTCGTCAGTCGTAATCTCATACTTCTCTTTGGCCAGGTAACCGAGCATCACCTCGGCATCTACCAGGTTTTTCGGACAGCCGAGGCTGACCAGACTGACTTTTTCTCTTGCTGTGCTCAATATAACCTCGTGAAAACGTTTTGTAGGGGCACCCTCGAAAGATACCAAAAATTACGACCTGAAATTTATAAATTGCATCTCGACATCGAGTTCTTTCCCCTTCAGAATCCGGATGACCTCCTGCAGGTCGTCGATGTTCTTGCCGGTAACCCGCACCTGGTCGTCCTGAATCTGGCTCTGCACCTTGAGCTTGGTCTCCTTGATGACGGCGTTGATTTCCTTCCCCTTCTCCTTGGATATCCCCTGCTGGATGGTGATAACCTGCCGCACCATGCCGCTGGAAGCGGACTCGGCTTTTCCGTACTGGAGGGCTTTAACGGATATCCCCCGCTTGATGAACTTGGACTGGAGAATGTCGATGATCGACTTCAGCCGGAAGTCGTCATCCGCCAGCACTTTGAGGCTCTCCTTTTCCAGGGTCACCTCGCACTTGCTCCCCTTGAAGTCGTAACGCTGGGCAATCTCCTTGACGGTCTGGTTGACCGCGTTGTCCACCTCCTGCATATCTACCTTGGAAACGATGTCGAATGACGGCATCTCACAACCTCCTTTATAAATCAGGTAAAGGTATTCGTTCGCTGTCGCTCACAGCGTTCACTTTCGTTCACAGGTAAAGGCATTCGTTCGCTGTCGCTCACAGGAAAAGGTAAAGAACATCGACTCTCTACCTCTACCTCTACCTCTACCTCTACCTCTACCTTTACCTCTACCTTTACCTTTACCTTTACCTACCTCTACCTGTTCTTGATAACTTCCACCCCGGCGGGGACCTTGAAGGTGAAGCGGCTGCTCCCCATACCGCGATTCACCTTCACCCGGCTGTAGTCGATGGCGGTCCTGTTCCCCATCTGGTCGTACACCACCGACGAGAGGATGGGAAACGGCTCTACCGGCTTTCTTTCCGCCAGAAAACGATCAACAGCCCGGGCAGCGATGGTCAACTGGAGCCGGGCAAGGGCCTGGGTCGGCTTCTTCGGCACGAGATTGAGGAGATAGTTCCCCTTCCTGTCCCGACCATCGCCGGCAAAGCTGATGGTAAAATCGCGCGATACGCTCCCCATCCCCGCCAGATAGTTGAGCGCCACCCCGTTCCCTCCCTGGAACATGGCCGCCATATCCATCACCATGACCTGTTTGTTATCGGGAAGGTAGTACCAGACCGTCTTGCCATTGGAGATGATCTGCTGCTTCGGCTTCGTATAGTTGAAGCGAAACATGGCGTTGGCTCCGGCCGGTTTCTTCATGAGCAGTTCACCGCCGCCCCTCTCCTCCCGCTTCATGGAAGTAATGGTGGTACGCTGGGTGAAGTCGGTCTGCAGGTCGTTGAGGACCCGGTATCCCTGCTCCAGGGTGTCGATCACATCCTTTAGTTCGGCTGCGGCAGCCCCCTGAACCATGACCGCAACCAGCATCAGCGAAGCAAGCAATCTCGATACACGTTTTAGCATAATCCCTGTCCTGTGCCGGTTCCGTCCGGCTGAAAGTTCAAAGGCGACATGAATCATGTCGCCTTTGCTAGACCGCTGCAACCGGGCGGCTACCCCCGCCGGCCTTAGCGGCCGGTTGGCGGGCGCACTACGTTAACGCCTGCAGGAACATCGAAGTTGAACATGCTATCCATAAGCCGCACGTTTGCCCTGACGTTGCTGAACTCCATGATGGTCGTATTCCCCTGGGGATCGATGACGGTTGAGGAGAGGAGGGGAAAGGCAAACTCCGGCAGGCGCGGATCGTTGATTATCCTGGTGATATCCCGGTTGTTCGTCACGTAAGCGAGCACCGCGTCGCGATTGATTACCAGGTACATCTTTTTTATGGTTACGGAGGAACGGCGCGGGGTAAGTTCCAGGACATAGTTGCCCGCCACATCCTGCACCGGTGACGCAAAAACCGTCTGAAAATCCTTTGAAAACCGACCCAGTCCCTGGAGGAAATTGACCGGCTGATTGTTGTACTGACCGGCGCCGAAGGGACTGAAGAAAAAGCTGACGTCGCTCTGGATCACCTGCCGATTCTCCGGCATGTACATCCACATGGTCCTGCCGTTACAGACAATCTCCTGGGTAAGTGGACGGAAGTAATCGAAACGGAACATGAGCGAGGTGGAGGAGGTAGGCGGCTTGAGAAACATCTGACCATCGGCGCGCATCTCCCGCCGCGCGGACGCCAGGGTAGACCGCTGAAAGAAATCGGCGGTCACGTCGGTCAGGGAACTGTACGACTTCTCCAGGGTGGCGATGACATCGTTGAGCCCCACATTGACCCGCTGAATGGGTGCAGCCTCGGCGGAACCGGTGACCAGTACAAGCAACATGACAGCTGCAACCGCACAGAACCTTTTCATGTATACCTCCTCGGGGAGAATCCGGTCCTGTCAGCAATTCGGGGAATTGCATGGCGCACAAGCAAACCCGGTGGTTGACGCTGCCAGGGCGAAAAAGAACCGTTTCCGGATGGAAACTAGATAGTTTTATTCGGTTTCTGTATGGACTTTATGATCATCAGCCCGCTGCTGGCGTGGAACTCGACCGTTCGGCCATAGTCCCCCCCCGTATCCTCGGCAAGAAGCGGTATGCCATGCCCTGCCAGGGATTTTCTGGCGGAATCGACGTTACGCTGGCCAATATTCCCCCGGAATGACCGGTACTCCGTGTCAAACATGCTGGCGCCGCCGGCTAATTTTGCCACAAGTCGTCCTTTGGCGCAACCACTTTTCACCAGCTCTTCGACCATGATATCGATGGCAAGATCGGTGAATTTGGCCGTTTTTACGGCTATCGCCGCAACATCATGAGCGGTTGGAAGCAGGGTATGGGCAAGCGATCCCCTGCGAAGTTCCGGATCGTAGAGAGCGATACCGATACAGGAACCAAGACCGTACGTCAAGAGTACGCCCGGAGCAGCGGCAAGGCCATATTCTGACAGGCCTATGATGGTCACCTCACCCATGCAGGACACCGATTGCCTCGAGTATGATCTGAAGAGAAGGGGTATCGGGAAGAAGGAAAAAGTGCCCCTTCACCTGCTCATCATCCTCAAAAAATTCGGTTTCCACCATGAGCGACTGATCACCGACCTCGGCAAGATCGACGAGTACATAGTCAACCACTGCACCCGCCATATCGAAGGAGAGTACCGGCACCGAGGGGATGAGAGTCATTTTGAGCATGGTTCCAAGAGCATTCAGGTAGGCCGAGGCAAGGATGTTCCCCACCTCCTTGAGCGCGGACACCTCCAGTTCACTCAACAGCCCCCCCCGCGAATTCTCCCTGCTGAGGAGCTTTTCCAGTATGCGGATTGCATTTTCCCGAGGGAAAATCATGAGGATATTGCCACGGGCACTGCCGAGAATCTGAAGGTAGATGCCGACCACCATCTTTTCCGCACCGCCAAGCAACTCGGGCACCTTGGAGATATCGGTGACTAATACCTGTGGCACCCGAAGGTTAACGGTTTTCCCGAGCATTTGGGAGAGCGCCGTAGCGGCATGCCCCATGCCAATATTGCTTACCTCCCGCAGTGCATCCAACTGTGTTTCATTCAGATCGGCAATACGCATATGCATCCTTTCCAAAACACCTGTCATGAAAAATGGTTACAGAAGATTAGCGACATCGAGAATAAAAACGACCTCACCATTGCCGAGCACTGCCCCCCCTCCCAACCCCTTCATACTCGCCAGGGGACGCCCAAGCGGCTTGACAAAAATCTCCTGCTGACCGATAAAACTGTCCACCACAAGCCCCACGCGCCGTCCCTTAAGTTCGCACACAAACAGGGGAAGCAGTTCACCGGCATCACCGTGCGGGAAGCCGAGAATCCGGTTCAGGCTCAGGAGCGGTAGCTGCTCGCCGTCCAGATCGAATAACGCCTGCCTGCCCCGCTTGTAAATCAAGCTTCGCTTGAGTTCCAGCGTCCGCTGGACATTGGTAACCGGAATCGCCACCGCAATCAGGGAAAGTCTCACCAGCAGAACATTTATGATGGCAATGGTCAGGGGGAGCCGCAGGATAAAGCGACTCCCCTTCCCCAGTTCCGACTCGATGGCCATATTCCCGCCAAGGGTCTGGATTGTGGAACGAACCGCATCCATCCCCACGCCACGGCCCGACACCCCCGTCACTTCCCGGGCGGTCGAAAAGCCGGGAAGACAGGTGAGCATGAAAGCTTCACCGGGTGCCATGAGACGGCCGGCCTCCGGGCCGACAAGACCTTTCTCTATGGCAAGGTCAACCAGCCGGGCAGGGTCCATTCCCCGACCGTCGTCCTCGACTACGACTACCACCTGGTCTTTTTGCCGTCTGACAACAAGCCTGATTTTCCCCGGGGAGGGCTTGCCGCACGCTTCACGTTCGGCAGGCGTCTCCAGAGCATGGTCGACGGCATTACGCAGAATGTGGACGAGGGGATCGACGAGCTCATCCAGAATCCCCCGGTCCAGCTCTATCTCCTTCCCCTCCACCTCGAAAACGACCTCTTTGCCGATTTTCTTTGCCAGGTCCCGCACCACACGAGGAAACCTGTCGGCGACCGCCGCAAACGGGATGAGCCGCACCAGCACTATTTCTGAATGCAGGTCGCGCAGTAATCGGGAAAGCTCCACTGTCGCTTCATCAAGGGGGGCAGATTCAAGCTCTTTCCCGACCGTCAAGAGCCGGTGCTTGTTGGTGATCAGCTCCCCGGTGATATTTATGAGGTTATCCAGCACCTCGGTCCGGACTCGGACCGTCTGCGGTGCATCGTCATGGCTGTCCCGCTCTCCGGTGGCAGGAGATGGGGAATATGATGCAGGCGATTTCACATCCGCCACAAACTCTGGGACTCCTCCGGCCGCTGCCGGTCGATAGGTTGCGAGCCGCCGCGCCAGATCACCAGTGTCCCGGGCCGTTTGAAGCTCTGTCGACACATCAGCAATCATCACCTCCAGAAGGTCCGCTCCTTCCAGAAGCAGGTCGGCAATTCCCGTATCAAAGATCAGTTCTTCCTTACGAACCCGGTCCAGGAGGTCTTCGATAGTGTGGGACAATTCGGCAATATCACCGTATCCCATGGAAGCAGCCATTCCCTTGAGGGAGTGGGCAGACCGGAACAGGGCATACATATCCTCCCGGCTGCCAGATCCCTGTTCCAGCTTGACGATAAGCTCGCTGAACGCACGGAGATGCTCCCGAGACTCGGAAACAAACAGATTCCGGTACGGGGACATGTCCATGGGTCAGTCTCCCGCCACCCGCCTGATGACCTCCCTGACCCGCTCCGTGTTGAACGGCTTGAGGATGAAGTCGCTTGCGCCTGCTTGCTGTGCAGCATTCATGAGCGATTCCTGGCCGACCGCACTGCACATGATGACACAGGCATTGCCGTCGATTGCCCTGATCTCGCGAAGTGCCTCAATGCCGTTTTTGGCCGGCATGACAATATCCATCGTGGTAATGTCAGGACGAAAATCCCGGTACTTACGCACCGCTTCCACGCCATCCGCCGCTTCGGCAACGATCTCGTGCCCCTCACTTTCAAAGATGCCACGCAACATGTTGCGCATGAAGAGCGAATCGTCAACCAGCAGAACCTTGTGCCCCATGTTACCTCCAGAATTACTCGGGGTAGTGGCGGCAAGGGGAAAAATGCCGGCACCAACCTACCCGAACTATTGCTTGAAAACCTCTTCCATTTTTTTCAACACATTGTCAAGCGCCAGCAGCTTCAGGACTCCCCTGTCGCTCTGCACTTCTCTGGCGATGAAACCATTGTCAGGGAGATCGGCACTCCCCTCCCCTTCTTCTGCGGCAAAGCCCTCCACGCCATCCACCCACAGGGCAAGATTGGCAATACTGTGGTCGAGGACGAGGAACGTGCCAGGGGACGTCGTCTTGCCGCAGCCGAGCAGTCTGGCCAGATCGAGGATGGCAACCAACCTGCCATGGGCGTTCATGGCACCGCAGAGGAATTCGGGGGCACGGGGAACCGGTACCGACCGGGACGGTTCCCTAACCTCCGCCACAACCCGGAGGGGAAGACCATACCGCTCACCCTTGACGGCAAAGACGATAAATCCGCGGGACGTGACGTTCATCACAATGGCGCTTCGTCCAGATTCACCTTGAACCGTTGCACGACCGCAAGAAGTTCATCGGCCATTTTGGCCATCTCCTGGGCGGCATGGGCCATTTCCTGCATGGCCGTCGACTGCTCTTCCGATGCCGCGGACACCTGATGGGTTGCAGCCGCGTTATCCTCAGCCACCCTGGCGATCTCATCCACCGCCCTGACCATCTTCTCTGCACCGTCTGCCTGCATCTGGGACAGGTCGGCAATACTGTTCGCCTTACTCTCCGTTCCGATGACCGTATCGAGGATTTCTCTGAAGGAAGCGGCAGTGGTATCGATGTTCTTTTTCCCGTCAACAATAAGTCGCGAACCTTCAACTATCGTCTCATGAACCTTGCCGCTCTCTTCCTTGAGCATGGCAATCAGTTCTACGATATCGCCGGCATACTTGCTGGTACCGTCGGAAAGTTTGCGCACCTCCTCCGCAACCACGGCGAATCCCTTGCCGTATTCCCCGGCTCGGGCCGCCTCTATGGAAGCATTCAGGGAAAGCATGTTCGTCTGCCGGGCAATCTCACCGATGAAATCGGCAATTTTCCCCACCTGCTGGAGCTTTGCGTTGAACGCCATGAAACGCTGCCCCGTGGTCTCCGCGTTATCAAAAAATTCCTTCATTGTTGCGAGTGATTCGCTTGCCAGTTCTCCTCCATGCTGGGCGGTAACACTGGTATCCCGGGCGGCCTGGGCGGCCTCTTTGGCGCGTTTGGCAACCAATTCAACGGAAATTGCCGTTTCATGAATAAGGGCACAGGTCTTAGCGACCATCTCCGCCTGGCTCCCTGCCCCGCGGGAAATCTGCCCCATGGCCCGGGCAACCTCGTCGGTGGAGGCGTTAATCTCAAGGGCCGACGATGAGAGCGTGCTGGCCGAGAAGGAAACCCGCTCCGATGTCTCTCTGATATGCCGGACCAGATCCCGCAGACTTTCCACCATACAGTTGATCGAGCCCCCCAAGTCATGGGTCTCATCGGGGAAACGGGAATCTTTCAGGACAACATCCTGGGTCAGGTCACCCCGGCTGATCGCCTCGGCAGACTGGGTAAGGCGGGAAATGTTGCGGGTGAAGCCCCGGGAAAATATCCAGCCGAGCACAAGTCCGATGGTAAGGGCTACCACGTAGGAAAGGACGTTGGTAATCTCCGGGACGTAGCCGAGATGACGCACCAGATCGGGGGCAAAGGCCACCGCCCCGACCACCATCACAAATCCCATGATAAACTTGTATCCTATGGGAACATACATGGTAAATCCTCTCCTTTTCAGGCATGGATCCTTGTCGTCATGCTCGCCGGTAGATCCGTTCAACCGTACAGATGGGTTCAAATCGTTCCTGTGCAGACCCCACCACTGTTTCCGATTTGCCGAGAATGAGCACCCCTCCCGGACGCAGTCTGTCGGCAAACCCGTGGAGAATGGCCTCTTGCTGCGAACGCTCGAAATACATGAGAACGTTGCGGCAGAGGATCAGGTCACTGTCGGGAAACGCTCCCACCTGGGCAAGGTCCGCCTGCCGGAACTCGACGAGTGACCTGATTTCCTGCACCAGCTGGTACCTGCCATCCCGCTGCAGGAAATACTCCCGTCGTAACTCGTCGGGTACGTCCCGCAACCGCTCTTCGCCGTATATTCCCTCCCGCGCCACCCTCAGGATGGCCTCATCCACATCGGTGGCAAGTATGGTTGCCCCGATCCGTCCCAATTCATCCGGGAAGAAATGTTTCAGGAGCAGTGCCACCGTATAGGGCTCCTCGCCACCGGCACAACCGACGCTCCAGATGCCGAGCCTTTCGGACCCTTTCATCCCGGAAAGCGCAAAGAGGTGGGGAAGTATTTCCCGGCACAGCTTTTCGAACATGGGGGGATCACGAAAAAACTGGCTGACGTGGATGGTCAGCACCTTCTGGAGACGGTCCACTTCATCATCGTCCCGACGCAGGAGCTCGCAGTATTCCTCCCCGCTCGAGCAGTTGGTCGCCCGCAGCCGGATTGCAATCCTGCGTTTGATGCATTGATCCTTGTATCCATCCAGATCGAACCCGCGGGCATTTTTCATTATTCGAGCGATACGAGAGAACACCTCGGGCGAAATATCGGCGAAGTCTTTGTGATCAAGGTATGTCTGGCGGGAAACCGGGGTCATGTAAGGGGGTGACCATCCTTAACGAGATGCACAGTTCGTGGTACACCGCTTCAGGAAGCGGATTGACGTCAAGCGTCCCGTATGGCCCCGAAATGGTTGTACCCAAGGCGTTCCGGGTGGTACGGCTTGCCGTCGGGATCAGTCAGGGATAACCCTCCCACGGCAGTTATCTCACCGATGACAGTCACCGGTACGCCGCACGCGGCAAGGGCCGAACGGATTTCCGCCTCCCGTTCCGGCAAAGCGGTGAAGAGGAGTTCGTAATCCTCGCCACCGGCAAGGGGAAGGGCAAAGGGATCTCTGCCGGCGGCAGATGCATGGTGCCGGCACTCCTCCGAGAGGGGAAGCCGGGCCAGGTCGAGCCGGGCGCCAACGCCGGACAGGTCGAGAATATGGGAGAGATCAGCCAGCAGACCGTCGCTCACATCGATCATGGAGGTTGCCAGGCCTGCTTCGGCAAGCCGGATGCCTGCCTCCACCCGGGGAAGCGGGTCAAGATGGCGTTCTACCGCTCTCCCCGACCGAATCCCCTGCATGAGGAGTTCCAACCCGAGGGACGAGTCCCCCAGGCTCCCCGTGACCAGCACCAGGTCTCCGGCGCGAGCCGTTGATCTGCGGACTACCATGTCGGGATGCTGCTCCCCCAGGGCGGTAACCGATATGACCAGTCCCCCCTTGGATGCACAGGTATCCCCCCCCACCAGTGTCACCGTGAACTCACCGGCCAGGGAGAGGAACCCCCGGGTGAAATCATCAAGAAATTCGACCGGGAGGGTCGGAGGGATAGCCAGGGAGAGCAGTGCGTGCCTGGGGTGCGCCCCCATGGCGGCAAGGTCGGAGAGGTTCACCGCCAGGGACTTGCGTCCCAGGGTATGGGGGTCGGAAAGGGCAAGATCGAAATGGACCCTTTCAACAAGCATGTCCGCCGTGGCAAGGGTTACCTGCTCCATAGCCGGGGCCAGTATGGCGGCGTCGTCACCGATGCCGAGCACCACGCCGGCCCCTTTCCTGACCCGTCCGGAGAGCCGGTCGATAAAACCGAATTCGCCCAGCTCCTCGAGTTTCACGCAACCACTCCCTTGCGTGGCTTCACAAGAACCCGCGTCGGAGGAATTTTACCCTTGACAGCAGGTGCTTTTCCGTGGCGAGCCGGGGGCGGGGGAAAGGTTTCCAGCGCCACCTTGAGAACATCGTCGATAGTCCTGACAGGGACGACCTTGACCTTCTTCATGATATGGCGGGGAATCTCTTCCAGGTCCTTCTTGTTCTGTTCCGGGATGACAACGGTCTTCACCCCGGCACGGATGGCGGCCAGCATCTTCTCCTTCAACCCCCCGATGGGGAGGACCTTTCCCCGCAGGGTAATCTCGCCGGTCATGGCAACGTCTTTCCGGACGGGAATTTTCGTCAGCGCCGAGACAAGGGCCGTGGCCATGGTAACACCCGCCGACGGGCCGTCCTTGGGGATGGCTCCGGCGGGCACGTGGACATGGATCTCCATATTATGGAAAAAATCGGTGGGAAGGTTGAGCTCCGCTTCCTTGGAACGGACGTAGGAAAGGGCCGCCTGTACCGACTCCTTCATGACGTCCCCCAGCTGCCCCGTCAGGGTGAGACCCCCCTTACCCTGCATGATGGTCGCTTCGACAAAGAGCACTTCCCCGCCGACAGGGGTCCAGGCCAGTCCCGTCACCACGCCCACTTCGTTGTGCTCCATTTCCTCTTCGCGAAGGAATTTTGGGGGACCGAGATATCTGGCCACTGCCGACGCGTTGACCATGAAATGCCGTTTCTCACCCTCTGCCACCTTGCGGGCCACCTTGCGGCAGATGGATCCGATTTCCCGCTCCAGATTCCTCAGCCCGGCTTCCCGGGTATACTTGGCGATAATTGTCTTGATCGCCTCGTCGGAAACGGTAAGGATCTGCTCCGTGATACCGTTATCACTAATCTGCCGCGGCACCAGATAGCGCTTGGCGATCTGCAGCTTCTCCTCCTCGGTGTATCCTGCCAGATTGATCACTTCCATCCGGTCCTGCAGAGGCCCGGGAACCGGATCAATCTGGTTGGCCGTCGCGATGAACATGACATTGGAGAGGTTGTAGGGGATGTTTATGTAATGGTCGGAAAACGCATGGTTCTGCTCCGGATCGAGCACCTCCAGGAGCGCCGACGAGGGGTCGCCGCGGAAATCGGCGCCGATTTTGTCCAGTTCGTCGAGCATGAAGACCGGGTTGTTGGCGCCGGCCTGCTTGAGCCCCTGGAGTATCCGCCCCGGCAGTGCCCCCACATAGGTCCGGCGATGCCCCCGGATTTCCGCCTCGTCCCGGACCCCTCCGAGGGAGATGCGCACGAATTTACGCCCCATGGCACGGGCAATGGACTTGCCAAGGGAGGTCTTTCCCACCCCCGGAGGTCCTACGAAGCAGAGGATCGGACCTTTCATCTTCTTCTTCAGCTTGCGCACCGCGAGGAATTCGAGAATCCGGTCCTTGACCTTTTCCAGATAGAAGTGGTCCTCGTCGAGGATCTCCCGTGCCCGTTTGATGTCCAGGGCATCCTTGGTCGACTTGCTCCAGGGGAGTTCCACCATCCAGTCCAGATAGGTACGGAGCATCCCCGATTCGGCAGCATCCGGATGCATCTGCTCCAGCCGTCCCAACTGCTTGAGGGCCTCCTTCTCCACCGTCGACGGCATCTTGGCCTGCTCGATCGCCTTGCGCAGTTCGGCAATCTCCTCGGCACGTGCATCGGTCTCCCCCAACTCCTGCTGGATCGCCCGCAGCTGCTCACGCAGGAAGTATTCCCGTTGGCTCTTCCCCATTTCCTCCTTGGCCGCGGACTGTATACGCGCCTGCATGTTGAGGAGTTCGTGCTCTTTATTCAGGAGTTCGTTGACACGCCCCAGTCTTTCCAGCGGGTCGGCGATTTCCAGCAGACGCTGGGCATCCTCCACCTTGAGGCCGATATTGCTGGCGACAAGATCGGCAAGGCTCCCCGGATCCTGCATGTTTTCGACGATCACCATCACTTCGGGAGAAATGACCTTGCCCAGGGAAATGACCTTGCCGAGCTGCTCCTTGATCGTCCGCATGAGCGCTTCCGTTTCGAGGGAGTTCTCCGCGATCAGGGGATCGGTGACCCGTTCGATCCGTACCGAATAAAACGGCTTGTCCGCTACATATTCGGTTATCCGCCCCTTGGAGAGCCCCTGCACAAGAATCTTGACCCGGCCGTCAGGAAGCTTCAGCATCCTCATGATCATGGCTACGGTCCCGACGCTGTAAATCGTATCCGGCGTCGGCTCTTCCTCCCCAACCTCCCGCTGGGTTGCAAGAAAGATCAGGCGGTCCTGGGAAAGGGCATGATCAACCGCAGCTATGGAGAGTTCCCTCCCGACGAAGAGGGGAAGTATCATATAGGGGTAGACCACCACGTCCCGTACCGGCAACAGGGGCAGGACATCCGGTATCTTTAATTCCTCATTGTCCGGTTTGACTTCCATCTGCAACTCCTTCTTCTTCCGGGACACCCCGGACAGGCAATGGGTTCGAATTCGCGTCCAAGCCGCTTTCAGAGCGGTTTGAATTTACATGATTTAACCATCTTTGGGCCGAAAGTCAAGGTAATCTGGCCTTGTGGCGCGGAGAAATGCCTCGATCAAGGGCCGCAGTTGCTTCTGCTTGCTCAAACTCCTGTCAATAGCCGATTTACGCTGTTATGAATTGAACTTTTAACCCCTGCCGTGTATAATTCGCCATTCTTTAAATCCCTTCGACTCTATGAGGAACAGATGAAAAAATATCTGCTGCTGATTGCCATACTTATAATCCCCCAGCTCACCTGGGGATTTGACTGGAGTTTCGGGTCGGCGGACAAATGTCGCCAGGCACGGGAAATGCTGCCGAAACTTGCGGAGACCACGGACAGTGCGGCACGGTTGACACTGGAAACGAAAATTATTGATCTCTGCCCAGACGGGGCAGCCGGCCACTTCGTCCAGGGCCTCCAGCAGGAATCGGGGGGAAACACCGACCGTGCCATCCACGAGTACCAGGAAGCCCTCAAGGATGATCCGGCCTTTCACCAGGCAAGCGGCAACCTGGGTCTTGTCTACCTGCAGAAGGGGATGCTGGATGAAGCGGCTATCGATCTGACCAAAGCCGTCGAAGCCACTAAAGACCCCCGCTACCAGCAAGGTCTGGCAAAAGTTTTCAGCGAACGCAAACTGTACACACTCGCCGCCCACTATTACAACGAAGCGCTCAAGGCATCCCCGTCCTCCCCCTCTCTCTATTCCGGACTCGCCGATGTCTACGCCAGTATGGGCCAGGCGGATAAGGCGCAGGATGCGTACTCTAAGGCTCTTGATCTTGATCAAGAGTACACGCCGGCCCAGCTTGGGCTTTCCAGGCTCCTCATCGAAAACAAACAGCCCGACCGCGCCTTGGAGATATTGAAGAAAGCGGCATTGGCCAATCCCCAGGACAAGGCAATCCATCGGCTCATGGCCGATGCCTACACAAGAATGGGGGACCAGAAGACTGCCGAGTACGAATCAGTACTGGGGGGGGTAAGTGTCACGGGCAGATTCGACGAACTCGTCGCTAAAGGTGATGAGTATTTCCAGGCAAAGGAGTACGACAAGGCCATCACTCAGTTCCTGGCTGCCATAAAGGAGAAGCCGGAACGACCGGTTCTCTTCCAGAAACTGGGTGACACCTATATGGCTGCGGACCGGGACGATGACGCAGCCTCCGCCTACCGTGAAGCGGTGCGCCTCAAGGGGGGAACCGCCGCAATCCATTATAGCCTTGGTACGATCTTCGAAAAAAAGGGGCTCCTGGACGAAGCGATCGTGGAGTACCGGCAGGCAATCAAATACGACAAGGACTTCGGCGATGCCCGAAGGCGCCTGGCGGACATCTATTCGCTGAGAGGAAGTTTTCCCCAGGCAATCGAGCAGTATCAGGAACTCCTCAAGAGCAGGAAAGACAACCCTCTCATTTATTTCAAACTGGCACGGGTCTATGTGAAAACGAGGGATTACCAGAGCGCGATTGCAGCTTACGCGGAAGCGGTCCGGTTGGATGCGGACAATCTTGAAGCTCACCGCGAGCTTGCTGCCCTCTACAAATGGAAAAACGAGATGAAAGAGGCGGAAAAGCAGTACCGTGAAGTTCTCCGCCTGAAAAAAGACGATGTCGAAGCACGGACCGCCCTCACCGCAATCTATGTGAAGGAGAAAGACTACGACGAACTGACCAAACTCCTCAAGGAAAACGTGGAACTGGCCCCCAAGGACCCCAATGCCTACTACAAGCTGGGAATCATCTACGAATTCAAGAAGGATTACGAAAACGCTATCTCCAATTACAAGTCTGCAGTCGAGCTGAAGGCCGACCACGCCAAGGCCCTCAATGCCCTCGGTCGGGTCTACATGAAGACCGGTCACATTCAGGAGGCCAAGGAAGCGCTTGAAGCAGCGAAGAAGGCCGATCCTGCCCTGGAGGAGACCTCCGTCCTTCTCAACAACATCCGGGACGAACTTTCGCCGGAACCACGCCATAAGTGGAAGAAAGCTAAAATCGGTAAAAAAGGGAAGAAAGTTAAACTAGGTAAAAAAGGGAAGAAATCCAAACACGGGAAAGCAACAAAAAAGAGCAAGAAGAAGGGCGGCGGCAAGGCCAAATCCAAGAGGAAAACCAGCAAATCCTAGAAGTAGCCTGCAACTCAATCAGCCGTTACCATATCACCACAGGCCGGGCTCACTCCCGGCCTTTTTTTATTCGTAAGATGCAAAGAGGCCGGGGGTTTCCTCCCGGCCTCTTCCGTTTCGCCCAAACATTGAATTGTGTCAGCTCGATTCTTCTTCCCCGCCGGACAGGACAATGATCCTGACCCGGGCCATCCCCTTGCCGAGAAATCCGAGCTTTCTGGCCGCCGCGCGGGACAGGTCGATGAACGGCTTGTTCCGTTTGCGGCAGCGGTCATTTACCGTAACCACTACCTCTTTGTCATTGGCGAGGTTTATCACCTTCACCCTGGTACCGTGGGGGAGATTCTGATGAGCCGCTGTCAGCTTCTCAGGATTATAGCGTGCCCCCGAATTGGTTCTTCTGCCGTTGTAACGTTTGGCGTAGTAGGAAGCGACTCCTACCATCCCGTCGTCTGCCCCTTTAACCGGAGCGACGAACTCTGCCTGGTTGCTGTCGGTCTTCGTTTCGTCAGCCTGCAGGGGAAGTGTGTGGACCAGGAGGGCCAGCTGGCAGAGGAAAAAAATCAGCGCCAACCTGCCCCTCGGGTTCGGTGTTGCCATGCGCACCTCCTTCTTGGGCGAGGTGACTTTATAGCACAGGCACGTTACCAGGTCAAGGAAAAGACGGCAAAAACAGGCCATTTGTTTTATTATTCAAGCAGTTACAACAGGTTAACAGAAGATCGGAAGCGGTCTCAGGGGAGGAAGAGGCTGCAGGTTGAGGCGGGTATGAGCCCCACCCTTTCAGCTCGACCCATGAGGGTGGCGACAGCAGATTCACCTTCTAGTCCGAGGGCAAGGGAGAAAGGATTGACGTAGAGGTTGATGTGGGCAGCACACACCTCGTCGCTCAATTCCTGGGAATGGGCATGTACGTAACCGCTGGCGGAATCAGGATGGGCGAAGGCGTATTCGACGCTTGCCCGGAGTGCCCGCTCGACAATAGCGGCGACATCATTGCCGAGTTCGCGCCGCACGACAATCCCCCCCAAAGGGATGGGGCAACCCGAATCCCGTTCCCACCACGCACCCAGGTCCAGAAGCCGGGTCAGACCGTAGCTGGCAAAGGTAAAGCGTGATTCGTGAATGATGACACCCGCCGCCACCTCTCCCCGCGCAACGGCCCCCATTATCTCATGGAACGGCATGAAGACCAGGTTGTCGAGGGCCGGATCGAACAGGCGGAGCAGCAGGCAGGCAGTGGTGTACTGGCCGGGAACGGCGATCGGCGCTCCACGCAGTGATTCGAGGGGAACCGGCTGCCGGGCAACCAGCAGGGGGCCACATCCCCTCCCGAGCGCACCGCCGGAGCGAAGCAGGACGTAGTCATCCCGGACAAAACCGAGCAGATGGTAGGATATTTTGCTAACGTCGAGGGCTCCGGCCAGAACGAGACGGTTGAGGGTTTCCACGTCCTCCAGCCGCTCCTGGAAGCGATAACCGTCACACCCCACCAGTCCGTGGACAAGGGCGTTGAAGATAAAGGTGTCGTTGGGACAGGGAGAGAAGCCCAACGACAGTTCTCTGTCATCCCCCGCGCCACGTGCGTCGGCAGGGATATGGGGGGCGTACATATCACTCACGGGGTCCGGACTCCTTGAAGGCAAGACTCTGAATGTATTTCACCACGAACCGCTGGGCGTTCTCAACTGCCCGGGGAATGTCCCAGCGGGAAAGGTCGCGGTCTTCCACCAGATTGCTGATACCGCGCAACTCCAAACAGTCGATGCCGTACATGAGCAATACATGGGCCGCCGCCGCCCCTTCCATATTTTCACAGAGGGCATCGAACCGGCCTGCCAGCTCCCTGCCGCGGGACATGGTGCCGCTGCAAGTTGAGACGGTGACGAAGCGCCCCCGTTTGAGGGGGATACCAAGGGCCGCTGCCAGTTGCATGGCCTTTTCACTTGCAGAGAACGAGAGGGGGAATTCGTTGAAATAGCGCCGTCCCTTCCGTTCCAGCAGCGGGATACCTATGAAATCAAGAGGCTCCCAGCCAGCAGGGGTGAGAACGCCGTCATCGCCGTAAACTTCGGCGCTGGCAACCACCAGATCGCCTACCCCGAGGCCACTCCCATCATAGGCACCGGCACAGCCGGTATTGATGACGAGCCGCGGCCGGTGACGTTCCACAAGCAGAGCCAGGCTCGAGGCGGCATTGACTTTTCCGATGCCGGTCAACGCCAACAAGACCGGCACACCATTAATCACCCCCGAATGCACCTCGTGGGGAAGGAGGACATCAGCCCTTCCCGGGGCGACGGCACGTACCAGATAATCGAGTTCCTGATGGGTGGCGGCAGTAACAAGCACCGGTGCCGCGTTGTTCGGTGTGCATGTGTCCATGATTGCACGATGGTAGCACAAGAGAAGCGATGAATTCAACTCCACTCTTCGTTTTACCCCATTCACGGCACTGGGACCTTGCATCTATCGCCGACATGAAGCATACTTTGCGGGCAACTTCAAAATCAGATCGCTTTCTTGACCGGAACCACCACAGTTGATACATCGCAGACGACCGATATAACCTCTTTCCCCTTGCATCAAACGGGGACATCTACTATATTTTCCTGGTTTCAACGACTTCGACAAAGGGTAGCCAGCATGCAGAAATGGGTCTTGCCCCTTAACATCGCGCTCACGCTCCTCATCCTCTCGGTTGTTGCCCTGATCGCCTCCGATCTTGTCTCGTTCCGCCTTGGCAAAATATTCTCTGACGGTGCAAAAACCAGGGCCGTCGCCACGTCCTCTTCCCCTGCTGCCGACGACCTGCAATCATTCGCGCCGATCCTCACCAAGGGGTTGTTCGGCAAGGCAACCCAGGGTCAGCTGACCCCGATCACTGCAGCTTCACCCACAAAACAGAATGGGGGCACCTCCCAGAGCGATCTGATCCTCCTCGGCACCGCCCGCGGCTCGTTCCGGGAAACCTTCGCCCTTATCCAGAAGATTTCCACCAAGGAAGAGCGGGTCTTCAGGCTCGGCGACCAGGTGTACGGCATGGGGCCACTGGTAGCGGTCCAGAAGGAAAGCGCCGAAATCCTGGCCGGCGGCCAAAGGGTGAAGATACTCACCCCGACGGCAGTGGCTGCCGAAGCCGGCTCCGACGGCGGTCAGCAACCGGTTCCCGCAAGAAGCGGTCTTGCCTCGCAGGTAGGAGCGGGAAGTTACGTCATAGACCAACGCGCCCTCAACGCGGCGCTTGACAATATCGGCCAGGCCATGACCGATGCCCGGCTCCTTCCGAGCGTGAAGGATGGCAAGGTAGAAGGGTTCAGGATCTCGGAGGTCCGGCCGGGAGGGATATTCGGCACCGTCGGCATGAAAAACGGCGACGTACTCCTACGGATCAACGATTTCCCCATCGATTCGCCGGAAAAGGCAATCCAGTCGCTGGCATCTCTCAAGGGACAGAGCCGCATCAAGCTCGACCTTGTCCGGGATGGACAGCCGGCAACGTTCACGTACGACATACGATGAGGCAGGTAACGGTAGCGGTTACGGTTTAAAAGCCATCCCTACCCATCCCATGTACCTCTTGTGGAGGCATCCCTTGACCAGGCATATTTCACGCATCATCACCACAGCTCTCCTTCTGTTCCTCCTGACGCTACCGGCGGCCGCCCACGCCAAGGGTGTTGTGCTGAACTTCAACGAGGTGGACATCTCCACCATGGCCAAGTTCATCAGCGACCTGACGGGGAAAAACTTCGTCATGGACGACCGGGTCAAGGGGAAGATATCGGTATTCTCCCCCGCCAAGCTTTCCACCGATGAAGCGTTCAATGTCTTCACGTCGGTACTGGAACTGAAGGGATTCACCGTCGTCCAGGCCGGCAGGGTCTACAAGATCGTACCCATCTCCGCTGCCAAGCAGTCGGGGATGAAGATATTCAGCGGCAAGGAGCGGGGAGCGGTGAACGAGGCGTACGTCGCCCGGGTCATATCCCTTGAGAACATCGCCAGCCAGGAAGCGGTCACTTTTCTCCAGCCGGTGGTTTCCAAGGACGGTTACATCTCCGCTTTCGGGCCGGCCAACATGCTCTTGGTGGTGGATTCATCCCTCAACATCGAGAAGGTTCTCGGCATCCTGAAGCTGATCGACACCAGCCAGCGCCGCGAGGGGGGAGAAGTAATATTCCTCAAGAACACATCGGCCGACAACGCTGCCAACGTGGCCCGCGAATGGCTCGGTAACCGGGAAAAAGCCGCTCCGGCCGCACCACGTGGCACCGGGCAGAGCGTGAGTTCGGGAGCAGGTGGCATCATCATCCCCGACACCCGTCTGAATGCCCTCATCGTCTTCGGCAGCAACAAGGACAAGGAGGACATCAAGAAACTCGTCGCCATGATCGACGTGGTCCCCCCAACCTCCAGCAGCAAGGTCAACGTCTACTCCCTGGAAAATGCTGACGCCACCGAGGTGGCCAAGGTGCTCGACGGGGTAGTAAAGGGAGTAACCGCTGCTGCCAGCACAGCCCAGGGCGCGGCGGCAGCGGCAGCGGCACCGCAACAGTCACCCTTCGAGGGAGGAAAGGTCACCATCACCCCCGACAAGGCAACCAACTCCCTCGTCATCATGGCCTCCCCCAACGACTACCAGAACCTCCTTCAGGTGATCCAGAAGCTCGACCGGCGGCGGCGGCAGGTCTTTGTCCAGGCCCTCATTGCCGAGGTATCTCTGGACAAGATGAGAGATCTGGGACTCCAGTGGGGGATGCTCGGCGCGGCGTCGGATGGCAAATACGCAAGCGTCGTGGGGCAGTACGACCCCCAGGGAGCCATTACCTCCATACTTTCCACGCTGTCGGGTGCCAGCAGTTTCGTGACCATTCCGAGCACGGGAACGCCGGCGAATTTTGCTGCAGTCCTCAAGGCACTCGACACCAACAGTGCAGTTAACGTCCTCTCCACCCCCAACATCCTTACCTCGGACAACAAGGAAGCAGAAATCTTCGTGGGAGAAAACGTGCCATTGGTCACCTCTAGCACGACCTACCCGGGGGTAACGTCTTCCGGCATTACACAGACCTCCAACGTTGAGCGGAAGGACGTCGGCATCAAGCTCAAGATAACCCCTCAGATCAGTGAGGGAGAGTATGTAAAGTTGGACATCGAGCAGGAAATTTCTGCAGTGATACCGAATACAGTCGAAGCTAAGGACATTGTTACCACCAAGCGCTCAGCTAAGACCTCAGTCGTCGTCAAAGACAAGGAAACCGTCGTGATCGGCGGACTGATCCAGGATCAAGAAACTGAGTCCATTAGCAAGATCCCGTTCCTTGGTGATATTCCGGGACTCGGCTGGCTCTTCAAGAGTACAAATAAGGAGCGGAAGAAAACCAATCTGATGATCGTCCTTACCCCCCGCATCGTCAGGGGAGCCGACGAACTTTCAGATGTTTCGACCCAACAGAAGCTTAAATTCAAGGAAGCGATCAAAAACGATAAGCCGTTCGACGCCAACAGCGAGCTGAAGATCACGCCATGACCACGACCGCGGAACTGGAAAACCTTGCCGACCGGTTCGACCTCCCCTGTCAGGCGGAGATCGACGACAGCCAGGTGGATACGGCCCTTCTGGGGAAACTTCCCCTTGCCTTCGCCCGCACCAACCTCCTTCTTCCCCTGCGCGAGGAGGAAGGGCGGCTTCTGGTGGCTATCAGCGACCCCGCCAACCTCCTTCCCCTGGACGAACTGCGGGGGCTGTTCGCCATGCCGGCAGCCGCCGTGCTGGTGCCACAGCAGGTGCTTCTGGACGCCATAAACCGCCTCTATTCCCGGCTCTCCGGATCAGCACAGGATGTTGTGGAAGAGTTGCAGGGTGAGGACCTCTCCACCATCGCCACCGAACTGGCCGAGCCGAAAGACCTCATGGATCTCGCCGACGAGGCACCGGTCATCCGGCTTCTCAATTCCATCCTCTTCCAGGCGGTGAAAGAGCGGGCCAGCGATATCCATATCGAGCCGTACGAGCGTGAACTGGAGGTCCGATTCCGGATCGACGGCATCCTCTACAAGATGCTCACCCCCCCGAAGGTGGTCCAGGAAGCCCTTATCTCCCGGGTCAAGATCATGGCCTCCCTCAACATCGCCGAAAAAAGGCTCCCTCAGGACGGGCGGATACGTGTCATCGTTGCCGGCCGGGATGTTGACATCCGTGTCTCCATCATTCCCACTTTCTTCGGCGAACGGGTGGTGCTCAGGCTTCTCGACAAGCAGAGAGGAGTGCTCTCCCTGGCTGACATCGGTTTTGCCCCCGGTGACGTGAAGACCATGGAACGGCTCCTTTTGCGTTCCAACGGAATCGTCCTGGTGACCGGACCAACCGGCAGCGGCAAGTCGACCACCATCTACGCTTCTCTTTCCTGGCTCAACTCGCCGGAAAAGAACATCATCACCATCGAGGACCCGATCGAATACCAGCTGAAGGGGATCGGCCAGATACAGGTCAACCCGAAGATTGACCTTACCTTTGCAAACGGCCTCCGCTCCATCCTCCGCCAGGACCCGGACATCATCATGGTCGGCGAAATCCGGGACGCGGAAACGGCGGAGATTGCCATGCAGGCATCTCTCACCGGCCACCTGGTCCTATCCACCCTCCATACGAACGACGCATCCACCGCAGTGACCCGCCTCATCGACATGGGGATTGAGCCGTTCATGGTCGCTTCCACGCTGTCGGCGGTTCTGGCCCAGCGGCTGGTGCGGGTAATCTGCCCTCACTGCAAGGAATCGTACCAGCCGGACCGGGAATATGCGGGGATATCCCTGCCGCCGGTACTCTACCGGGGCCGAGGGTGCGATCGCTGCTTCAACCTTGGGACCATCGGCCGGGTAGGCATTTACGAACTCCTCCTGATCGACGCGGAGCTCTGTTCAATGATCATTCGTCGCACCCCGGCCGGCGTCATCAAGGAGTATGCCTTGAGTAAAGGGATGCGGACACTGCGGGACGACGGCCTGGCGAAAGCGGCAGCCGGGATCACCACCATCGAGGAGGTCCTGCGGGTAACCCAGGAGGACTATGCCGACCTTTCGCTATAGTGCATTCAAGGCCTCCGGCTCTGTCGCAACCGGCACCATTGACGCCGACAACCTCCACGATGCCCAACTGCGGCTGAAAAACCAGGGGCTCTACCCGAAAGAACTCGTCCCCGATACGGAACAGGCCGGGGGCACGGCACGGTGGAGCCTGAAACGGCGGGTGAATCTTTCAGAACTCGCCCTCATGACCCGCCGGCTTGCAACCCTCCTCGGCGCGTCGGTGCCGGTGTACGAGTCGGTCACTACCCTCTACGAGCAGGAACGGCCGGGAGAGCTCAAAAACATCCTCAACCGGATCAGGGACCGGCTGGCGGAGGGAGCGCCCCTGGCAAAGGCCTTTGCCGGCGAGCCCCATGTCTTCGGTGAAAGCTACATCAGCATGGTGGCGGCAGGCGAAGCGAGCGGAGCGCTGGAGACCGTCCTGGATAAACTAGCGGACTTTCTGGAAGACCAGGAAGCTGTCCGAAGTAAGGTGGCGACCTCCCTCGCCTACCCGGTGCTGATGCTCGTGGTAGGCAGCGGAGTAATGCTGTTCCTGCTTTCCTTCGTTGTGCCGAAGATCATCACCATTTTCCAGGAGAGCAAGGCGACCCTCCCCTTCATCACCATCGTTCTCATCAAGGTGAGCACATTCCTCCAGAAGGGATGGTGGCTCGTGGTGCTCCTCGGCTGCGGAGCGCTCCTCGGTTATGACCGGCTGAAGAGGAAGGAAAGCGTGCGACAATGGCAGGACCGCTGGCTGATCCGTCTCCCCATCGTCGGAGGGATCACCAGGCAGCTGATTCTCTCCCGCTTTGCCAAAGTGCTCGGTCTCCTTCTCGCTAGCGGTGTGCCGGTCACCCGCTCCATGGAGATAACCGGCGAGGTGGTGGTTAACCGTGTATACCGGAACTGCCTGGCCCAGATACGGGAAGAGCTGATCCAGGGGGGAACCTTGGCGGCCAGCCTTGGAAAGAACCCCCTCTTCCCCCCGCTCCTTGTCCACATGGTGGCGGTAGGGGAAAAAGGCGGGGAACTTGAGCAGATGCTTGCCAAAGCTGGGGCAGCATTCCAGAAGGAATTCGATACCGCAATCACTCGTTCAATGGCCCTTCTGGAGCCGCTTCTGGTGCTGGGAATGGGAGTCTGCGTCGGTTTTGTCGTCATTGCCGTACTGCTCCCCATTTTCCAGCTCAACGAGTTGGTCAAATAGATAGACAAAATCAAGTTACAGCCGTGTCTTAAAGAATTCAATCTTTGTCAACATTGACGTTCAGGAGGTCTTTTCATGAACAATGCATTACGCGACAGCCGCGGCTTCACCCTTATCGAAATCATGGTGGTCATCGTCATTCTTGCCCTGCTGGCAGCGCTGGTCGCCCCCAAGATCATGGGGCGAAGCGATGACGCCAAGATAACGGTAGCCAAGAACCAGATCAGGGACATTGAAAGCGCCCTCAAGCTCTACAAACTTGACAACGGCGTCTATCCTTCCACCGAACAGGGCTTGGCGGCCCTCATCACCAAGCCGACCGTGGGGGTTATCCCGAAGAACTACAAGGCCGAGGGTTACCTGGAGAGCAAGCAGGTCCCCCAGGACCCGTGGAAGACCGACTACATCTACCTTTCCCCCGGCGAGCACGGTGACTATGACCTCTGTTCCCTCGGCGCCGACAGCGTCAAGGGGGGAGAAGGGAAGAATGCGGACATATGCAACTATGACATGAAGTAGAAACTGGGGGGACGGCGGATGCCTTCACTATTGTTCCGGCGATTAACCATTGAAACCCTGTCTGTAGGGGCGGGGTGCCCCCGCCCCGGATTGGGCGAGGCAAGCCTAGCCCCTACCGTTCATATGTTTAATCACCGGATCAATAAGTTTTTCGGGTTGCTGTGACGATACCTCAAAACTCAAAACTCTTCAGGCCCGCAGTTTGGGTCAAAATTCAAAACTGCCTTTCCGGCGGATTTACCCTCATCGAGATGGTGGTGGTGCTGGCCATTCTTGCGATGGTGGCGCTCCTGGTCTTCCCCCGTCTCCCGTCCACCGGCGCCACCGACCTGCGCAACTCGGCCCGCAACCTGGCGGCAATGATCCGGTACGTGGAAGACAAGGCAGTCACCACAAAAAGCGCCTACCGTCTCAGGGTCAACCTGTCCGACACCAGGCTGACGGTAGTTAAAATAGTGGATGGCGAAGAGGGGATCGACTCCGACCCCTTTTTCAGCCGGCAGATACTGTCAGACGGAATCAATGTCGAAGATGTGACCGTCCCCCGCCTCGGCAAAGTCGCCACCGGCGAGGTCTCCATCAACTTCGGGCCGGGAGGGCTGGAAGATTTCGCCGTCATCCACCTGAAGGGAAATCATGACAGCCACTTCACGGTGACCGCCTACCCCCAGAACGGCAAGGTCAAGGTCGAGGAAGGATACCAGGAGGTAGGGCAATGAAAGGGTTTACCCTGCTGGAAGTGATGGTTGCCCTGGCCATTCTTGCCGGTGTGATACTGACGGTCATCACCTCCTACAACTATCACCTGGGAATTGTCATACGGGACAAGGAGGAGACCGAGGCCATGCTGCTGGCCCGTGCCAAACTGGACGAGCCCAACTTTTTGCAACAGGGGCTGACATCAGGGAACTTCGCCCCCCTGCACCCTGACATAACATGGAAAGTGGAGAGGGCCGCCGCCGAGATACCGGGAGTTGACCGGCTCAGCTTCACGGTTGCCTGGGATGGTGAGCGGCACAAGCTGACCCTGGCGAAATACCAGGAACGGGCTCTCTGACCGTGAGGAGCCCGGAGCCATGAAAAATTCGATAACCAGGACGGCCTGCCTCACGAAACCGCAGAGACGGAACGGCGGATTCACCCTGCTGGAACTGCTGGTAGCACTGGCACTTCTTACCATTTTGTTCGCCGCCCTCTACGGCACCTTCTTTTCCCTCACCCGCGGCCGGGACGTAGCTGCAGCCGGGATGGAAACCCGTCGCGAGCTACGTACCACGCTGGATCAGATTCGACGGGAGTTGTCGGGTGCGTTCATCCGCGGGCCGGCACCGCTGGGGGTAAAACCGCTGGTCCCGTTCGTGGTGGAAGACCGTGACTCCTTCGGCAAGCCGGCTTCGACCCTGACCTTCACCACCTTTGCTCCACCCCGCAGCGACAGCGCTCCCACATCGGACCAGGTAACGGTGCGCTACCGGATAGTGGAGAATGGAAACCGGCTGAACTTGACCCGAGAGGCCCAGGACCGCTACCTGGCAGGCACCCCCGTCTCCTACCCGCAGATGGAGCATGTGGAGGGTTTTCTGGTGGAGTGCTATGACGGCAGCAAATGGGTCAGGAGCTGGGATACCGCGCCAGGCGTCAATTTAGGACTGCCGAAGGCGGTCCGGGTAACCATCAGGCTCAAGGAAGGGGATGGCACCACCGAGTTCTCTACCATCGCCACGCCGCGGGTGACCGGTAGTTGAGGAACGAGAAGGGGTTCGCCCTGATCATAACCCTCGTGGTGAGCGCTCTGCTGGTGGCGCTGGTCGCCGAGTTCGTCAACGAAGTCTACGTGGATACCAGCTCCCGGCAGAACTTCGTCGACGCACAGCAGGCGAGTCTTCTTGCCGAATCCGGCATCGCCGGCGGAATCAAGCTGCTCCAGTTCACCATGGCAAGCCAGGGATTCACCTCCCTCCTGGACCCGTGGGCCAAGCCGCTGAAGCTCGACGACGAGCAGGGATCCATAGAGGTAACCATCGAGGACGAGGCCGCCAAGATCAACCTCAACTCCATAGCCGGTTCGAACGGGAATTTCATCGATGCCTATTATCCCATAGCAACCCGTTTCCTGAAGAAGGCCGGTCTCTCCCCTGACCTGTGCGACGGCATCGCCGACTGGGTGGACACCAACGATGAACCCAAGCCGGCCGGGGCGGAAACAACCTACTACCGTTCATTGCAACCACCCTACAGTGCAAAGAACGGCTGGTTCGACACTGTGGATGAACTGCGACTCGTCAAAGGGTTCGATGCAAAGACGATGGAGCGACTGCGCCCCTTCATTACCGTCTTTGCCGATTCCCTTCCGGGTTCACCGGCACCGATCAACATCAACACTGCCCCCCCGGAGATACTGGCAGCCCTGGATGAAGGGCTGAGCGACGACCTGGTGGCACGGATCGTGGACTACCGGAAAACCACGCCATTCAAATCACCGGCGGATATCCTCAAGGTTGCCGGTCTGGACAAAATCGGGATAGCCCTGCAGACCAGGATCCAGACCAGAAGCACCGTCTACCGCCTGGTCTCACGCGGGCAGGTGCATGAAACGGCGAGGATAATAGAAGCCGTGGTGAGAATCAATGGCAACCAGGCAACAATGCTCTACTGGAGAGAATACTGATGACGTACCTTATCGTACAGTTGACGAATAGCGAGGTGCTCTGGGGGCGTTATCAGCGCCGTCGCGGGGAGCTTGCATTCCTGGGGGGTGGCCGCCACCCGCTCGCCGGCGAGCCGACCTTTGCCGACCTTCTGAAGGAGCTGTCAGTCAGCCGCCGGGAAGAGGAAAAGGTGGTGCTGACCCTTCCCTCTTCCAGCCTCTTTCTGCGGGAGATTGATCTCCCTCTCACCGCCCGGCGCAAGGCGCGCCAGGTACTCCCCCTGGAGCTCAAGGGTGAAACGGCCATCGACACCGACGAACTGGTGTTCGACGCCATCCCGCTTGCCGACGGCAAGGCCCTGGCGGTATGGACCCGGCGCGCTGGGGCGGCCGATCTGATACGGACCATGACCGGAGCCGGCCTCGAACCGGAAACGGTAAGCGCCGCTCCCCTCCACTGGGCCGAACTGCTTTCGCCGTCGGACACGACAGAACCGGTTGCCATTACCGACGGTGAGGCACTGGCCGTAACCCAGAACGGCCGGCTCCTGTTCTGCCGTCCCCTTGCCGATGTCGATCCTGTCGCAGAAGTGGCACGAACCCTGGCCGCCCTTGAACTCGGCAAAAACATAGTGATCCGGAAGGTACTCCTCCACGGTGAACTGGCCCATGCGACTGTCCCCCCAACCAGCCCCGGCCTGACATTTCAGCTTCTTCCCCTGGCCGGCTCGGCGGCCCGTGCATTTGCCGGCGATGCAGAGGCGGCCCGGGACCTTGCCTCCACCTATGCCGTTGCGGCTGCCTGTGGCTCCGGAGCGGTGGTGAACTTCAGAAACGGTGGTCTGGCTTACACCGCCGGCGACGCGTCTGCACGCCGCAAGTTAATGCTGACCCTGGTCCTTGCGGCAATCCTTATCGTCGCACTCGCCGCCGAGACAACTGTCCGCTATTACCTTGTGCGGCGGGACCTGAACTCCCTCGACAGCTCAATTCTCACCATCTACCGGCAGGTGTTTCCAAGCCGGAAAAAACCGGTGGATGCCGTCGGTGAACTGAAGGGTGAAATAAGGCGCCTCTCTGGCAGCGCGGCGACCGGCAGTACCTTGGCCGCGCTAACTAAAGCGGCGGAGCTCAAGGGTGATGACATCACCGATATCTATGAAGCGGAATTCGACCATGGGCAGCTCCGGCTCAAGGGAGATGCCCGTTCCATTCAAGGGGTGAATGATTTCAAGTCCCGCGCGGCTGCCTCCTTCAGCAATAGTGAAGTAAGCGAAATTAAATCAAAACCTGATGGCACTGTCAGCTTCCAGTTCAGCGGTACGTTCACGGAGGAGAAAAAATGACCTACCTGCGCCTCCTGGCAGAACGATTTCGCAATCTTGACAGCACTACCCGCCTCCGTTGGGGAATAGGTATCGCCATAATCCTCGCTCTGGCGCTGCTCTTCTCTGCCGCAAATGCCAGGATCGCCCATCTCGCCAAACTGCGCACCGCAAGGGAAGGGGATGTGGCTGAAATGCTCGTCCTCAGCCAGCGTTACCAGGTTGCCAACGCCGGTGCCGAGAAACTGGCGAACCGCCTCTCCGCCACCCGTCCCGACGACTCACCGGCCAAGCTCATAGAAGAGATCGGGATCAAGGGGAAAAACAGCCAGATCAAGCCGGTCAAGGGAGACGAGCAGCCCGGTTACGTCGAGGACGCCGCTGAAGTAAAAATCGACGGGCTCACCGCCAACGAAACCGTCAATCTCCTTTACCGTCTGGAAAAGGGGAGCAGGCCGGTCATCATCAAGAAAGCGTTCCTCAAGACCCGCTTCGACGACCCGTCCCGCCTCGACCTCACCCTCACCATCGCCCTCCTCAAGGCAGCGCCGACGGGACAGCAATGAAACCGCGTCGAGTGCTCTACCTGACCGTCGGCATCCCGGCAGCACTCTTTCTTGTTCTCATTCTGACCGTCCTTTTCATCCCTTCCCGTGAATTGCAGGGGGTTATTGTTCGCGGACTTGCAAACGAAGGCTATACCTTTCACGCTTCAAGCTTCGGCAAGGCATTCCCCATTGGCCTCACCGCCCGGAACATGGAGATCGGCGATGATCGTGGACCGCTTTTTCGCGCCGATACAGCAACGGTCCGGCTGCAACTTCTGCCACTCTTTTTGGGAGACGTAAAGGTTACCGTCCGGGCAAGGATTGGTAGCGGTAAACTCGAAGGCGTATGGTCCCGCCGCAACGGAGGGGACCTGCATGCGAGCGGGGTCCAGTTGGAGGATATTCCCTTCTTCCCCACCGTCGCCGGTGCTTCCGCCAAGGGGATCCTGCAGGTTGAAGCACGTTTGCAGGGACGCCAGACTGCAACCCGCGGCGAGATAAAGCTGGACGTCAAGGGGGCGGAACTTGCCGGCATCAAGATCGGGGGAACCCCCCTGCCGGACTCCAGTTACCGTCAAATTCAGGGGATGCTGAAGATTGCCGGCGGCAAGGCAACCCTGGAAAGTTTCTCCCTTGAGGGGGATGGACTTTATGTGCGCCTCAGGGGTGACCTCCCCATAACCACACCCCTCGCCAACGCCCCCCTCAACCTCACCCTGGAATTGATGCCGAAACCCGAGTTTCTGGAGCGGCAAAAATTCGTCTTTCTCCTCCTGTCAAAGCACCTGACATCTCCAGGTCATTACGAAATCCCGATCAAAGGGATGCTCTCCCGTCCCGCCCTGCCCTGAAGCACGGTTAAAATAGCAGATGGAGGTGGCTGACTGAGTTGTCAATTCACCTTGAATGCGGCAATCAGCGACGTAAGCCCTTCTGCTTGGTGAGACAGGCTCTGGGCAGCTCTGGAGAGCTGTTCCACTGAACTGAGGTTCTCATTGGTCAGTTCGCTAATATTCTCCATGGCAGTAATCACCATCTCTCCACCCTTCTTCTGCTCGGCTGTGGCATTTGCCACAGACTGAGTCATTGAGTTCATGCTGTTCACAGCCGTCACGATCTGACGGGCAGAGAGTGCTTGCTCCTTGGTCGCAATGCTTACCTGTGTAGTGACATGGTTCATATTCTCAACAGCCAGCCGGATCTGTCTACTCCCTTGAGCCTGCTCACGGGCCGCTCCCGTAACTTCCTGGGTGACAGTGTTCATCCGTTCCACCGCAACCCGGATCTGCTTTCCCCCCTGCGCCTGCTCATGTGCTGCATTAGCCACTTGGGCCGTGAACAGGGTCATCCGCTCTACCGACTTCAGGACCTGCCCGGAGGCGTTGGCCTGCTCATCCGTCATCAGGGATATATCGGACATGAGCCTGCTCGTTTGATCGATGCTTTTGACGATATTTGCAAGTGCGTTCCCCGCCACGCCGGACAGCTCCATGGAGGAGCGGGCTTCCTGAGCTACCAGCTCGCCCAATTTGACCGAATTGCCCGTGTCGTTCTGCACTTCCTTAATGACCTGGCCGATCTCCTTGGTGGCGCTAACGCTCCGTTCCGCCAGTTTGCGCACTTCTTCCGCAACCACTGCGAATCCACGTCCTGCATCCCCAGCCCGTGCCGCCTCAATGGCCGCATTCAGCGCCAGGAGGTTTGTCTGGTCGGCAATTTCGTTGATCACTCTGACAATGCTTCCGATCTCTTCGGACCGTTTCCCCAGGTTAACGATAGATGCAGCTGTCTTCTCTATGACGTTCCCTACCCGCTTCATGGACTCCAGTGCCTGCTGCACCGCCTCCTGACCCTCAGCACCTTCCTTGGTAGCAGTCTTCGCAACATCATCTGCCGCCTTGACATTCCTGGCCGATTCCCGGATTGAAATAGCCAGCTGTTCAATAATGGCTGCCGTGTCGGCAGCCACCTGCTGCAGTTCCTGGGTGTTCCCCGCTACCTGGTCAATTGAAACAGTCATCTGCTCAACAGTCGAGGATGTTTCGGAAACAGAAGACGCAAGGTCCTCCGCGTTCTGTGCCACCTTCTCAATGGAGACGGTCATCTGTTCAATACTTGCTGATGTTTCCGACACAGAGGAGGCCATTACCTCTGCCCCCTTCGCCACCTGCTCACTTGATGCTCCCAGTTCCTGGATGGAGGAAGAAACCTCATCCGCATTGTTTGCAAGAGAGTCGGCATTTTTTGCTACGATCTGTATGGAGGCAGCCATCTGCACCATGGTCGATGAAGTCTCCTCGGAGGCAGATGCTTGACTGTGGGCTGCCTGTGTCAACTGTTCAGAGTTAGCCGAAATCTGCCCTGCTGCCGCTGCAACCTGAACCGAAGTGCCGCTGATTCTGCTGACCATCTCCTTGAGTCCCGACACCATCTCGTTAAGGGCATTGGCTAAATCCCCTACTTCGTCCTTAGTTCGCACATCAAGTTGTCCAGTCAGATCACCGTTTGCAACAGCCTGAGCAAAGGCAACCCCTTTGAGCATCGGACGCGCGATGCTCCGTGCGATAATCACCGCTATGCCGGCAATCAGCATCATAGCAATGGAAATGACTATCAGTACGATAGACCTCAGGGTGTAGACCGGTTTATACAGCTCCGCCTCCGGTATGGTCGATGCACAGCTCCATCCTAACCCCTTGAAGTCGCCGTACCCCTTCGACGGGGCAAACGATACCAGTTTGGAAACTCCTTCGTAGGTATAATCCCCAATCCCTTCCTCCCCCTTGACCATCTTCATGGCAATCGCGGAAAGCTGGGCATTGGAATCATTGATCAGATTTTCTTTAAGGATCTTCTCCTTTTTTGGATGAACGATGAATTTCCCTTCCTTGTTGAGAAGGTAGGTATAGCCGGTGTTTCCCACCTTACCTTCCTCAAGGGTGAGCTTTTCGAAATCGTTCCAAGGGATACGGGAGCCAACTGCACCGATCACCTTACCGCTGTCGTCCTTAACCGGGGCGGAAAAGCCGATGGCAAGATCGTTTATGCTTGCAGAAAAATAGACGTCATGCACATAAAGCTCCCCTGCCATAACATGTTTGAACCACTCGGAATCCGACTGGTTCTTCTTGAAACCTGGATTTTTGAAAATGGTCATGTCGTTTGCTCCGACACAGTTGCCGGAAGTATCAAAGATCAGAATCTCCTTGTACAGCTCGTATTGTTTTACCAGGCTCTCGAGCATCTTGGTCGACTGAGAAAATTTCCCCGTCTTGAAGCCGTCTCTGATGACATCTGATGCCGCCCATGCCTTGATGTCGTCATAGCGGTCACCGACAATCACATCCATTTTCCCCATCACGGTATGGGTGGTATCGGTAAGCATATTATTCCCCAGATCCTGCATGCTTCCTTTCGCCTTTTGATAGGCTACAGTGGCGACGATTGAGAGTGGCACTATCGAAATGACGAGAAAAAAAAGGAGCAGTTTTCCTTGAAGACCTTTAAAAAAACTCCGCTGTTTCATATTGATCCCCCTTTGGCAGAGAGTCTGAATCACATGTCATCTGTTGGACAACAACAGCGACTGATTAATGTCAAAAGTTACAATGAGTTGGTTGCTCAGATTAGCAACTCCCCTGATACATTTTTCGTCCAGACTTGTCGCCTCGTCGGGGATACCCGCTCTTCCCAACTTACGAAATGCACTTTAACACTGGTAGTAGATTCTTTCTGATTTGCAGTGGCTGTTAGGCAAGAGGTTTTCAATCATTTCATAGAGCTCCTCCTGCTTGAACGGTTTTTTAAGATATCCTTTGGCTCCGAGTTCCAGTCCGCGCATCGTATTTTTCCCCTTCCCTTCTGTGCTTATGACTATTATCGGAACCTTTCTGGTTATTCCCAGCGGCGATGCCTCTTCCAGAAATTGCACACCATTCATGATCGGCATGTTGATATCCAGAAGGATCAACTGGATATCCTTCTGGACCGCCAAGAGATCAAGGGCCTCACGACCGTTCATGGCATCCACAATTTCGCATGGGTAGCAAGACAGAATCATTCGGTACATCTGGTGAATCAGCACAGAATCGTCGACAATCAGTACTTTGTTTAACATTGTCTCCTCCACCTTTCATGTCCGAAGTGATGCAATCGCAGACGTACAATACAACGATTGCTCCCCGTCACTTCCTGCAGCCCATCGGAATACGTGCAATCAGGGACGTTGCTGCTTGACAGGAATCCCCCACAAGGCAACCTGCCGTAACAACAAAGGTATATCCAATGGTTTCTCGAAGAAGTAACACGCACCACATCGCAAAGCCTCTTCTCTGATTTTCTGAGTGCCAAAACCGGTCATGATCATCACATCAGTGTCATAATGCTCATGTATGTATCTCAGCAACTCAAGCCCCTCAACGCCATGAACGCCAGACATTTTTACATCAGTCAGTACCAGGTCAAAATGGTCAGTCTTCAGGACCTCTTTCGCCTGTTCAATCTCGCTGCAACAGGTCACCTCTACCCCTTCTGTCCTAAGAAGATAGGAAAGACTCAGCAAAATCGACTGTTCGTCATCCACGAGCAGAATTTTTTTCAATGTTCTTGCCGGCATAGATCATTTCTCCTGGGGAAAAGTGCCTTGTTCACCGGACTCAAGCAGGTTGCATACCAAAAGCGAACAGAGTTCGTTGGATACTTTCCATCGTGATTTCGCAAAGATACACAACCACAAAGGATTTGCCTGCCGGTAAGATTGTATGATTTTAGAGCGATCGGGTGGGAACCGGCTGAAGGAGACGACCTGGTTCTAGCTTGAGGACAAAGCCGTTATGCATGAACTAATGCATAACACCTCGCAAACAGAGGGATAAAAATGAATGTCGAATTGATGGGCCAGCTTATCAAGGAAGGACTCACACACTATGAGCAACATCTGTCCGATAATCGGACGCGTACAGTTATGGGACAGACTTCTTCATTTTTGCCAGTTTGAGATGAAGCGTCGAACGGCTTATGCCAAGAAGCGTTGCGGTATTGGTGTGGTGGTTGCCGGTGACACGGAGAACATGTTCAATATACTCATCCTCGATTTTTTGCAGTGATTTTATGTGAGCATCAGCACTGTTCATCTGCAGTGGCAGAGGTTGCAACCTCAACTCTGACGGGATATGTACCGGAAGGATTTCCTCACCTTCCGCAAGAATGATGGCACGCTCAATGACATTCCTCAGTTCTCTAACATTCCCTGGCCAACTATACCGGACAAGAACATCCATTGCAGCCAACGAAATGCGTTTAGCCCCCTTCCCCATATCATTACCCAGGGTATGGGCAAAATGCTCCGCTAACAGCGTGATGTCATTGCCACGCTCCCGAAGAGGCGGGATGAGTATCGGCATGACATGTATCCGGTAATAAAGATCTTCCCGAAATGCTCCCTTATGCACCAGATTAAGGAGATCACGGTTTGTCGCCCCGACAAACCGTGCATTAGTGGTAATATCGGTAACCCCACCGACTCTTCTGAATTTTTTCGTATCAAGTACTTTAAGTAGTTTTGCCTGTATAGATAGCGGCATTTCGCCAATTTCATCGAAAAATATAGTTCCGTTGTTTGCAAGTTCAAAGAGTCCAATTTTCGTACCAGATGCATCGGTGAATGCACCCTTTTCATGACCAAACAATTCCGACTCAAGGAGAGCATCCGAAAGACACGCGCTGTTAATCTCGACGAGAGGTCCTTTCTGCTTGCTCCGACGGTGAATGGCTCGTGCTATCAGCTCCTTGCCACTTCCAGATTCCCCAAGGATGAGCACAGGAGTAGAACGATTCTCTGCCATTAACGCAATCAGCCTTTGTATGCGCAGCATTAGCGAAGAATTTCCTATAAGTTCGGTACGTTGGATCGGCGTTGAGTACAGTTGCCGGTACTGCTCTGCCTCCTTTTCTCTTTGAATCTGACTCTCGATTCTTTCGAGAATCAGGGATAACTGCTCAAGGTCGAAAGGCTTGGCAAGAAAGTTCTCCGCTCCGCACTTCATTGATCTGACCGCTTTTTCTATTTGGGCATAGGCGGTCATCATAATAACACGAGCACCAATTTCCGGGACGACAAGATGGGGAAGAATGAGTTCCCCATCGGAATCGGGAAGGTGCATATCGAGAAATACGATATCGGGGAGAAATTCCCTCGCACGGGAGAGCCCTTCAGCAGAAGTAGAGGCCTCCTGCAGTTCATAGCCGCGCTGGCTCAGGAAATAACCAAGAGAAAATCTGATCCCCGGTTCATCATCGACAATTAACGCTTTCATACGACCGGACCGCTCAGGGGAAGCGTCATGGTGAAGGTTGCCCCCCCTTCTCTGTTGTTGCACGCGACAAGACTCCCCTTGTGCGCTTCAACGATGTTCTTGGATATGGCTAGTCCCATCCCCGTACCATGTTTTTTAGTCGTATAAAAAATTTCAAATATTTTTTCCAGTTGACCACTCGCAATGCCATGGCCGGTGTCAACAACGCTGAGTTTTGCCTCGTTGTTATTAGATTCAAGAATGATATCAATCTTCCCGCCATAGCCTGAGGCATCTATTGCATTTTTTACCAGGTTTATCGCCACCTGTTCAAGTTTCTCGGAATCTCCCATCAGGAAAAGTTCATCGAAAGCGTATGATGTAAATATCCGCAGATTTTTCTCGGCCAGATAGGGTTCATTGACCTGAGTTGCCCTATCGATAATGCTGCATAAATCCACCTTCTTTTTCTCAACCCGCAGTTCCCTGGTGCAGTCCAGCAGTTCTCCGACGAGATTGTTGAGCCGCTTCGATTCCCCCATATATGAATCCATCAGTTGCCCATGCTGAGGTGAAAGCGTGAGTTCCATTCCAAGAATCTGGACGACTGCGGTCATTGCACAGAGGGGATTGCGCATTTCGTGAGCAACCCGGGCGACTACTTCCCCCATTGCGGAGAGACGCTCCTTCTGCCTGATCTCGTTTCTGATTTTCATGATTTCCGTGAGATCCTTAAAGTTGATAATATGTCCAACCGTCTTGTTTTCTGTTCCGGTTTGGTTGAAGAGGGAAAACCCGACCACATATTCATTGGAACAAAAATGGGCAGTTATTTCGCCCGAACCGATTCCCGCCGTTAAGTGCTCTTCAAATTCAGGGCAGAAATCTCTCAACAGGCACCCTACAACCTGTTCAGCACTTCTGGAGCACAAACGGAGCGCATAGGGATTTGCCATCTTTATTCGAAGGTGATTATCGACGACAACAATGCCACTGAACATATTGGTTATAACCGATTCGAGAAATTGGTTCTTCTCTTCCAGTGTATTCTTTACATATCTCACTTTTTCATGTGCCTTGACACGTTCTGTCACGTCCCGTATCACACTGACATGGCGCAAATAGCTCCCATCTTCGGCCATAATAGGTAGTATCGAATGTTCCGTAGGAAACGTTGTCCCGTCCTTTCTTTTCAACTCAAAGGTTGCATCAAAACACCCATTTTCCCGGTAAGAGTGCAAAATCATACCGCCGAACTTCTCATACATATTCTCATTCAGGTGCAACATTCTGGTACTGGAACCGACCAAATCATCACGTGAGCATTTGAACATTTTTTCAGCTGCGATATTGGCTTCCAGAATCTTGCGGGTTTTAAAGTCGACAATAATGATACCTTCATCCATGGCCGTAAATGCCGTTTGTAGTAAAACAAAAGCATCTTTAATTGATTTTTCAATCTTTTCTCTTTCTGTACTATACTTCCCAAGTGGCCGGAGATATAGCATATACAGAACGGGGAATAGTATGCATAGATGTAGAACGAGTAATAGAGAAATTTCAGCAGGAATTGAGGACTTGCCTGCAATTGCATGCAGGTAGATTATGGCCATGCTTTCCATCAACATCATTGCTGCAATAAAAAGCAGAAGAGTCCACCCGGGATTTTTTACAAAAAAACTTGGATGCAAATCCTCTTTCGAACTGGATTTAATATTCTCCAAAATCGGGGCCTCAAGGTTATTTGATATGTTAGATGTTATGCAGATCAATCATGTCCATATCGGCGTTGTACCTGGTTTTTGATGCATTTGTTGCATTGGCAAGTCTGCCGACAATCTTCTGGATACGCTTAGTCCCTTCATAAATGCCAGTGATGTTTTCTGTTACCATTCCGGGGGCATTTTGAAGATCAGCTTGCAGGATATGGAGATAGGCAAAAACCGCCGTCAAC
Organism: Deltaproteobacteria bacterium; assembly: GCA_021848385.1. Lineage (GTDB taxonomy): Bacteria > Desulfobacterota > Desulfuromonadia > Geobacterales > Geobacteraceae > Geomobilimonas. The sequence continues at coordinate 103,243 of JAJZUQ010000002.1, forward strand.
GGATTGTTAATCTCATGGCTGACTGCTATCGCCATTTCCTTAAATACCGTCAATCGTTCCAGTGCCAGCGCCTGGAGTCTTGCCTTGCGCAATTCTATGTGTGCGTGGACTCTAGCCTTCAGTTCGGGCGAATAGAATGGTTTGACCACATAGTCATCTGCTCCGACCTGGAACCCCTTGACCTTTTCATCAACGGAATCGACTGAGGTGACAAAAATGATTGGAATATCTTTTGTTTCTTCTTCCTTCTTGAGAATACTGCATACCTCTAACCCATCAAGATCCGGCATATTGACGTCAAGCAAAATCAGATCCGGTTTTATTTGCCGTGCAGCGTTAATGCCGGCCATGCCGTCATCCTGGAAATTCAGTTCATAGCTGCCGTTAAAGATCTCGGCAAGCATGGACTGGGCAATTTTGCTGTCGTCAACAATCAGTATTTTTTCCACGTTTCCTCCAGCCAACTACATATTTTGGCCTGAACCAACCGGCATTTCGGCGTGATTACGACCTTGTATCCGACGCAAATTCGACCGTTTAATTGTGGTAATTGTGATGTGCACCAAACTGGCATCGTTCTACCCATTTTTCTCTGAAGAAAGGTGCGGATACCGAAAGTCGAGGAGTTTACCAGGAAACGCCTAACATCGTTTCAAGCTGGTTACTACTTCCAGGTCATCATTTAAAAAATGCCTGCAAGCAATAACTGTTATTTTGAACTACTGTTTGATATAATATTATTACTCCGAATTGACTCTTTTTGTCAATAATTCGTAACATTTATTACATATATTACATACGAATATTAAATTATTATTTTCAAATCACCAAAAAACAAACGCTATTTAATTTGCCACAGGGGAGCAACAGTAAGATAGTGATCTCAGATGATATGAGGAAGACGTCAGGCGCTCTTGGCTGAAATGCGTGAGTTATAGCGGAGACAGTAAATTCCACTGGGAGATTTCGGATCAAAAAGAGCACAGGCTTTTTGTGTCGCCTTGAAAAAGAAACTCGTTGATCCAGAATTTTGCTGAAAATATTGATAGAGGAGATTTTGGTAAGCGAGAATGAGGTTTGTCTCAGGGGGCAACTAGCAGGTCTTGGGAACGCAAACCCTACCCTGAGGCATAGTTAAACAACCATTTTTAATTGCAGAACAGCAGTTTGAAGATTGCTTTTTCTGCCGTTATAGCTACAATTGTGGAAATTTTACGCCTGTATCCAGGCGGGTATCCCCTCAATCACAAATCTGCCAGGAGCACGGCAATGATCCAGTTTACCGGTGTCCATAAGTGGTTCAAACAACTCCATGTTCTGAACGATATCAACCTCCGGGTCACGCCGGGAGAGGTGCTGGTCGTCTGCGGGCCATCCGGTTCCGGCAAGTCAACCCTCATTCGCACCATCAACCAGCTGGAGCCCATCAACGAAGGGAAGCTGATCGTCGACGGGATGGATCTCCTGGACAAAAAAACCGACATTAACAAGCTGCGCGCAGAGATCGGTTTTGTCTTCCAGCAGTTCAACCTCTACCCCCACCTATCCGTCCTCAGCAATATTACCCTGGCCCCCCTCAAAATTCGCAAGACACCGAAGAAAGAGGCGGAGGAGCAGGCAATGACTCTGCTTGCACGGGTCGGACTTGCTGAAAAGCGGGACGCCTATCCGTCCCAGCTCTCCGGCGGACAGCAGCAGCGAGTTGCTATCGCCAGAGCTCTGGCCATGAAACCGAAGATTATGCTGTTCGACGAGCCGACCTCGGCACTTGACCCGGAGATGATCGGCGAGGTGCTGGCGGTCATGCAGGACCTTGCGGGGACCGGAATCACCATGGTGGTGGTGACCCATGAGATGGGTTTTGCCCGGGAGGTTGCCCACCGGGTCGCCTTCATGGACCACGGAGTGGTACTGGAAGAGGCAAAACCGGAGGAGTTTTTTCGCAATCCCCAGCACGAACGGGCGCAACAGTTTTTGAAGCAACTCCTTTCTCCCATGCACTAGGGGGGGAAGCACCGTGATGGAAAAGCAGGGACATCTTCTTTAAGGGGGAACATGGCATGAAGAAACTGATAACCGTTGCAATTTCACTGGCACTGGCTGGACTCCTCGGCAAGGCTGCCCTGGCGGCTCCTCCCGCCGACACTCTGGCGGCGATCAAGAAAAAGGGAGTCCTTGTGGCAGGGGTAAAGGATTCCCTTCCCCCCTTCGGCTACATTGACGAAAAAAGCCGGACCATCGTCGGCTACGACATTGACTTCATCAACGCTATCGCCAAGAAACTCGGCGTCAGGGTTGAACTGAAACCGGTCACCTCAGCCAGCCGGATGCCCCAGCTCCAGGAGGGCAACATCGACATCATCGCCGCCACCATGACCAAGAATCCGGAGCGGGCAAAACAGGTCGATTTCAGCCACACCTACTTCTTCACCGGCCAGAAATTCATCACCAAGAAAGGGACGGTCCGCTCTCTGAAGGACCTGGCAGGGAAGAAGATCGGTACCGCCAAGGGCTCGACCTCGGAACAGAATGTGAAGAAATCTATCCCGACCGCGACCGTCCTTTCCTTTGACGATTATCCCCAGGCCTTCCTGGCCCTGGAACAGGGGAAGGTTGCCGCCGTCACGACCGACGAGGCGATCCTGGCCGGCATTCTCGCCAAGGCACCCAACAAGGCCCAGTTTGAGATCCCGAACCTGCAGATTTCCGATGAACCCTACGGCCTCGGGATGCGCAAAGGGGACAAGCATTTCGTCGACTTCGTGAATAAGACCCTCCTGCAGATGGAGAGGAGCGGAGAAGCGAAGAAGATCTTCGAGAGGTGGTTCGGGCCGAAAACCCCGTTCCACCTGCAGCGGAATTTCAAGATCACGGCGAATAAATAATAACAACACGAGGCGTAAGGAGATTGCTCCTTACGCCTCACCCCTCACGGAAAAGGTCACATGCTCACGTATCAGTTTGACTGGTCGATCGTCACGTCCGGTAAATATTTCGAGTGGCTGGTGTCCGGTTGCAAGGTCACCCTCCAGATCTCCATTGTCGGAATCGTTCTGGCGTTCATTGTCGGCCTCCTCATCGCGGTCATGCGCATGAGCAATTTCCGGCCGGCACGCTGGTTTGCACTGGCTTACCTGGAGTTTTTCCGGAACACCCCGCTCCTCGTGCAGATATTTTTCTGGTACTTCGGCTCCTACAAGATCCTTCCTGCTGCGGTCAACGACTGGCTCAACAGTACCAACTTCGAATTCGCTGCAGCGGTCATCGCGCTGACCATTTACACCTCCGCGTTTATCGCCGAAGATATCCGCTCAGGCGTCCTCTCCATCCCCAAGGAACAGATGGAGGCAGCCCGGAGTGCCGGCTTCTCTTTTCTTCGCTCCATGCAGTACATCATTCTCCCCCAGGCAGTCCGGATCACCGTCCCCCCCCTCGTCAACCAGTTCCTCAACCTGGCCAAGAACTCGTCTCTGGCCATGACCATCGGCGTCATGGAACTCACCTACCAGGCACGCCAGGTAGAAAGCTACACCTTCAAGGGGTTCGAGGCCTTCACCGCGGCAACTGTCGTCTACCTTGCACTCTCATCAATCATTACCGCGCTGGTCCATCTCTACGATAAACGGGTACTCAACCCGAACAGGGCGGTTTGACATGGGCGAACTGTTCAACTTTAACGTCATCACGGACAACTTCACCTATTTCATGATTGGCCGTTTCCCCAACGGCCCGCTTGGCGGCCTGGGGCTTACCATCTACCTGGCCGTTGTATCATGCATCCTTTCCTTCTTCTGCGGGCTCGTGCTCGGCCTGTTGAGCCTCGTTCGCAACCCGTTCATCAGCTATCCGGTCAACCTGTTTATCAATATTGTCCGCGGCCTGCCGCTCCTCATGGTCATATTCTGGATGTATTTCCTTCTCCCCGCGCTCATGGGACGCACCGTTCCTGAAAGTCAGACCGTCATCATGGGGCTCACCCTCTTTACCTCTGCCTACATGTCCCAGATCGTGCGCGCCGGTATCGTGGGAATCCCCAAGGGACAGACCGAGGCGGCCATCTCCACCGGTCTCAAGCACTGGCAGGTGATGCTCTACATCGTCCTTCCCCAGGGGCTGCGCAACATGATCCCCTCCTTCGTCAACCAGTTTGTCTCGCTCATCAAGGACACATCCCTCGCCTTCATCGTCGGTGTTTCCGAACTGACCCAGGTAGCCACCCAGGTCAACAACCGGACCATGGCCTACCCGACCGAAATATTCATCTTCATTGCGATACTCTATTTCTTCCTCTGCTACGCCTTCACCAGCCTTTCCCGCTGGCTGGAACGGCGGCTCGCCTGGCGCAAGGCAATCTGATCCCCTCTGACTGACATCAATCAACGCAAAGATACAATGACACCAAGATAAAATGCCGGAGCCGTGACCTCGCACTTTTTGCGTCGTCCTGCAAGCCAGAATCTTTTCAGCGTGTCCACCGTTTGCAGAATTATGCAGATTGACGTTGATTATCCGCAGACGCCTGTAACCGTTGCACCCGCTCAACCACGGGAGGATGAGAGTAGTAGAACCAGGCGTAGAAAGGATGGGGATGGAGATTGGCGAGGTTTTCCGCGGACAGCTTGACGAGGGCGGCGGCGAGCGCCCCTGGCTGGCCGGAGAGTTCCGTGGCAAACCGGTCAGCCTCCCACTCGTGGCGGCGGGAAAGCCAGCTGGAGAAGGGAGTGAAGGGAAACGCAAGCATCGAACCCAGAAACGCGAGGATTGTCAACTGGGCAGCGAAGGAGCTCCCGGAAAGGCCGATAATACCTGGCAGACCGCCCCATCCCAGCAGCCACCACGCTGCGTAACTGGCCAGGAGCGCCCCCACTTCCGTCATCACCAACTGTTTCCAGATGTGTCCCTTCTTCCAGTGGCCGATCTCGTGGGCAAGCACCGCAAGGATTTCCTGGTGGGACATCTGCCGTATGAGGGTATCGTAAAGGACGATCCGCTTCACCCTGCCGATGCCGGTGAAGTAGGCGTTGGAATGCCGGCTTCTCTTCGATGCATCAATCTGCATGACCCGACTCACCGTCAGTCCCGCCCGTTCGGCCATGAGCCTGATTTCATCCTCCAGCCCCTCTTCTTTTACCGGCACGAATTTATTGAAGAGCGGTTCGATCACGTAAGGTGCTATGTACATTAGGACAAGGGAAACCACGGCGAAAAATCCCCACACCCAGAGCCACCACCACGCAGGACTCCATCGAATAATGGCCAGAGCCCCAGCGGTCAGGGAACCAAGAAGAATCATGGTGATGGCAATCCCTTTGAAGAGGTCGGCAAGCCAGAGACGGCCGGTGGTGCTGTTGAACCCGTAGCGGGCTTCCAGCCTGAAGGTCCGGTAGAGATTGAAGGGGATGTCAAGCAGGGTCTGGGCGAAGGTAATGAGGAGAAAGAAAAGGACCCCGCTAACGATGAACGAAGGAGCAAGGGATGCCACCCAGCGATCGTAGAGGGGAAGGACGCCGCCGAACAGGAAGAGGAGTAGGAGGAGATTGTCGTAAAGCGATTCCACCAGCCCGACCCGGCTCTGGTCCAGAGTGTAGGCTACGGCGCGGCGCAGGGTCTCACTATCGATGATTCCGTTAAATTCCGGGGGGAGCTCGTTGCCATGAACACGCAGGTGCCGGAGGTTGAGCGCACGGAGAAGGTAGCCACAAGCGGTGATAGCCAGCCAGATGCAAAGGACGAAGAGTGTCATGACGGCATCATACACGAATCGGGATGCTACGGAAAGTAGGAACGCAGGGGTTTAGGCTGGCAACAGCAGAAGGTGAGTATAGGTGTGGTCGCACGACGTGTTCATGCAGGTATAACCTGTAATGCAATGCGTCAAAGTTTACGGAAAGCTAGAACCGGTCCTCCGTCTCCTGAACAGTGGAGAGCTGAGCGGAAATTTTCTGGGCGAACAGCAATTCAATAGAGGCCAGCATCAGCGAAATACAGGCGTAGACTGCCGTAACCTGTGACAGTTGCGGCGCTCCTTCGGCAAGAGAGCTTCCTTCGATGACTTTTGCCATAATTATGGCAAGTACGGCCAGGGCGAAATGCCGCTGCACTCCCAGTTTCTTTGAAGCCAGCAAGGCTCGGAGCTGCTCGACCTCACCCTCGACGAAGTGGTTCTGAAGCGACAACCAGTCGGCATAGATCCTCGGAAGCGACAAAGAAATCAGAAGTGCAATTATCACCAGCATCATTGCAGACAAAAAATCCATTGCGTCCTCCATAATCATTACGTTGTTGTACTACCCGAGAATTTGCATAAGAAGAGCCAGACCTGCCTTTCATTAAAATTATAATCCTTTAAAAGATAATCCTTCGCAATTTCGGTACGTTGCACAATTAAACACATTTCATATTAATATATGCTTAATACGATATATTTACTTCCCGCTCCGAATGGTTTCATTTAGTCAAATAGCGGTTCACAAATTGGGGGCAAAAAGTCAACCTAACCAAATGCGCTGTCTTTGCGGCATGTTACATATGGTAAGGGGGATAACGGAGCATTACGGGATTTTACAGATACGTCAATTGGCTGGTGACTGACAGGGATGGGAGTCAGGAGCAGCAAAACGGTATATCAATTTTCGTGCAATGCAGAAAACGCAAGAGCGCCCCCTTCCAAACCGGAAGGGGGCGCTCTCATGTCACATCAATTGTTTCCGTGCCAGGAACTTATTCTAAATAACCCGGCGTCCAGAGCGGCTGGCGGCGCTACCGCGATGCTCCACCACGACTGGGGCCTGATCGCGGCGCGGCGCACCCCATTTTTTGATACGGGACTTGCCTGCGGCCTCACCCCTGCCTTGCTCATTACGTTGTCCTCCCGGAGAGAACCTGGCCGGTTTGCGACCGGGTCCACGGGAATCGTTGCGGGGGCCACTGCCAGTACGGGCACGAAACGGACGCGTCGGCTCAAGCCCGGGTATGACGAGCTGCGGAAGAGGCTTGCCGATGAAACGCTCGATTTTTTCCAGGTAGCTGATCTCATTGAGCGAGGCAAAGGAGATGGCAATACCGCTGGCGCCGGCCCGGCCGGTACGGCCGATACGGTGGACATAATCTTCGGCGAACTTCGGCAGGTCGAAGTTGATGACATGGCTGACACCCGTGACATCCAGCCCTCGCGCTGCCACATCGGTGGCAACAAGCAGCCGGATCTTGCCCCGCTTCATGTTCATGATGGTCCGGTTACGCGCACCCTGAGTCATGTCGCCATGGAGGGCGGCGGCAGAGTGCCCCTGGGAGCTGAGTTCACTGGCCAATTGGTCGGCTGCGACTTTTGTGGCAGAGAAAATGATCGCCCGGGTCAGCTCTGTGTCGGAGATAAGGTGCTGCAGAAGGCGGTTCTTGTGCTGCAGGTTATCCGCCACATGGAGCCGTTGCTCGATGGTATCGAGGGTAATCTGCTTAGGTGCAATCTCGATGCGCACCGGCTCCCGTAAAAGGCGCTGCGCGAGACCGGCCATGGTTTTATCCATAGTCGCCGTGAACAGAAGGGTCTGCCGACCCGCCGGTGCTGCCGCCGCAATGCGGTCGACATCTTCGCTAAATCCCATGTCGAGCATCCGGTCCGCCTCGTCAAGGATCAGAACCTCAAGCCTGTTGAGGGAGATGCGCCCCCGCTCCAGGTGGTCAATAAGCCTTCCGGGGGTGGCCACCACGATATCGAGGGGCTGGGAAAGGAGGCGGAGTTGTTCACGGTAAGGCATCCCGCCGAGGATGGCGGCACTCCTGACACGCATGAACTTGCCGTAGGTGCGAACCGCATCGGTGACCTGGTTGGCCAGCTCACGGGTCGGCGTCAGGACCAGGACCCGCGGGCCGCGCCCCTTTTCCAACGACGGCTCAGCCAGACGGTTAAGGGCGGGGAGGACAAAAGCCGCCGTTTTGCCAGTTCCCGTCTGGGCAGTGGCCATGAGGTCATGACCGGCAAGAGCCTGGGGGATGGCCTGTTCCTGAATCGGAGTAGGTTCGGTGTAGCCACATGCGGTGATGGCCTTGAGAAGGGAGGAAGAAAGCTGCAGATCTGCAAACGACATGGATATCCTTTTCGTAGGTTTGCGGGGACATGCGTGGGCCGCGGGACCAAACGGATGGGCCACTGAGGAACGGCGACAACACAGGGACGACCGACTTTAATTCATCGTCGCCAACCGTGTATTGAACGCTGTTTCAGGAAAGATATGCCAAAACAGAGAGGGGGTTAGTGAGCGATGCAGCAGGGACGGCATGGTGACTGCAAGCCGCCGGGCTGGAAGTGTACAACTTGTGGAGTATAGAGGTATTGGCGATAAATGGCAAGTGTTTTTTACATTTAATTGGCGTCAGGTGAAAATTCTGTCTCAGATGGCTTATGGATGGAAAGACAGCTCGCGCGGAAGAGCGATACTGAAGGTGGTGCCGTCGGGATCCTGGCTATGAAAGCCGACGTTTCCCCCCAGGTAGCGCTCTCCGAAGAGCTTGATACTGTAAGTACCGATCCCCCGCCCGACATCGGCCTTAGTGCTAAAGGAACGCTGGAATATCTGTAGTTGCGTGTCATAGGGAATAACCCCAGGATTATGAACGGAGAGGGTGATGGTATCGGGTCCTGTCTCCGCAGAAATCGTTACCACCTCCCCCGCTTTGGTCGCCTCCAGCGCATTCTTCACCATATTGCCAAGAATCCGGCGCAGGATAGCCCTGTCGCTGACAATGTGGCATTCCGGCACTGGCCCGAGCACAAGGCTCCTTCCCGATGCAATGTCATGGTTGGCATAGAGAGCCTGTGTCTCTCGCAATAATTGCGGCACTGACAGAGCAGTGAGTGTCGGCCGGAAATCCCCCTTTTCCGCCGCCACCAGTTCCTGCTGGTAGGTGACCTCCTCCACCAGTTGTTGGGCAAGTCTCACCATCCAGAGTCGATACTCCCTATCCTGCACGGGAGTGAGCAAGTCCCCCCGGGCGAGAACTTCGGCCAGCCCATGAATGCCACCGGCAGTATTGATAATATCGTGAAAAAAGACCCGCTCCAGCACATCGCGCCGCTTCTCGGCACTGATGTCCCGCATAGAATACACCGTCAGATGCATGCCGCCAACGTGCACGGGTGTTGCCGTTACCTCCAGATCAAGGCTGGCGGACCTGTCGACGTCCATGGTAATCCGGCACTCACGGGTCGCGGAATGCCCCTGCTGTTGACTTTGCAGGATGGCCATTACAGCGCCGCAACCAGCACAATGTTTCCCCGTCCCGCATCCTCCAACGCCTTCATCTGCATGGATGCAGTTGACCACCTCGCCCGGCCGCTTGCCTACCAGGGCTGCCGCGTCATTTATGCCGAAAGCGGTCAGCAGCCTGTCATTGACCGCAAGCACCTGGCGCTCCTCGTTGAGAATGATCCCATAGGCAGGCATCGTTTCCATCAGGAGAGAAATGGTCTCTTCGGCGAGTATCCGGGACCGGGCACTCCGCACATCTTCCTGGGGAGCCCTCCCCGGCGGGGCAACCGTAATTGCAGCCGTATCGTCAGCTGTGTTGTGCATCTGCATATCCTGTACGCCCAGTATGGATGATGAAGCCGTTCGGACTGACATCCTCGAAACAGAGGGCTAACGTAGCAAGGGAGAACGCCGTAACTATTTCAGGATCACAGCCTTTTCCACGATTACATCATACTTGTAACCGCTGCCAAAATCCTTGTCCTTATAGAGGATACCCTGCATAGTTACCACGTCCCCCACAGCAGGCAGATCCTGGGAGGTGAACACGAGGTTATTGGTCCCTTTTTTCTGGCTGCCGGTACCGTCCTGCAGGTGGATCCAGTTCTTGTTCATGATGCCGCCCGACACCTTTACCACCTTCCCACGCACCACGATCTTCTTCTTGTCCAGCTTGGACTTGTTCTTGTAAATATCGCCGACGGTATAGGCATTGGCACCGGAAGCCTTCTCGACCTTGATCACCCCGGCGGAAGTGACTTTCGCCCCTTTGCTGCCGGGAGACTTCTGCTTGGTATCCATTTTGCCACCCACCGTGTCCAACGGGGCATTGCAAAAGGTTATGCTCTCAAAGGTCCGTTTGAGGGTCTTGCTGGTAAAATTATTCATATTCATGCCGGACGGACAACTCACCTCCTGCCCCACCTTCACGCGGGTCTCCGATGCAGCCACCCACGTCTTTTTGCCGTTCTTCTCCAGGTTGACATAGGTATATCCACCACTGTTCATGGTTTCGACGATTTTCCCCGTGATGGCACCGCCTCCCTTCTCTTCCTGAGCCGGAGGATTCGCCGCCGGAAGCGTTACGGCAGCATTATCAGGGTGGGGAGCAGTCGGGCCAGCCGCCAATCCAAGGGAGGGAAGCACTAGTAACCAGGCAAAAGAAAGCAATTTCACAAGCTGTTTCATGGCAAGACTCCTGTAAGGTAATGTACTTCGACTATGTCGATCTGAAGCTGTGAGATTACCTTTTTTTCTGAAAATGTACAAGCAGATTGCCTCAAACCGTATCCCCCCAACCGCGTGCCATACTCTGCGGACTCCCCAGAAACCTCGGTCTCGCATAACCCGCCTTCAATGTCGGGACTTCCCGACATCACGTTCGTGCGCGTTGATTTTTTCCAGAAGCTTACCGAGATGGTCGCCACTCCCGCGGCATTTGGTCTGAGTGTAGTAGATAAACCCTGTGTAACGCCCGATACACCGCCATATGCATGCCAGGAACCTGATAGCTACCTGTTCTGGGATGGAACTCACCCGACCCGGGCGGTTCATGCCATCATGTCACAGCAAGCAGCGTTCGCGTTAAGCGAATGACCGGCCACCTTCTCCAATAGAGAGAAGGGATTAGCGGGAGATCAGTGCTTTTGAGCATCTCCCCAAATCGCCCCCCCCCTGACCCCCTCCATATCAAGGAGGGGGATTAGCTCCCCTCCTGTTTCAGGAGGGGTTGGGGGTGGTAAGTTTCTTGATGATAAAGCACTGCTGAAACATTGTGGCTCGCAAATCAGGTTCACCAACTACCGACAAGTTGCCTCGCAATGACCCAAAAAAAGGCCCCGGAGATGAACTCCGGGGCCTTCTGATTTGTGGCGTCCCCTACCGGATTTGAACCGGTGTCGCCGCCGTGAAAGGGCGGTGTCCTGGGCCGGGCTAGACGAAGGGGACATGGTGAGCCGCGTTGGGATCGAACCAACGACCACCTGATTAAAAGTCAGGTGCTCTACCAACTGAGCTAGCGGCTCGTTGCGACAAGAAAAACTTTATACTACATTCCGTCCAGCCGGTCAAGAATTTTTTTATCTAAATTTCAGGCAAACGGATTTCGCAGCAGGATGGTTTCATCACGCCGTGGTCCGACCGAAACCAGCACAATGGGACAACCCGCCAGCTGCTCAAGGCGCTTAACATAATTCCGGGCATTCTCCGGCAGATCCGCAAAATTCCTTATCTTGCTGATATCCGTATCCCACCCCGGCAACTCCTCGTATACCGGTCGACACTTTTCAAACAGGTCAAGATCGGCCGGCAGCTCGTCGAGCACTTCTCCGTTACAGGAATAAGCCGTACAGACCTTGATCGTGGCAAAATGGTCGAGCACGTCGAGCTTGGTCAGGGCAATGCCTGTCAGACCGTTTACCCGGACCGAATATTTTGCAACCAGCGCATCAAACCAGCCGCAACGACGGGGGCGACCGGTAGTTGCGCCAAACTCGTGGCCTGTTGTACGGAGTTGCTCACCGGTGGCATCCAGGAGTTCGGTCGGGAATGGTCCACTGCCGACCCTCGTGATATACGCCTTGGAAATGCCGATGACTTCATGAATGTCCCGCGGGCTCACCCCCGTACCGGTGCAGGCTCCGCCAGCACAAGTGGATGAAGAGGTGACGAAGGGATAGGTTCCATGGTCAACATCAAGCATGGTCCCCTGAGCTCCCTCGAACAACACCTTTTTGCCTGCACGCACATCCCGGTGGAGTACCAGGGTTGTATCGGCAACGTAGCGGCGGAGAGTATCCGCGTACCCGTTATACTGTTCGAAAATCTCTTCAAAAGTAAGAGGTGCCTCTCCCAGCATTTTTTCCAGGAGGAAATTTTTCTCAGGCAGTTGCTCCTTCAGCTTACGGGCAAACTGATCCTTGTTTATGAGATCCATGAGGCGGATGCCGCGGCGACCGATCTTGTCCTCGTAGGTCGGTCCGATTCCGCGCCCGGTGGTGCCTATCTTTTTGTCACCGCTCTGGGCCTCCCGGGCGATATCGATCCGCTTGTGGTACGGCATGATGACATGGAGCGATTCGCTGAGAAGGAGACAGCTGTCATCCTTAAGACGACCGGCGGCCTTGAGGTTGGTGATCTCCCGGATGAAAACTTCCGGATCGAGAACCACTCCGTTGCCGATGATGCACCTCTTGCCCTCATGAAGAACTCCCGAGGGGATGAGGTGGAGCACCACTTTTTCTTCCCCGACCACGAGGGTGTGCCCGGCGTTGTTCCCTCCCTGATACCGCACCACGTCGTCGGCAAATTCAGTATATATGTCTACGACCTTCCCTTTTCCTTCATCGCCCCATTGGGCGCCTACCACCACGACATTCGCCATAGCCGTCTCCTTGTCAGGACTTACTCAGATTCTCGATCAAAATCCATGACCAGTTCCGCGTGGAACAGGTCTGACTTCTTTAACTTGAGCCCTTTGCCATCCGCTACCCGCATGATAAAGACCTCGTCATCAGCACAGCCATCTCCCCCCAGCACGAGCACTCGGAGAATGTTCATCCGACGGGCATAGGCCAGAGAATCTTCGAAACCACGCCGGATGATGTCCCTGGCCGTGGAAAATCCCTTGCTCCTTAGCGCCTGCGCAATCTCCAGTGCCTCGCGGCGATCTTCCTTCAGATTGAAAAGCAGGAAATCACGGTTCGTGCTCGCCTGAACATCCGGCCGTCTCTCCAGTGCATTGAGAAGAGAAAGGATGTTGAATGCAAAACCGGTGGCCGGGGCGGACATGCCATAGTTTGCCGTCAGGGTGTCATAGCGGCCGCCACCACAGACCGCCTCTCCCAGACCAGCCACGAAACCCTCGAAGGTCAGGCCGTTATGGTAATCGAGGCCACGAATCTCCCCCAGATCGATGGTAAGATAATCGCTCACACCGTGAATAGCAAGAATATCCAGCACTTGAGATATATTATCAAGAGCCCGCAAGGAACGATCATTGGTCGCCACCCTGGCGGCCGCGTCGAGCACGTCCCGGCCACCAAAAAGTCGCGGCAGCGCAGTCAGTGCTTCCTTGCTTCGGTCATCGAGGGGTTCGGCATCGAGCAGCTCGCGAACTGCCGAAGCATCCTTCTTGCTGATCGCCTGCTGCAAGCCCAGTCCGGCAGCCGCCGACAGCCCTGCAGCAGCCATGATCCCGCGAAAAAACTCCAACTGGCCAATGTCGACCTTGAAGTCGTCAAACCCCAATCCCTGCAGCACCTCGACCGCCATGGCGATCATTTCGGCATCTGCCTCGGGGGAATCAAGGCCGATAAGTTCGACGCCTGCCTGAAAAATCTCCCGGCTCCGGCCCGACTGAAGTTCCGCATGTCGCAGCACTCGACCGTTATAGTATAGGCGATGGGGAAGGGGATACCCCTGCATGCGCGTTGCGACCATCCGGGCAACCTGGGGTGTTATATCCGGCGGTATGGCGAGAAGACGGCCGGTGTGCCGGTCGTCAAAACGGAAGGTCTTCTCCTTCAGCTCCTCGCCCAGGCCAAGGGCCATGACATCCTGAAATTCGAGGAGGGGGGGTATGATCCGCCGGAACCCCCACAGTTCGAAAACCCTGCGGATCTTTGCTTCGATATAACCGATCTTGCCCGCCTTCTCCGGCAGGAAATCGGTTACCCCCTTGGGGATGGGGGCTTCTATGGCGATGGGATTGGTCACTTCGGCGTATCTTTCAGACTGGGATGTTCTGCACAGAACGTGGTCAGGATGCTTCCGGATTGCAGCAAAACGCTTGAAATGCTAGCAATATACCACTGGAAAGTCAACGATTAAATCCCCCAATAAAAACGGGGATGCCTTTCAGGGCACCCCCGCTGAACCATTGCAGCTGCTGGTGATATTACTCAACTTTCTTGATGTAGAGCGCACTCGCCCCGTCATCCAGAAGCCCTTCTTTCTTCACTTTTTCCAACAGGACAAGCTCTTTGCGCTTTTCATCGTAAGCGTAGTCCGCCAGATAGTTCTGACTCTGCCGGGTCCGCCATCTCTCTTCCAGCGACGATCCGTCCCATGTAAAAGCGACCACCGCACTCTTTCCATATGACCTGCTGTTCCCCACGACCCAGAAGCCGCCGTTCTGTGGCACAATTATTTCGCCGCTCGCGGTGACCATGATCCGCTGCTGGAGGAATATCCAGCGCATGGGATCACCGGTCGTCCGGAAACTGCTCAGGTCGGGGCGCTGGAAATAGAGTTCGGACCCGCCGTACTTGTCGCTGCTCCGCCACAATTCATCCCGTGAAGCTGAATAGACCATCAGGTAGCCATCGGGATGGAGAACCACGAAATCGGTTTTCCCCTCCCGGTCCTTGAACTGGTTGAAGTTGTAAAGAAAGGCAAACCGGGGGAGCTTGAGGGGATTCTTCATCTCATAGCGGTCGCCGCTTTTGACAAGTTCGTAGACATCACCATAGAAATCAGCATCGGTCGACATTTCCTGCACATAAATCTTCGTCTTCCCCCCGGCCAGCGCCATCCCTCGCATGAAATAGGGGAGGTTTTCGGCGATCTTTTTCAGGCCGGTACCGTCCGCCAGATAGACACGCGAAGCGAGATTCTCGCCGTTCAGGACCGTCAGGTAGACCTCCGGCACGCCATCGCCATCAAGATCAGCCGTGTCCACGCCGAGTATCTTCTCATCGCCGCTGGTCGAAACTTCGGCGATGAGCTTCAGCCCTTCACCCATCCGGTAGTATTTCAGGCTGCGATTCCCGGCTACAAAAACCTCCCGCTCTCCATTGGCCAGGGTTCTTCCCAGTGCGATACCCCTCATGACGCCGGTCAGACGCTGGCTCACCCATCCGCCACCAGCGGATTTCGCAACCGGAGCCGCCCGTATGATGTCCGTCTGGGTGGCACTCTCGGCAGCTTTTTCAGCAGTTGACGGTTTTACGATATCCATAGGCTTGACAATATCAGCCGGTGGAGCCACAACCGGCACCGTCACGGCCCCTGCCACCGGTGCGACCGGTTGTGAAGACACTGTCGACGCGTAATTCTTTGCGATCCCGCCGGCCAGCACCTGCGCCAGTTTACCGACAGCGGCGATCAGCTCGTCCTGGCTTTCACCCTGAACAAAAGATCGGGTTACCACATCCCCTTTGACATTCCTGGCAACGGCATCGATGCTGAACACCTTGCCGATCTGCAGATAACTTCCGCTGACAATTACTTCGGCCCCGGTTTTGTTGTCGAGGGTTGTAACGGCATCGCTGGTAATCCTCGTTGTAAGGAGAGTCTGAAGTATCCCTTTCAGCTCATCCTTGTTCTGCCCGCCCGTAACGGAGAATTCGCTGACATAGGCCTTTATGGGGGCCGCGCCGACAGCGGGTATGTAGAGAAAAAATAAAAACAGGGCAAGGCATACTGCAAACTTTTTCATGGCAACTCCTTACGGGTGGTTTCAAACGTGGGGCGATTATGGCAAAGGGGGGTCTGCAAGTCAAAACATTTACGGTACAGCTGATTTTAACCCACGGGATGCGCGCCTCCCATGTAAAAAAAAAGGGGGAGAGTTTCCCCTCCCCCCCCTTCTAACCTGCATCGACAGGAATCAATTGTTGGTGTTCAACTTGTCGAGGATCGCTTCTGCTTCTTTCAGCTTGTCCTGGAGCTTCTTCAGCTCTTCGGCGGAGTAAACTTTCTTGCCTTTCTTGATCTCCGCGTTCAGCTTCCTCATCTTCTGCTGGATGCTGCTTACTTCACCCATGCAACCTTTGGAGGCGAGGAGGCACTGGTCCTTCTCTTCCTTCGTCATCTGGGCAAAAGCCGGCATCGCCGCCGACATCATGAATGCTGCCATTACCATAACCGCTACCTTCTTCATGGCGTAACCTCCGTTCAAGGAATTGAAACTCTGAAGACAATTAGAGCAGCTTTTCACACCTTGTCAACCGGGAGAATAGTGCGCCGGAGTTTCCCCCGGCGCACTGCCAACCGTCACTTAAAAGGCGTAGTTAACCTGCAGTTTGGTGGTGTAGGGATTGACCGGCCAGGAGCCGCTCGTAGGCTTGTAGTAGTCGCCGAGGACCATGTAGGCAGCCTGAACACTGGTGGTCAGGTTGTCGTACAGTTTGTAACCGATCTCGGTGTTGATCTCGGTGCCAAGATAGTCGCCTTTGTGTGTGCCAGTAGTGTCCCTGGCAATAGCACCAAAGCCCACGTTGCTGTTCACGAAGAACTTGTTGATGGCCAGATCATAACCGAGGTAACCACCGAGGAGACCTTGACTAGCGTTGTTCAGGTCCATCACGACAGCCCGGTCGGAGGTCATGTTGTACTTGTTGCGGAGCATGAGCTGCATCTCGCCAGCATAGAAGGCATGGCCCGGAGTATCCGTGCTGCGTTCGTTGATGGTCTGGAAGTCGTTGCGGGTGCTCGTATTGTTGTCCCTGTTGCCGGAGATGTAGAGGGCGTTGGCGCGTAGGGTGCCGGGACCCAGTTTCGCCTTTGCTCCCACGTTGGCGGCAAGAGAGCTCACCTTCTGTGCATTGCCTGGGAACAAGGTATCTCCGAGTTTGCCGGCCTGGTAGATGACGAAACCGTCGATGGTGACAGGCCCGGCCAGCGCTTCGGCGTTCACGCCGAACATGTTGATGGCGGTGCGATCCTGGGTCTGGCGAAGCACATCGCTGTAAAGGAGGTAATAGTCAGCCCCTACCTTGAAATTCTTGGTAACATTGACCTTGGCGTTCAGGTTGACCAGATCGCGGGTCAGGTAGCCAGGGGTAGAATTCTGAATCGTGCTACCGGCAACAGTGGTAGCGGAGGGAACCCCCAGATAACTATTCGTAGCGGGAGCACTGCCGGTCGTGGCATCGTCAAACCGGAAGTAGGCACCACCGAGAGAACCGAAGCCCATCTTGGCCTTGGCAACCAAACCGGCAGCGTCATTGTTGAAGATGATTCCCTTATAGCCGTCGTCAAAGCCCTGGATACCGAGCTTCACGTTGAGCGGGGTGGAGGGGATATTGAAGTCCAGATAAATGTTCTTGGTTTCCAGGTTGGTCTGGTCGGCACCGATGCCACCGCCGTTGTTCCGAGTGGTACCATTGGAGTTATAGGAGTTGTCACCCCAGCGGGAATCGAATTCAAAGTGGGTGATCAGTTTCAGGTCGTCATTCGCCTTGGCAATGTACATGAGGCGTGCCCGCTGCTCGATGTAATTGCTCGTGGGAGAACTGACGCTCGGTGTAGTTTTCCCGACTAATCCATTGTCGAAATTGTCGATGATCCCCCGCACCCGGAACAGGCCGTGGAACTCGTTTTCAAACGCCAGCGCAGGCACCGCCGTTGCGACGGTCAGGGCTGATACTGCGGCGACAGCCAAAAGTCTCTTTTTCATGCTCATTTGTTACCTCCTTCGTTGTTGATTAAGAATCAAAATTAAAATCCATCACATTCTGCAGTCTGCTGCTTCCAACCTTAGGGATACCACCACCTTTCACAAGAGAGTGCCGATATGCTCGGGTACGTTTAAATCCCCCTCCAAAAGAAAAGCCCCGCTCCGCTCCCCGACATTACGGGCAGACGAAACAGGGCTCTGAACAATGCTGTCCCGCAGGACGCAAGACATTGGTCTTCCCGTTACACTTCTGTTGGCTAGTGTTCATGCGTGTAAGGTTCATTATTATCCTTGCCCGATGAAGCTGCACTAATATAAACCCTTGATTACCGGATGTCAACAGTTGCAAGCGTCCAGCGACGCCTGAACCTGGCCACCATCCCACGGTTAGTCGTGGGAAAGCCCAACCATCAGGTCTTTGACTCAACCGGTAGCCACATCAAAAAATATCAACGCAAACGATGTTTTAAAATTTATGAAACAATATAATTATATTCAAACCAAAGTCAAGGAAAAATCGTCGACATTTATCCGGCAACGTAAAGATATTTCCGATTAGACGGGTAGTTACACATCTGCCCGCACCTTGCAACACTGATTCTATCGCAGCTAACCCCTCTAAATCTCCCCTTATCTAAGGGGGGACTGCGGGGAGGGTTAGATTTAGAGGTTACATGGTGCTAGACCCTAATTCTGTGCCCCGACCGGCATAGTTCAGTAAGAACACCGTTACTGCTTTTGGGATGAATGAAGGCAATCCGGGCACCGTGGGCTCCATTACGGGGGACGGCATCGATCATGCGGGCGCCATCCTGCACGAGCTTTTCAATGGCAGCCTCGATGTCCTCTACTTCGTAGGCGATATGGTGGATTCCTGGACCGTTCTTTACAAGAAACCCGGCAATTGGGCTGTCATCCCCCGTCGGCTCCAGAAGTTCGATCTTCGATTCACCAATCTGGAAAAAGGCAACCCGGACCTTCTGCTCTGCCACCTCCTCGATGCCTTCGAGGCTCATGCCAAGGCTGTTCCGGTAAAAAGGGATCGCCTCGTCGAGAGACCGGACCGCAATGCCGATGTGATTTATTTTTTCAAGCACCATGAACCTCGTTTCCAGGACGTTGATTGCTTCAACCGTGTTTACAGGACGGTCTGCATGCTGCAACTATTCCGCTTGTAGACTGGTACTCTGTAATTTTTGTTTCTTCATGCATAACCCCTCTAAATCTCCCCTTAACTAATGGGAGACTTCAAGGCTTCCCCCCTTAGATAAGGGGGGACTGAGGGGGGTTAGATGCCAGATGGCGCTAGAGCACCACCGTTTCCTTGTGGGTACCGAAGACGTCGCGGAAGACGTTGGCAATTTCGCCCAGGGTGGCATAGGCCTTTACTGCCGTGAGGATGTGCGGCATGAGGTTGTCAGTCCCTTTGGCGGCCGCTTCGAGGCTTTTCAGCGCACTCTGTACGGTAGCCTGGTCACGCTGCGACTTCATGGCTGCAAGGGATTTTTTCTGGGATATCTCCACCTCCTCCTTCACTTTCAGCAGTCCGGTAGGGGGTGGTTCGGCGACCGTGAACTTGTTGACGCCGACGATGATCAGGTCGTCGGTCTCGATCCCCCGCTGGTAAGCGTAGGCCGAGTCCTGGATCTCCTTTTGCTGGAAGCCCCGTGAAATAGCCTCCACGGCCCCACCCAGCTTGTCGATTTTCTCGATGTAGTCCATGGCGGCCTTCTCGATCTGGTCGGTCAGGGATTCAACGAGGAACGATCCCGCCAGGGGGTCGATGGAATCGGCCACACCCGACTCGCAGGCAATGACCTGCTGGGTGCGGAGGGCGATCCGGACCGAATCCTCGGTGGGAAGAGCCAGGGCCTCGTCACGGGAATTCGTATGGAGTGACTGGGTGCCGCCGAGCACTGCCGCAAGTGCCTGGATGGTGACTCGCATAATGTTGTTGTCCGGCTGCTGGGCGGTGAGGGTGCAGCCAGCTGTCTGGGTATGAAAGCGAAGCATCTGGGACTTGGGAGATTTGGCCTTGAAACGCTCCTTCATGATGCGGGCCCACATGCGGCGGGCGGCGCGGAACTTGGCCACCTCCTCCAGCAGGTTGTTGTGGGCGTTGAAGAAGAACGCCAGGCGGGGGGCAAACTCGTCCACATCCAGACCGGCCTTGATTGCCGCGTCCACGTAAGCGATGCCGTCGGCAAGGGTAAACGCCACCTCCTGAACCGCGCTGGAACCAGCCTCGCGGATGTGGTACCCGGAGATGGAGATGGTGTTCCACTTGGGCACCTGGTCCTTGCAGTAGGCAAAGATGTCGGTGATGATCCGCATCGACTCTTTGGGAGGATATATATAGGTGCCCCGGGCCATGTACTCCTTGAGGATGTCGTTCTGGATGGTGCCGGAAATCTTGTCCGCCGGCACCCCCTGCTTCTCCGCCACCGCAATGTACATGGCAAGCAGGATGGCTGCCGTCGAGTTGATGGTCATGGAGGTGGAGACCTTGTCGAGGGGAATGCCGTCGAAGAGAATTTCCATGTCCGCCAGAGAGTCGATGGCGACCCCGACCTTCCCGACCTCACCAAGGCTCATGGAGGCATCGGAATCGTACCCCATCTGGGTGGGGAGGTCGAATGCCACTGACAGGCCGGTCTGTCCTGCTGACAGAAGGTACTTGTACCGTTCGTTGGACTCCTTCGCCGTACCGAACCCCGCATACTGGCGCATGGTCCAGAAACGCCCGCGGTACATGGTTGGCTGAACCCCGCGGGTGAACGGGTAATCGCCCGGGAAACCGAGCTGTTCTTCATAGCCGGGGTAGTCGAATCCGGGGGTAAAGCAGCGATCCATCTCAAGGTTGGATGTCGTGCTGAACCCCTTCTTCCGTTCCGGGGATTTGGCCAGTCCCTTTTCTGCCCGTTCCTGCCACGCTTTTTTGCTCTCCTGGATGCTCATAAGTTCACTCTCCATATGCAGATGTAGGGGCGACCTTCCAGTCGCCCCTACGTAGTATCGCTTCATTTCAGCGCTAACGGCTAGAGTACCGCCTTAAGATACTCCATGGTCCGCTCCCGCTTTGCCTTTTCAATCAGCTTGGGATCCACCTCAACGAATTTCTCATCAGGCGTTATCTTGAAGAGCGGCTGACCTTTATGCACGATGGTCCCGTCTCCGCCTTCGATCAGTATCTTGTCGATGGTGCCGGAGAAGGGCGCCCGGATGGTGTTGAACATCTTCATGACTTCAATGATGTACAGGGGCTGATCCTTCTCGAAGTGCATCCCTTCGCTGACAAAGGCAGGGAGCCCCGGTGCCTCCTGGGCATAGTACATCCCGCCGCAGACCGCAACGATTTCGTCGGCCTTGGTGGCCGGTGGCGGCACCAGGATTTTTTTCATCCGGGCCTGGAGGTCGAGGTCGGTGAGATAATCGGGGATCACTACTTCCATGTCATCCTGTACGCACATATCCCAGAAGTTGGTGTTGCCGCCAATCAGGAACAGCATGCCAAGCAGTTCCAGTCCACACTCGTAACCATAATGGGCCGAACGAATCCGGTCCCACGTCTCGGCATCAAACCCTCCCTGCGGCTTTTCCTTGTTCAATACATCATTGAGCTTGAAGTACTCCTCCCGCTCGAAACCGAATTTTTCCCGCAGGGTGCGGTAGAAATGCAGCGACTGCTGGAGCAGTTCATTGTCATGATCCCAGATAATCTCCGCTGCCGGCTTATGAGGGCGATAGCTCATGTGCATGTACTCGTAGGTCTCGTTCAACACGCCGAGCGGGTTACGCAGCCAGATTACCTTTCCCTTGTCGATGCGGAAATTCTTGGTGTTCATGGAAAGCCAGCCGGAGAGTAGATGGGGATCATCCAGCAGGCGTGCCATGGGACGGGTAAGCAGGGTCCCTTTGCGATCCAGGATGGCCGAAATGTTTTTCAGTTCCCTGGCACACATGTCCGGTTGGCCGGCATACTGCTCAGTAACCATTTTGGCGTAGTGTTTTTTCATCTGGATGAAGGCGTAGACAACATCCAGCCTGTTTGCCTCTTCCTTGAGGGTGCCCACCAGGGTCAGATACGGGACCACGAAACGGGTGGTGGGCTTGGCATTGACATTGCGCCCCAGGAACCAGTTGACCAGACCATAGTGGAACTCCAGGTTGGTGGCCAGGGAACTCCCCCGCAGGGTGGTGCTGCGCAGCACTTCGGAAAGACGCTCGTAGCTGCGCAGGCGGTCCTCCCCCTTGGTGAGCAGCAGGGCGATATTGGAGTCATAGGCGCCGGCCACCTTGTACTTCACGAACAGGCCGGTGTCGGGATTCAGCATGCTGATTCCCTGGTCGTCCCGCACCTCGCCCTTGATCGGCTTGGACCAGTAACGGACCATACCGCCGGCATGGGGGGAAAGGGAAGCATCGGTTGCGTTCAGGCGGGCCTCAACCGAGGCGTTGAAACGGACAACCCTCTCCGGCTTGGGCAGACGCTGTTTGTGGCGCGCCAGGAGGGCCATGGCCTCGACCAGGGACTCGACGGTGAAGAAATCGTTCTTGTCCTTCGGGTTGGTGAACTTGAGGGAGTAACAGAGTTCGGTCACCCGGTGCTCCACCTGGATCCTGGTGTTGACCTCCATGAAGTAGTGGCGGTCACGGTCCACGATGCACTCGAAGGTTGAGGCGGAATCCAGCCCGACCGCCTCACCGAAACGGGCAGACTCTTCTTCCATTCGTCTGAGGACCTTCAGGTCGCTTTCGAGGGCCTTGACCTCTTCCTTCCTGCCGGCGGCTTTGGCTTTTTCGATGGCGGCCAGCAGCCCTTCCTGGGTGACAGAGACCTCAAGCAGCTTCTGCTCGTGCATCTGGAGTGAGCAGTCGCGCCCCCCCAGGGAAATGCACCACTCACCGTTCCCCAGGAGCTGGATCTCGTTATGGCGGGTCTGCTCGATGTTCAGCTCGATCAGGACGTTTTTGTTGTCGCCAACCCCGTTGGCTTTTACCTCGTTAAGGACCTCACGCACAAGGGTCGGAGCTTCGGCGGCCGCCTTGGCGATCATTTTCTCGTCGGCATTCTTGGCAGCCAGAAGCGACGCCCCCAGAATACGCTGTCCCTTACCGCCGCCACCGCCTATGGCCTTCAACCGGAAACGGCTTTTGGGGTGCTTGCGGAACAGTTCGGCAACCTCTGTCTCGACCTGGGCACACAACTCTTCTATGGAATAAAGGTCGATCCCCTTGGCGTAGGAGGTCATCAGGATATGATCGGCCAGGGTCTCGAGGGGAAGCTTGGTATCCTTCAGCAGCTTATTGTCGCAGGGCAGTTCTTCGGCCTTGACCAGTGCCAGCAGTTGCTCCCGGGTCGGGTGCTTTTTCAGCAGGGTCCTGGCGGTGACGTTATCCACGCCGGGAGTGACACTGACATTCACCGACAGGGCGGTACGCTTGGCCTCGTCCTTCTTGCCGGCGCGAGCCTGGGTAGCGGCACAGGGGCCGATAAAGCTGAGTCCGGCAGCCTCGATGGCCGCCACGAACTCTTCATCTTCAGCCATGAAACCGTACCCGGCGAAGATCGAGTCGTAACCGTTGTCCTTGGCGATCTGGATGATCTGGTTGATCCGCTCTACCCGCTCTTCCTTGCTGGCGCCGGTATAGTCGGGCACCCGGTGGACGCGACGTGAGTCGGTCAGCTGGCGCAGTTCAGGGGCCAGGGCATTGGGGTAGACGATGGAATCCTTCTCAGAAAGGAGGATGCCGAAGTGGGTAATCCCCATTTCCTGGTAAACGTCCATCGCTTCCTTGCGGATCGGGCCACGGCAGACGATCAGCGGCTTCAGGTCTTCACAGGAGAAAGAGCGCACCCACTCTGAAGTGGATTTGGCCAGTCGGCGCTCCCGGTGGATCAGCGGGTTGTGCATGTAATAATCGGCTGCTTGTGGCATGGGTAGATATCTCCAATTCGTCGAATTAGGTATATAGATTTATGCTTAGTGGAACTCGCGCTGGATTGCCTGCATCGGCCCCGGCTTGTAGTGCCTGAGCAGGAAGTTCATGTTTTCTCCCAGGACCTTGCGCAGGTCGGTGGGCATGACAAGCGACGAAATGGAGCCCAATGCCAGACCTTCCTTCGGATTCATAAGCTCTTTTTCATAGCGCATATTCAGTGCGGCTTCCTCGACCTTGAGCCATTCCGCAACGTCCTTCTCCGCGTCCTTCCTGGCCTCACCGGGATCCATCCCTGCATTGACCCGCTCCTGAACTCCCAGCTTGATCCTCTCGGTGGCAGCGCCACGGACCTTGCGCAGCTCATCCTTATAGACGAACTCCTTCCCTGCCGGCCCCATAACGGCGAGACGCGTGGTCGGAAGGGCCAGAACCAGGTCGGCACCGGTGGGATAGTTGTTGTAGGATGCATAGGCACCGCCGTAGGCGTTCCGGATAATCAGCAGAATACGCGGGGTGCGGATATCGACGATGGAATCGAGCATGGCCCGGCCCGCCTGGACGATGCCGCGGGTCTCCTGTTCGCGCCCCGGCAGGAAGCCGGTGGTGTCTTCCATGAAGATTATAGGTATGTTGTAGATATTGCAGAAGCGGTTGAAGCGCGCGATCTTGTAGGCGGAATCCACGGAGATCTGGCCTGAAGAGACTGCGCTGTTGTTGGCAACAAAGCCGACTACGTTTCCCCCGAGACGGCCGAAAGCGGTCACCGCCTCGCGGGCCCGGTCGGGCTGGATCTCGAAGTAATCACCATGGTCGCAGATCTGCTGGATCATGATCGAGACATCGAAGGGGGTATTGAAACCGGTCGGAGAGTTAAAGGACTTCTTCAGCAGGGTATTGATCTCCCAGGTCTTGCGGTCAAGGGGATCGCTGGTCTTCTGGAAGGGAGCCAAGACGCTGTTGTTATCGGGAATGTAGTTCAGGAGCTGGATCGCAGCTCGCAGGGCACCCACCTCATCTTCCACCGTCAGGTCCGCAACCCCGGAGGCACCATGCACCTTGGGGCCCCCCAGGTCTTCGGGGGTAACGTCTTCGCCCAGGACCGACTTGACTACGCCGGGTCCGGTCAGGCCGAAGAACGTATCGTTCGGCTGGATGACGAAGCTCCCCTGACGGGGGAGGTAGGAACCGCCGCCGGCATTGAAGCCGAACATGCACATGATGGAGGGGACCACGCCGCTGATCTTGCGGAGCGCCGTAAACGCCTCGGCGTAACCGTCCAGACCTCCCACGCCTGCCGGCACAAAGGCACCAGCTGAATCGTTCATCCCGATGACCGGGATCCCTTTTTCCCCTGCCATCTGGAAGAGAAGTGCGAGTTTGCGGCCATTGGTGGCATCAATGGAGCCGGCTCGTACCGTAAAGTCGTGGCCATAGAGGGCCACGTCACGTCCGTTGATATTGAGTATGCCGGTCACCAGCGAGGCACCGTCCAGATTCTTGCCCCAGTTCTGGAAGAGGATGTTGGGCTCTTTTTCGCTAAGCACCCGGATCCGCTCCCAGACGGTCATCCGCTTCTTGAAGTGCTGCTTCTCGATCTGGGCAATACTGACAGACTTGATCGGACGCTCGATCAGGTCATGCCCCTCTTTCATCGCCTCCTCATAGCCGCCCTTTTTGCCAGGTATTTCTCCCGGTATGGTGAAATTTACAACTTTTTCGGGCGCAAAGGGGTTCTTCAATGACGGTTGTATCGCTTTTTTAGACATCTCAGCCATCCTTCCGGTACATAGGATAAAAACTGCAAAGGGAATCGGTTCAAAGGTCTGCTTTTCTACAGGTTGCCGACAATCCGCATCTTCTCGAAGGGAAGAAACCAGAGGAGTGGCATGGGGCGCTCAACGCGGGAACGTTGAATGAATGAACTTCGAGTTTCCTGCTATCGCGTAACGACCGCAAGCACCTGCACCTCCGAGCCATCCTTGGAAAGGAGGCGGTGCTTCATGGACGAATCGAAGTAGACACAGTCCCCTTCCTGTAGGGTGACACGTTCATCGTCCAGCAGCATTTCCGCTACACCCTTCATGATAAAGAGGAACTCCTCGCCATCATGGCTGTAAGTGTTTTCTTCGGCGGTCTTTTCCGTCACGGACAGGAGAAAGGGCTCCATTTTCTTGTTCTGCTTGCGGAACGAAAGGGATTCGTAGGAGTACCCCTGGCTGGTCCCGGCCCGGGAGATCACCCGGGGGATGACCTTGCGCTCACCCTTGCGCACCACTTCGTAGCGGCACTCTTCCTCGTCTTCGTTGAAAAAGAGCCCGATCTTGACGTCAAAAAACTTGGCGATTTTTGACAGGGTTGCAATGGGAGGAGAGACGTTATTGTTCTCGATCTGCGAGATCAGGGCAGGTGAAAAACCGGTCTCCCTGGCAACCGCCTGGAGGGTCATTTTCTTTGCAAGCCGGAGTTTTTTTATCTTGGCGCCGATATTGTAATCGGTCATTTAATCTCCACCTATAAACGATAAAATAAAACTAGTTTCTATTTTACCTGGTAATAGATAAACTATTTCAACTTCTAATGTCAATAAAAAATTTTTACCAAACATAAATTTTGCGTAGCGGAACAGCCTGTTTTGACGAGGTATTTTATCTCTGTTTTACCGCGTTCACAGCCACGCGGGCCGTGAGTTATGAGAAAAGCAAAACAGCTTGTCACAATTAAGAGGTGACCCGGTTGACCTAGCGAAGTTTGCGGGCCAGGATCTCAAGGGTATGCATAACCCTGGTCCGTGCTCCGGCCTGCTTGAGGCCATCGGACAACTGCATCATGCAGCCGGGACAGCCGGTCACCACCGCCTCGGCACCCGTCTTCAGGATGGCTTCGCTCTTGCCGGCATTGATCTTGAGGGACGTGTCGTAGTGGTAGACGTTGAAGGTCCCCCCCAGGCCACAGCACTTGTCGGCCCCCTCCATCTCGGTCAGTTCGACCCCTGGCGCACCTTGGAGCAGCTCCCGCGGCTGTCGCGTGATTCCACGCGTGCGCAGGTGGCATGGATCGTGGTAGGTGATGGTAATCGCTTCCCCGGCACCGGTCTCCGTCGGATTCAGGCCGAGCTGTTGCAGAAGCTGGGCTGCATCGACGGTCTTTTCCGCTACGGCCTTGAGTCGCGCCTGGAGCTCCGGGTTCCTTTTCCCCACCACAAGCGGGTAGAATTTGTGGAGCGCCCCGCCACAGGTTGCGCAGGCAGTCATGATGTAGTCGGCATCGTATTTCTCCAGGGCAGCAAGGTTCTTCACCGCCAGTTCCCGCACCGTCGCCAGGTCGCCGCCGGACATCCCCGGCAGGCCGCAGCACTGCTGATCCTTCGGAATGATGACCGTACACCCCAGGTGCCGGAAGAGCGCCAGAGCCGCCTCCCCCACTTCAGTGTAGACAAAGTTGGTCATGCAGCCGACGAAAAAGACGATGCGCGGCTTACCCGGCTCTCCCTGGATCACCTCGGGATGACGGTTAAGGAACGGCTTCTTCGCCAGCTGGGGGATATGGCGCTTACCCCCCACGAAGGGGAGGGGAAAGCGGAGCCGCAGCCCCGACGTAGCCGGGACCTTGCGAAAGAAAAGGGGGCCAAGAATGACAGCCGCCAGGGCCCCGAAGTTCATCAGCTTGCGGTTCCGGATGACCCGACCCACCGCCTGATGGAAGGTAGTCAAACCCCGTCGCTCGGCCAGCGCCTCCCGGGCCGCGATAACGATCTCGTCGGTCGGCACCTCGTTGGGGCACTTCTCCACGCAGCTGCCACAGAGAAGACACTTGGACATGGCCAGATAGGTCTGGTCATCCAGGTCGATGTCCTGTTTCATCAGGTGCTGGGCCAGGGCTACTTTGCCGCGGGCCGCCGCCGGCTCCCGCTGCCAGGCGGCAAACGCCGGACAGTGTGCCCGGCACGCCCCGCACTTCACGCACTTCTTCAGTTCTTGTTCTACTCGTTTCAAAGGGTCCACAATCAAGCCTTCTTCATTCATGATGCGTTGCGATTCAACCCTGTTAAGGCACGATTTTGGATGCCAGAGTGGGGTTGCGGAGGGCATCCGCGGAGGCGTAGCAGCGCTACGCCGCACAAGGAATGACCGAACGCAAACCCGCTATGGCGCCAAAAGCGTGCCTTATCCTGCGGGGAACATTTTGCCGGGATTCAGTATGTTGTTCGGGTCCAGCGCCTTCTTGATCGCCTGCATGGTTGCAATCTGCGTCGGCGACAGCTCCAGCGGGATGAACGGTTGCTTGGAAAGCCCGACGCCGTGCTCTCCCGACATTGTTCCCCCCAGATCGAGGGCGGCCTTGAAGACCTCGGCGATCGCATCGTGGGCCTTTTCCTCCATCCCCGGCACCGCCTTGTCGATCATGATATTGACATGGATGTTGCCGTCCCCCGCGTGGCCGAAATTAACGATGGGGATGTCGTACTTCTGCTGGATCTGCTCGATGCGCCGGATGACGTCAGGGACCTTGCTCCGGGGAACGACGATGTCCTCATTGTACTTGTCCGGGTTAACGTCGCGCAGGGACGGGGAAACAAGCCGCCGCACCTTCCAGAGGGCCTCGGACTCGGCGGCGTCCTTCGCCACCTTGAACTCCACGAGCCCCAGGGGCTTGATCACTTCGTGAATCTTTGCCGCCTGTTTTTCGATCAGTTCCCGGTCGCCGTCCACCTCGATGAGGAGCACCGCCCGGGCCTCAGCCGGCAATCCCAGGTTGAACCGCCGGTCGACGCACTGGAGTGTGGCGTAATCCATGAATTCCAGGGTCGTGGGAATGATCTTGTTCCCGATGATGGTGGAAACCGCCCGCGCCGCGCCGTCGATGGAATCGAAGGTGGTAAGCATGGTCTTCTTCGCCTCCGGATAGGGGAGAAGCTTGAAGATGATCTTGGTAACCACCCCAAGAGTCCCCTCGGAGCCGACGATGAGACGGGTGAGGTCATATCCCACGACTCCCTTGTAGGTTTCGCCACCGGTCCGGATGATATCACCCACAGGGAGGACCACCTCCAGCCCCATGACGAAGTCGCGGGTGACGCCGTACTTGACGGCCCGGGGGCCGCCGGCGTTTTCGGACACATTCCCCCCCAGGGTGGAAAACTTGAGAGAAGCGGGATCGGGAGGATAGAAGAGGCCAAGCTTCTCCACTTCCAGTTGGAAATGCTCCGTCACCACACCCGGCTCCACCTCGGCGAGAAGGTTTTCCTGGTCGATGCGAAGGATGTGGTTGAGACGGGTGGTAACGAGGACGATACCGCCCCCCTTGGCCAGGCTACCACCGGAAAACCCGCTTCCCGCTCCCCGGGGAAAGACCGGGATATGTTCACCGTTGGCAAGTCTGAGTATCCGGGAGATTTCTTCTGCGCTCCCCGGATAGACCACCACATCGGGAAGAAACTCCATCTGGGTGGCATCGTAGGAATAACAGAGGAGATCCTGGGTTTCGGTGGCCACATTTTCCCCACCGACAATGGTTTTCAATTTTTCTATTATTGACTGATCCAGCATCAAAAATCCTTTCTTACCGCAAAGGCGCAAAGGACGCCGAGAAAACCGACGCAAAGACGTTTAAAGGGATGTCCATGCGTACTTTGCGCCTTGAGCGACCAAGGGGAGCGGGCGGTTCAATGATTTTGGCAAACCGGCAGCACCGTCCCCCCTTCGGGGATAACATAGGCGCGGTAAGCGGGGGGCAGCATCGTCTCTGCCTTGGCAAGCGCTTCGTCCAGCGATGTCGCAGGTGTCATCCCCATGGTCAGCACCTCTTCGG
The DNA here is from genome assembly GCA_021848385.1 of Deltaproteobacteria bacterium. Lineage (GTDB taxonomy): Bacteria > Desulfobacterota > Desulfuromonadia > Geobacterales > Geobacteraceae > Geomobilimonas. The sequence goes on from JAJZUQ010000002.1 coordinate 132,643, forward strand.
GAGGAAGGCTGGAGACGAGTATGACCCGGTAACGCCGGGCCTTGTACAGGGTGGAATAGGCAGTCTGACCGTTGATCTCGTAGTTGCGCCGGAGCGCCGCCTCGAACTCCGGCAGCTCCTTGTGGCGGAACCAGTCGAAAAAGGTGCCGTTGCCGTACCCGTCCCGACACTCGGCGAGGAGGACGAGAACGCCCCCCTCCCGCAGCGCCTGGCTCCCGTACTCCATGGACTTGTGGGCCTGGATGAAATTGATGTCCTTGGGGAACCCGCCGCAGGAGACCACCACCAGATCGGCCGGGGCGGCGAGACGGCAGGTAAAGTGTTCTGCATAGTAACGGCAGCCTGCCGCGAAAGCATCCCGCCACTCTCCGGCAAAGACGGCAACGATACGCTTGTCGGGGGAAATGACCGTATTGAGGATGAAGGCCGGCTGCACCATGGCGCACGCCTCCTCCATCGCCTGATGGACCGGGTTCCCTTCCAGATTACCGGTAGTAGCCCGGGGATTCCTGCCGCTCCCCTCCCCCGGATTAAGGACGGCGAAGTGGCTGGCCATGCACGCCTGCCTGCTCGCCACGCCCGGCAGGATAGCCTTCCGGCCGCCACCGAAGCCGGCAAAATAATGAAAGCCGATGGTGCCGGTGAGGATCACCCGATCCGCCTCGGCGATGCGCCGGTTGATCTCGACCCCGACCCCGTTGCCGGTCCTTCCAAGATAAACCAGCTTACCCGGATCATCACAGTCGTGGTCCGTGACACGGATCCTGCCGTAAAGTGCGCCTACTATCTTTCTGTGCTCGGCTTCGGTCTGCTTCCGGTGGATACCGAGGGCGATGACGATCTCGATGTCGCTCTCCCTGATGCCTGAGCGGATGAGGCGTTCAACGAGGAGCGGCAGGTATATCTCGCTCCCCGTATGGCGGGTAATGTCCGACGTGACGATCACGACCCGCTCGCCCCGCTGAAACAGTGCCAGTTGCTCTTCGCACCGGTCAAGAGCAGCACTCACCAGCTGCCCGGCCCCCGCGGCAGGCTCCGGCGCCGCAGCACGTATGACCCCCGCCAGTCGCCCTTCGGCTACCCCGCAGTCAAAAGCCGTATCACCATATTTCAATAGCATGATGTGGCCATAATACCCTTTGGGTGACAAGAGCGCAAGATGTAAGACGTCATCCACGTCCGCACGTGACGTTGTTTCCCGAGGGAGGTTTCTCCGGCAGGGGCACTACTTTTAGTATTGACAATACCCTGCTTTTCCTCGTAGAATTCTGCGTTTTCCCTTCCCGAACCCACGCCTTTCAGAGGCACAACTATACAAGGAGGATGTTTTCAATGGAACAGTATGCAGTATTTTTTGCCCTGATCTGCGCCGCAGCAGCGGTTGTATACGGGCTTGTCTCGGCTCAGTGGATTCTTGGGCTTCCCCAGGGCAACGAGCGGATGAAGCAGATTGCCGCAGCCATCCAGGAAGGTGCCGGCGCTTACATGAAGCGTCAGTATACCATCATAGCCGTGGTCGGCGTGGTTATGTTCATCGCCCTTTTCGCCACCCTGGGAGTTAAAACCGCCATCGGCTTCGCCATCGGCGCAATCTTCTCCGGCCTGACCGGTTTCATCGGCATGTTCGTTTCGGTCCGCGCCAACGTCCGCACCACCGAGGCTGCCAAGTCCGGCATTACCAAGGCCCTCAATGTCGCCTTCAAAGGCGGCGCCATCACCGGCATGCTGGTAGTTGGCCTCGGTCTTCTGGGTGTAGCCGGGTACTATATGGTTCTGCAGAAGCTCATGCCCGGCGCACCGGTCAAGGAAGTGGTCAGCCAGCTGGTCGGCCTCGGCTTCGGAGGCTCCCTGATCTCCATCTTTGCACGTCTGGGCGGCGGTATCTTCACCAAGGGGGCCGACGTAGGCGCAGACCTGGTGGGTAAGGTCGAAGCAGGCATTCCCGAAGACGACCCCCGCAACCCCGCCGTCATCGCTGACAACGTCGGTGACAACGTCGGCGACTGCGCCGGCATGGCCGCCGACCTGTTCGAAACCTATGCTGTTACCCTGATCGCCGCCATGCTCCTGGGAGCGATGGCATTTGTCGGCAACCAGGCCGCTGTCAGCTATCCCCTGATTCTAGGGGGCATCTCCATCATCGCCTCCATCATCGGCACCTTCTTTGTCAAGCTGGGAGCCAGCCAGAAAATCATGCCCGCCCTCTACAAGGGGCTGATCGCCTCCGGTGTCCTGGCCTGCATCGCCTTCTACTTCGTCACCAGTCAAATGTTTCCCCAGGGGCTTACCAACGCCGACGGCCAGAACTTCAGCGCTGTAAATATTTTTATCTCCGCCATCGTCGGCCTGGTCGTTACCGGCGCCATCTTCTGGATTACTGAGTACTATACTTCCACTGAATACGCACCTGTCCAGCATATTGCCCAGGCCTCGACCACCGGACACGGCACCAACGTCATCGCCGGCCTCGGCGTCTCCATGAAAGCCACTGCCGCACCGGTCATCGTCATCGCTGCCGGCATTATCGTCGCCTTCCAGTGTGCCGGGGTTTACGGCATCGCCATCGCCGCCGTCTCCATGCTGTCGTTGACCGGCATCGTCGTCGCCATGGATGCCTACGGCCCGATCACTGACAACGCCGGCGGCATCGCCGAAATGGCCGAGCTGGATAAATCGGTCCGCGACGTCACCGACCCGCTTGACGCCGTCGGCAACACCACCAAGGCCGTCACCAAGGGTTATGCCATCGGTTCCGCCGGCCTCGCCGCGGTCATACTCTTCACTTCTTACGTAAACGAATTGAAGCTGGCTGGTCAAACGATCACCTTCGATCTGTCCGATCCGTACATCATCGTCGGCCTGTTCATCGGCGGCATGCTCCCCTACTACTTCGCCGCCATGTGCATGGAAGCGGTCGGCAAGGCAGGCGGCGCTGTTGTTGTTGAAGTCCGCCGCCAGTTCCGCGAAATCAAGGGGATTATGGAAGGTACCGGCAAGCCTGACTATGCCTCCTGCGTTGATATCGTTACCAAGACTGCTCTGAAAGAGATGGTCATTCCCGGACTGATTCCGATTCTCGCACCTATTGTCGTCGGCTTCACCCTTGGCCCGAAAGCTTTGGGTGGCGTGATCGTCGGCACCATTGTTACCGGTATATTCGTCGCGATCTCCATGACCACCGGCGGTGGTGCCTGGGATAATGCCAAGAAATATATCGAAGACGGTCATCACGGCGGCAAAGGGGGCGATGCCCACAAAGCCGCCGTTACCGGCGACACCGTCGGCGACCCCTACAAGGACACTGCCGGCCCGGCCGTCAACCCGATGATCAAGATCATCAACATCGTTTCACTTCTCATCGTCCCGCTGCTCGCCCGGATGGGATAGCAGCAACGGTACAACTACAAAAAAGAGTGGCGGCCTGGAGGCCGTCACTCTTTTTTTTTGATGCGATAATTCATCATTTTCAACATGCACATCATGAAATCAGTGGCAATCATCTAAAAAACCTGCTAAGAATTAACAACTGCTAACAGCATTCCCAACGGCTGGGGGCACTCAATCTCTCGTTATTTTCCCCGGAGGTACATGTGGCTGGTTTTCCTGACAAGATCCTGCGAGCATCCATCGCCCTGCTCGCCATTCTCATATGCCTTTCCGGTCCATTGTCGCCAACGGCACGGGCACAGGGGAACCAATTCCTCGTCAGCGCTTTCACCCCTCCATTTCCCGTCAAGAGCATAGACATCGAACCTTTCAAGCAGAAGGACTGTCTGGTCAGGATCATCGCGCAGCAACCCATCAAGGGGGTGATGCTCGATGATTATTCCGACACCCTCCTCTCACGGGGAATCAGCATATACGGTGCCACCTTTTACGGCCCCTTCGATGGCAACCGGTCCACGGTGGCTGCAGCCATCACTATGACCAGAAAAGCCGCAGACAACAATGACGCTGTGGATGTGTCCACCAGCGTAGTGACAAACATCGCGAATAACGGGCCGATCCCGCCCCTGTTCATCAACGAAAAAGAGATGACCATCGCCGTGGACGGGGATTTCGGCCGAAAGTGGCAGCGACTCACCATCATGCCTGACCGGGAACCCATCGCCGGAGAGCCAAAGGTCGGACGCTTTCCCGGAGCCAGACTGCGGGAGGCGGAAATTCCCGCGGAGGGGCAGGGGAACCGGAAGCGGCTGGTTTACGCAGCCCGGGCGCCTCTTGCCGACGTTTACGACTACTATGTGAAGAAACTCAAAGAGATTCATCCCATCGTCACGACCACCGGCAACCCGGCAGACCACCCCACCTCGAACGAGCTGTTCGGCATCAGGACACTGGCCCGGCAGGCTACGATAGGGGGGTACACGTACCGCGACCGGAACATGCACTATACGGAAGTGACCCTGAAACAGGGAGGAGACCCGGCTCTGGCCGACTACGTGGAAATCGAGGTCCTTGAAAACTGAAAAACGGGCAACTCACCTCGGGCGGAGCAAGCGCCGCCCCTACAGATTCAGAACCTTAATCACACAGAAAATTGCTCCCCAGCAACGCACCGCAACCTTTTATATACCCGCTTTTCTCCCCCGCCGGACCATCGCCTTTGCATAGAGTTCTTCATAACCGCGCGCCGATGCATCCCAGGTGAAACGCCGGCCCATGGCGTTCCGGATGAGTTCCTCCATGGCATCCTTGCGGTGGTACCAGGTGTGGACAGCCCAGCCGACGGTGTCGAACAGCGCGCCGGCATTGAGGTCCTGGAACTTGAAACCGGTCCCGGAGAGGGAACGTTCGTCAAAGTTCTCCACGCTGTCATCGAGACCACCGGTGGCACGGACGATGGGTAGGGTGCCGTAGCGGAGGGAGTACATCTGATTCAGGCCGCACGGCTCAAAGGCGGAAGGCATGAGGAAAAAATCTGCCCCCGCTTCGATCCGGTGGGCAAGGGTATTGTCATAACCGATGACGCAGCGGAATTTTTCGGGATAGGCCGCCTGGATGTCGCCAAAGTAGAAATGGGCCCACGGTTCGCCGGCACCGAGCATGACGAACTGGAGATCGAGTTCCAGTATGCGGGGAATCGCCTCGGCCAGGACATCGATCCCTTTCTGTTTCACGAGCCGCGACACCATGCCGATGAGGGGGACGTCATCCCGCTCGGGCAGCCCCATGGCCTGCTGCAACTCCCGCTTGCAGATTTTCTTCCCGCCCAGATCTTCGGACGTGTAGCTGGCCGGAATGAGGGGGTCGGTCTCCGGGCTCCATTCGGCATAGTCAACCCCGTTGAGAATACCGGAAAGATCGGCAGCACGTTCCCGCACTACCCCCTCCAGCCCCCAGCCATACTCCGGGGTCTGGATCTCCCGGGCATACCCCTCACTCACGGTATTGATCATGGTGGCATGGTAGAGCCCACCCTTGAGCAGGTTCACCTGGTTGTCCTTTTCCAGTCCGAGGAAGGTGAACTGCTCCCAACCGACGCCAAGCACCTCCATCGCACCTTCATAAAACGTTCCCTGGTGCTGCATATTGTGGACGGTAAGGAGCGACGCGGCCTTACCCGCATAAGGATCGGTACGGTAGATGGTATTAAGAAGGACCGGTATGGCCGCCGTGTGCCAGTCGTGTGCATGGACCACGTCAGGCCGGAAGTCGAGCATGTTGCAGAGCTCCAGGGCCGCCTTGGAGAGAAAGATGAAGCGGTTGTCGTTGTCCAGGTACCCCTCATTGTCAACCTCGTAGAGCCCGCCGCCACGGCCGTAGAACTGCTCATGCTCCAGGAAATAGACGGGAACGCCGCTGCCGGGAAGCAGCCCCTCGTAGACACCGCAGTACATGGTGCCGATGATTCCCATGGGGACCACGAGCACCCCCGGAAGGAGTTTCAGGCTGTGCCGTTCCACGTCCACCCTGGAGTAGCGGGGCATCACCACCCGGACGTCGTGACCGCGGGCAGCCAGCGCCCGGGGAAGCGCACCGACCACGTCGGCCAGGCCACCTTCCTTGGCAAACGGTACCGCCTCGGAGGCAGCCATCAGAATGTTAAGTCCCATGCAGAACCTCGTTGAATCTACATCGTTTCCATCCGGAAACGATTTCCTGAATATCCTGTTCATCCCTGAGCCTCTTGCAAAAAGACAAAAACTGAAAATCTGTACCCCCCCTGCTTCGCTTCGCTCGCTTCCCCCCTTAGATAAGGGGGGATTGAGGGGGGTTATGACGCGCACATTGGGTCGACAAGAGACTTTTGCAAGAGCCTCCCCTGTTAAGGGGAGTGTACTTCAGCAGATCCGCGGCAACTGTTCCCCCGCCAGCATCTCTACCCCCCGCATACCACCCACAGAGGTTTCCAGTTGTACCCGGCCATCGGAAACAGCAGTCACCTCACCAATAATGGCCGCATCACGGCCGAGGGGGTGCAAACGCATCCTCTCCAGGGCCGCATCGGCCCGCTCCGGCGAGACGATCGCCAGAAGCTTCCCCTCGTTGGCCACGTAGAGGGGATCGAGGCCGAGAATGGAGCAGACCCCCCTGACGCCGCTCTTGAGCGGCAGCGCCTCTTCCCGCAGGGTGACGGTCACCTTGGATTGAATAGCGATCTCCTTGAGCGTGGTCGCTACGCCACCGCGGGTCGGGTCCCGCAGCACATGAAGGGCATCCCCTTCCAGGAGCAGCTCAGACACCAGGCCGTTCAGGGCTGCGCAGTCGCTTTCGACATCGGTCCCCAGCTCCAACCCCTCCCGGGCCGCCAGCACCGCAATTCCATGGTCGCCGATAGTGCCGTTGATGATGATCCTGTCCCCAACCCGGGCATTGCAGCCGTTGATCTCCACCCCGTTTTCCACGACGCCGACCCCGGAGGTGTTGATGAAGAGCCGGTCCGCTTTTCCCCGCGGAACCACCTTGGTGTCTCCGGTGACGATGGCGATTCCCGCCAGGTCGGCAGCCTCCCGCATGGACGCAAGGATCGCGGCCAGCTCCCTGCGGCTCATCCCCTCCTCCAGTATGAGGCCGACACTCATGAAGAGCGGCCGTGCCCCCATCATGGCCAGGTCGTTGACCGTCCCGTTCACCGCCAAGGTGCCGATGTTGCCCCCAGGGAAAAAGATCGGGTCCACCACGTAGGAATCGGTGGTAAAGGCCAGCCGCTGGCCATTATGCTCCACCACCGCCGCATCGTTCTGCCCCGCCACCGGAATCCCGGATAGAGTCGGGATGATCAGTTCGTCAAGCAGTTGATGGGAGAGCTTCCCGCCGCTGCCGTGGCCCAGTAATATGAGATCTTTATCCATTTTGACTCTCCAGAAATCATTGTTAAATAGATTTAGAGCCGCAGAAAAGCATGATAACCATCGAACCGCAAAGTCGCAATGGACGCGAAGTAAAGACCGTCAAGACCGATAAATCGTTTTATGCTTGAATCAATACAAAATTTTCTTTGCGCTCTTCGCGCCGCGGTTCAAAGTTTAAAAGGATTTCTCGGTATCTCCGCGGCAGATTTTATCTATCGTCCATATTTATACGCCGCCGCACAGGTCCCCTCGCTCGACACCATACACGCCCCTACCGGCGCCTCAGGTGTGCAGGTGGTGGCGAAGAGCGGGCAAGCGAAGGGGCTCACCTTCCCCTTGAGGATCTCGCCACAGAGGCACCCCCGATGTTCCCGCAACTCCTCGACCGCCACGGGGATGGCACACTCCGCGTCATAGCGGGCATAAGGTTCGGCGATTCTGAGACCGCTGCCGGGGATCACACCGATACCGCGCCATTCAACGTCGCAGGGGGTGAATACCTGGGCCAGCACCGCCTGGGCTCGCACATTTCCCTCCGCAGTCACCACCCGCCGGTACTGGTTCTCAACCCGGCTCTCTCCCGCCAGTACCTGACGGACCAGCATCTCCACTCCCTGCATCACATCGGTCGGCTCGAAGCCGGTCACCACGCAGGGGACCCCCTGTTCTTCGGCCAGGGGGCGATAGGCATTGGCGCCGATAATGGCACTCACGTGGGCCGGGCAGAGGTAACCGTCGATGGAGAGCTCCGGATCGGCGGCCAGGATCTGCATCGGCACCGGGATGGTCTTGTGGGCCGTCAGGACGAAATAGTTGGCAAGCCCCCGCTGCTCCGCCGCCAGGATGCTCCCCGCTATGGCCGGCGCCGTGGTCTCGAAACCGACCCCGAGGAAGACCACCCGCAACTGCGGGTTCTTGGCCGCCAGCGCAACGGCGTCCAGGGGGGAATAGACGATACGAATGTCCGCACCCCGCGCCCGCTCCTCCATGAGAGAGGTACTGGAGCCGGGGACCCGTACCATGTCGCCGAAGGTGGCGATGACCGTACCGGGAAGGCGGGCCAGAGCGATGGCCCGGTCCACATAGCCGTTGGGGGTGACACAGACAGGGCAGCCGGGACCGGAGATGAGTCTTACCTCCGCCGGCAGGAGTGAGCGGATGCCATACTGGTAGATGGCCATGGTGTGGGTGCCGCAAATTTCCATGAAGGTCATGGGGGTGGTCCGTCCGGCGACCAGGCCCCTGATCCGCTCCGCAAAACCGAGCACCACCTGGCGGTCGCGGAATTCGTCCAGATAGTTCATGCAAGATCCTCAGGACTGAACACTTCCCGCATCATCTCCAGCGTCTCTCTTGCCTCGTCTTCATCCAGTTTGGAGATGGCAAAGCCAGCATGGACGATGACATAATCACCCACCAGCAGCTCATCTGCCATGAGCATGAGGCTCGCTTCCCGCTTCACGCCGTCGATCTCGGCCACCGCATCGGTGCCGTCGATGCTGATTATACGCATCGGAACCCCTACACACATATCGCCTCCGGGAAACGGGCACTTTTCCGCCCCGGCTGCGTAAGTCTTCGGGACTGTTTGTGCGGCGTACTTCCAGTACGCCTCCGCACACTCCCTCGACAGCCTTGCCAGGACGAAAAATTGTCCGTTTAGAAGTTTGGTGGTTTAATCCTGTATTGAAATTTATTGCCAATGTTGCAGCAACGCGATTTTTTTGCAAGGTCAAGGCGATCAAGGGATGACGCGGAGACGTAGCAGGGCTACGTCGCACAAGGAATCCCGAAGATCAACGCAGAGATTGCGGAAAAGGCGCGTTGCTCCACTCAGCGATGACCGCCTGGCCGAGGGCCAGCCCCCCGTCGTTAGGAGGCACCAGACGATGGGTGTAGACGTCAAACCCCCGTGCGGCGAGCAGGTTCACCATCTCTTCGCTCAGGAGCCGATTCTGGAACACACCACCGGAAAGGGCAACGCGGTTGGCACCGGAGTTCGTCCGAATCTCATCGCAAACCGTCGCCGCAGCCAGGGCTATGGTGACATGGAACCGGCGCGCAAGCCCGGCGCGGCCTCCGCCCGCAATCAGTTCTTCCGTCATCGCCTTGAACAGGGGGGCAAAGTCAAGCACCTGCCTGTCATCCTCAGCGGAAACCACGAAAGGGAAAGGCTCACCCGGCGCCCCTTCTTCTGCCAGCGCCTCCAGCTCGATCGCAGCCTGCCCCTCATAGCTGATGCGGGAGCGGACCCCGAGAATGGCGGCAGCGGCATCAAAGAGGCGCCCGCAACTGGAGGTGGAGGGTGAATTGATCCCCCGTTCCAGCATCCGAAGCAGAATGCCACGCTCCGGCTCCCCCACTTCCGCCAGGCAGGGGAGAGGAAGATCAAAGAGCTTCGCGCCGTATGTCCGGTGAAGCCAGGAGATGGCCATCCGGAACGGCTCGCGTACTGCCGCATCGCCGCCAGGGAGGGGTACATAGCAAAATTGTCCGGCGCGCCGGAACCCCCGATAGTCACCCACGAGAAATTCTCCTCCCCAGATGGTACCGTCCAGGCCGTACCCCGTGCCGTCAAAGATCACCCCGATGCACTCCCCATCCAGCCCGTTTTCCGCCATGCAAGAGGCGAGATGGGCGTGATGATGCTGCACCGCCAGGGCGGGAAGATCGGCAATACGACCGGCATAGGCCGTTGAAAGGTAGTCGGGATGAAGATCGTGTGCCACCACCGCCGGCTGCACGTCCAGAAGCCGCTGCAGGTGGATGACCGTCTCATCCAGGGAGGCAAGGGTTGCCGTATTCTTCAGGTCGCCGATATGCTGGCTGAGAAACGCCCGGTTCCCCCGGGTGAGGCAGACGGCGGCCTTCAGCTCTGCACCCACCGCCAGGACATTCGTTTGCGATGCGGGGAGAAGCACTCCACGAGGAACGTACCCCCGGGAGCGGCGCAGAAAAAGGGGATTCCCCTGGAATACCCGCACGACGGAATCATCAAGCCGGGCATGGATCTCCCGGTCATGGGTCAGGAAGGCATCAGCGATGCCGGCAAGCCGGTTCCGCGCCTCGTCATCCCTGAAGGCGATCGGCTCGTCGGTGACATTGCCGCTCGTCATGACCAGTGCGGAAAAATTTCCCCGCAGAAGGAGGTAGTGGAGAGGGGTAGCAGGGAGCATCACCCCGAAATAGCCGTTGGCGGGTGCCACCGACGGGGCAACGGCATTTGCTTCCTTCTTTCTGAGGATCACAATGGGACGCTCGGTCCCGCTCAACAGGCGGGCCTCCGTCTCGTCAACCAGGGCAAAGCAGGAAATGGCTTCTAACGTTGGTGCCATGAGGGCGAACGGCTTTTCGTCCCGCTGTTTGCGCCGGCGCAGTTCCCGCACCCCCTCCTCGTTGCCGGCGTCCACCGCCAGATGGTAGCCGCCAACCCCCTTGACCGCCAGGATGCGCCCTTCCCGAAGCAAACGGATCGCTCCGTCAAGGGGGTCCCCGGCGACATCGTCTCCCGCCGCCGTTGTGAGACGGAGGTGCGGCCCGCACGCCGGACAGGCATTGGGCTGGGCATGGAACCGGCGACTGGCGGGATCGTCGTACTCGGCCCGGCAGGCGGGGCACATGGCAAAGGGAGCCATGGTAGTGAAGGGGCGATCGTAAGGAATACCAGTGATGATGGAGTAGCGGGGGCCGCAGTTGGTGCAGTTGATGAAGGGGTAGCGGTAGCGCCGGTCTGTAGGGTCAAACAGCTCGGCCAGACAGTCAGGGCAAACATCACAGTCAGGGGATATCATCGCCCGGCTTTCGCCACCACCGCTGGCAAGAATGGCGAACCCCGTCTCCCCCGCCGGAACCTGCTCCGAGCAACGGAGTCCGGTTATCACCGCCAAAGGCGGTGCTTCGGAAGAGATCGCCTCACGAAACAACGCCAGATTCTCCGGCTTCCCTTCCGCTTCGATCAACACGCCACGGCCGGTATTGCGCACCCATCCCCCCAGGCAATGCCTGGCGGCAAGGCGGTAGACAAAGGGGCGAAATCCAACCCCCTGGACAATACCCTCTATTTCCAACCGTATTCGTTTGATGTCGCACACCATAAGAGGAAAGGTAAAGGTCGTGCAGTTTCTTTACCTGTACCTCTACCTTTACCTGTTTTCCCCCGCCCGCTCGCGCAGCCAGCCGTACCACTCATCCATCCCCTCCCCGCTCCGGCTTGAGACCTCGAAGATAGTGATGTCCGGGTTGACCCGGCGGGCCATCTCCCGACACCTCGCCACATCGAAATCCACGTGGGGAAGAAGATCCACCTTGTTGAGGAGCATTATGTCGGCGGCATGGAACATTTGTGGGTACTTGAGCGGCTTGTCCTCCCCCTCGGTGACGGAGAGCACCACGACCTTGTGATGCTCACCCAGGTCGAAGGAAGCGGGACAGACCAGGTTCCCCACATTCTCGATGAAGAGGATGTCCAGGCTGGCAAGATCGAAATATTCGGCGGCATGACCGACCATGTGGGCATCCAGGTGGCAACCGGCGCCGGTATTGATCTGCTGCACCGGAACACCGGCCGCCGCGATGCGTCGGGCATCGTTGTCAGTCTGCTGGTCCCCCTCAATGACGGCGCTACGAAGGTCCCCTTTAAGATCCCGCAGGGTCCGCTCCAGGATGGTGGTCTTGCCGGAACCGGGAGAGCTGACCAGGTTCAGAACGAACACCCCCCCTGCCGCAAAGCGCTGCCGATTCCCCTCGGCAAAGCGACGGTTCTTGGCCAGCAGATCGGTCTCTACCGTTATGCGGGTGCCGGCTCCGGGCCGTGACTCCCCCTCGTGATGGTGATGATGGCCATCCCCATGGTCGTGGTCATGATGTTCGTCGGTGCTGCAGCCGCACGTGATACACATACGTTACTCTACCTCCAGTTCTTTGACCCGCAGTTCCTCTCCGGAGATGGCGGCATGGCTGAAACCGCCACAGGACGGACAAGGGTCGAAATAGGTGTCGAGATGGAACTCAGCCCCGCAGTCGTGACACACTCCACGGGACGGAATCCGCTCAATGACGAGGCGCGCCCCTTCCAGCAAGGTTCCCCGACTGCAGGCATCGAAACAGAACTCGACGGCATCGGGGACAACACCGGAGAGCTCGCCGATCTCCAGGACCACGACGGTAACCCGCTTCCCCTCCCCATGCTGGAGACAGATATCAATAATGCTCTGGGTCAGGGAAAGTTCGTGCAACAGACCTCCTGGTGGGCGGAAAAGTCGTCAGACCGCCTTTCACCGTTCATACTAGCAAATCCATTCCAAGAAGAAAAGTTGTATACGCTTGAGGCCCGGGCCGAGCGAATTCACTACGGGGAGTAACTCCTTGTTTTCGCCCACACCGCTGGTGTATAATTCACCGGTTGTCGTTACTGGGGCAGAACACGAAAGACCGCCAACTGCCGGGACATTATCCCGCACCGGCACGGGAAAAGGACGCTATGAAGCTCAATACCAAACTGGTGATCATCATGATGTCGCTCCTGGTCATCGCCATCCTGACCCTCTTCATGATGAACCAGTACAGCCAGAACGACCTGGTTCACGAGATCCAGGAAAGCTCCACCGAGGTTTCCAAGGCAATCCAGCTCTCCGTGGAAGACCTCACCTCTGCGACAGAAGGCCAGTCGTCCCGCCTGACGGAATACCTGAAGGGCGCCCGGGACAAGGGTATCAATGAAATCAACATTATCGACAACGAGGGGGAGATCATCAACTCTTCCGATCCGACAAAGGTCGGCAAAAAACGTGAGATCAAGAAACTGGAAAAGGGACTCAAGGCTTCCCCCCTGAGGGGAAGCGCCGGAACCTCTTCGATGCGCCCCTACAATCTGGTGGTGCCGGTTATCGTCGGCGACGAGCAGCTCGGTTACGTCCAGATCAACCTCCTCCTCGACAACATCGGCAACATCCAGCATGCAAATTTCATCCGCCGGCTCATTGCCACGTCGCTCGTTTTCATGCTCGGCATATTCCTCACCTTTTACCTCGCCCGGCGCTATACCCGCCCGATCCATCGCCTGGCGGAGAACGTCAAGCTCGTTTCAGCCGGCGACCTGTCGGTAACCTTCCCGGTGGAGACCGGCGACGAAATCGGCGACCTGGCAGAAAGTTTCAACGAGATGGTGGCAAAACTTCGCGAGAAGGAAGCCCTGGAAAAGCGGCTCTACGAGGCGGAGCACCTCTCCAAGGTCGGACAACTGGCCTCCGGCATCGCCCACGAGATACGCAACCCCCTGAACTACATCAGTCTCGCCATCGACCATCTGAAGAGCGAGATACTGCCCGAGTGCACGGAGCAGCATCGAACAGAACTGGAAGACCTGACCAACAAGATCAAGGAAGAGGTCCGCCGGGCAAACTACATGGTGCTTAACTTCATGAATTACGGACGCCCTCTCAAACTCCGCATTACCAGCTTTGCCTACCCGGAACTGGTGGCGAAGGCACTGCCGCTCCTGAAGGACAAACTCGACGAACAAAAAATCCGGATTGTGCCGGACATGCCCGGCAACCTCCCTCCCATCCAGGCAGACCAGGAATTGCTGCGCAACTGCCTGTTCAATTTCATCACCAATGCGGCCCAGGCCATGCCCGATGGAGGTGATATCACCCTGGGGGCGAGCTATGACGGTGAAAACAACTGTTTCCGCCTCACCTGCACCGATCAGGGAAAGGGAATCGAACCAGACGAACTGGACAAGATATTCCAGCCCTACTTTACCACGAAAGAGGCCGGAATCGGCCTGGGACTTGCCATAACGGAACGGATCATCAAAGAACACGGTGGTGAAATCACCCTGGCAAGCACCTTGGGAAAAGGGACCACCTTCACGATGGTCCTGCCGCAGAAAGTAAGGTAGAGGTAGAGGTAGAGGTAGAGGTAGAGGTAGAGGTAGAGGTAGAGGTAGAGGTAGAGGTAGAGAAAAGGCTATCTCTGAACTCTCGATATTCAACAAAAAAACAGGCACGGTAACAGGTACAGGCCGGGGAAATACGAATCTAGCGTTTCCCCTTTACCTCTTCCTCTACCTTTTCCTGTCTCCAAAGGAGACGCCATGGCGGGCAAAATACTGGTAGTGGACGATGAAAAGGGGCAGCGGGAGATCCTCCAGACGATCCTCAGTCGGGAAGGGTACCGGGTCACAGCCGTTCCTGGTGGAAAGGAGGCCCTGGCCTGGCTTGAGGAAGAGGAATTCGACCTCCTGCTAACCGATCTGAAGATGCAGGGAATGTCCGGCATGGAACTCATGGAGCAGGCGCTGGCGGCCAACCCCCGGCAGTGCGTCGTGATCATGACCGCCCACGGCACGGTTGACTCCGCGGTAGAGGCGATGAAGAAGGGTGCCTTCGACTACATGGAGAAACCGATCGAGCGGGAAGACCTTCTCCTGACGCTGAAAAGGGCCTTCGAGCATATCGGACTTGTCCGGGAAAACTTGTCGCTCCACCGAAAGCTGGCGGAGACCATGACGATCCCCAATATAATCGGCGAACATCCGAAGATCAAAGAAGTATTTCGCATCATCAACAAGATCGCCCCAACCGTTTCCACGGTTCTTGTCTACGGGGAGTCGGGGACCGGCAAGGAGCTGGTGGCCCGTGCGATCCACGACGGCAGCCTTCGCAAGGACAAACCGTTCTTCGCCATCAACTGCGCCGCCATTCCCGACACCCTCATCGAATCTGAGCTGTTCGGCCATGAAAAGGGCTCCTTCACCGGAGCCGGCAGCCGGGAAATCGGAATATTCGAGGCAGCCGACGGCGGGACCGTCTTCCTCGACGAGATCGGCGAGATGAATGTGGGGATGCAGGCCAAACTTCTCCGCACCATCCAGGAGAAGGAAATTCGCCGGGTGGGAGGGAAAATCAACGTCCCGGTGGACGTGCGGATCATTTCCGCCACCAACAAGGACCTTGAAGCGGAGATCCGTCGAGGTAATTTCCGGGAAGACCTTTTCTACCGCTTAAACGTCATCCGCATCAGTCTCCCCCCTCTCCGTGAGCGGGGGAGCGATATAGCTGCCCTGGCCGATTTCTTCGTCCGCAAATACAGTTCCGCAGCGGGTCTCCCGCTCAAGGGCATCTCAAAACCGGCGCTGAAACTTCTCCTCAACTACGGCTGGCCCGGCAACGTCCGCCAGTTGGAATCGGTCATCGAGCGAGGGGTGTTGATGGCAGAAAGTGACTACATCGAACCGGAAGACCTCCCCGCCGAGATCCACGAGGAAGGGACGGCAACAGCCCGCCTCCCCTTCGAATTCCCCGTCGAAGGGATATCCATCGAGAGCCTGGAAAGGGAGCTCATCGTCAAGGCAATGGACCGGGCCGGATGGGTCATCAGCAAGGCCGCCCCTCTTCTCGGCATGAGCTACAAAACCCTCCAGTACCGCCTGGAAAAATTCGGCATCGAAAAACCATAGTTTCCCCGTACTTGTGAACGGTACTCCATCTGATATCATGGATAAGCCGTTCACCCGCATCGTTACCCGAAGACGCAGCATGTTGCCACTCCACGTGGTGCGTTGCACAAACCCTGTTCATCCCGATTTCGCTCGACGAAGGAGTAGTCCCATGGATTTCAACAAAATGCTTCACCGCTTCACGGTGGTCCCCTCCCTGCCGGAGGAACTGGCGGCGCTGCATCGGATCGCCTACAACATCTGCTGGACCTGGGAGCCTGAAGCGATCGAACTCTTCAAACGTCTCGACCAGGAACTCTGGAAAGAGACCCGCCACAACCCGGTGGAGATGCTCGGCATCCTTCAGCAGGCAACCCTGGAAAATCTCAAGCACGATGACGGATTCATGTCCCACCTGGCGCGGGTCGAGGAAAAAATCAACGACTACCTCTCCGCAAGGAGCTGGTTCGACAGGTTGTACAAGGGGGGAAAAGGGGTGCAGTTTGCCTATTTCTCCATGGAATTCGGCATCCACGAATCACTCCCCATCTACTCCGGTGGACTCGGCATCCTGGCAGGCGACCATCTGAAATCGGCCAGCGACCTGGGGATACCCCTCTGCGGCGTCGGCCTCCTGTACCGGCAGGGTTATTTCCGCCAGTACCTTAACATCGAGGGTTGGCAGCAGGAGTATTACCCGGAAAACGACTTCTACAATCTCCCCCTCCACCAGGAACGGGACAAGGAGGGGAATCCCGTCAGTTTCGACCTGGATCTGGCGGGGCGGCGGGTGCGGGTTCACGTCTGGCGGGTCCAGGTCGGGCGGGTTCCCCTCTACCTCCTGGATACCAACCTGGACGATAACGCCCCGGAAGACAGGGAAATCACTACCCGGCTCTACGGCGGCGACCAGGACATGCGCATTCGCCAGGAAATTCTCCTCGGTATCGGCGGGATACGGGCACTGCGTGCCATCGGTATCGATCCCCAGGTCTGCCACATGAACGAGGGGCATGCCGCCTTCCTCGCTCTGGAGCGTATCAGGATCATCATGGAAGAAAATAAACTCAGATTCAGCGAAGCACGGGAAGCGGTCAAATCAGGCAACATCTTCACCACCCATACGCCGGTGGAAGCAGGCATCGATCATTTCCCGGCGGACCTGCTGGAAAAATACCTGGGACGCTATTACCGGAGCATGGGACTCTCCCGCGAGGAATTTCTCGGTCTCGGCCGGCAGAACCCCAGGAATCCCGGTGAGAGCTTCTGCATGGCCGTGCTGGCCCTCAAACTGGCCGACTTCAGCAACGGCGTGAGCGAGCTCCACGGTGAGGTCTCCCGTAAGATGTGGAAGAACGTCTGGCCCGAACTCCCGGAAGAGCAGCTCCCCCTCTCCTCCGTCACCAACGGCGTCCATATGAAGACATGGATCGCAACGGAAAAGGCAGGCCTCCTCATCCGCTACCTGGGAACACGCTGGCTGGAAGACTCCACCGACCACAACCTGTGGCGCAAGGTTAACCGCATCCCCGATGCCGAGCTGTGGCGGACCCACAGCCGCTGCCGCGAAAAACTTGTTGATTTCTCCCGTCGCCGGCTCAAGGAACAGCTCACCAAGGTGGGCGCGACAGCCAAAGAGATCGTCGTGGCCGACGAAGTCTTCGACCCCGGCATCCTTACCATCGGCTTCGCCCGCCGCTTCGCCACTTACAAGCGCGGGACTTTGCTGCTGCGCGACCTGGACCGGCTTGAGCGGCTGCTCAACGACCCGGCCCGACCGGTACAGATCATCTTTGCCGGCAAGGCCCACCCTGCTGATCACCAGGGGAAGGAACTGATCAGGGAAATCGTCCAGCTCTCCCACCAGGAGCGGTTCCGGCACCGTATCGTCTTCATTGAGGACTATGACATGGCCGTGGCCCGTCACATGGTACAGGGTGTCGATGTCTGGCTGAATACCCCGCGTCGTCCCATGGAGGCCAGCGGCACGAGCGGCATGAAAGTCGCCTTCAACGGCGGGCTCAACATGAGCATCCTCGACGGCTGGTGGTGCGAAGGTTACAAAGGTAACAACGGCTGGGCCATCGGCAGTGGCGAAGTCTACGACGACATTGAGTACCAGAACGAAGTGGAAAGCCGTGCCATGTACGACCTCCTGGAAAAAGAGGTCGTACCGCTCTTCTACGACCGGGGGGCCGACGGCATACCCCGTGGCTGGACCGCCTGCATGAAGGCATCCCTCCAAACACTCTGCCCGGTTTTTTCCACCGACCGCATGGTATGCGAATATACTGACCGCTTTTACCTCGCCGCCAGGAAACAGTCGCAACTCCTTGGCAACAGCGAATTTGAGCTCTCCATCGACCTTGCGGCCTGGAAGGAGAAGATCCATCGCAACTGGCATCAAGTCAGGATTGACGGAGTTGAAGCGGACGGGGGACGGGAAGTGTCCGTCGGCGACCGCATCAATGTCAGTGCAACCATCTGCTGCGGCGAAATTCCCATCGAAGAGGTGTCGGTTGATGCCTACTTCGGTGTCCTCGATTCCCGCGGCGCCATTGTCGGAGGGGAATTGATCTCGCTGGAAACGGCAACCGCCTTGGGGGACGGGAACTACCAGTTAAGCGGCGAGATGGAGTGCCGGTTCTGCGGCCGCCACGGCTTTCTGGTCCGGGTCATGCCGAAACACCCCGTACTCGGGGCAACATACGAACCGGGGCTTCTTGTCTGGGGATAACCCGTTTCCAAAATCCGGCCACCTCCCCACGCGGTTTCAGGCATATCTCAGGTTTTGGTTGAACTGAACGGGGAAAAGGGGTATTATTTCAACTCTTTTACCCTGTGATATCCGAGAGATGGCCCAATGTGCAGTAATTCCACACTACGTATGATCCTGTTTGTTCTGCTTGCGGGACTTTCGGCCTGCACCAGCATGGTTCCCCGCAAGGACCTCCCCTATCCCCTGACCAACCAGGAATCGGGCGACCCGGTAAAGGTGGTCAGCATTCCCCTCCCGGTCATCGCTTCAAGCCCCAACGAGGGGGTCACCTCCGGTGCTCTGACCGCCTTCCTCATTCACGACAAACATGACGAAATCAATACTCTCCTGGCCCCCCAGGTAAACTACAATACCAACTTCGGCACCACCGCCACCCTCTATGGCGCCTTCTATCCCACTCCGGACCTGTTCTGGGAGGTCAACCTCGCCAAATCGTCCAAGGTCAACGATGATGTGGAAGTACGCTTTCGCGACACAACCCTTCTCAACCACGAACTGGAACTGAACGGCTACGTTTTCTACTTCACCGACGGGTCGGCCCGCTTCTTCGGCTTTCAGTCCAACAGCACCAAGCAGGGAGAGACCAACTATGCCGACCAGGAGTTCGGCTTCAACGTAAGCGCCGGGTACAAGTTTGGCAAACATTACCAGCTTGTTTTCGGTGAGCGCCTCAAAGGTGACAACATCATGAGGGGTGCCTTTTCCTCCATACCCTTCATCCGTGACCGTTACTCCGTACAGGACGTTCCCGGCATCGACGGCTTCACCGTCCACGCTCAGCGACTTGCCTTGGTCTACAGCACCCTCAACTCGTCCAATATGCCAACCTTTGGCGGTTACTCAAAGATATCGGTTGAAAACAGCTCAAAACTCCTCGGCAGCACTGCCGAATATCGCCACTATGAAGTGGAGGCCAAGGGGTTCATCCCTCTCGACAATGCACGCTATGTCAGCGCCTTCCGCCTCGCTTACAACCAGACTCTCGGCAACAGTGTCCCCTTTCTGGAACGAAGTATCCTGGGGGGAGAAACTACTCTGCGGGGATACGGCCGCAACCGCTTCATCGACAACAGTTATCTTCTCCTCAATCTTGAGGAGCGGATCCGTCTGTTCCGCTGGGAGGTCTTCAACGTCGATGCCGATTGGGAGGTTGCCCCCTTCGTCGACCTGGGATCGGTCATGAAGTCACTCGCCCAGTTCAGATCCAGCAGCTTCGAATTCAACCCCGGTGTCGGCGTCCGGGCGGTTGTCCGCCCCAATCTTATCGGCCGGGTCGATGTAGGATTCGGAAAAGACGGACCCGCCGTGTTCGTCGGCCTCGGCTATCCGTTCTGACATACGGTACAGCACAAGGGGGTACCATGGAAAAAACAACTTGGTCTGTCCCGGACCTGTTGCAACTCTCCGGCGGGTA
>JAJZUQ010000083.1 GCA_021848385.1 Deltaproteobacteria bacterium
ACCGCGGCCAGGATGATAACTGCCAGGGGAATTGCAACCTTCTTGTTCAGTGCCATAATGTCGTCTCCGTAGGGGCGCTGCTTGCTGCGCCCTTGCATATCTAGGAAGAATAAGGGCGCGGCAAGCGGCGCCCCTACCCATCATCTCGCCGCCAGGTCCGTTCCGACTGTCGCCTCAAGCTGGGCCAGCTTGATCTGGTAGTCGGCCAGCGAGTCATAAAGTTCACGCTCATAGTTGAAGAGGGTAACGCGGTTGTCCAGCAGCGTCAGAAAATCCACCTTGTTCACCCGGTAGCCGATGACCGCCGACTCCAGGGATTGCTCTGCCTGGGGGATGATACCGGTTTTATAGAGATCGACCAGCTTTCTTCTTCGCTCCGCCTGGGCCACGAGGTCCGAGATGCTCGCATCGATGCTGTTCTTGAGACCGTTCAATTCTTCATTGGCCATGGCGGTTTCCGATGACGACTCGGCCACCATCGCCTGCCGCCGCTCCCGCTGCAACGGCAGGTTGAAGGTGACGCCCATGGCATACATGTCATCGCCGGGGTCCATCCCGACCCGCTCCCGCTGCATATATTCGAACGCAACGTTGAAATCGGGATAGTATTCTTTTTCCGCCAGCTTCTGTCCGGCCTTACCCTTTTCGATGAGGGCGTTCAGGCTCTTGAGCAGCGGACGGTTTTCACGCGCACGTCCTCGCAGGTCATCGGGAGAAAGCGCCAGGGGGGTAATATCGAAATCGGGAATGGCGCCGACCGGGGTGTCGGCGGGACGGAACAGGAGGGCATTGAGGCTTGCCTGGAGGCTCTTTCGCTGCTGCTCCAGCGTTATGCGCATATCAAGCATCTTCGACCGCTCGACCTGGGCCTTGAAGACATCCTGCTGTGTCCCCTGTCCCACGGAGTACTTGGTTTCGGCGATGGTGACGAAGTCATCGAGGATTTTGATGTTTTTAGCCACGATCTCCCGGGATTTGTCCGTAAAATAGAGTTGATAGTACGCTTCGGCAACCATCCGTTTCAGCTCCAGCTTCCGCTCCTCCACCTGCCATTTATAGGATTCGGCCTCCTGTGCCGCCACCTTTCCCTTGAGGTCCCGCTTCCCCCAGAAGGGGATCTGCTGTGATATCCCGATCACTTTCTGGGTCATGGCGTCCTTGTGGAAGTTGAGTGGGTCCGAAACAAGACCGTTCTGGATTTTCAGCATCAGCATCGGGTCGTCAAATGAACGGGACTGGGCGATCCGGCTCCTGAACATCTGCCAGCGCGCATCGGACGATTTCAGTTCCGGATTGTTGGCGAGGGCGGAGGCCACGAGGTTGGCGAGATTTTCCGGTGGCGGGGCGTCTGCGGAGTGGGCGAAGCTCGTATGCAGCAATAGGGCTGAGGATATGACAAACAGACCGATGCGTATTTTCATGATGACCTCTGTATCTGGATTAAGAGTACTAATTCACAGGATGTGCCATTTACGTATCACATCGAATATACAGCGTTATTAAATAATATCCAGAAGACGCGGCCCGGAATAATGCAGGATATTCTGCACCATGAGGAGAATATTCGCTACTGTTCTCTCTTCTCAGGCAGGGTGATACCGAATTTTTCCAACCGGTAGATAAGGGTGTGGCGGGGAATCCGCAGGAATCGGGCAGCGGCGGCCTGGTTCCAGTGGTTCCGCTCCAGGGCATCGACGACAACTTCCCGCTCCAGTTGTTCGAGGGAATATCCTTCATCGGGAAGCCTGATCAATGGAGAGCCGGGTTGCCGCGCCGTTTTCTCTTCCAGTATCTTCTCCGGCAGTTCACCAAGGGGTATCGTCTCCCCGTTGCGCATGATGAGCAGACGTTCCACGGTGTTCTCCAGTTCGCGGACATTGCCGGGCCATGAATACATGACCATAGCATTGAGTGCGTCCTTGTCGAAAGAAACCTGGTTGCCGTTATGCTTGGTACAGAAATATCTGATCAGGAGCGGGATGTCCTTGCGCCTTTCACGAAGAGGCGGAAGATGGACAGGTATCACCGACAGGCGGTAATAGAGGTCTTCGCGGAAAACACCGTTCTCGATTGCATGTTCGATATCCAGGTTGGTGGCGGAAATGACGCGCACATCCAGTTTCTGAACCTTTGCCCCACCGACCGGCTCGACCTCCTTCTCCTGGAGCGCCCTGAGCAGTTTTGGCTGCATTTCCACGGGGAGATCGCCGACCTCGTCCAGAAAGATAGTTCCTCCGTCCGCAAGCTGGAATTTCCCGACTTTGTCTCTCACCGCACCGGTGAAAGCTCCCCGGACATGGCCGAACAGCTCGCTCTCCAGCAGTTCGCGGGGGATGGCGGCGCAGTTGATGGCGACGAAGGGGGCATCCCTGCGTGAGCTGTTGGCATGAATCGAACGCGCAACAAGCTCCTTGCCCGTTCCCGATTCGCCGGTAATGAAAATTGCCGCCTCGGTGTCGGCTACCTTGCTGATCACCGCGAAGACCTTTTCCATCTCTTTGGATGTTCCGACAATGGTGCGAAAATCGGCCCGGTCCGACAACTCGCTCTTCAGCCGCCGGTTTTCCTCGGCAAGACCGTTGAACTGGAGCGCCTTGCGTACGGTCAACTTGAGTTCATCCCGGTTGAACGGTTTGGTGATGTAGTCGTAGGCGCCGGCCTTCATGGCCTCTACCGCGATGTCGACTGTCCCGAAGGCGGTTATTATGATCACCAGGGTTTCCGGCGAACGCTCCTTGATGGACGTGAGGACCATGAGTCCGTCCATGCCGGGCATTTTCATGTCGGTGATGACCAGGCTGGGCTGGGATTTCCCGAACAGATACAGCCCTTCCTCACCCGACGAAGCTGCCTGAACGTCGTAGCCCTCTTCCTGAAGGTTGTATTCGAGTACACGCCTCAGCGATGTGTCATCGTCGATGACGAGAATCTTCTGCTTCATCGTTTTCCTCCCTCAAGCATCGGCAAGCTGACCGTGACGGCAGTACCCTTGCCGTTGTCGCTTTCGATAAGCAACCGGCCGCCATGCCCTTCTATGATTTTTTTGGCGACGACCAGCCCCAGCCCCGTTCCTCCCTCTTTGGTCGTGTAAAAAGGCTCAAATACCCGTTTCAGCGTTTCGGCGTCGATGCCGGAGCCGGTATCGCGGAAAGAAATTTCGCACACGGGAGCACAACCCTCTGTCTGCCGGCGGGTTGTTGAGACCGTCAGTCTGCCGCCCGGTGGCGTTGCCTGCAACGCGTTGATGATGATATTCAGAAAAGCCTGGCGCAGTTTTTCGCCATCGGCCCTTATAATTACCGGGGTGGACGGTGGTTGCAGCACAAACGTGATGTGACGTGCCTTGGCATCGTTTGCGATAAGTGTGGTAATCGTCTCCAGCTCTTCCTGAATCGAGCATGGGGTCATCTCGGCCGGTTGGGGGCGCGCCATCTGCAGAAAATCCTCGACAACCCGGTTAAGGCGCTCGGTCTCCTTGATCTGCATCTCGATGAATTCGTGCTTGGGGTCGCCAGGCTTGTAGTCGTCCTTCAGGATTTCAGCGGTACCACGGATAGAACCGAGCGGATTGCGGATTTCATGCGCCAGGACAGCTGCCATCTCTCCCAGGGTGGATAGTTTTTCCGCACGCCGCAGTTGCTCTTCGATGACGATAATCCGCTCCGACTGATGTTGCAGCTTCTGGAATGATTCCTCCAGTCCCCGCGCGGTCTTCTGCAGTTCCACGGTGCGTTCCCGCTCCCGTTGTGACAAAAACCCGGTCACACCACCGACGATGTTGTACAGCAGTATCTCCAGGTACATCTCCATCTCCATGGTCAGCGCCCCTCCCCACTGAAAAAGGATATGGGGGGCATAGACTATGCTGACTGCCAGCGCGCAACTCAATCCACCGCGCAAGCCAAACCAGAGGGCTGACAGGATGATCGGAAGATAGTAGAGGCGCTGGAAGATGGCATGGAGATAGGGGAGGTGGAGCGGGGTGAGATAGTGGAGAAGGCTGATGCCGACGACGAATGCCGCCAGAGTGAGTGAACGGATGACGGTTTGCCTCTCCATAGCTATCGGATTCCCTCACGTGAGATGGATACCATTTTTTTATTGTGCACATTTTGCACTTGATTGCAGCTGATTATGAGATTGAAGTACAATTTTTACCAGGGGAATGTCCCCCTCAGCGTTCCATCTCTCCATTACAAGGTGCGTGCCATTCTGTTTGCTATACATAAGTTGTCAATACTACATGGCAAATTGTGTTTGTCTACAGAAGTCATTGGATAGATTGTGTAGAATATTCTGCACTCGTGTGGACTATTCACCATCGTAGTGCAAGGCCGCTCTGTTTCCGTCAGGATGTGGTACAGTTTTAGATGGGAATCACGAAGGGAGGGTACTATGAACAGGTGGAGAGTGACTTTTTTAGCGGCAGTGGCTCTGCTGACTTCCTGTGCCGCACCCCTCCGGCAGGCTGTGGTGGATACGCCCAATTCCTGTTTTCGACTCGAAAGGGTGGAGGGGGACCGGGTCTATCTTACGTCGGGAGGCCAGCGGATTTGCCTGCAGGTGACCGGTCACGTGCCGGTGGAACTGGACCCATCCATCCGCCGGGTGCAGTTGTTCACCGATGGCAGGTTCTGGATGGAGCAGGATGTCACCGCAGAAATACCCCCGGCGAAGTAGGAAATGTAGCGTCGCCTGCCAGAGGGAATCCGGAGCGGCTCAGTATATGATTATATAGCCGTGATCCTGTGCTATTTTGGAGATTTCCAGCGTGTCCTTGATATGGTAGGTCTTACCTTCCAGGGTGAAGGTATAGCCTCCATCAGGCTCCGGCACAGCGCTCTCCATCAGGGTTTCAAACATGGCTGTCTTGATCATGACTCCTCCACTTCTGGGCCTTTCCCCTGCTTATACCATGCTGCTTTTGCTGAGTAAAGCCCGCAGTTCAGCGTGCTAAAGGCTTGTGTTCCCCTGCAACTATGGCATAGTTTCCATGTCTCCCCATCTTGCTCCCGAGGTTTGCCATGCATCGAACGAGAAAGAGCGGTATCCTGCTCCACCCCACGTCCCTCCCCGGAAGGGAGGGTATCGGCACTCTTGGCACGGAGGCCCGCCGGTTCGTGGATTTTCTTCAGCGCGCCGGTCAATCGGTCTGGCAGCTGCTTCCTCTCGGTCCGACAGCCTACGGCAATTCCCCCTATTCCTGTTATTCCGCGTTTGCCGGCAATCCGCTTCTCATCGACCTGGCCACGCTGGTCAGCGAAGGTGATCTGGCGTCCCACGATCTGAAGGGCGATTTTCCCGCAGAGTGGGTGGATTTCTCCCAAGTGGAGGTGCATAAGCTTCCTCTGCTGGAGCGGGCGGCCGGGGAGTTTTTTGCCAAAGCTGATAAGCCGCGGCAGGAGGAGTTCTGGCGTTTCTGTGATGCCAGTAATTGGTGGCTCCACGACTTTGCCCTGTTCATGGCGCTGAAGAGCCACTTCAAGGGAAAGAATTGGAGCTCCTGGCCCGGTGACATCTCCCGCCGTGAACCTGCTGCTTTACAGCGCTACAGTGAAGAACTCGGTCCCTCAATTGGCGCTCACAAGTACGCCCAGTGGCAATTTTACCGCCAGTGGCATGGGCTGAAAAGCTATGCGGGGGAACGGGGGGTCGCGCTTTTCGGCGATATTCCGATTTTCGTCGCCCACGATTCGGCCGACGTCTGGGCCAACCCCAGTCTCTTCTCTCTTGACGGGGAGGGGAGACCGGCGGTGGTGGCCGGTGTTCCCCCCGACTACTTCAGCAAGACCGGCCAGCTCTGGGGAAATCCCCTTTATCGCTGGGACGAGATGGCTGCCCATGACTATAGCTGGTGGTCGGCCCGGTTGCGCAGTTCCTTCGACCTGTACGACCTGGTGCGCATCGACCATTTTCGCGGCTTCGAGGCCTACTGGGAAGTCCCTGCCAAGGAAAAGACCGCCGTCAACGGGCGTTGGGTCAAGGGGCCGGGGGAGGCGCTGTTCAACGCGCTGGAGGCGGCGTTGGGGAAGCTTTCCATCGTTGCGGAAGACCTGGGTGTCATCACCCCAGAAGTGGAGGCGCTTCGGGACCGGTTCGGGTTTGCGGGGATGAAGATCCTCCAGTTTGCCTTCGGTTCCGGCCCCGACAACGGTTATCTGCCTCACAACCATCTGCGGAACAGCGTCGTCTATACCGGCACCCACGACAACGACACGACTCTCGGTTGGTTCGATGCTCTCAAGGACAAGGAGCGGCAGCAGGTGCTTCGCTATCTGGGTTGTGCCGCGAGCGACATGCCATGGGCGCTTGTCCGTGCCGCCATGGCGTCAGTCGCCTGTCTCGCGGTGATCCCCCTGCAGGACGTCCTCTGTTTGCCGACTTCAGGAAGGATGAACGTTCCCGGTACCCCTCGCGGCAACTGGAGCTGGCGCTTTCAGGAGGGTATGCTTACGGAGCCGCTTGCCGCAAGGTTACGGGAACTTACTGAGATGTTCGGACGTCTCGATCAATCAATGAATAGTGATGGTTGAAAATTGTTGACAATAAAGGTAGGGCATAGGTAGAATTCTTCAGGCAGTTCTTTATAAAAACCATGTAGTAGTCCCAT
Source organism: Deltaproteobacteria bacterium (assembly GCA_021848385.1). Taxonomy (GTDB): domain Bacteria; phylum Desulfobacterota; class Desulfuromonadia; order Geobacterales; family Geobacteraceae; genus Geomobilimonas. Next base: position 6,611 of record JAJZUQ010000083.1, read on the forward strand.
AAACATACAATTTTCTGTTTAAAGAAGAGGAGTATTCATTATGTCCGACAGCAAGCTCAGCCTGGATACCCTGGCTCTCCATGCCGGCCAGAGTCCCGACCCCGCGACGCTTTCCCGCGCCGTTCCCATTTATCAGACCGCTTCCTACGTGTTCAAAAGTTCGGAGCATGCAGCGAACCTGTTCGGGCTCAAGGAGTTCGGGAACATATATACACGTCTCATGAACCCGACCACCGATGTGCTGGAAAAGCGTCTTGCCGAACTTGACGGCGGGGTCGGAGCGCTGGCCCTGGCTTCAGGTCAGGCTGCCACGACCTTTGCTGTCCTGAACATTGCCAGTGCCGGGCAGAATATTATCTCCACGAACTGCCTGTACGGGGGTACCTACAACCTTTTCCACTACACCCTTCCCAAGTTCGGCATTGACACGAAGTTTGTCGATACCTCCGACCCGGAGAACGTGCGTCGCGCCATCGATGCCGGCACCCGCCTTGTCTACATGGAGTCGGTGGGGAACCCGAAGAACAATGTAGATGACTTCGAGGCGATTGCCCGGATTGCCCATGAAGCAGGGATACCGTTCATCGTGGATAATACGGTCACTACGCCGTATCTGTTCAAGCCTTTCGACTATGGTGCCGACATCGTTGTCTATTCTCTCACCAAGTTTATCGGCGGCCATGGTACGAGCATCGGCGGTGCCGTGGTGGACAGTGGGAAGTTTCCCTGGAATAACGGCAAATTCCCCGAGCTGGCCGAACCCGATCCATCCTATCACGGCCTCAACTACTGGGAGGCCCTCGGCAACCTTGCCTACATCCTGAAGATGCGCCTGACGCTGTTACGCGATATGGGGGCAGTGTTGTCCCCCTTCAACTCCTTCCTTATCCTCCAGGGGTTGGAGACATTGCACCTGCGGATGCCCCGTCACGTGGAGAACGCCCAGAAGGTTGCGGAATGGTTGGAAAAACATCCCCTGGTCAGTTGGGTGAACTATGCGGGGCTTGCCAGCCATCCGGACAACGCCCGTGCGAAGAAGTATCTTCCCAAGGGGAGTGGCGCGATCATCGGTTTCGGGATCAAGGGAGGACTCGAGTCGGGCAAGAAATTCATCGACAACGTAAAGCTGCTGTCGCACCTGGCAAACATAGGTGATGCAAAGTCACTGGTTATTCATCCGGCATCAACCACACACCAGCAGCTTTCCGAGGACGAGCAGCTCTCCACCGGGGTGAGCCCTGATTTCATCCGCCTTTCGGTGGGGGTGGAGGATGTTAACGATATTATTGCCGATATTGACCAGGCACTCAATGCCTCTCAGCTATAGGAAGAATTGCGGTTAATCAGTCACTTCGAGGCGGCCGGCGATGGCTGCCTCGTTTTTTTTCAATTTAACCGTAAAAAAGTCTTGACCGGATGGGTGCGGTTTGTTATAAACACATCTTTCCGCAGGGCCTGAAGGTTTTGCGGGAAGAGAGCTGGAAAAAAAGTTTGGAGGCAGAAAAAAATATATTGACAACGGAA
>JAJZUQ010000024.1 GCA_021848385.1 Deltaproteobacteria bacterium
TTGTATAATAAAACGGCTTTTTATATGTGATGGGATTTTTTCGTTGACCGAAAAAGTAACCGGTCGTTATAGTTGGGCGGCCTTCGTTTGATTTTTATGTGTTACGCCATTTTTGACCGGCGTAGCGCCAAGGATACGGTACATGAAAGTAATTGCGCTCATACCCGCTGCGGGAATGGGAAAACGGATGGGTGCCGCTATTAACAAGCAGTACCTCCTCCTGGATGAAAAGCCGATAGTTGCCCATACGATCGGAGTATTCGATGCTCTACCCGAGGTCGATGATATTTACGTCATTTCACCGGAGGTGGAGATTCCCTATTGTCGTGAACAGGTGGTGGACCGGTACGGGTTTCGCAAGGTGCGGGAGATCGTGCCAGGCGGTGCGGAACGGCAGTATTCGGTGCTCAACGGGCTGCGGGCCATTGACGGCACGCCGGACGACGCGGTGATTCTCATCCATGACGGCGTGCGGCCGTTCGTTCCTGTACCGGTGCTGGAAAAGTCGATCCGGGTGGCGGCGGAACATGACGGCGCCCTTGTGGCGGTGCCGGCCAAGGATACGATCAAGGTGGTCGTCGACGGGGTTATCCGCGAGACCCCGCCGCGGGAACAGCTCTGGCTTGCCCAGACTCCCCAGGCGTTCCGTTACGGTGTGATCCGGGCCGCCCACGAAATAGCAGCAGCCGAAGGGTACCTCGGCACCGACGATGCATCCCTGGTGGAGCGCCTCGGGAAGGATGTCCACGTGGTGATGGGGGATTACCGGAACATCAAGATTACTACGCCGGAGGACCTGATCTTGGCGGAAGCGTTTATGAAATCCGTGAAACGTGAAGAGTGAAAGGTGAAGAGTTCTATGCGCATTGGTCATGGGTATGACGTGCACCGGCTTGTGGAGGGGCGGAAGCTGATTCTTGGCGGGGTGGATATCCCCTGGGAGAAGGGGCTTCTCGGCCATTCGGACGCGGACGTGCTGCTGCATGCGATCTCCGATGCCATCCTCGGCGCTATCGGTGAGGGTGACATCGGCAGGCACTTTCCCGACACCGACCCCCAGTTCAAGGGTGCCGACAGCCTCAAGCTTCTGTCCCACGTCATGGGGATTGCCGACCGGAAGGGGTACCGGCTGGGGAACGTCGATGCAACCGTCGTTGCCCAGCGCCCCAAGCTCGCTCCCCACATTCCGGTCATGCGGGAGAACATCGCCCGGGTGCTGAATGCGGATGCAGGCCGGGTCAACGTCAAGGCGACCACTACCGAGGAGCTCGGTTTCTGTGGCCGGGGCGAAGGGATTGCCGCCCACGCGGTGGCGCTCATGGAAGAAAAATAAACAGCTGGAAGGTAGACGAATTAAATGAGTACATCCGAAACTGACAGTACGAAACAGGCAGCATCCGGCAACTTCATCCGCAGCATCATCGAGGACGACCTGCAGAGCGGCAGGCATACGACCATTGTTACCCGTTTCCCGCCTGAGCCCAACGGCTATCTCCATATCGGTCACGCCAAATCCATCTGTCTCAACTTCGGTCTGGCGCGGGATTTCGGCGGTTGTTGCCATCTCCGCTTCGATGACACCAATCCGGCCAGGGAAGAGATAGAGTACGCCGAATCCATAAAGGAGAGTGTTCGCTGGCTCGGTTTCCAGTGGGGGGAGCATCTCTACTACGCCTCCGACTACTTCGAGCAGCTCTACCAATGGGCCGAACAGCTCATCCGTCAGGGTGACGCCTATGTGGATGACCTGACCGCCGAGGAGATACGTGCCCACCGGGGGACCCTGACCGAGCCGGGCATGGAGAGCCCCTACCGGAACCGAGCGGTCGAGGAGAACCTCGACCTGTTCCGGCGGATGCGGAGCGGCGAATTTGCCGACGGTTCCCGGGTGCTGCGGGCGAAGATTGACATGGCTTCGCCGAACCTGAACCTGCGTGACCCGGTCATGTACCGGATTCTCCATGCACCGCACCCCCATGCCGGCGATTCCTGGTGTATTTACCCCATGTACGACTACGCCCATGGCCAGAGCGACTCCATCGAGGGGATTACCCACTCGGTCTGCACCCTGGAATTCGAGTCCCACCGCCCCCTCTATGAGTGGTTCCTCGACCAGCTCGGTATCTATCGCCCTCGTCAGTACGAATTCGCCCGGCTTAACCTTACCTACACGGTGATGAGCAAGCGGAAGCTCCTCCAGCTGGTGCAGGACGGCGATGTGGCGGGGTGGGACGACCCGCGCATGCCGACTCTCGTCGGTCTTCGCCGGCGCGGCTACACTCCCGGTTCCATCCGCGCCTTCTGCGATCGGATCGGAGTGGGGAAAAGCGACAGCTGGATCGACATGGGGATTCTCGAGGAATGCGTCCGGGACGACCTGAATGCCAATGCACCGCGGGCCATGGGGGTGCTCCGTCCCCTGAAGCTTGTCATCGAGAACTTTCCCGAAGGGGAGGTGGAGCTGTTCACAGCTGCCAATCACCCCCAGCGGCCTGAACTGGGGAGCCGCCAGATCCCCTTCTGCAGGGAACTGTATATCGAGCAGGACGATTTCATGGAAACGCCGGTCAAGGGGTTCCATCGCATGGTCCCCGGCCAGGAGGTGCGGCTGCGGTACGCCTACATCGTGAAATGCACAGAGGTGGTGAAGGACGGGGAGGGGAATGTGGTGGAGGTACACTGCACCTATGATCCCGACACCAGGACCGGTGGACCTGCGGCCGGCAGGAAGGTGAAGGGGACCATTCACTGGGTTTCGGCGCGCCATGCCCTTACGGCTGAGGTGCGTCTCTACGACAGGCTCTTCAGCGTTTCAAATCCGGACAAGGGGGGACAGGACTACAAGTCATTCATCAATCCCCTCGCTCTGGAAGTGCTTTCCTCCGCCCGCCTGGAGCCGAGCCTGGCGGATGCCGAAGGAGAGAGCCGTTACCAGTTTGAGCGACAGGGGTACTTTACGGTGGATTGCCGGGATTCCCGCCCCGGTGCGCCGGTATTTAACCGGACGGTTACCCTCCGCGATTCCTGGAGCAAAGAACAGTCCGCCTGACGCATGCCGGTGCAGGTGGCGCTGATGATGGCATCAAGAGACTGTTAAAGCAGGGGAAAAGGGACCATGCCGCGTACCGTCCTTCTGGTCCATAGCAATGAAGCCCTCGGGCGCTTTCTGGCCGTTCTGCTGCAAAAGGACGGCTACGGGATCGTACAGGCCGGCTCCATTAAAGAAGCGGTACGGATGGTGCAGGCCGCCGCGCCCGATGTGGTCATCATCGATGACGACTGTCAGGGGATGTCAACCGTTGATCTGGTGCAGCGGATGCAGCGTTCAGGGGGGGAAGGGCACCTCCCTATCATTGTCATCTCCGCCGACCCGGCGATGGAATACGAACTCAACCAGGTGTTCGATTTTATCCTGAAACCGGTGGACGTGGACCGTCTTCGCCAGGACCTGGCGCTTCTGTCGCGGGGCGGGCAGAAGAGGGTGGCGCCGGCGCGGCTGGGACACCTGACGGAGGCGGAAAGCAGTCTCTACTGCGAGTTTCTCCTGACTCACAGCGGTCTCCATTTCGAGCGGCGCAACCTGAAACCCCTTGAGCGGGGGATAACCAGCCGGATGGCCGCGCTCCAGTTCGCCTCCTACCGGGACTACTTCGAGTATCTGACCGAATACCGGGAGAGCCGCCAGGAGTTGCAGAAGCTTCTCCAGCACCTGACCGTCGGCGAAACCTTCTTTTTCCGCTACCGGGCCCATTTCGACGCCTTCCGCCAGCTTATCACGGGAGAGTTTGCGGGGAAACCGCTGCGCATCTGGTCGGCCGGTTGCTCCACTGGCGAGGAACCCTACTCCCTGGCCATGACCATCATGGAGACGCTTCCCGACTGGCGCAAACGGGATATCAGAATTCTGGCCACCGATATCAATAATCGGGTGTTGCAGCGGGCACGGGAAGGGGTTTATCGCCCCTGGTCACTCCGGGCAACGGAACCGCGGTACATGGAGCACTATTTCAAGCGGGTCGGCGACAGCTATCTCATTCGCGATGACGTCAAGCAGATGGTGGAATTTTCCCATCTCAATCTCCAGACAGCGTCGTTTCCCCAGCAGGACGGCGTGTTCCGCGGGCTGGATGTGATTTTCTGCCGCAACGTAACCATTTACTTTACCCTTGCCACGACCCGGCAGGTTATCGACAAGTTTGCCGCCACCCTTACTCCGGGGGGATATCTGTTTCTCGGGCATGCCGAGGCCCTCACCAATATTTCGACCAAATTCGAGCGGGTAAGCCGGGAGAGCGGTTTTTATTACCGAAAGAAGTCACCGTCGGCCGTGGCGGCTGCGCCGGCATCCAGGCCGCGCCCGGTGAAAAAAGCGGTTCCGCCGTCCCGACCGCCCCGGCCGTCTGCGCCGATCCCCCCGAAGGTGCCGGTGCCGGTTCCCCCGGCGGTAGTTGTCCCGTCGCCGGAAGAGCTCTTCCGGCAGGCGCGGGAACTCTTTGACGGGGAGAATTTCAGCGGTGCGGAGACGCTGCTTGAAGAGGTGCTGCGGCAGCAGCCCGACCATTTGAACGCCCTGGTTATGAAAGGATTCATCTTTGCCAACAGGGCCCAGTTCCAGGAGGCCCTGGCATTGTGCGATGCGGTGCTGGCGATGGATGATCTTCACCCCGAGGCCTATTTCCTGCGAGGGCTGGTGCTGGATATAGAAGAGCATCTGCCGGACGCATTGATTGAATACCGCAAGGCGCTTCTCCTCAGTATGGACTTCGTCCTGCCCCATTACTGCATTGGACGCCTCTACTTCCGTATGGGGCGGGCGCGTGACGGCATACGGGAGTTCCGCAACTGCCTCAGGCTGTTGCAGCACCTGCCCGAAGGGAAGGTGGTTCTCTACGGGGGGGGATTGTCGCGGGAGATGTTCATGGAAAGGGTTCGGACGGAACTGGCGCGCATACAGTAAACGAAGGATTTGGGGGAGAGTTTGACCATGGGAGAGGAAAACAGGGCCGGTTACAACATCGACGGCATCCTCAGGGAGATGCGCGACGAATACTGGCAAGGGCTGGATGCGGTGGAAGAAGAGGCCGAGGAACAGCTTGAGTGTATAACGTTTTCCCTTGGTGGGGAAACCTATGCCTTTGAAACCATCTATGCGGCGGAGGTGCTGCGTATCCCGCGGCTGGTGAAGATCCCCAAGGTCCAGGAGCTGATAGTCGGGGTTTTCAACCTGCGGGGTGAAATCGTCGCCGCCATGGACATCCGGCCTCTCCTGGGACTCCCCCAGTCTACCTTTGGCCCTGCGGGGAGGATCATCGTGGTGAAGGGGGAGAAGTTCAACACCGGTATCCTGGTAGAGTCGGTCAAGGGGGTTACGGCACTTCCCCTGGACTCTTTCGAGGTGGCGGTCAAATCCCTGAGCGATGCTCAGCGCGACTATCTGCGCGGCCAGCTCCAGCTCCCCGACGGTCTGGTGATCCTGCTGGATATCAAGCGGCTCCTCGGGGCGCCCGAAATCGTGGTGAATCACGGCTGACGGGATCTTCCCGTGAATCCTGTTTCTCCGTCCATCAATTCGCAACCTTCTTGATAAGGAGTGATTATGTTCAATAAGCTGTCAATCAAAATTGCCGGTATTCTCATTACGGTCATGATCGTCATCATGTCGATCTTCACCGTCTACTTTGTCAGATCGCGGAGCTCTGCCATGGAGGATGAACTTCTCTCCAAGGGGCGGATCGAGGCCCTTACCGGTGCCAAAATGATGGAGCGGATCCTTGCGGATGCCATTGCCAGCGGCCGCTTTACGGTTGAGGATGTCTTCGATACCGACTACGTGCTGATTCCCGGCACCGACCCGCAGAAATTCCATACGAAATACGATACCTATCTGGACAAGGCCATTCAGGCTCTGGAAGATGAGTACCTTAAGGATGACCAGGTGGTGTTTGCCGTGCTGGTGGACCGGAACGGCTATCTTCCGACCCACAACAGTATCTATTCCAAGCCTCTGACGGGGGACAAGGAAAAGGACAAGGTCGGCAACCGTACGAAACGGATGTTCAGCGACGAGGTGGGGCTGAAGGCCGCAAAGAACGAACAGGAACTCCTGAAACAGGTCTACTCCCGGGATACGGGAGAGCGGATGTGGGACATCTCGTCGCCGATCTATGTCAATGGCAAGCACTGGGGGGGATTCCGGATCGGGTTCTCCATGGAGAAGACCGACAAGAAGATTGCCGCGCTTCGCAACCAGATCATCGTTGCCATGCTCATCATGCTTCTGGTTGCGAGCCTCACCATCTACCTCGTGGTGAGTTTCACTGTCCGTCCCCTCCTCCGTCTGACCGACGTGGCCCGTCGGATTGCCGATGGCAATCTGGACGAGGCCATACCGATAGAGAGCAACGACGAGATCGGCACCCTTGCAGAGGCGTTCAACAAGATGACCAACGTCATCGTCAAGAACCTGAAGGGGGAAATCGACAAGACGAACCGCCTCGTCGCCTCTATTAAGGAGGCAATCATCCAGCTTTCCAGCTCGGCCAACGAGATGATGGCCATCAGCGCCCAGCAGTCGGCGGGGGCTACGCAGCAGGCGACGGCGGTGCAGGAGGTTTCCACCACGTCCGAAGAGATTGCCATCACCGCCAAGCAGATCACCGATAATGCCAAGTCGGTGGAGTCGATGGCGGAAGAGACCACCCGGAGCTGCATGGCGGGTACGGGGGATGTGAGCAACGCAATCGAAGGGATGGCGAACCTCAAAAACCAGGTCCAGAGCATTGCCCACAGTATGTTGCAGCTGGGGGACAACAGCCAGAAGATCGGCGGGATCGTCGAGATTATCGACGAGATCAGCGACCAGACGAACCTGCTGGCGCTGAACGCTGCCATCGAGGCTGCGGGAGCGGGAGAGGCGGGTAAGCGCTTTGCCATAGTGGCCCAGGAGGTGCGGCGTCTGGCGGAGCGGACGGTTGAGGCGACGCGGCAGATCAAGGGGCTGATAGAGGAGATACAGAAGGCTACCAACAGCACCATCATGGTGACGGAAGAGGGAACCAAGGGTGTTGATTCGGCAGCTACCCTGGTGGACAAGGTGCAGCTCTCCTTCGGCAATATCATCGGTATGGTCGAAGAGACGGCCCGTTCCGCCAAGGAGATCACCCTCTCAACCCAGCAGCAGACATCGGCCTGCGAGCAGATGGCGGAGACCATGGCGGAGGTGCGGGATGTGGCGCAGCAGGTTGCGGGAAGCGCCCGGGAAACCGAGCAGTCCATCAGGGAGATCATGGGGCTTACGGAGAGGCTGAAGGATCTGGCGGAGGAAGAAGGGTAACGTGTCCGGCAAGTACCTCGACATCTTCCTCCGCGAAGCAGAGGAGCACCTGACCTCCCTTCAGCAGGGGGTCTTGCGGTTGGAGAAGGAGCCTGACAACAAGGTCCTTATCCATGAGCTGCTCCGCAACGCCCATACCCTCAAGGGGTCGGCCCGCATGCTCGGCTTCGAAGGGGTGAGCAATGTCGCCCACCGGCTGGAAGACCTCTTGAAGGAGATGGAAGAGGGTGTGCGGGAGGTGGACGAGAGCGCGACCGATGTCCTCTTGCGGGGGAGTGATGCAATCTCCCGACTGGTCGGCGCGATGGCCAAGGGGGAACCCCCTCCGTTCCTCGTGGATGAGTTCCTGGCAGCCCTGGACAGGGGGGAAGTGGCCGGGATGGATGTGACGGCATCGCCCGGCACGGAAGAGGAGGGGCTGGGGGATACGGTGCGGGCCCGGGTCAGGACCCTGGACAGCATGGTGAATCTCCTGGGGGAGCTGATCATCAACAAGAAGCGGCTCGAGAACCGGGTCAACGACCTGAAGTCGCTGGTGCGCAGTACCGGCGGTTCGCCATCGTTCCGGGAGCTGGGACAGTTCCACCGGGACCTGGAGGAGGACGTCCTCTATCTCGACTATATCATTCAGGAGCTGCATGGCGAAGCAATGGCGTTGCGGATGCTCCCCCTGCGCACCATAACTGACGGGTTCCAGCGCCTGGTGCGGGACCTGTCGCGGGCACAGGGCAAAGAGGTTGAGCTGGTTATTGATGGTGAAGGAATCGAACTGGACCGGGTCCTTCTGGAGAGCCTGAAACCGATGTTTCTCCACATGCTCACCAATGCCGTCGATCATGGCATTGAACCCCCCGATGTGCGCAAGATGCACGGTAAGAAGGGAAAGGCTGCCATAACGATCAGCGCCCGCCATGAGGGGGACAGCGTGCAGATCGTTGTCCGGGATGACGGGCGGGGTATGGACCCTGACCGGATCAAACAGGCGGCACTGCGACGCGGGGTGATTGACAAGGAGGAGGCGGAGCTCCTGCGGGATGATGAAGTGATCTATCTGACACTCCGTCCCGGTTTTTCCACGAGCGAGACCGTCACCGACGTTTCAGGGCGGGGTGTCGGCCTCGACGTGGTGCAGAAAAACCTGGAACGGGTCAAGGGAACACTTTCCATCCGGAGTGCCGTCGGCGCCGGCACGGAGATAACCCTCAAGCTCCCCATGAGCCTTTCAGTTGTCGAGGCCCTTCTCGTCGGGTGTAGCGGGGAGTCCTACGCCATTCCGGTGAGCTACGTGCTGGAAACCATCAAGGTCCGGAGCGAGGATATCGTCACCGTCGGCGGCAAAGAGGTCGTTTCCCTGCGTGGTGTCACGGTGCCGCTCGTTTCCCTGGCGGTGCTGTTCGGGTTGCCGGAGCAGAAGACCCTCCTGGAGACTGGGAAGGTCACTGCTGTCGTCCTGAGGCTGCGAGAGCAGCTGCTCGCCTGTACTGTCGACCGCCACCTGGGGAGTGGCGAGATTGTGGTAAAGCAGCTTGGCTCCCAAATGAAGAAAGTCACCTTCATCTTCGGCGCCACCATTCTGGGGGACGGCAATCCCGCCCTGATACTCAATGTTCCCGACCTGTTCGCCCATGCAGAGGGGACAACGACCACCGGCTTCCGCCAGGCCTTCGCGGAACAGGAGGCTACGCGGGTACGAGGCCGCCTCCTGGTGGTGGACGATTCCATTACCACCCGGACCATGGAGCGGAGCATCCTGGTGAGCCACGGCTATCAGGTAGAGGTGGCGATTTCGGGGGAAGATGCGTTGGAAAAGGTGGCCGGTTTTCAGTTCGATCTGGTGGTCTCCGATGTGGAGATGCCCGGTATCAACGGGTTCGAACTGGCCCGGCGGCTGAGAGGGATGGAAAACTACCGGGACGTGCCGATTATTATCGTCTCCTCCCTTTCCCGTGATGAGCACAAGCGCCAGGCGCTTGATGCGGGTGCACAGGCCTATATCGTCAAGGGGAGTTTCGACCAGGGGACGTTGCTGGATACGGTTGAGTCGTTGATTGGATAAGTAGATGGGACTTCAGCTTTCACCGCTGTTTCTGCATGGCGGGAAAAACAGGGATATGACGGACCGATGATCAAAGTGCTTCTGGCAGACGATTCGCCCTTGGTGCGGGCGGTACTGAAGGATATTTTCGCAACCACCGATGATGTCCAGGTGGTTGGGGAGGCTGCCAACGGCCTGGAGGCGGTGGAGCTCTCCAAGAAATTGCGGCCGGACCTGATCATAATGGACCTGTTGATGCCGGTTCTCGACGGCCTGGCCGCCATCGAGTCGATCATGTCCAGTTCTCCGACCCCCATACTGGTCCTGTCGGGGACCCTGGATGACCGCGAGGTGAATTGTGCCTTTGCCGCCATCAAGAAAGGCGCCCTGGATGTGATGAGCAAACCGGACGGTGACGGGCTCGCCAATCCGTCCGTGTTCGGCGCAAGCATCATTGAGAAAGTCCGGCTTCTGGCACGCATCCGGGTCATACGCCGCCCCGTCCGGCACAGGGAACTGCCTGCTCCCGTTCCCCTGGCAGGAGGGAGGAAGATACTCGCCATCGGCGCATCCACCGGCGGCCCCAAGGCGGTGATGGGCATTGTCAAACAGCTTCCTCCTGATTTCCGGGGGACAGTACTGATCGTACAGCACATTGCCAGTGGTTTTGCCCGGGGGTTCGCCCAGTGGCTCGACGGGGAATGTCCGCTCAAGGTGAGGTTGGCGGTCGAGGGGGACCTGCTGAAGGAGGGGGAGGTCCTCGTTGCCCCTACCGACAGCCACCTGATGGTGATTGATGGGCGTGCCCGGCTGTCATACGGGGAGCCGGTCAATTGCTGCCGTCCTTCTGTTGATGTGCTTTTCGCGTCGCTGGTCCCCAGGGGTGAAGAGGTTGTCGGGGTTCTCCTCACCGGCATGGGGAGGGATGGCGCACAGGGTTTGCGCAGTATCAGGGAGCAAGGGGGGGCGACAATCGTTCAGGACGAACAGAGTTGTGCCGTCTTCGGCATGCCGAAGGCTGCCATTTCGCTAGAGGCGGCCGATCGGATATTGCCGCTGGATGCGATTCCTGCAGCTGTAAACGAGCTATTTACGAATATCACGGAGGAATAGATATGGCACAGAAGAGGATTCTTATTGTTGATGATAGCGAACTGGTGCTGGTCATGGCCAGGGATCCCCTCGAAGCGGCCGGTTACGAAGTGGTCACCGCCTCCAGCGGCATCGAGGCCAACAGCTTCATCTTTTCGTCCCGAAAGCCGGACCTGATCATTCTCGATGTCATGCTCCCCATGCTCGACGGGAACAAAAAGGCCAAGCTGCTCCGGGAGAAGGATTTCAGCAAAGAAATCCCGATCCTCCTCCTCTCCTCGAAGGGAGAGGAGGAGCTGCGCTACATGGTCTCCGAGTCCGGGGCCAACGGTTTCATACGAAAACCGTTCACCAGCGAGGGGATTGTGGCCCGGGTCAGAGAAATTATCGGCTGACATGCGGACCTGTTCCGCCGTACCCATGCCTGTGCGGCTGTCGGCCCGATCGAGGCCGGAAATAGCTTCACATGGGCGGTACGTTGTGGTAATAAACGGGGGCGGCAGTCAATTCCCCTGTGAGGATTTTCATGGCATTGCGAGTCTATAATACCCTCTCCGCCCGGAAGGAGGAGTTCGTTCCTCTTACGCCGGGGGAGGTGAAGATGTACGTCTGCGGGGTCACCGTCTACGACCACAGCCATATCGGCCATGCCCGGGCCAACGTGGTGTTCGACGTGATCTACCGCTACCTACGCACCCGCTATGCGGTCACCTACGTGCGCAACTACACCGACATCGACGACAAGATCATCAACCGGGCCAACAAGGAAGGGGTGACGTACGACGTCATCTCCGAGCGCTACATCAAGGCGTTCGACGAGGACATGGCACGGCTGGGGCTGGTAAGGCCTACGGTCGAGCCGAAGGCGACGGAACACATCGGCGAGATCATCGCCATCGTCCAGCGGCTTGTCGACAAGGGGTTCGCCTATCAGGCGGGGGGAGACGTCTATTTCTGCGTGCAAAAGTTCGATTCCTACCTGAAGCTCTCGAAGCGCAACCTTGATGAGATGCAGGCGGGCGCCCGGATTGAGGTGGACGAGCGGAAACGGCACCCCATGGACTTCGCTCTCTGGAAGGAAGCCAAGCCCGGTGAACCGTTCTGGGAGTCCCCCTGGGGGAAAGGGCGGCCGGGGTGGCATATCGAGTGCTCGGCCATGAGCATGAAATATCTGGGCGAGAGCTTTGACATCCACGGCGGCGGCAAGGATCTGATCTTTCCCCACCATGAGAACGAGATTGCCCAGTCAGAGGCTGCCAATGGCAAACAGTTCGTCAAATACTGGCTGCACAACGGGTTCGTTAACATCAACGCGGAGAAGATGAGCAAGTCCCTGGGGAACTTCTTTACCATCAAGGATGTCCTGGAGAAATACGACGCGGAGGTGCTCCGTTTCTTTCTCCTTTCGGCCCATTATCGCTCTCCCCTCGATTTTTCCGATCAGAATCTGTCGGAAGCGGGGATCGGTCTGGAGCGGATTTATTCGACCCTTGCCGCGATCGGACGGCTTGGCGGGGAGGCTGCTGGCGCTGACGCCCTTCCGGCGACGGAGTCGGAGCGGGAACTGCATGAGAAGCTGGCTGGGTTCATGGGGCGTTTCGAACAGGCGATGGACGACGATTTCAACACCGCCCAGGCTCTCGGCATCGTATTTGACCTGACCCGCGGGGCGAACCGGGTGTTGACGGAAGACGGCGGAGAATCGGCTGCTGCCCGTACAATGTTCGGTGCGGTGCGTAACATGGTCGGCGAGGTCGGCGGGGTGCTCGGCCTGTTTACGTCGGAGCCTGCTGAATATCTGGAGCGTATCAAGGGGAGAAAGGTGGCGGAAATGGAGGTCTCAGCCGCCGAGATAGAACAGCTCATCGCGGAGCGGGCAGACGCCCGGAAGGCGAAGAACTTTGCCCGGAGCGACGAGATCCGGGATTATCTCCTCTCCCGGAACATCATCCTCCTGGACGGCCCTCAGGGGACTACCTGGAAGGTGAAGTAGACCAGTTGAAGCCCTATCAAAGAAAAGGGCCGCACGAAGCGGCCCTCAGGATGCTGACAAGGTCCTCGCCAAAGGCGGGGACCTTTTTTTGATACGGCTCAGGCTGCGCGACGGGTGAAGTTTTCCCTGTCGATACGGGTCCTGAACATATCCATCGCTTCCCGCATGATGTCGGAGACGCTCTTCTGGGTCGTCTCCATGATCATCTGGAGGGTATCCCTTTCTTCGTCGCTGATCCGCATGGAAATTACGTTGTACCGGGGGTTCTCTCTCATTCTGCCCATTTTTGTTATCCTCCGTATCCCTATAGTTAGTGTTTGTTTTTGACGAATACACCATATAATGCCATATGCGTGCCAATTTGAGTTATTGGGACCATGAGGTATAACATGCCGAAATCCGTACATATTAAATTGTTAATAGTAGTTAATTAGGTAGCGGAGGGGTGTATTGTGTGCCGCAAGTGGCACAGGTGTGGCCAAAGTTGCACACTAAGGCGTGTGATTTCCTTCGGGGAACTGGTAAGTCACGCTCCGCCCCTTGATGCCGTACTTTTCAAGGAGGCGGTAGAAGGTCCTGCGGGGGATGTTTGCCTGTTTTGCAGCTTTTGACACATTGCCGCCGGATTCGGCCAGATAGCGCTGGATGAGGTGTTTTTCGGTCCTGCTGACCTGGCGTTCCCGTTCGGCCTTGAAGGATGCCTTGGTGTTGAGGGAGAGGGGGGCGTCGGCGGCGTAGGTTTCAGTGAAGATGCTGGGGAGATTCTCCAGCCGGATGTTGTCGTCGTGGGTGAGGACCGCGGCCCGCTCGATGATGTTCTGCATTTCCCGGATGTTTCCCGGCCAGGGGTACTGGAGCATGGCCTTGATGGCCCGCTCCTCGATGGCGACGATCTTTTTGTTCAGCTTGGTGCTCGCTTTTTCCAGGAAATGGTGGGCAAGGAGCGGGATCGATTCGACCCGGCTGCGGAGGGGGGGCATGGTTACGGTGAAGACGTTGAGGCGGTAGTAGAGGTCCTCCCGGAACCATCCTTCCCTTACTCCTTCCTCAAGCTTCTTGTTGGTGGCGGCGATGAGACGTATGTCGACCTTTTTGTGCCCCGTACCGCCGACAGGGCGTACCTCCCCCATGTCGAGGACACGCAGGAGCTCTGCCTGCAATTTCGGGGTAATGTCACCTATTTCGTCCAGGAAGATGGTGCCGCCGTCGGCTGCCTCGAAGAGTCCCTTTTTGTCGGCGATGGCGCCGGTGAAGGACCCTTTCTTGTGGCCGAACAGCTCGCTTTCCAGGAGGGAGTCGGTGATGGTGGTGCAGTTGACCGTAACGAGCGGCTTGTCGTCTCTCTTGCTGTAGCGGTGGATGGCGCGTGCCGTGAGCTCTTTGCCGGTGCCCGATTCGCCGCGGATGAGAACGGTTGTGGGGGTGGGGCCCACCTGCTTGATGAGGTCGAGGACTTCCAGCGTCTTCCGGTCGGTGCCGACGATGAATTCATCGCCGTACTCCTGGTCAAGTTCCCGGCGGGCCAGCTCGTACTTCTGGATCAGGCGGCCGCGGTCCTCTTCCAGTTGCTGAAGGTTGTAGGGAAGGCACATCTCCAGATTGGCCAGCCCCTGGTGCACGGCAACCGCATAATCCCTGCAGGTGCGGTAACCGCAGGCACGGCAGTCAAGCTCGTCCTTCGGGGAGAACTTGTTGGTCCCCTGGAGGATTTTCCTGACGTCGTCTCCCCTTGGCACGTCCAGTTTGGATAATTTGTTTGCGAAGGACCTGGTGAGGTTCGGGAGTGCCTGATGCTGCAGGTAGTGTTGGGCGGTGGCGTAGGGGACAGCGCGTTTGAAGTGGGAAATGACCAGATTGCGCTTGTAGAGGCCGGTAAGTTCCTTGTTGCGGCCCGGACCGCCGATGCAGCCATCGTAGCAGAACCTCACATCAGCGATGCGGGGGTTGATGCGGCCCCGCGCCAGATCGCGTATGATCTCCATGACATTTGCTTCCCCCTCGGCGGTGATGATCTCACAGTCCAGGGGATCGGTGGCGATGGAAAAAGCCTTGAAGGTTCCCTCGGAGATGGGGAAGATGCGCCCCAGACGCGGCTCGACGCCGTCAAACGGCTCCTCCTTGAGGGAGGGGACGCCGATCCCCCGGCTACGGAACATCTCTTCAAGTTCCTGGTAGGTAAGAACGATATCTATGGCGCCGCCGGTCTCATCGGCCTGGGCTTCGAATTTGCCGGCAATGCAGGAACTTATATAGACGACCTTGGTCTCGGGTTCGCAGTTTTCCTTGAGGAATCTTCCCATGGCAACCATGGGGGAGACGATGCCGACCAGGTTCTTGATCAGCTTGGGATAGTGACGTTCGATGAGATCGACTACCGCCGGGCAATGGGACGAAATGAGAGGGTGGGTCGCCTGTTCGATGGCTTTCGCGTAACCTTCGGCAATAAGTTCTACACCGTAGGCCCCCTCATGGACTTCGGCGAAACCGAGCCGCTTCAGGCCGGCGGCCAGTTGCCCCGGTGAAACATAATGGAAAAAAGCGGGGAATGAACTGCCAAGTACGGCGATGATGCGTTGGCCCGAGCTCAGGAGTTGATTGGTGAGCTCGACCTTGTCGCAGACGATCTTTGCATTCTGGGTGCAGTTGCTGAGGCAGTTGCCGCAGCCGATGCAGCGGTCGAAGATGATGTCGGTGTAGCTCTGGTCAACCTTTATGGCCTTGACCGGGCAACTGCGGACACAGGAGTAACATTTGCGGCATTTGTCCTTGATGGTTACAATCGGTTCCATGTTTCCCCGGTGGTGAAGACTTAGAACTTATTCGTAAATAAAGCTTTGCGGTCTCGCATTCCGTATTCATGGCATCTTTCCCAGCCCTTCAATCGTAAAATCCTCGACGTAGCCCTGCTACGCCTGTGGTTTTACTCAATCAGGTCAGGAAAATCCGCCCCAAATCCGGACGCGATACCAGACAAAGTTATTTACGAACAAGTTCTTAAATTTTCGCTTACTATAACCCGATAGTAATAAATGTGCAAGTATTGGCACAGCAGGTTGATAGTGTGTCACTTCTGGCACAGCGGAGGCAAAAAAACACCCTAGCGACTAGGAGGGCACGTCAACTAGGGCATAATGAGAGTCTCTCGACTCTCGCAACTTTTCTAAGTTTATTATACTCCACCGTCCGTGTTTTGCAAGGTGAAAAATTGGCTAACTAGCTAAAAGTTATATGAATTTACAGATTGGCGCCAACTGCGGCCGGACGCGCCGGCCAGGACCTCGTGGCACCACTGATGGCTTTGCCGCATTGTAAATGACTGCGGAATTGTGGTATAAAAGCGATTATTGAGCACAGGAAGGATACGTCACCCATGGACCTGAATCTTGAAGAACAGAAGCTTCTCGCCGACTTCAGACAGCTCGACAGCGCCAGCAGGGAAGAGCTCGTGAAGCATGCCGCCCAACTCGTTAAAAAAAGCCTTCTCCTGAGTACTGACGAATCGGCGCCGTCGGAGAACCAGTGCGGTCTCCCCCGCCAGGAGCAAAAACCTGGAACCGACAAGGAGCAGATTTTTACCGAATGACCGCAAAATCTCGATAAAGAACCATGCTCCTCCTCAACTGGACACGACTCGGTAGTGCTGGTTGCACAGGACCTCGGTGATACAGGCAAGACTCGCTGCCTGCCCACGGGTGATCCTGCTTCCGGACAGGATCTGTCGGGCAATCTCTTTGGCGTACGCGTGGTTGCCCTCTCCCCTTAAGGAACCCTTTCCATGAAGACTTTTTTGCGTTCCCTTTCACTGTTTTTGCTTGCCCAGGTCTTATTGCTGCATGCATCCTATGCTGCAGTTGCCGCACCAAAGGCCCATTTGTCCCAGATCCCTCTCGGGACGCGCTGGTTCAGCGTCAGCATGAACGGTGAGCGGACCGGCTTTTCCAACCTCACGATCGAAGCTGTGCCTGATGGTTACCGGCTTTCAGCTGAGGGAAGTGTCAAGATGCTGGTGCTCGGGTTTTCCCGGGAAGCTTCATCCCTGGAAAGCTACCAGGTAGCACGGGACCTTACGCTTACATCGTTCACCGCTTCCCAGACTATCGACGGCAGCCCGATGCAGGTTTCCGGCGAGCGTACCGCCCGGGGAGTCAAGGTGACCGTCGAGACGGCGGGGAACCGCAAGGAGAAGCTTCTCAAGACAAAGGAACCGGTCTATCCCATGACGGCACTGAACCTCCTGCCGCTGCTGCGGGGGACGTTGCCGGGGAAAAGCATCCGGGTAACAGTGCTGGACATCGAAGCGGTGAAGCTCAAAAAAGTCACTATACGGGTAATCGGCCGGGAGCCCCTGCCAACGGGAGGTTCTGCCATCCATCTGCGCAACGACCTGTATCCATTTGTGGATAATGATGTCTGGGTGGACGAAGCGGGCAATACGGTACGCGAATCGGTACGTGACGACCTGATCGTCACCGAGGCCGAAGATGGAGCCAGTGCCGCACGTTTCATTGCAGAATCCGCGGTGGCGAAACGGGACCTGGTCCTCGATTTCAGCCTTGTAAGGGTTGCAACTCCGATCGATAGGCCTGCTGCCGTGAGGCGGCTCGTGATCGAACTGGCGGCGCTGCCGTCAGGTTTCACGCTGCCGGTGGGGGCGGGGCAGACGGTTGTGCGGGGGGATGACGGCCGGGCGGTTGTGACCGTTGATCGTGGGGCGGTAACAGCCATGAAGGCGAACGGTGTACAGGATTATTCCGCCTATCTGCAGGAGACCGGGCGGATACTTCCCAACAGCGGGGAGATCAGGGGACTGCTTCCCGAAATTATCGGCAATGAGCAGGCATCTCGCGTCAAGGTGGAGAGGCTGGTGCGATGGGTCGCCACCAACATAGGTGAAGCGGTGACCGACAGCTATTCTCCCCATGAGACGCTCGCAACCCGCAAGGGAAATTGCCAGTCGCATGCGCGGCTCTACGCCTCCCTGGCACGGGCTGCCGGTATCCCGACCCGTTTCGTCTCAGGGCTGGTCTATGTTGCCGGCAAGGGATTTCTTTATCACAGCTGGGCGGAGAGCTTTGCCGGTGAATGGCTGGCGGTGGACCCGACATTCGGCCAGGTCCCTGCTGATGCCACCCATATCAAGCTGGTTGAGGGGGACTCACCTGAGGAGATGGCAGCCATAGCGGGTATCGTGGGGAAGATAACGGCACGGGTAGTCGAACAGGGATACTGATTGACCATGCACCGCTGGATTGCGCCGGCGTTTATGGCCTGCCAGGGAACTCCCTCGCATAGCCTTTTACCAGTTTTTCCACCTGTCGTTTCAGATCGGCCCGCCATGGCCCGACCGCTACCAGATTGAGGTTTTCAGGCGCAAACAGGGTGCAGGCCGTGGATTGGATGGTTGCAGCGTCAACGGCGGCCGCTTCGGCCCGGTCCTCATCCGTGTCCCGCACCATCCCCATCAGTTCCCCCCACCCGTAACGCACCTGCATCTCATAGGTGGAATCCCTGCTGTAGTCCAGGTCGAAAAAATATCCCTGACGGATCCGCTCAAGTTCAGCGGGGGGGACAGCCTCACGGGCGAGGCGTCCCGTCTCTGTCAGCACCCGTTCCACTGCCAGGGGGAGGTTTTCCGGTGCAGTGGAGAGTTCCAGAATAAAGGCGCCAGTCTCTTCGTAGGCGGAAATGGAGGCGTCCACTGCATAGACGATTCCCAGTTCCTCCCTCAGGGCAAGGTGGAGTCGGGAACTGCCGCCTCCGCACAGGATGCGCCGTAGCAGGCGGCATGGCATTATGCGCCTGTCCAGGCGGGCGAATCCGCGGAAGGCAAGTTGCAGGTGGACCTGGCTGTCCGAGTCCTTGACGAAGAGGGTGGCGGGAGTCGTCTGGTTCCCGGTTGCGGGCACGACAGAGGGGGCAGACACGCCCTGCCAGCCGCCGAAGGCAGAGGCGCAGGCGGCAACTACCTGATCGGCCTTGATGGCCCCTGCCGCCACAGCCACGGCGTTGGACGGGACATAGTGGCTCTTCAGGTGCCGCCGCAGGTCGTCGACCGTAACCCCGGCGATGGTGTCCAGGTAGCCGATGGTGGGCATCCCCAGCGGCTGGCCGGGCCAAAGAATGCTGCTGGCCAGGTTATGGGGGTTGATTTCTTCTCCGCGCTCGTTGATGTCCTCAAGGGCCTCTTCGGTGATGATCCGTTTTTCCACCTCGAGGCCGGCGAGGGTCGGCCGGAGCAGCATGGCGGAAAAGAGCCGGAACCCCTCGGCCACGTGCCGGGGATGGATGCGGGTATAGTAACAGGTCGATTCCTCGTCGGTGGCCGCGTTGACGCTGCCGCCGAGGGCTTCGAAGGCGGTTTCCAGCTCAAGAGACGTGGGGTGCTCGGAGGTGCCGCGGAACAGCATGTGCTCCAGGAAATGGGCAAGGCCGGCTGCTGCCCGGCTGTCGTTGCGGCCGCCTACCTTGAGGTAGACTGCTATCTCTGCGCTGTGGAGATGTGGCATTTCCACAGCCACCACCCTAAGGCCGTTGGGGAGGGTAGTGGAACGGCTGGTTATCATGGATATCCTTTCGGGTAACGTGTAATCAACGTGGTAACCTGTGCAGGAACAGATCCGACCCCTCCAGCGTCAGCCAGGCGACCGTCGCGTAGCGTGCCAGCTTGCCGGTCAGAACAAGCAGGGAAAAATGCCGGAAACCGATCTGCAATATTCCACCCACCAGACAGAGAGGGTCACCGACGATCGGCAGCCAGGACATGAGAAGAGACCAGGACCCGTAGCGGCTGTAGAAACGCTCCGCCTTTTCCTTTGCAGCACTGTCGATGCGCAGGAGTTTTTCCGTCAGCCACGGTCCACCGTACCTGCCGATCAGGTAGGTGGTGCAGGCCCCCAGGTAGTTGCCGATGGTGGCCACCGCCACGATCAGGTACGGGTTGTGACGGTCGAGAAGCAGTGCCACAACCAGCCACTCCGAACCAAGGGGGATGAGGGTTGCGGCAAGGAAGCTGAGCAGAAAAAGCCCGGAATAGCCGTAACTGGCAAGCAGGTCATGCATGGTCTCACGGTAGCGGAAAGGGGGGAGGTTGTCAAAGGGTTTGGCGCGGGGATGCGGCCCGGTTTATCCCGGCCGGCTTGACTTTTTGCAGCGGCTGGTGTTAAATCCGCAGGCGAAGTAACATAGCCTGACGAGGGAACGGGGAACATTATGAAAACCATTATTAGAATCTGCTCGTGGGTAGCCGCGGGTGCCCTTATGGCGGCGCTGCTGCCGGCTTGCGGGAAAAAATCGTCATCCGACGCCGTGTCCACGACGGCACCCGGCATATTCTATGGCCACAGCGTGGTATATTCCAATCATTCCACGGCCTATACCTGGGGAAACAACTCCTACGGGGAGCTGGGTAACGACAGCATCACCAGCGGACCGACTCCCGTTACCGTCTCTCTTGCCGGTGTGAAGGAGGCTGTGGCCGGGGGAACCCATACCCTTGCTGTGACCGGTGAGAATGGCGGTTCCGTCTGGGCCTGGGGGAATAACGGGTATGGCCAGCTGGGAGACACGACGACGACTGCCCGCAAGACGCCCGTTCGAGTCGCAAACATCACGGGAGTCACGGCTGTTGCGGGTGGCGGCCAGCACAGCCTGGCCCTGAAGTCTGATGGTACGGTCTGGGGATGGGGGTACAACGGGTATGGCCAGTTAGGGGACAGTACGACAACAAACCGGACTGCTCCTGTGCAGACCAGTTCGCTTGCCGGGATGACGGAGGTCGCTGCAGGCGGGAGCCACAGCGTTGCCTTGAAGTCTGATGGGACCGTGTGGACCTGGGGATTCAACGGCTACGGCCAGCTGGGAAATAACGGTACGACCAATAGCGCCGTGCCGGTGCAGGTCCCCTCACTCACCGGGATGAAGGAGGTCGCTGCAGGCGGGAGCCACAGCGTTGCCCTGAAGTCCGATGGGACCGTCTGGACCTGGGGGTATAACTCTCTTGGGCAGCTGGGAAACAACTCAACAGTCAATAGTGCCGTGCCGGTTGCTGTTGTCATGGCCGATGGGACCCCACTGTCGAACGTGACGGCCATTTCCGCCGGCCTTGACCACACCGTTGCCCTCAAATTGGATGGGACCGTATGGAGCTGGGGATTCAATGGTTTCGGCCAGCTGGGGAACAACGACATCCGTTCGAGCACGGGTTTCAGGAGTACGCCGGTCCAGGCCGTCTATCTGGACGCAAACAACGCGCCCCAACCCTTGACCAATATCGTGAAAATCATCGCCATCGGGCATCACGCCATCGCCATCGACGGTGCCGGTACCGTCTGGACGTGGGGCGACAACAAGTACGAGCAACTCGGGGTTGCGGTTGCGAACACTCCGCTTTACTACAGCCCGACCGCGATCAAGGTGCCGGGACTGGTCATTGCCCCCTGACGGTCGGGGCGGTGAAAAATTTTTTCTTGACAGATGACGGATGAATGGGCAAAGATGGCGCCATGGTAACCACGAGCTTCTCCTATTTCAACTTTTACTTTTGGTACGGCTTTTATTTTCAGCCGTCTGCCCAGGTAGGGGTTTGATGTAGGGAGCACAACACTAATCAAACCGAAAGCCGAGGGTGGACGAATCCATCCCCGGCTTTTTCTTTTTCCAGATACTGGAACAGTAACGACAAGGCCGGGGAGAAATCTCCGGCCTTGTGCATTTCGGGAATCGGAAAGGGGAGAGACAGATGATCATCGTAATGAAGGCGGGTGCGGTAAAGAAGGACCGGGACGAGGTGCTGAAGCGAATCAAGGAGCTGGGGTACAAGCCCCACGTTATCCGCGGCACAACCCGGGACGTGATCGGGGCGGTGGGGGACGAGCGTGGGAAGCTGGTGCTCCAGGGTATCGAGTCCATGCACGGGGTGGAGAGCGTCGTTCCGATCCTGCAGCCCTATAAACTCGCTTCGAAAGAGGTGAAGAAGGAGTCGAGCGTGATTTCCATCAATGAGACGGTTGCCATCGGCGGGAAGGAGATTATCGTCATGGCCGGCCCCTGCTCGGTGGAGAGCGAGAGCCAGATTATAGAGTCGGCCATTGCCGTCAAGGCTGCCGGGGCACATATTCTGCGTGGCGGGGCGTTCAAGCCGCGGACCTCACCCTACTCGTTCCAGGGGCTGGAAGAGGATGGACTCAAGCTCCTGGCCAAAGCCCGGGCGGAAACCGGTCTTCCCATCGTCACCGAAGTGGTGAATCCGGAGACGGCAGAGCTGGTGGCGGAGTACGCCGACATCCTTCAGATCGGTGCCCGTAACGCCCAGAATTTTGCCCTTCTCAAGAAGGTCGGCCAGTTGAAGAGGCCGGTTCTCCTCAAGCGGGGCATGTCCATGACCATCCAGGAGTTCCTCATGAGCGCCGAGTACATCATGAGTGAGGGGAACCAGGCGGTGATCCTCTGCGAGCGGGGCATCCGCACCTTCGAGACGGCCACCCGCAATACCCTTGATCTCTCCGCCATCCCGGTCCTCAAGGAGCGGACCCATCTGCCGGTCATCGCTGATCCGTCCCATGGCACGGGGAATTACCACTATGTAGCCCCGATGTCCTGCGCCGCGGTGGCAGCCGGTGCCGACGGGCTGATCATCGAGGTCCACCCTGACCCGGAAAGGGCCTCCAGTGACGGGCCCCAGTCGTTGAAACCGAAGAAATTCGCTGCACTGATGGATCAGCTGCGGCGTATAGCCCCCGCAGTCGGACGGGATCTGTGATCCGATCCCGAAGTATTTATGCTTGCCCTGCCGGCAATTTTTCATTACCATGAGAAAAATTTCATCATGGAGGCGGGAGATGGGAAGATTTCTGGTAGTGCTTGCGCTGGTGGCGGTTGCCGGTATGCTGAATGTGGTTCGTCACCTGCCGGCCGCGTTCGCTGACAGTGGGATCGAGACAGAGGTCAGGCGGGATATGGAGTCTGCCCTCGATCTGTGGCGGGACGGCCGGTATGCCGATCTGTATGAGCAGGTGATACCGACCGGCAAGCAGAGCAAGGAGACATTCGTCAGGAAGATGACGCTAGCGACACGACGCCCGACCTGCTGCTGGGACAAGGTACAGGATGTCAGAGTGACGGTTAAAAGCGGGACAACCGCGACGGTTCGGGCCAGACTTGGTTTCGAACAAGGGGTGGAAACCGAGTACATTACCCGCACCTTCAAGGTGGTGAAGGAGAGAGATGTCTGGTGTTTCAGCCAGGCGGACATCGTATCCCTTGCCGCGGGCAGCACGAGAAAGAGGTATTTACGTAAGCATCGGAGCAATCATGCGGAGAACAGCAGGTAAATCAAGGTGCCAACGGCGACGGTTGTGGCTGATGATCCTCCTGACGGGTTGTTGTCTCCTTATGGCTGCTCCGATGCTTCGGGCCGGACAGGTAGACGATGAACTTGCCGCCCGCCATGGGCTTGATGAGATTCTTGACCTCTGGCGCAGCGAGGAGTTCGAGGCGCTTTCCCTGCGGGTCACCTACTCCGCAGGAATCAGTCAAGGTTCCTTTCTTGAACGGATGGTCTACGCCAGTCGCGTGCCGGCCTGCTGTTGGGAAAAATTGCAGGATGTCGAGGCTGTATGGCTGGGCGAGGGAAGGGTTTCAATCAAAGCGCGGGTCGGACTGGAGTCGGGAGGGGTCAGCTTCGAGAAACATTCATTTTATCTGGTTCGGGAGGATGGTGTCTGGAAGGTACCGGCTGCCGATATTCTTGCGATGGCTGCTCCCAACATGCAACGCATTCCGAGAAAGATACCCCTTCGACAGGAATGAGGATAGAGGAGCAGAAGCGACATTTGGCCATTGACCGTTCGTTTTCTTCCTACAGTTCCTTCTCCGCCACCGGCAGGGCGATGAAAAAAGAACTTCCCTTCCCCGGCTCGCTTTCGACCCAGACTTTCCCCTGATGGGTGTGGACTATCTCCCTGACCAGGGACAGACCAAGCCCGGTTCCGCCAATTGTCCGGCGGTCCGTGTTGTCCACGCGGTAGAACTTTTCGAATATCCGCTCCAACTCCTCCGCCGGAATTCCTATCCCCTCGTCGCTCACGCTGACAACGACCATACCCCCCTTGAGACGGGCGGCAATGGTGACGGTGCCACCATTGGGCGAATATTTGATGGCGTTGGAAATGAGATTGGTGATTGCGTGATACAGTTGTCTGCTGTCACCGCGCACTTTCGGCAGGTCGGCGGGGCAATCGGTAATGAGGCGATGTTTTTGCGAGGTTGACTGGAACAGGTCAACCGCCTCTTTCAGGACCGCTCCTATCTCCAGGGGCATGAAGGCGAAGGAGTGGTTCCGGGCACTCAGGCGCTGCAGGTCGAGAAAGTTTCCGATCAGGTCGTTGAGCCGCATCGCTTCACGCTGCATGGTGCCGAGATAGGTTTCCTGCTCTTGCCGAGGTAGTTTATGCTCGAGCATGAACTCCGTAAAACCGAGTATGGCGGTCAGGGGGGTGCGCATTTCGTGGCTCACGGCGGAAACCATTTCGTCCTTGAGCCGCTCCATGTCCTTGTGCTCTGTGATGTCCACGGCAATCTCCATTCGCACCAGCTGCCCGTTGACCCAGCGGATCGCCTTGTCGGTGCACTGGTACCATCTGCCGGACCTGGCATTCTGGAGTTCCCATATACAGGGGGGGAGAGGTTCACCATCCTGCACCAGGCGGTCATTGGTGCAGAAGTCGCAGGGTTTGGTCCGCCCCTCCTGCAGAACCTCGTAGCAGAATTTATCCTGCCAGTCGCTGCCGAAAATGGAGGCGGCGTACTTGTTCATGTAGAGGAGCCGGTAATCCTCCATGTCGGCGACATAGACGATGGCATTGAGGGAGTCAAAAATCGTGCTGATCTGGCTGAACTGGGTCAGCAGGGCGGTTTCGGCCCGCAGCCGCTCGGTTACATCGTTGGCTAGCACCAGTTTTGCCGCCTTGCCGTCGAAGGATAACGTATGAGAGGTGATTTCCACGTCGATCACCATACCATCTTTTTTCCGGTGTAGCCAGTAGCCGGATTGGCCAAATCCGGGGGAAACCCGTGATATGCTGTCAAGGAGTCGGGGGATATCTTCGACAGGGCGGATATCCTTGATGGTCATGGCAAAGAACTCTTCACGGGAATAGCCGTAGTGGATGACGGCCGCATCATTCACCGCAAGGAAGGCGAGGGATTCCAGGTCGTAGACCCACATGGGGTGAGGGTTGCTCTCAAACAGGAGACGGTAACGGGCTTCCGCGGCCTTCAGGTCGTCGACTCTATGCTTTCGCTCCAGTTCTGCAGCTGCCCGCACGGCGAAAATCCGGAACATCGCCTCTGCTTCGTCCCTCGATTCGAACGGACGGCAGTTCAGGATCGCCATAATCCCCATGACATGTCCATCCACATCCCGCAAGGGGGTGCCCATGTAGCTTTCCACCCCCATGCCAACCAGCAGGTGGTCCTGGGGGAATTGCGCCGCTGCCCCTGAAGGGTGAAAGCACATCTTTCCTTCGCCGCTGACCACGTCCGCGCAGGGGGTCCCGGCCAGATCGTACTCGATGTTCTCCCTGGGGCTTCCCTTGCCGAATACGGCGATGGTTTTCACCTTCGTCATTCCTTCGCCGGTCAGGTTGCCGACCAGGACATAATCGGCGTTCAGAAGCTCCGACAGTTTCCGGACGAGGGATTGGAAGAAGGCCTCTCCTGTTGCCGCCGATACTCCCTGGACGATCTCGAACAGTTTGTCGTCCTTGCGTTGCAGGGCACTCATATAGCGATACACGAGAAGATAGAGCAGGATGGCGGTTACGACGGTGAACAGCCACCCCTTGATAATCGATAAACGGGTGATGGTGGCCGGGTCCTTGATCAGCAGGTTAAGCGCCTCATCAGAAAGCAGGACCCAGAGACCGGCCACGACGGCGTAAACCAGTGCTATCTTGAGAGGTATCAGGGCACCGTAGTTTTTACTCAGGACAGACGAGTGTTTTTTCATGCCATGTTGTTCCTTGCTCCATGAATCGGATGCTGACAGACATCGGGAGGCGGACGTGTCTTTCACGGAAGTGCGGGAAAAGAGTTAAGACGACGACCAGCCGGATTCCGGATAACGATTAACCCGAAGTATTGTACCAAATAGGGAGCGGGTTGTCAGCTACTCGCTAAAACAACGGTGGCAATGGACAGCTCTGAAGGCGTCCCGGCTCCCGCTCACAAGACCAGTGGCAATGGAACTTGACGCAAATTTTTGCATCAGGTAGTGTGAAAGGATGTCATTTATCGCAACCGAACGGAAAAAACCGGAGCTTCTTTCCCCTGCGGGCTCGCTGGAAGCATTCTTTGCCGCCATGGAAAAGGGGGCGGATGCCGTCTATGCGGGGCTCAGGGAATTCTCCGCCCGCGCCAAGGCGAAGAACTTCACTCTTTACGAAATGGAGCGGCTCACCGCCTACGCCCATTCGCTCTCCCGCCGGGTCTATGTCACGCTTAATACGCTGGTCAAGGAACAGGAGCTTCCCCAGCTGGTTGAGACCCTGGCCGCCCTCGAAGCCATGGGGACGGACGGGGTGATCCTCCAGGATATGGCGGTGGCCCGACTCATCCGCCGGCACTTTCCCTCCATCCCGCTCCACGCCTCTACCCAGATGACCATCCATAACTCCCTCGGCGTCCGTCAGCTGGAAGAGCTTGGCTTCGAGCGGGTTGTGCTCGCCCGGGAACTCCATATCGACGAGATCGCAGCCATTGCCCGGCAGAGCAAGGCCGAAATTGAATGTTTCATCCACGGCGCCCTCTGTTTTTCCATTTCCGGACAATGCTACTTCTCCTCCTTCCTCGGCGGCCACAGCGGCAACCGGGGACGCTGCGCCCAGCCATGCCGCCGCCAGTACACCTATCGGGGGAAGGAGGGGTACTATTTCTCTACCAACGACTTTTCCTCCATCGACATGCTTCCCCAGCTCGTGGAGGCGGGTGTCGCCTCCCTGAAGATCGAGGGGCGGATGAAATCGGCTGAGTACGTGGCGAGCGTCATCGGCGCCTACCGGCTCGTCCTCGATGCCCCTCCCCACCGGCGTGACGAGGCAATAGCCACGGCCAAGGAGCTCCTGAAACTCTCCTTCGGCCGGGTTCCCACCAAGGGATTCCTTGCCTCCCACCAGCCGACCGACATTGCCACACCGTCCCTCAAGGGGGCCACCGGCCGCTTTCTCGGCGAGATCCGCACCATTCAGGGGGATCGGATCAGCTTCGAGACCCGGGACCGGCTCCACGTGGGTGACCGGATCCGGGTCCAGCCGAAAAGCGACATGGCGGGGCGCGCCTTTACCATCAAGGAACTGTATGCCGGCCGACAGCAGGTGAAGAATGTCCGGGAAAAAACCATCGTCAGCACCGTCTCCCCCTTCCCCGTCAAGATCGGGGACACGGTCTTCAAGGTTTCATCGGAAACTGCTTTCACCATGAGCGAGAGCGCCTGCAGGAAGCGACTGGATGGGGTGAAGGGGGGGAAGCTCCCCTGTGATCTCGATCTCTCGTTCGACGGTGAGGTCCTGCGGATTACAGCAAGGGTGGCGGGGTGCGAGATAATCGAGGAGTATCCCCTCGGCACCCTGGAGCCGGCCCGCACCAGCGAGATGGCCGGCGTGCTCCGTGCCCAGTTCTCCCGTAGTGGCGATACCTCCTTTGAGCTGCGAAACCTCATGGCGCCCGGCTTTCCAAACGTACTTATCCCCCCGGCCCGGCTCAAGGATATCCGCCGACAGTTCTACCAAGCCCTTGCGGAACGTGTGCTTCCCGACCTGCAGAAGCGGCGGAATGTCACGAAACGGGCAGCCCTGGCCGAACTGGTCAAGCCGCGACCGGTACGGACTGCCCGGCGGAGCGAGCTCATCATTCGCCTGGAGTATCTGCGGGATTACCATCTGCTCCACCGGGAGGGGGTGGATGTCATCAGCCTCCCCGTCTCCCGGGCCAACCTCCACCAGTTGCCGCTCTTTGCCCGGAAACTGCGGGGGCGTGAAGAGCAGGTGCTTTGGCGTCTCCCCTTCATCATCTTCGATGAGGACCTCCCCTTCTACCGGCAGGGGGTGGAGCAGATCGTTGCGGCCGGCTTCCGGCGTTTCGAAGCGGCCAACCTCTCCCACTTTCCCCTCCTCAGGGCGGTTGGGGGCGGCCTGGCGGAGACTGCTTCGCTGGAGATCTCCACCGACTACCGGCTCTTCTCCCTCAACAGCCAGGCGCTCCTGTCCTGGCAGGAGCTGGGGGCGGTTGCGGCCACCCTCTATATCGAGGACGATGCTGAGAA
This sequence comes from Deltaproteobacteria bacterium, assembly GCA_021848385.1. Lineage (GTDB taxonomy): Bacteria > Desulfobacterota > Desulfuromonadia > Geobacterales > Geobacteraceae > Geomobilimonas. The sequence continues at coordinate 27,770 of JAJZUQ010000024.1, forward strand.
CATGAGGGAACTCCTGGCGGCGGACCTTGCCATCGGCCGGCGGGTGCTGGTGTATGGCGGCGTCCCTGCCATAACCTCTAAGATCGCCATCCGGAGTGTCAAGAACGACGTCCCGGTTCTCTCCGACAGGGGGGACGGGTACGAGGTGGCGGTGAAAGACGGTCTGACGGTGGTTACCCCGACCCGTCGCTTCTCCCTCACCGCTTTTCGGGGGCGGCTGCTGGAGATGGGGTGCGACAGCTTCATCATCGACCTCTCCGGCGTTCCCCAGGAACAGTGGCCCCGCATTCTGGAGGCGTTCGGACGGGGGCAGGAGATCGCGGGAACGTCGGAGTTCAACTTCACCATGGGGCTTGTTTGAAATACCGTTCAACGTTCAGGGTTCAATGTTCAAGGTTAAATGTTCAGGGTTGAACAAGGTTTCGGAGGATAGAAGTGGGTAGTTTGATGAGCACCTTGAAGAACTCTGCACTCAAGGAACTGGTGGGGCGTCTGGGAGGCTGCCGGTGAGTGATTATCTGGTGCGGATCATCAGTCGGTCCGGCAGTTTCCGTGCCCTGGCCTGTGTCAGCACGGAACTGGTCAGGGAGGGGTGCCGCCGCCACGAAACTCTTCCCACGGCGTCGGCCGCCCTGGGACGGGCACTGACCGGCGGCGTGCTCATGGGGGCGCTCCTCAAGACCGGTCAGCGGGTGGGACTAAAATTCGAGGGGAACGGGCCGATCCGGAAGATTCTCGTGGAGGCGGAAAGCAATGGTGCGGTGCGTGGCTGCGTGGGAGTGCCGTCCATCAATCTTCCCCTCCGGGATGGCAGAGTGGATGTGGCGGGGGCGCTGGGGCGGGCAGGCTTTCTCACCGTCACCAAGGACCTGCGGATGAAGGAACCGTACCACGGCACGGTGCAGCTCTATTCGAGCGAGATCGCCGAGGACCTGGCCTATTACCTTACCGACTCGGAGCAGGTGCCGTCGGCGGTCGGACTGGGGGTCTACCTGGAGCCGGATGGAAGCGTGGCGGCTGCGGGGGGCTTCCTGATCCAGGCCCTCCCCCCTCAGGACGATGCTGCCATTGACCGGCTCATGGGGCGAATTGCCGAACTCACCGCACTGTCAGAGCTCCTGCGCCAAGGTGAGACGCCGGAACAGCTCCTGGAGAGGCTGTTCGAGGGGATTCCCTACGACACCCTGGAAAAACGGGCGGTGGCCCTTGCGTGCTCCTGCAGCCGGGAAAAGATAGAGCGGGTGCTCATCTCCCTCGGCCGTGACGAACTGGCCAACATGCTGGAAACCCAGGGGGAGGCGGAGGTGACCTGCGAGTTCTGCAGGGAACGGTACCACTTCGACCGGGCCGATCTGGAGCGGCTACTGGCCGAACTGCCATGATCCTTGGAGAAGCTGATGGGACAACCGTCCATTTTGCGGGGCTCATGCTGGTCATCGTCCTGGCAGCCGTTCATGGCCGCATCGGTACCGCCGGCCCACTCTGGCAGATACTCTATGCCCTTCCCGCTACCCTGCTCCACGAGCTTTCCCATTTGCTTGTCGCCTTCGTCACCGGTGGCCACCCGACGGGCTTCAGCATCATCCCGACCCCCCGGTTCACCACGCTGACGGATGGCTCGGTGCGGCGCAGCTGGGTGCTCGGCTCGGTGACCATCCGCAATGCCGGCATCATCGCCTCATTGCCCACCGGCCTGGCGCCTCTCCTCCTCATCCCTATTGCCTGGTTTCTCTACCATCACTGGTTCGCCTGGTTTCCCGCTGACCTGTACCATACCCTGTGCCTCTATCTGACAGTCTATCTCTGCACGGCCGGCGCGATCCCCTCGATCCAGGACCTCCGGGTCGCCTTTTCCAGCCTTACCGGGGTGGCAATTTACGGCACGCTGCTGGCCCTTGCCTGGGTCTGGCGCGGCGAACTGGTGTCGCTGTTTTCCTGAACTGGAGCCGCTGGAGGAATCGCCCATGCTGCCATCTCCCCAATTCCCTCTGACTATTTTCTACGACGGCGCCTGCCGTGTCTGTGCCGCCGAGATGTCTCTCTACCGCAAGCGTGACCGGGCATCCCGGCTGATATTCGTTGACATCAGTGATCCAGCCTTCGGACCGGAACGCAACGGCATATCCCTGGCCGATTTCATGGCACAGATGCACGTCATTGATAATGGCGGAACGATATATCGAGGTATCGAAGGGTTCTGGGCCATCTGGCAGGCGTTTCCCGGCTCAACCTGGTATGGGTTCCTCGGCAGGCTGGTCATGCTGCCGGGGTTCAACTTTCTAGCCCGCGCCGGATATGCCATTTTCGCCCGCTACCGTCGCTACCTTCCCCGTCGGCATACCTGCGCAGATGGGACATGTCGGCTGGACTGAAGGGTAAACATTGTAGCAACCGGTGGACTGTTTGAAGTCACGGAGGTTCCGGGGTAGACTGGAACGAGGATAATGCAGAGGGGGACAGACATGATACCTCGACAATTCATGTTAGCTGTGGTGGTGGCGCTCGCGGTAGGGCTCATGCCCGTGTACGCCGGAAGCGCATGGGGTAGCGGGCCGGAGTGGGTGGAGGTGGATGCCATTCCTGACCATTCCACCTTTACGTACGACAAATCGGCCGTCGTCCGGCCGGCGGCGGGAATGGTCGGCGTGGTGATACGTCAGGTCTACCTGCCGGCGGGGAAGGCGGAGACGCTTAAACTTCTGGGGAACGCCAAAAAGTACGCAGGACTGGCCGTCTCCTTCTTCAGCTACGATATCGACTGCAAAGGTGAGAAGAGCCGCCTCACCCGGGTGGTTCACCGGGACGGAGAGGGAGGAGTCATTGCCGCGTTTGACCTGACGGGGAAGACCGATTGGGAGGATATCCCCCCCGATTCGCGACTCGACATGATTCGCGAGGTGGAGTGCAAATGACGGGGGGATCGGGATTATGACCACGCGCCGATCGGATGAATACCGGCTGGTCTACTCTTCCGAGTCGGGGCGTATCTGCCCAGGCTGCGGCCAGCCGGCCGGGAAGTGCGTCTGCCGCACAACGAAGACACTTCCGGCGGGGGACGGCATCGTTCGGGTAGGACGGGAGACCAAGGGGCGGGGTGGGAAATCGGTTATTACCATCAGAGGTCTCCCCCTGGACGAAGAGAAACTGAAGACCCTGGCGGGTGAACTGAAGCGGCGTTGCGGCACTGGCGGGACGGTCAAGGACGGCGTCATCGAGATCCAGGGGGAACATCGTGATCTGCTGGTGGCCGAGCTGGAAAAGCGGGGGTATCGGGTGAAAAAGGCCGGAGGGTGACAAGTTAGTGAGGCATGGTATGCTTGCCTGGAGAGACGATGATTGTACTGAAACTCCGGTCGTGTTAGTATGTTAGAAAAAATTCACCTATGGTGGTATTCCCCCTCACGGGTTAAGACTTAAGGGAATCATATGAAGTTATTGATTGCAGAAGATGATGTCAGTCTTCGAAATCTTCTGAAACTGTACTTGTCCCGATGGGGTTATGAAGTGATTGAGACCCAGGATGGCAACGAGGCATGGCAGGCGCTTACGTGCGGGGATGCACCCCGGCTCGCCCTTCTGGACTGGCTGATGCCGGGAATGAATGGTGTAGATATCTGCCGGAAGGTCAGAGCGGAACTGAAGGAACCCTATACCTATATAATTCTCCTGACCGGCCAGCATAAGGAGGAGGATATTATCGCCGGCATGGAATCGGGTGCTGATGATTACATTACCAAGCCATTCAAGAGCAACGAACTGAGGGTGCGCCTTCGTGCCGGGAGGCGCATCCTGGAGTTGCAGGATGAACTGCTTGCGGCACAGGAAATACTCCGGGCGAAGGCTTCCCGTGATTCCCTCACCGGGCTCTGGAACCATGCGGAGATCTATCGTATCCTCGTGGACGAACTGGCACGGGCAAAGCGGGAAGATACCAGCGTCAGCGTGATAATGGCCGACCTGGACAATTTCAAAATGATCAATGACACTTACGGCCATTTGGTGGGGGATGCGGTGCTCCGCCAGTCTTCGGAACGGATGCTTTCCCTCATGCGCTCCTATGATTATGTGGGGCGCTACGGAGGGGAGGAATTCCTCATCGTCATGCAGGGATGTGATCGGAAGGATGCCGAAGGGCTTGCAGAGCGGCTCCGCTGTTCCATATGCAGTGAACCGATGGATACCCCGGAGGGGATGATACCGGTCACCATAAGCCTTGGCGTCTCGATGAGCAGTCCGGACAACCAGCGGGACGCAAACGCACTGGTCAAGGCAGCCGATATGGCCCTCTACCGGGCAAAGGGAAACGGTCGCAATCGGGTGGAGATGGACAGCTGATGGCAAGGTTGTGCCGGCGCAGGACGTTCATGTTTTACGATAAACAGTTGATTTGGGGGGGATGGTGAATTGGTAAATGAGAAGAAACCAGTACTCCACCCATCTCCGCAGGACCCTTCGCACGAAGCCGTCGAAATAGATATCACTATTCATGTGTTTACGGTGTCGGCGACTTTGGTCGGTGTCTGTCTCACGGTGATCGGCATTTTCATCATGAATCGCCGTCTCTCTCATGTAAAAAGCTATGGCGAGGAATTGCTCGCTTTAGATGCGCTCCTGTTCCTGAGTTCGTGCATCATTTCTTACTCCTCGTTGAGGCTGCGGCGTAAGGGGAGGCGGCATCGGCTGGAGCGATTAGCTGAAGAGGTGTTCTTTACCGCTCTTACGTTTATGGTCTTAATTTGCATATTAATTATCTATGAGTTGGTATGAGCCGACGGGGTGATAGATAAAAATTCTTGACGAAATGCCCGCTGCATGAGCGGGTTTTTTCGTTGGCATCTGTCAGAAGGAAATCTATCCCGTTGTCGCGATTACGCGGCATAGGTGGTGCCCCTTTTCCCTCTTTTTTCTTCTTGCTATCGGGAAAAGACGAAAAGCTCTCTATGGCCTGCCCTGCGCAGGCTTTTTTTGTTTAACGCCGCGGTAAGGCGCCCCTTGCCCTTTTCAGCCATATTCCCCTTGACAGCCGGGACACGGAGGGTTACAAACGTCTCATCTTTTCTTGAATGCGTCACCGTCCGGGAGCGCGCCATGCACAGGCTTCTTTTTTCGTCGAAACCGCCCACGCCGGCAACATATCGGTTGGGCGGTTTTTTGCGTTGTGAAGTGTGTTGCGAAAGCTGCGGGCGGGTGTCCATTAGGAAGGAATCGTGACGGGAATGCAACATATGATGGATTGCGTGCAGAAGTTCAGGGATAGAGTAGAGGCGATTTATACTGCAGCAGATCCCCATCGATACGACCTGAGGCACTGACACCCATGGAGAATGAGACAATACCGACCTGTGACTGTCATGCATCGCCGCCGGGGCAATTGCTCCTTGGCATCCGCCAGTTCAACGGTCAGGAGTGGTTTGAGTGTCATGAGACGCTGGAAATCCTCTGGCTCAAGGAAACGGGAGAGGTGCGGGATTTGTACCAGGGGATCATCCAGATTGCCATCGCACTCCACCACTGGCGGAATGGCAACTTTGGAGGAGCACTCAGCCTCTTGGCCGGCGGCACGGGTTATTTGCTCCGTGTGCCGGCGGTCTGCCTGTGGGTGGACGTGGCAGGTTTCATTTCCCAAGTTGAGCGGGTGCGCTGTTTTCTGGAGCGGCTGGGTAAAGAGAAGATGGGTGAACTGGACCCGGCGCTCATCCCGCGTTTGCAGACCGTATCAGTAACATCGCAATGAAATACCCCTCATGTACTCCTTCCGGCAGTATTCAACTGCCGTTTTCAGGGTTAATGCTCCCTGTCGTCCATTCCCCGCAGCACCTTTCCCTTTTCCCGCTCGTACTCACTCTCGCTCAACTCTCCCCGTCCGGCCTTTTTCTTCAGCACGCGCAGCTGCTCCTCCGCTGTCGTGGCAGGGTTTTCAATCTTCCCGGCCGGTGCCGCTGCGGGCGTCCGTCGCTCACGGAGCCGGTTCGCTTCGGCCTTGATGTCGATGAGGTCCATCTTCAGTTCGGCGTTGCCGTACCAGTGGGTATAGGCCGCATTCTGATGGTAGGCCCCTTTGACGGTTCGGGCATAATCGTACTTTTTCATCTTGAAGAAAAGCCGTTCGATGTGGGAGGTGTCCTCGTAGAGCATCTGGCTGTCCAGTACCAGTTGGGGGCCGCTCAGGGGGTGGGGAGGACGCTTGTCCGGCATCGGGTCGAGGAGGTTGCGGTCCGCCAGGTCCTGGATGAGCTGCTCCGCCTCCTTAAGGATGGTCAGACTCTGGGTGCGGATCCCGTCACCCAGGGCCAGTTCCTTGCGGGCAAAGGCCGATGCATGGCAGTCGGCGCAGATACGCACCATTTCCTCTCGTCCCCGTTTTGCCTGGTCCGCGGGATAGGGAATCCCGCCGGAATTCATGGTAATACCTGCGGAAACGTTATGGGTCCCCCTGGCCATGTGGCAGCTCTGGCAGGTCGGGCCGAGGGCGGGACCGGCGCTGGCGAACAGGGTGCCGTGGCGGGATGTCTGCCACATCTCCCACTGGGGATGGTCCGGGCCCATGTGGCAGGCGGCGCAGACGTTGGGGTCGCGAACGATGGCGAGGCTCGTGCCGTGGTTGGTGTGGCAGGAGGCACAGGAACTCTCCACGTTGTGACACCGGTTGCACCCCAGTTCACCCATTTCGCTCGACTGCTTGAGAAAACGGGCGCAGTGGGCCGCCGACAGGGGGCGGTCGCTCCCTTCTTCGTGGCAGTGGCGGCATTCGTTCTGGTCCCGTCCCGGAAGGTTCCTCGTGCACCCCCAGCCGGAGTGGAGTCCCATGCCGTGACGGCTCTTCATGTGCTCATCGAGCGCCTTTTTGTGGCAGCGTCCACAGACCTTCTGGTCGACGACGATTTCTCCCGTGTCGAGACGGGCGTGGTCGCTGCCGTGGCAGCCGGCGCAACCGACCTTGGCCTTTGCGTGGGCGCTTCCTTCCCATTGGCGGACCGCGGCGGGAGTCTTGAGGCGGTGGCAGTCCAGGCATTCGTCGGCCAGAACCGGCAGTGCTGCCAACAGAAGGATAAAAACCATCGGAAAAACTCTCTTCAAGGTCATGGCACCATAATCCTTTCTCTGTTCTCCCGGTATTCACGGTCGGTAATGAGTCCTTCGCTCCGCCATGCGCGCAGGGTGCGGAGTCGTTCTGCAACGGTCGGCGGAAGGGGCGCAGGAACCGATTCCGTCAGGCCGCCTATGCGGTAGATGTCCATGCCATGGTGCAGATAGAGCTTTCCACCGGGAGCGAATCTCCCTTCCGTCGTCGGGGGAAAGGATGCGATCTCCGTCTCCCCCTGGTAGAGATGGCCGTCAATGAGAAGATATTTTCCTGCCGGTGAGGCTGCCAGATGTTTTCCCGGGGCCGGGAAGGTTTGGATAACCTTGTCACTCCAGGGTTCCATGAGCTTGGAGGAGGAGCCGTCGCCGTAGACGATCCGTTCGCCGGTGCCGACGAACCTGCCGCCGCCTGACGAGAGAGGGACGGTTGCCACATCCCGCTCGGCCCCGCTATCCAGGTTGCGCAGGATGATGCGCAGGTAAGGGGAGAAGGCGGGAGGGTCATGGAGGCGGGTATAGAGCATTTCATCACGCTCCGGCGAAATGGCCATGGAGATGGAGGTAACGACGCGTTCTCCCCATTGCCTTATGGTGAGCGGTTTGACGGTGGTTTCGAAGAGGGTGGTCGCCTGCGGCGCCGCCGTGCCGTCCCATCGGTAGAGGGTTGCCGTGATGGCATCGCCGAATGAGAATCTCCGTGTTCCCACCCCGAGGGCGACCAGGCCCGCCGGTGACACCCACTCGATGCGTGTTACCCTTCCGGGGACGGGGGCTTTGGCGATAGACTCCCCCTGCCGGGAGAAGATGGCGAGCGTGGTAGAATCACCGCCGGGAAGAGCGGCAGCAAGCCGTTTGCCGTCGGGTGACCATGCCAAGGCCGAGGGTGATGGGGGGGCGAGCCTGGTCTTGATACCGGTGGCCGGTTCGACCAGCTGCAAGCCGTTGTCCCCCATGGCGATACGGGAATCCGTCGGGTTGACGCACCAAGGTGCTGCCGGTGCCACGCGTGTCACCGCCGTGGCGGAGAGGTTGGCGGCTTGTGGGCCGCTGACCGGCAGGGACGTGCAGCCAGCGGCGAATGCCATACCCGAGGCGACGAGAGTGAGCGCCAGCAGGCGGATGGATACGACAGCTGTTCTCCGGCGGGTCATGATGGCTCCTTTGGCAAAGATACCCCTATGTTATACGAACTGTCTTCCGAAACATTGATGGAAATCAAAAACCTGCGGATCGGGGGAACGTTTCCCAAGGTCGCAAAATCCTCAGGAATGGGTATACTTTATCTGCTGATATGTATCACAAACGGAGCGAGGTGACCATGAAGATATACGACATTTCCGCCCTTATTTCATCTGATCTCCCCGTTTATCCGGGTGACCCTTCGGTAACGATTGAGCCGGTGACCCGCATCAGCCGGGGGGATACCGCCAATGTCTCCCGCCTTGCCATCTCCACCCACTGCGGAACCCACCTTGATGTGATGCGGCACTACAGCGATCATGGCATGGCCGTCGACCATGTCCCCCTGACCCTTCTCGTGGGGAAGGCACTGGTGATTGAACTGTCCGGCGTGCGGGAGATCGGGCGCAGGGACCTGGCCCGCTTTCCCGTTAAGGGGGAGGAGAGGATACTCCTCAAAACCGACAACTCCCTCCTCTGGGACCGGCCAGGATTTCACGAGGAGTATGCCCACCTCACGGAAGAGGGTGCCCGCTATCTCCTGGATGAGGGGGTCAGGCTGGTCGGCATCGATTATCTCTCCATCGAGAGGTTCGATGGAGATGGGGAGGTACACCGGCAACTGCTGGGTAACGGAGTGGTGGTGCTGGAGGGTTTGAATCTGGATGGGGTGGCGGCGGGGCATTATGAACTTATCTGTCTGCCCCTGAAGATACGGGATGGCGATGGCGCCCCGGTCAGGGCGATCCTCCGGAGCCATGAAGGGATTACTCCCCCATCTTTTGACCCCCACACGAGCAGGTGGCCGCTCTCCTGATTTTCCCGCCAGTTCGCGGGATGTCAGGGGAATTTATCATTCCAGGGAGTTTTCTGGAGAAAGGAGATGACTTTATGGCACGTCTATCCAACAAAATGGGCATCGACGAGAAGGGGCAGCGGGCGCCCCGAAGCACCAGCGTCTATACCCCCCGGGGAGGGATCGGGGAGGTGGCCCTCTGCCGCAAGTGTGGCGCCATCTACCGGAACAAGCGGTGGAGCCTTGACGAGGTGGAGTCGAATCAAATGCGGGGAGAGGCCGGTATCGGCAAGGTGATCTGCCCGGCATGCCAGCGGATGGAGGATAATAATCCCGCCGGTGTTATCACCCTGACCGGTGATTATCTGCTTCAGCACGAGGAGGCTATCCTCAACATCATCAAGCACGTGGAGGCCAAATCCCGGGCAAAGAACCCCCTGGGCAGGATCATGGAGATTCAGCAGGAGCGGGACGTAATGACCATCGGCACTACGGAGGAGAAACTGGCCCAGAAGCTGGGGCGGGAGATCTACAAGGCCCACAAGGGAGAACTCCACTACCAGTGGAGCCATGACCAGGAGTTCGTCCGGGTAAGCTGGATGCGCTGACCTGGCCGTTCCGACGCAAAGATGTCACGGCGCAAAGAAGGGCCTTCCGCGAGGGGGGCCTTTTTTACGTTTTAGCCCCTTAACCCGCACCTCTGCCGGAACGGGCAGTGACTTCCGTCGCATCCTGCCATCAGGGCAAAGTCCCCTTCCCGGCTTCTCTCCCGAATGGCGTCCATGAGTTCCAGGAGTCGTGCCTCGAAGGAGGGGAGGTCGCATGTCACCGGTTCATTCCCTCCACCCTTCAGAAACAGCAGCTGCGCTTCAATCCGCCGGCCGGGAAAGGCCCTGCCAAGGGCGACCAGGTAGGTGCTGAGCTGGAAACGATACCCTTTGAGGTCGGTCCCGTCCCGCGTCATGTATTTGTAGTCGTAGACCGTCACCAGGTCGTCCTGCACCGCCACCAGGTCCATTGCGCCGCGGATGTAGTAGTCAGCCCCCCCCTGCAGGTGGAGCGTGAAGGGGTGCTCCCGCAGGAGGCGGGCCGTGGAGAGACTTTTCCCCAGGGGCGAGGATGCGAGGGTCAGCACCTGTTCTATGACCTCTTCCCCGTCCGGTCCCTCCCCTCCAAAGGCTGCGGCCAGTTGCCGGCATTGGCGCCTCTGGTGGTCAGGGGCTCCACCGAAATCAAGCCGTTCCAGGATGGCATGTGCAAGGTTCCCCCGTTCCAGGGGGGTCATTCCGCTCCGTTTTTTGCGTTCCGGCGTGGGGTGGTAAGGGGCGAGGAGCTGGGCAAAGAGCCCTTCGTCCAGGCCGAGCACCCCCTTGTAGTAGTATTTGCGCGGACAGAGGGCGTAATCTTCCAGGGCCGTGGGGGAAAAGACCATTGTCGACGGGGAAGGCGGAACATAATGAAGGGCCCGTTCAGCAGCCAGGGCAAGAACCTCCGGCGACAAGGGGGCAGTTTCCCTGGCCGGTGGCGGGACGGTATCTTCCCTCGGTATCCCTTCCGTATCAACAGTCATCACCAGTCCGCCATCCGGGCCGGTACGGAAGGCATCGAGCCAGGTGCGCCATTCTCCCCTTCCTTCGCCGGAGAGGACCAGGTGGTCCCGTGCGCGGGTGACTGCCACGTAGAACAGCCGTTTCAGCTCGGCCGTTTCCTTGGCCTTGCGGAGGTCGGATATTGCCCGGTATGCCAGGGTGGGGCACGGGACACCGCCGGGAAGGGAAAGTTTGATGCCGATCCCGAGGTCGGGGTCGTGCCGGACGGAAGGTTGGTTGCCCGGCTGCCCCGCGCCCAGTTCGGGGACGAAGACAAGGGGGAATTCCAGCCCCTTGCTCTGGTGGATGGTCATGAGCCGCACCACGTCCTCTCCTTCGGCGACGATGGACGCCTCCGCCTCGGTCGGTTCCTTCTCCACCAAGTCGGTGAGATAGTTGATGAAGCGGCGGAGGGAAACCTCGCCACGGCGGGAGAAGGAGCGGGCAAGCTCGATCAGCTTGCGCAGGTTTGCCACCTTCTGTTCCCCCTGGAAGGTGGTGAGGAGGGTGGAGGCAAAGTCGGTGCCGGTGAGGATCTCTTCCAGCAGTTCCGCCAGGGTGAGCCGGTCGCGCAGGGGGCGAAGCCGGTTGACGAGCGATGCCAGCGAGGCGAGCCGTTCCCGGTCGGCCGGGGTTATACGTTCGTTAAGCGAGTTTTGAATCGTGAGTTTTGAGTTTTGGATTGAAATCTGCTGCCAGCTGGCTAGACCACAGTCGTTCCGGGCGAGCCAGTAGAGGGTTTCGTCGGAGATCCCGCAGAGGGGGGAGCGGAGGACTCCTGCCAGGGCGGCAAGGTCCTTGCCATACTCCAGGAAGGTGAGGAAGTTGAGGATGTCGAGCACCTCCTGACAGCGGTAGAAACCCCGTCCCTTCACCACGTAATAGGGGATGCCGGCCTGGCGCAGCTGCCGTTCGAACAGCTTGAGGTTGCTGAAACGGCGAAACAGGATGGCGATGTCTCCGTAGGAGGGGTGCCGGGGAATAAATTCCCCGCTGCGGTCCTTATGGTAGACGCTTATGCCGGTGATGCCGCCGACCAGCTCCTGGATTCTGCGAGCAATGGCGGCGGCTTCCCACCGCCTCCTGGCGTCTGCGTCTCCCTCACATGAACCGGCGAGCAGTTCGATGCAGGGTGTGCCGTCCCAGTCCCGCCGCCGGGGGTCCAGGACGTCCCCCTCTCCGTAGGGGGGGTCAAAGTCTGCGCCGCTTCCCCCCATAACCTGGTCGAAGAGGCCGTTGACAAAGCGGATGATTCCTTCCCGGGAGCGGAACGATTCCTGAAAGTAGAGGTTACGCCCTCCTGCGGCCACCATATCCCGGCTGGTCTGGAGGAACACCCCCACATCAGCACCGCGGAAGAGGTAGATGGACTGCTTTGGATCCCCTACGACGAAGAGCCGCTGCTCCGGGCCGCAGAGAAGATCGACCAACTCTTTCTGGAGAGGGTTGGTGTCCTGAAACTCGTCCACCATGAGCACCCGGCACCGCTGTCGCCAGTCGTTGCGGATGACGGCATCCCGTGCCAGGAGGTCGCGGCACTTGATCTGGAGATCGTCAAAATCCAGCCCTCCGCGCCGCCCCTTGCGCAAACTGTAGGCGGTGGCGACCTGTCCGGTCAGGCCGAGGAGAGCATCAGCCAGCGGGGCGCTCCGGATCTGCCAGTAGGCGAGCTGCAGCTGCGCGAGGCATCCGGTCAGCCGGTCCCTGACCGGTTTTTAGATCG
>JAJZUQ010000084.1 GCA_021848385.1 Deltaproteobacteria bacterium
GGACTGGTCGACGGCGGCTTCGAAGTGGGGTGCTGCAACGCCAAGATGCGCCGGACCGTCAAACCATCCACTTCCAAGGCGGTCATTACCATCCAGGCCGGGGCCTTTACGGCTGTGCAGCCGGGGGAGAGCCCCAATGTGCAGAAGGTAACCGCAACCGTCACGAGCAACGTCACCTTCACCGGCTATGAGCCTGCCGAGGCGAAGGACGTGGACCTGACCCGGGCCGAGGTGATCGTCACCGCCGGTCGGGGTGTGGGGAAAAAGGAAAACGTACCGATTATCGCCGCCCTGGCCAAGGCGCTTGGCGGTGAACTGGGTGCGAGCCGGCCGGTGGTGGATGCGGGGTGGGTAGAGCACAGCCACCAGGTCGGAACCACGGGGCAGACGGTAAGCCCGAAACTGTACATCGCCTGCGGGGTGAGCGGTGCCATCCAGCACCTGGCCGGGATGAAGAAGTCGGATTTTATCGTCGCCATCAATAAGGACAAGGACGCCCCCATCGGCGAGGTGGCCGACGTCCTGGTGGTTGCCGACGTCCTCCAGTTCGTTCCCGCGCTGACGGCTAAGGTGTAATCTACTACGTGAACTAATCAGCCTAATTACCGTCCGGACCAGGTAGTACTCCCTTCGTAGCTGTGATTCAAGGGGCAGGACGCCATGTCTGCCCCGGTTTTTTACGGAAGTTTTCAGATTGTCCATGGATATCCATGGCATTCAAATCGGTGAACCGATTTATATTTGAGGAGGTCTAAATTGAACATCCACGAATACCAGGCGAAAGCGATTTTGCGGAAGTTTGGGGTACCTGTTCCTGACGGACATGTCTGCTACAACGGGGCGAGTGCGCGGGAATGGGCGAAACGACTGGGAGATGGCCCCTGGGTGGTAAAGGCCCAGATACACGCCGGAGGGCGGGGGAAGGGTGGGGGCGTCAAGCTGGCCCGCACCTCCGAAGAAGTGCGGCTCATAGCGCGGGACATGCTGGGGATGACCCTTCGGACCCACCAGACCGGCCCGGAAGGGAAGGTTGTCACCCGGGTTCTGGTGGAAAACGGCTGCAACATCGACCGGGAACTGTACGTGAGCCTCCTGGTGGACAGGGCAACCTCCCGGGTCACCGTCATGGCCTCCACCGAAGGGGGAATGGACATTGAGGAGGTGGCGGCCACGACCCCGGAGAAGCTCTTCCGGGAGGTGATAGATCCACTGGTGGGACTCACGCCGTTCCAGTCTCGCAACCTCGCCTTCAGCCTGGGAATGACGGGAAAGCTCACAACCAAGGCGGTCAAACTGCTGGAAGGGCTCTACACCACCTTCCTTGCCTGTGACTGCTCACTTCTGGAGATCAACCCGCTGGTTGTCACCAAAGAAGGTGATCTTCTGGCCCTGGATGCCAAATTCGGCTTCGACGACAACGCCATGTTCCGGCATCTTCAGATCGGCGACATGCGCGACTTCGATGAAGAAGATCCCAACGAGGTGGAAGCCTCCCAGCACGACCTCTCCTATGTATCGCTTAACGGCAACATCGGCTGCCTGGTCAACGGTGCCGGTCTGGCCATGGCGACCATGGATATTATCAAATTTTCCGGCGGCGAGCCTGCCAACTTCCTGGATGTTGGAGGTGGGGCCACCATTGAGCGGGTCACCGAGGCGTTCAAGATCATCCTCTCCGACAAAAACGTGAAAGGAATATTCGTCAACATCTTCGGCGGCATTATGAAGTGCGATGTCATCGCTACCGGGGTCATCGAGGCGGCCAAGCAGGTCTCCCTCCAGGTGCCGCTGGTGGTGCGCCTGGAAGGGACCAACGTGGAAAACGGCAAGAAAATGCTGGCCGAAAGCGGCCTCAATATTGTCGCTGCCGACGGGATGGCCGACGGAGCCCAAAAAATCGTCCAGGCCGTTGCCGCCTGAGGAGGGATAGAGAGATGAGCATACTTATCAATAAAGACACCAAAGTCATCACCCAGGGGCTCGGCGCCACCGGCCTCTTTCATGCCCAGGGGGCGAGGGAGTACGGCACGCAGATGGTCGGCGGGGTCACCCCCGGCAAAGGTGGCACCGTCATCGACGGCTTCCCTGTCTACGACACCGTGCGGGAAGCGGTAACCAAGACCGGCGCTACCGCCTCCGTCATCTACGTTCCCCCTCCCTTCGCCGCCGACTCCATCATGGAGGCGGTCGATGCAGGAATTGAACTTGCCATTTGCATCACCGAGGGGATACCGGTCCTCGACATGGTCAAGGTCAAGCAGTACATGCAGGGGAAAAAGACCCGTCTCGTCGGTCCCAACTGCCCCGGGGTCATCACCCCCGGCCAGTGCAAGATCGGCATCATGCCGGGGTACATCCACAAGCCGGGTAAGGTAGGGGTCGTCTCTCGCTCCGGCACCCTGACCTACGAAGCGGTCTGGCAGCTCACCAACGTCGGGCTTGGCCAGTCCACCTGCGTCGGGATCGGGGGCGACCCTGTTAACGGGACGAACCATGTGGACGTGCTGCGGATGTTTGAGGAAGACCCGGACACCGAGGCGGTGATTATGATCGGGGAGATCGGCGGCAACTCGGAGGAAGAGGGGGCGCGGTTCGTTAAGGAACACATGACCAAACCGGTTGCGGCGTACATCGCCGGGGTCACCGCTCCTCCGGGTAAGCGGATGGGTCATGCGGGGGCGATCATCTCCGGGGGTAAGGGGACAGCGACGGAAAAGGTAGCCATACTCGAAGAGTGTGGCATATCGGTAGCCGCCAGCCCGGCGGACATGGCCAAGGCACTGCTGAAGATCTACAAACTCTGAACTCAAGCAAGAGATGGGAGGAGAGTCCCATGGTATGTCCCAGCTGTTTTTGCTCTGCACAGGTTGAACTATCGGTATCCGACGGCAACACGGTGAAAAAATGTCTGGAATGCACCTATTGCGGAACCCGCTGGACAGCCCGAGGGGGTATCATCTTGATGTCACGGGATGATGAGCAAGCGAGGATATGAATATGCTGATAGTCGTTTGCATTAAACAGGTGCCCGACACCACCCAGGTGCAAATTGACCCGGTGACGAACACGCTGGTGCGGGAGGGGATCCCGTTCATTGTCAACCCTTATGACACCCATGCCCTGGAAGCTGCCCTTCAACTCAAGGACCGGTACGGGTTCCGGGTAGCGGCTATCTCCATGGGGCCACCCAACGCGGAGGCTACCCTGAGAAAGGCGCTCTCTCTCGGTGTCGATGAAGCCATCCTCCTTTCCGACCGGGTTTTTGGCGGTGCCGATACGCTTTCCACCAGTAATGTGTTGACCAGAGCCATTACGTTGCTGAACGAGCAGGAGGAGGTGGGGCTTGTCCTCTGCGGCAAGCAGACTATCGACGGCGATACGGCCCAAGTGGGACCAGGGATTGCCACCCGTCTTGGCTATACCCAGCTTACCCTCGTTGACAACATCGAGCAGCTTGACCTGCTGCGCAAACGGGTAAGGGTGAGACGAAAGCTGGAAGGGAGGCATGAGATTGTCGAGTCTCCGTTTCCGGCAATGATTACCGTGGTGAGGGAACTGAATCGTCCCCGTTACCCGACCGTCCCCATGCGGCTTACTTCCCATGAAGCCGAGATCAAGGTCTGGAATAACGAAGTCCTCAAGCTCGATGTCAACACCATCGGACTAAAGGGGTCCCCCACCTGGGTCAGCAGGATTTTTTCTCCGGAACGGGAAAAAGGGGAGATCGTCGGCGACGGACTCCATGACCCGGAGGGGACGGCGAATCTCCTCATCGACAAACTCCTCAGCAAGGACCTGCTGGCACTGTGAAGAAAACGTGGAAGGTAAATTAGTAGAGAGTCTTTTCACGTATCACCATTCACCAAGATTCTACCAAGGACCCACCCATGACCGAATCAAAGAAACCGTTAAAGAAACCGCGTGGACGTGCCCGGTTGATAGACGGCAGATGCATCGCCTGCGGCGCCCGCTGCGAGAGTTCCTGTCCGGTCAACGCCATTGAGATGACCGCTTCCGGTGAACCTGTGGTCCTGACCGACAAATGTATCGGCTGCGTCAAGTGCGTCAAGGTCTGCCCGGCCCAGGCAATCGAGATGTTCCTCTCCCCCGATGAACAGAAGATCCTGAACGAGCTCATGGCCCAGGGGGCTCCTGCCGTGGAAGAGGTGGATGAAGACGCGGCGATTCTGGCGAAAAAGCTCTCTGCCTACTGTGGTGTCTGGGTCTTCGTCGAGCAGACCGAAGGGGAGGTGGCCAAGGTATCCTGGGAATTGATGGGGAAAGGACGGGAACTGGCCGATACCTTGGGGGTAAACCTGTCCGCCATCGTCGTCGGGGAACATGTGGAGGCGCTCTGTTACGAAGCATTCAGTTATGGTGCCGACCAGGCCTATCTCATCGATGCCCCCGTGTTCCGGCATTACCGGACTGATGCCTACCTTAAGGCGGTCTGTCAACTTATCGATGCCCACAAACCCGAAATTGTTCTCATGGGTGCGACGGGGTTGGGGCGCGACTTGGCCGGGGCGGTCGCCACGGTGGTCGGGACCGGCCTTACCGCCGACTGCACCGGGCTTGGCATCGACGACAAGCGAAATCTCATGCAAACCCGCCCTGCCTTCGGTGGCAACATCATGGCCACCATCATGTGCGACAAATTCCGTCCCCAGATGGCAACGGTCAGACCCCACGTCATGCCTGCGTCGGAGCGGATGGAGAATAGGCCCGGTACCATTATTCCGGTTAGCTGCCAAGTGCGGGAGGAGGACATCCTGACCAAGGTGCTGGAGATCATTTCCGACAGGAAAAATGACCATGTGGATGTTGCCGGCGCCGAGTTCATTATTTCCGGCGGCCGGGGTATGATGGGGAAGGAGAACTTCGCCCTGCTCCAGGAGCTGGCGGACGAGCTTGGGGGAGTGGTGGGTGCGTCAAGAAGTGCTGTCGATGCCGGCTGGATGCCCCAGGAGCGGCAGGTGGGACAGACGGGGAAGACGGTGCGCCCAAAGATCTACATCGCCTGCGGGATTTCCGGCGCCATCCAGCACCTGGTGGGGATGCAGGATTCCGACCTGATAATAGCCATAAACCGCGACAAGGATGCGCCCATCTTTGAAGTTGCCCATTACGGCATTGTTGGCGACCTGTTCCAGGTCGTGCCGGCCATAACCAGCCGCCTTAAATCGTTGAAAAGGCTCTCCCCGTCACCGGGACAGATGTGTATCAACGCTTAACTGTGGAATTATCCCAGAAAATCGGGTAACGAGGTTGACATGTCTTCAAGTACGATCTTTTTTGCAGCTCTGTTGGTTTTTTCAACTCTAGTCTTCTGTGCCGGTTGCTACCGGCGATTCAGTCTCATCACGGCAGGTCAGCCGGAAGACCGTTTCAACCGCATTGATATGCGTCTAAAGCAGATGTTTCTCTACGCCTTCGGACAGAAACGGGTGGTGGCGAAACAGTTCGGCGTGAACCACTTCATCATCTTCTGGTCTTTTCTGATTCTCCTGCTTGCCAACGGCGAATTTCTGGCCAAAGGACTTTTCCCCGCCCTCAGTCTGGCGTTTCTTCCGCAAGCCATTCATCATGGACTGCTGTTTCTCTTTGATCTGTTTTCCCTGCTGGTCCTGATCAGCACCACCGTTGCCGTTGCCCGCCGCCTCTTCTTCCCGCCGACCTACATGAACAGCGCCTACGTCAAGGCGCGCAGCGTTGAGGGGTTCCTCATCCTCTCCTTCATCGCCATTCTCATGCTCGCCTATTTCGGGCTGCACGGGGCGGAGATCGCCCTGGGGAACGAGCCGGGCACTCGCTTCATGCCGGTATCATCCTGGGTCGCCACGATTTTAGCCTCTTACCCCTCTCACCTTACCCTTCTCGTCTCGATTTTCTGGTGGGTCCATGCCCTCGTCCTGCTCGCCTTCATCTGCGTCCTCCCCTACAGCAAGCACATGCATATCCTCACCGCCATTCCCAACATCTTTTTCGCCACTCTCGGCAGGCCGAACGTTCAGCTCCGAGAGGAGTTCATCAAGGGGGGTGAATTCGGTGTGGGCCGGGTGGACCGCTTCACCTGGAAAGACCTGTTGGACAGCTTCTCCTGCACCGAGTGCGGCCGCTGCCAGAGCGCCTGTCCGGCTGCCACCACGGGGAAATCTCTCAACCCCCGCCAGGTGATCCACGCCATCAAGACCAACCTGCTCGCCAACGGCCCGCTCCTCAAGAAGGGGGGGGCGCCGGTCATCTCCCTTATCGGCGAAGAGAGCGAGGGGAGCAGCACGGAAGAAACCATCTGGGCCTGCACCACCTGCGGCGCCTGTATGGAGGCCTGCCCGGTCCTGATCGAGCACATGCCCAAGATTGCCAAGATGCGCCGGCACTTGGTGGAGATGAAGGCGAACTTCCCGGAAGAACTGCTCACTCTTTTCGAAAACATGGAGGGGAGGAGCAATCCCTGGGGAATCGCTCCAAGCGAGCGGACCAAGTGGCATGCCACCATGGACGTACAACAGTTCGAGGACGGCAAGACCGAGTACCTGTTTTACGTCGGCTGTGCAGGAGCCTTCGATTCGCGCCAGAAACATGCCACCGTGGCGCTCGCCACCATCCTCGACGCTGCTGGGGTCTCCTGGGGGATCCTGGGCAAAGAGGAGAAGTGCTGCGGTGACAGCGTGCGGCGTTTGGGGAATGAATTCGTCTTCGACCGGATGGCGAAGGAGAACGTGGCGCTTTTCAAAGAGAAGGGAGTGAAGAAGATTATTACCCAGTGTCCCCACTGCTTCTCCACCCTGAAAAACGACTATCGCCAGTACGGTATCGAGCTGGAGGTAGTCCACCACTCCGAACTGATCTCCCACCTGTTGGCCGACGGCAAACTGAAGCTGAAGAGAAAAGTCGGTGGTCTGGGGAAGATCCTCTTCCATGACTCCTGCTATCTGGGTCGGCACAACGATGTCTACGATGCCCCGCGGGAAGCAATAAAGCTGGCCACGGGGCAGGCACCGGTCGAATTTGATCGCAGCGGCAGGGAGTCATTTTGTTGCGGTGCAGGGGGGGGGCGGATGTGGCAGGAGGAGCAGCACGGCGAGCGGATCAACTTGAACCGGGCCAAAGAGGCGCTCGAAAAACGGCCTGATACCATCTGCGTCAGTTGCCCTTACTGCATGACCATGATGGAGGACGGACTTAAAGACCTGCACGCTGACGGCACCAGGGTCAAGGATATTGCCGAGGTGGTTGCTGAAGGGTTGCGACAGTGAGAAGGGATAACATGCCTGTCTGCTTCATATAAGGAGATTAACCATGTCACTGGCTAAAATCGAAGATGTCCTAGAGGATTTACGTCTGGAGAAAATGGGGCATCTTTTGGGTAATCTGTCGTAAGCATGCCGTGGCATCCTGTTTATAGCATGAGAGGGCACAATTGGGTCGACCCCACACATACGGAGGATACACATGAATTTCGAACTGAGCCAGGACCATAAGGTGTTGCAGGACAGCGTCAGGGATTTCGTCAACAAGGAGATCAAGCCTCTGGCCATGCAGATCGACGAGGAGCATGCCATTCCCGAAACCCTGGTGAGGATGATGGGGGATATGGGGTTCCTGGGGAGCTATCTTCCCGAGGAGTACGGTGGGGCCGGCCTGGACATGCTCTCCTACGCCATTGTCGTCG
>JAJZUQ010000085.1 GCA_021848385.1 Deltaproteobacteria bacterium
CGAACTTGCCGCAGCACGAGATGCTCCGGAGCCCCCCGTGAGGTCAGCGCCCTCTCAATGGGGAGTTCCAGGATACCGGCATAGAATGCCTCCGTCGTACCGAGATCGGTGACCGCAAGCTGAAGAGAGACCGTCACCGGTGCGGCACCCATGCTACTCTCCAAACCAGATGGTCGTGTAGCGGCTCATCACTGTCAGGTAATTGGTGAATACCATCACCCCGACGATGACGAGGAAGACCCCGGTGATAATCTCGAAGACACGGATGTATTTTTTGAAACGGTTGAAGACAACGAGAAAATGATGCATGGCCAGCGCAGCCAGGAAGAAGGGGATTGCAAGTCCCATGGAGTAGGTGAGCAGCAGCGCGATCCCATGCGCCACAGTTGCCTCCGCTGCTGCCACCATGAGTATGGATGCGAGGATGGGACCGATGCAGGGGGTCCAGCCGGCGGCGAAGGCAAGTCCCACGAAAAAACTCCCCACATAGCCGACCGGCTTGCGGTGCAGAGCGATGCGTTTTTCACCGAGGAGAAACTTGATAGGGATAAGACCGGTAAGGTGGACGCCGAACAGCACGATGAGCAGACCGCCGATCCGGCGGATGGCCGTCATATGCTCCTGCAAGAGGCCGCCGATAAACGTGGCCGAGGCTCCGAGCAGTACGAAGACTACCGTGAAACCGGAGATAAAGAGCAGCGTATGGATGATGGTCTGCTGGCGGACCTCATGGGTCGGGTGTTCTGTTTGGAGGTCGGCAAAGGAGAGACCGGTTATGTAGGTAATAAATGATGGGATGAGGGGAAGAACGCAGGGGGAAAGGAAGGAGAGAATCCCTGCCACGAAAGCCCCCAGATACGTTATATGACTTGCTTCCATGTCAGACCTCTCAGTTCTTCGTCAATCCGTCCAGATAGCCGATCACCTCAGGATTGCTCCAATCCATGGGGCCAACGACTTTTTTCAGTATAACACCCTTCATATCGATGATGAAAGTTTCCGGCACCCCCGTGATGCCGTAAATTTTACCGACAGAGCGGTCAGTGTCGAGGAGGGCAGGTAATGTATTACCCGATTCCTTGAAATATGTCTCGACGGCCTGTTTGCCCCCCTCGTCAATGGAAACTGCGAGCATCCGGAACGGCTTGTTCTCCATGGCACTGTTAAGTTTCACCAAGGAGGGAACTTCTTCACGGCAGGGAGGACACCAGGTGGCCCAGAAATTGAGGAGCACCACCTTACCCTTGAGAGAGGAGAGGCGGACTTCCTGCCCATCAATGGCCGTGAGGGTGAAATCCGGTGCCTGGCTCCCTTCCTGCGCCACGGGTTTTCCCGCTGCGCCTTTCTGCTCCTTGGAACAACCAGCCAGGGCAACCATTAAACACAACATCGACCAGATTATAACATTCTTCATCGTTTTCACTCCTGGGGGAGAATTAAATACTTTACCGTAGAAGGGTTGAGGTGCATGGAGCAGTACCGACAGGGGTCAGGAGTGCCCCTGCAGGACATTTACGGGGGCAATTAAACATATCAATGATGGGGGCCAGGCTTGCCTCGCCCAATCGGGGCACGGCGCGCCGTGCCCCTACATCAGGGTTGTCATGTTTAATTACCGGAGTAATAACAGCCATGAGCGCCAGACGCACCGGGCCGCTCTGTTCCAGGGAACACTTTAAGTCGAGTTTCAGGCGGAATGCAAGGGATTTTTCCGTGGTAACGATGATGGGGAGGATGCGAGGCAAACGGCCTCCTCCTCAGAGGCGGGAACTGCGACTGCGTCGGGGGACTCCCGTGTATTCCTGCAGTATCCTGCGGGAACTCACCGCGAGAGGAAGGAGACGTTCGTGCCGGTCCAGGACCTCTTCCAGGGAGGCACCGTCGTTGATGATGACATCGTCATCACCGAAATAGGTTCTAGCAAAATGGCGACCGTCGGTGCGGCAGTATACCAGGACCTCATAGCGGTCACCCTGGAATTCAATCTCCGTTTTGTGCACGAGCTTCTCGTCATTCATCGGCACACATCCATTCACAATGCAATTAAATTAACATCTATGCATTTATGAGCAATTTCTGCGCCAACAGCTTGACAGATGCTAACATGCTGATTTACAAGGGAAAACCAATTTTAGAATGTCGTTATTTAACGGAAGGTTCTGCTATTTAGCGCGGGTCACTACGTAGTCTGCCAGATCGAGAAGTGCAATTTTGCCGGGGGATTCTGCAAAGGTGTCGAGATGAGCCTTGGCCCGTTCGATATATTCCCGTGCCTTATCTTTTGCGTAATCGAGGCCACCGTAGGCAGTGACAAGGTCAAATACCGCATGGAAGTCCTCTGCGGCAAGAACATCCTTGGCTACGATGTCGCCGATCAGTTCACGTTCCGCAGATGTGCAGCGTTGTAGGGTATGGATCAGCGGGAGGGTGATCTTCCCTTCCTCAAGGTCATGACCGATGCTTTTGCCGAATTCGTCCTCGGTGGCCACATAGTCCAGGGTATCGTCCATCATCTGGAAGGCTATCCCCAGATCCATGCCGAAATCACGCAGGGAGTCTTCCTGTTCGCGGGGGGCCCCACCCACGATTGCACCGGCATGGCAAGCAGCGGAGAGAAGTATGGCGGTCTTGCAGCGAACCACTTCCACGTAGCGTTCTTCCGTCATATCAAGATCGCTCGTGGAGACCAACTGGAGCACCTCCCCTTCGGCAATGAGGGTGGTGGCGTTGGAAAGGACTGCGAGAACCCGCAGGTCGCCATCAGCCACCATGAGGGAAAAGGATTTGGAGAAAAGGAAATCCCCCACCAGGACGGAGGCCTCGTTACCCCAGAGGGTATTGGCGGAGGCGATCCCCCGGCGGATATTGGCATTATCCACCACGTCGTCGTGGAGAAGGGTCGCGGTATGGATGAATTCGACAACGCTCGCCAACGGCACATGGCGCTCACCGCTATAACCGCAGAGATTTGCAGCGAGGAGCAGGAGAGCAGGCCGTATGCGCTTGCCGCCGCTGGACACGACATACTCCGCGACCTTGCGGATAAGCGGCACGTTGGACTGCAGGTCTTTCTTGAACTGCAGTTCCACATTTTTTAAGTCTTCCCCGATCAGGGCAAGCGCTGCGTCCATCAATGAACCTCGTCTCGTAATGGGGCAATAGTAAAGGAACACCGGCGTTTTTGTCAAAGTTTTTCTGGTTGAACGGCGTGCCATGGCGCTTTGCACGGCAAAATGGCGAATTTAACGTTGATTTTAGGGCGCTCTTCATCTACCATCAGCGGGCAAATCACGGTAATATCGAGGAGTGTGCCATGACCCAGACGTTAATCCCCCACATACTGCTGGTCGATGACTCGGAAGCCATTCTGAAAATGCTTTCCCGGCTGCTGGAAGAGAAGGGATACAGGGTAAGCTGCGCCACGTCAGGCGAAGAAGCCCTCAAGCTGTTTCGCGACGAAACATTCAACCTCGTCCTCGTAGATATTCTTCTGCCGGGGATGAGCGGCCTCATTCTCCTCAAGCTGATCAAGGAAATAAACCCTGAAACTGACGTGGTCATCGTCAGCGGCAACGCATCAACCTTCACCGCCATAAAGGCCCTCCGCCTCGGCGCTTACGACTACATCGTGAAACCGATCGATGACGACGCGATACTTTTCAACGTGGTGGACCGGACCCTGGAGAAACAGGCCCTCAGCCAGGAAAACCGGCGGCTCGTCAGTGACCTCTCCATCAAGAACCAGCAGCTGGAAGCGTCCCTTGAGATGATGAAGACCGTCAACCGGGTCTGCGCCCTGATCGCATCCACCCTGGAGATCGGCGATATCCTCCGCATGCTTGTGGAGATCGCGGTTGAGCAGCTGAAGGCAAAGAAAGGCTACCTGCTCCTCCTTGACAAGGGGGGGGCCACCTTCGGGATGAAGGTCTGCGTCGGCATCGACCACAACCTGGCCAAGCGCTTCGTGCTGCGTCACGACCAGGGGATAAGCGGACTCGTGGCATCCAGCAACAAGCCGCTCCGCATCGATACGGATGTGCCGGCGGCACTTACCCACCGTCTCCTGGAGGAAGATTTCAGCGGCGACCTGTTCAGCACGCCAGGCATCCTGTCGATCCCCCTCCGGGTCAAGGACCGGGTCGCAGGGGTGGTCAACATCTCCGGCCGCCATGACGGCACCACCTTCACTGATGCAGAGGTGGAGTTCATGACCACCCTAGCCACCCACGCCGCCATCGCCCTCGACAACGCCGGGTTGATCTACAAGCTGAAGCGCAGCGGTCACTAGACTCCCCGCTCCTTCTCCCCTTCGCCACATGAGAAACGGGCCGATGCGTAGTGCATCGACCCGTTTCTCGTTGTCAAACACAATTTACCGCAACCTTTAAACAGATTCATCTGCGCTTACGGAGCTACCACCCGTGTATTGTACTCCTGCCGGTAACTGTTGTGATCAGCGTCCGTAGGATAAGCTTCCGGCGCAGGGGGTGGATAATCGCTCATGGCATGAAACGGGAGTGGATCGAGGTATTTGTAATCCTTGAAATCCTTGTAGTAGAGATCGGCTTTGAGGATAAAGCTCCTTGCTTTGCCAGCCAGGGGCGAGGGAAGAGCCGGGAACGACAACTTGAGTTTATCCGCATAGTTCATGATGACATATTTGTCATCCCTTTGCGTCAGCAACGCCCCCACATCACCGTACCTGGTGAAATTCCCATAGCCGAAAAAGGCGGGATTGGTGGGGAGGCTCACATCCGCAGCTATCAAGCGATGTAAAATTGTGGGTATGGAAACAACCGAATTCCCTCCGTATTGCAGATCGGCGGAAGATGCCTGCAGTTCCTGTACCGTCACGTCCACTGGTGCCGAATCATCCAGCCTGATACGATCGAAAACCCACACCTGGGCTTTCTTTATTCCCAAATGCAATCTGATGCGGTGGTCGGAACTCAGGAACTTGTTGGCAAGATCAACAACCATGGTCTTCAGGTCACCCATGGGCATGCCGAAGGTCTGGACCTTGACCCAGGCACCACTGGCATCAACCACTTCCACATAGGGCTGGATGGACAGAGTTGAGAGATACAACTTGGAATTGATGTCCTGCCAGCCGTCTATCACCAGTTTCGCATTTTCCGGATGCTGAATCGTACCGAAATCGAAGGTGTAGTAATTATCGGGATCATCGGGAACCATGGGCGCAGGATTGTCGTCCACGGAGAGCACGGCAGAGAGAATATTGTTGCCATATTTGTCAGTCGCCGTTATGGGTGGAATCGGATTCCTGATGGTGTAAATACTGAACGGGTCCGCATACCCGTAGTAATAGGTATTCTCCGCACCCGATGACACAATCTGATACCCGCGAGGATAATCGACTGCCAGTAATTTTGCCTCATCCAGCAGAGTTGCTTCCGGCAGGGATTCCCAGATATTTACCCGGTATTTCTGGTCCGCGTCAGGAACAAGACTGTCAAGGACAATGTAGGATGGCTGATAAAGCGTCACGTTTCTGGCAGCTTTTTTGATCTGGGATATTGCCGGTCCTTGCAGGTCTGTTTCATACTTAAATTCTGTTCCATTCCAGGAATACACCAAGGGACAACTGCTCTTCGGACAGATACCGGTATCTGTAATGGTAAAGAAATTGACCGGCGACCAGGGGCCAACAGACAAGTTCACCGGATTGCGAGCCTGGACCTTCCAGTAGTAGGTCGCGGTCGTTGCAACTATCGTCCCCCAACTGGTAGCCGTTGTCCAGGCGGATTGGTAGGAAACCGTAGTAAAGCTGGGATCGGTACTCACCTGTATCATGTATTCCGTCGGAGCAGACTGAGCGTTCCAGGAAAATGACGCGTAGTAACTGTTGCTGCAACTCCAGTCGGCAAAACCATTCACTGGAGCTGCCAGCACCGGTGCCGCGGGTGGTGTCCCATCAGACATGACAAAGCTTTGCACGACAGTCCACGCCGAAACCGGATCCTGGGCAGTGGTGTGGTTCCCGTCTCGCGCCTGAATCCGCCAATACCAGGTGGCATTGGTGGAGAGAGTCGGCGTCCAGCTTGTCCCGGAAATCCAACCGGAACTCTGTTTGTTAGCCGAGGCAAAGCTGCTGTTTGTATCAATTTCAACACTGTACTGGATCGGGCCGCCGTCCGGATCAGTGGAAGCGTTCCACTGGAGAGTGACCGGCATGCTCGCGGCGCTAACGATATTTGTTTGTGCCACAACGGTTGGTACTGTCGGAGGCATGGAAATGTAGAAGGATTGGTCTCCCGAGGCAATCGTCCTGCCGGTACCTGACACGGAGCGTACCTGGTAGTGGTAGGTACTGTGATTAGCCAGTGACGACAACTGCACACTATGGCCTGCGACAAGGGAACTGTTGCCGGCCGTCGAACCATAGCCGGTCGTGGGACCGTAATCAACATAGGAGGCCGCAACCAGATTGGTAGTCCAGGTTATGCTCGCCAGGACATTACTGCTTGCTGCCATAAAGCTCCCAGCCGCCGGGCCTGCGATAATGGCCAGAGGAGGCTCATAGGCCCATGGCGTTACTACGTTCCAGCTCTGATCCACGCCGCCTGCGGCATTATTGTTCGCATTTGCACTGTCGTGGCAGACAACGGTGACATCTCCCGGACCCCCTGACCACCCGGAACCGGCATAGCTTCCCGGAATGCGGCCGCTGCCGCTCCCGCCAATATCCGAATTTGATCCCGAGGTGACGGCGAACGGATTGTACGGTGAGCGCCCCTTATGCCGGCCGTCGAGACAGTTGGTGACCATCAGGCGGGGAAGCACCGAGCTGGTATGGGCCGAATGGCATTTGGAGCAACTGTAGCCATGCTCCACGGTGGCGTCCGAGGTCTTCCACCCTTTAACCGACTCATGGATCCTGTTCTTGCTCTTCCAGGGATTGGGAGTGGTGGGACTTGCCATCGTGGTCAAACTGTCCTTCGGATGGCAGCCCAGGCACAACCCGGCGGACTGGTCGATCGACTGGGTAACCCCCGTAACCGAACCCCTGATAGAGGAGCCGAAGGTATTTTGGTCGATATGGTACTGGACCCCTCCACCGGTATAATTGGTCTGCCAGGAATTATTGGCCGGGGCAACGTCTTCCTTGTAGGGAGAAGTGAGCCAAGTCCCCTTCAATAGCGGCACCGCATACTGCTGGTTGGCACCCAGGGTCGGGCTGACACCATGGGGGTCGTGGCAAGGGGTGCAGAGCCCGTCGATGGCCCCCATGGGGGAACTGGATAACGGCGATGATGCACCGAAGTGTCCCCCCTTGGTGAGACTCATCTTCTTGTAGGGATATCTCGTCTTCGCTCCTGCGGTGCTGTATCCCATGTACGGCGAATCCCAGTAGCCGAGAACCGGCTGGGTGGCACCGTAGGTGGAGGTGTACCCCCAGGGAGTTGTATAGCCCCGGAAGGCTACCGCCTGGGTCGGCGTGGCGCTCATGTGGCAATCAAGGCAGATGCTGGCGCCGGGATTGCGCACGTTTTTGTTTGCAACCGTCCCTCCCCCTTGGGGCTTGTAGGTGGTTGCGTAACCGCCGACACCGTTGACCGTCTCCTTCAGCAGCCCCCCCCGCTTGTTACCGGTG
>JAJZUQ010000025.1 GCA_021848385.1 Deltaproteobacteria bacterium
ACGACCCTCTGTTACCAGAACGCCGCTCCCTTGAGCTACCGGGGCGAATCGGACAACTCCCCGGACAGGACTTTAACCTGTAAGATCAAGCAGTTGTTACTGCGTACGGACAGTTTATTTAATTCCTTTTCCCGGCACGACAGCATACTTCATCACTGAGAAATGCCGGTCAAAACCAAAGGCCGTGGAAAGCTTCATGCGCTCCATCACAGCAAAGCTGGTGCAATCGACGAAGCTGAAATCCTGATCCCTGTATTTGCTGAAGATATCCCAGGCCCGCTCTTCATCGGTGGTCGTAACCGCAATTACCCTGACGAAACTGCTTTCCATCAGCTTTTGCCCGAAACTCTGCGCGGCCTCATGCCCGATTCGATAGCGAATAAGGGTGACTGTTTCCGAGAAAATGAAGTTAGTGGTAATGAGCGGCATCCTGTTGGCGGTTAGGAAAGCCGCCGCCGCCTTATGAACGGCATCATCGCTGTCTACCAGGGCATACCAGGCGCCGGTATCGACAAAAATGCCGTTCACGGCTTCTTCCCGTATAGTACGGCATCGTGATCGCGTGCCGTATGTTTTTGTCCGCTACCACCGATACCGACAATGGAGTAGACCGGATCATTTTCCGCTACACCCGGCTTTGGGGCGAATTTTTCGCTGATCATCTCGCGTATCAGCGCGGAAAGACTTTTCTTGGTTTTGCGCGACAGATCCAGCAGCGTCTGATACTGCCAGTCGTCGAGAGAAATCTGGGTTCTATGTTTGATCGCTTCCATAATCGGATTACCTCCACACAAATCTTACATCAGATGTAACTTGCTGTCA
Source organism: Deltaproteobacteria bacterium (assembly GCA_021848385.1). Lineage (GTDB taxonomy): Bacteria > Desulfobacterota > Desulfuromonadia > Geobacterales > Geobacteraceae > Geomobilimonas. The sequence continues at coordinate 823 of JAJZUQ010000025.1, forward strand.
ATCACCGGAAACAGGAAAGGGCACCGCAATCAGCGCCCTTCGTTCAACTGGGGACGAAAAGGGGGGAAAAGCCGCTGCCCCCCTTTTCCCTTCCTGAAACCATCGTCTCTTTTGTTTAACCAAGCCTTTTCAGCCAACTGGCTACTGGCTACTGGCCACACCTGCGACAAAGCGACATCCTTCCGGTGTCCACTCTTTTCAACCTGCCGCACTGCATCATCAGACACCAGCCGGCAGTTTTGAGCGCATCATTTCCTTGCGGTTCAACGTGCGCCCATCCACGATAAAGGTTCCGTCGCCAACTGCGTGAACAGTCCGCTTCTCCTTTCGGGAACTATCAAAATACGCAGCAACACCTTCGAGGACGACGATATTGTGTTTTGTGACGATATCGACAACGTTACACTCGATATTCGCTATACATTCCTGTATCAAGGGAGCTTTGACATGCTCCCCCGGCACGGGAGTCAGCCTGAATGTGTCAAATTTATCGGTATCGGCCCCCGAGCACGTTCCAATGCCAATGACTGTATCAAGCATGTCAACCGTGGGAATGGAAATAACACACTCCTTCGTTTTACGAAGAGCGGCAAAGGAATAATTCCAGGGCCCGGTAGTTATGGCAAATAGCGGTGAGAAGTCAACAACCATTGTCCACGAGATCGTCATTATATTGCTTTTCTTCCCGTCGTGGGTTGTAACAAGAACAACCGGCCCGGATTCCATCAAGGTAAAAGCTTTACTGATCGGAAATTCTTCCATGCGAGCACTCCTTTACCCGAGACGATATCACCTTGCGAGAACAGCCATTAGTCTATAATTATTTCAGTTATATAGCCATCCGTAAAAAAAGTGTCACCAGCAAAATTGCGGCCCGAGAGTGGCTCAACAAATCTGTTCTTGTTGTAAGCTGTTACCCTTCCGCCAAGAAGCAGGTCATTGAGAAGCGTCTCTCGCTCGGAGTCTAAATCCGGCTTCATCCTGTGCATCAATCCCCATTTCATTCCCGCATCCAGGCTGATCATGCCGACAAAAACGCGGCCGTTGCCCAGTGTCACCAAATCTGTTTTCCAGAGCCGCACATTGTGGCGCTGGCGCACGGTGTGCGACTGAGTCGGTTTTTCAAATCCTAAATCATTGATTTTACCGTCCCAGAACAGGGGGGTAATGGGTGCTGTTGGATAGCTTTCATTGCCGAGAAGTGTCTTTACCGTTCTTGCTACCGTACCGACGGTTGCCGGATCGGCAGGTTGCCAGCCAGCAGCCTTGAGGGCGCTCACCAGCAAGATTTCGTCCCTGGCGACTATAATGATGTTCAAGGGTTCCTGTTGCTTGCCGGTTATGGATTCAGTGAAGCGGGGGAGCTTGTAACGATCAAAACCGCTGATGACATTCATACTGACTGACTTTGTTGCAGCAAGGCTTTCAGTGTTGTTACGTGTTGGTTTGTAATGTAAGCCACTATGGATAAAGAAGATCAATTCGGCTAGTACGAGAACTGCGGATGTCAGATTTACCGAGAATGGCAAGCATTTCGGCTCCTGTATTTCACTCCTGGCAAATAGATGCCTTTCGACCATGCAGATAGCAATTATGAGCCATAAGAACCCGAGCAAATAGCCGCCGAGCACATCGCTCAGGAAATGGACCCCCAGGTACAGCCTGCTGAAGCCGATTGCAAGGATAAGCGCACTGCCGCCAAACAGGATGTTCAGCCGTCTGTTCCATGTTTGCGCCTGCCGCCACAAGTAATACACTATGAAACCATATAAGGCGGTGGCGATGGTCGCATGCCCACTCGGGAAGGAAAAGCTTGCTTCAGTGAAGACACCGATCCCCGGCGGCCGCTGCCGGTGGAACGCCACTTTTCCGAGCAGGCTGAAGACGCCGCTTCCCGCTAATGTTATCCAGAGCGGCAGGATAAATTCGCGATGTTTTCGTATCCAGCAGAAAACCGTGCAGAGCACAGCCACACTAAGAACAATCTTGGCCTTCCCCAGCAGGGTGATCCAGAGGAATCCCCTGACCAGCATCTCGGCCCGATAAAAATAGAGGAGATTGCCAAGCCGGGTATCAACAGCAACAATCGGGTCAAGAGCCAGAATGTCTTCAATGATGCCGCCAAGGAGCAGCAGGGTGTACAGAAAAACCATGCCCAGCAGGGTTAACGGCAGACCGGAGAAGCGGCTTCTGTCCAGCCTGGCAGCTGCGAAGGAGAAGAACCGGGGATGACGTGCAATGAATCTTGCCACGTCGGGATTGCTGATGAGGGCCTGTTTAACTGAAACCCATAATGAGATGCATAGATCAAACAGCTGCCCGCCTTGTTTCACGATGAAACGCTTGAGTAGGTTGGCGCAGAAGAGAATAAGAATCAGCGCCGCAAGAAAGACACCGGCGCGGCTTGTCCAGACCTCAACCAACTGCCACGCCTGGCCGAGAAAATAGCCGGCAAGGAGGTGGGAAGCGGCCCAGGCAAAGGCGCTGAGAATATTCCAGAGGTAGAACCGCCTGGCAGCCATCCCTGATAATCCGGCAACAAACGGAATGATTGCACGAACAAGACCGATGAAACGCCCCAGGAATATGCTTTTGGCGCCATGTTTATGAAAAAAAAGTTCTCCAGCCTCTAGATAGCTTGCCTTGAGAATCTTGTTCGTTTCTTTGAATAACCCGGTTCCATGTTGCCCCAGCAGGAAGCTGATCCCATCGCCCAGGACCGCGCCGATTACGGCAAACCAGATGAGATCACCGAGATCAAAATATCCCTCTGCTGCCAGGGCTCCGGCGAAGACGACTAACACTGCCCCAGGAACAATTACTCCCACCAACACCAGTGACTCCAGCAAAGAGACGAGCAGGACGAACCAGTATCCCAATATACGGAAGTGCTCTATTTGTGGGAGAAGGCTGTTGATAATTTCCATGTAAATATACCGGTTCAAATAGGCGGTAAACGAAGGTGCCCGGCAGGGCGGATGAGGGGGCGAGTTGGTTTTGCAAATAAAATGGCTGCCAGCGATCTGGCAGCCATTTCAGTATACAACTTTATCTTCGACCTACAATCCGGACTACAGCGCTGCTTCCCTACTCAACAGTTACCGATTTAGCCAGGTTACGTGGCTGGTCGACGTCGGTCCCCTTGAGCACCGCCACATGGTAGGCGAGGAGCTGGAGCGGAATCGACATGAGGATGGGGGTCAGGTCCTCCCCGGCAGAGGGGACTTCCAGGACTTCTTCGGCCTTTGCCCTGACCTCCGCATCATCCTGCGAGCAGATGGCGATTACGCGGCCCCCCCTGGCAATGACCTCTTCCATGTTGGAGACCACCTTCTCGTAAGTGCTGTTCTTCGGAACCAGAATGACCACCGGCATCTCCTCGTCGATGAGGGCGATGGGTCCGTGCTTCATCTCCCCGGCGGGATATCCCTCGGCGTGGATGTAAGAGATCTCCTTGAGCTTGAGCGCCCCTTCCAGGGCGATGGGATAGTTGTTGCCCCGGCCGAGATAGAGAAAGTCACGGGCGTTCATGTAGCGTTTTGCAACCCTCTCCACTTCCGGATTCAGTTCCAGCGACTTTTCAAGCAGGCCGGGGACCTTGATCAGCGAGGCGATCATCGTCCGCCCCTTTTCCTTGTCGATCCGGCCGATAGAGCGCCCGAATTTTATGGTGAAGAGGTAGAGGGCGACGAGCTGGGTTACGAACGCCTTGGTCGATGCCACACCGATTTCCGGCCCGGCGTGGGTGTAAAGGACACCGTGGGCCTCGCGGGCAATGGAGGAATCGACCACATTGCAGATGGCGGCGGTCTTCGCCCCCAGCTTCTTGGCCTCGCGGAGTGCCGCCAAGGTGTCGGCAGTCTCCCCCGACTGGGAGATGACGAGGAGGAGGGTCTTGCCGTCGATGACCGGCTTGCGGTAGCGGAATTCCGAGGCGATATCAACTTCGACGGGAATGCGGCAGTGCTCCTCGATCAGGAACTTGCCTACCAGGGCCGAATGCCACGAGGTGCCGCAGGCGACGATGCAGACCCGGGTGACCTCCTTCAGCTCGGCGGCGGAGAGCTTCATCTCCTCCAGCAGCACATCCCCATCTTCCCCGAGGAGCCGGCCGGTTATGGTATCCTGCACCGCCCGGGGCTGCTCGAAGATCTCCTTGAGCATGAAGTGCTTGTAGCCCCCCTTTTCCGCCATGAGGGGGGACCAGTCGATGTGGCGCGGCTTCTTGGCGAGCGGTTCCCCGGCCACGGTGGAAAAGGCGGGGATGCCGTCGCGGAAGATGGCCATTTCACCGTCTTCCATGAAGACCATCTGCCGGGTATGGGCAAGGATGGCCGGGATGTCGGAGGCGACGAAGTACTCCCCCTCACCAAGCCCTACCACCATGGGGGAACCCTGCTTGGCGGCGATGAGCGTTCCCGGCTCCTGCTCGCAGAGGATGCAGACCGCGTAGGCCCCCCTCAGTTCCTGGAGAGCCCGGCGGGCCGCCGTCTCGAAGTTGCCGCTCTCCTTCAGCCGCTCGTCGATGAGGTGGGAGATCACCTCCGTATCGGTCTCGCTCCGGAATTCGTGCCCGAGCCCCTTGAGCATCTCTTTCAGCTGCAGGTAGTTCTCGATAATGCCGTTGTGGACGACGATGATGGAGCCGGCCTGGTGGGGATGGGCGTTGATCTCGGACGGCCGGCCGTGAGTGGCCCAGCGGGTATGACCGATGCCGATTGAACCCGCCAGAGGTTTCGCCATGATCAGCCGCTCCAGGTTGACCAGCTTCCCCTCGCTGCGCCGGATATCAGCCTGATCGGCCGTGAGGATACATATCCCCGCCGAGTCGTATCCCCGGTATTCCAGCTTCTTGAGGCCTTCCAGTATGATCGGGGTCGCTTCCTGCGCCCCTATGTAACCGACAATTCCGCACATATTCGAACTCCATTCGAAGTTCAAAGTTCAAGGTTCGAGGTTCAAGGTTATGCCGTTGAACGTTGAACGTTGAACGTTGAACAGATTCATTTTTTCTTCAACTTCCATCCTTCTTTGTTGACCTGCGGAGTCCGGGCGATGGCCAGGGAGTCGGGAGGGACGTCCTGAGTCACGGTGGTGCCGGCGGCGATGAGGGAATTGCGGCCGATGGTGACCGGCGCTACGAACTGTACGTCGCTCCCGACGAAGACGTCGTCCCCGATCACCGTCCGATGCTTGTTCACCCCGTCGTAGTTGCAGGTGATGGTCCCGCAGCCGACGTTGACATTGCTCCCGATGGTGGCGTCCCCCAGATACGTGAGGTGGGAGGCTTTGGACCCCTCCCCCATGACGATTTTCTTGGTCTCCACAAAATTGCCGATCTTGACGTGGGCCATGAGCTCGGTACCGGGGCGGAGGTGGGCCATGGGGCCGACCGCTACCCCATCGTGAAGGAGAGCGTCGGTCATGACCGACCCCGTCTTGACGTGGACGCCGTTGCCGAGCCGACACCCCCTGATCAATGCGTTCGACTCGATGGTGCAGCCGCTGCCGACCTCCGTCGCACCGCCGATCTGCACGCCGGGATGGATGACCGTATCCCGGCCGACCCGGACCCCAGGCTCGATGTAGGTGGCAGCGGGATCGACTATGGTCACCCCGTCCAGCATCAACGCCTCGTTAATCCGCGACTGGAGGATCTTGCCGGCCGCGGCCAGCTGCACCCGGTCGTTCACCCCCATCACCTCCGCCGGGTCGTCCACCGGCAGGGAATAGCAATGGAGGCAACGGTCGGCGGCCATCCTGATGATATCGGTCAGGTAGTATTCTCCCTGGGCGTTGTCATTGGAAAGCCCTGCAACCGCTTCGAAAAGGAAGTCTCCGTTCACGCAGTAGATACCCGAATTGATCTCGCTGATGTTCCGTTCTTCCGGGGTGGCATCCTTCTCCTCCACGATGCGGAGGATTCGTCCCCCTTCCCGCTTGACGACCCGGCCGTATCCGGTCGGGTCGTCGAGATGGGCGGTCAGGACCGTCACCACCGCCTGGCGCTCTTCGTGCCGGGCAAGCAGGTCGGTCAGGGTCTTCTCCCGGATGAGCGGCACATCGCCGCAGAGGATAAGCACCCGGCCGCCGAACCCCGCCAGGGCGCCTGCGGCACAGGCAACGGCATGGCCGGTGCCAAGCTGCTCCTCCTGTACCGCAAAGGCCACATCCGCCACACCGGCAAAATGGTCCCTCACCTTCTCCGACTGGTGCCCGACCACCAGCACGAGCCTGCCCGCACCGGCGGCCCGTGCCGCCACCACCGGGTAATCGACCATGGGACAGCCGGCCAGAGGGTGCATGACCTTGACCAGGTTCGATTTCATCCGTGTTCCCTTGCCAGCCGCCAGGACCAGTGCCGCTATATCTGCCATTGGTATCGCTCCTTTTGCTTCCTGCGATAAATCGTTATACTTTAAACGAACAGCCGCTGCCAAGTCAAGGGAATCCGGGCTCTTAACACGCCAACCAGCCTGAACTGCGAAGTTTTTACCCTTTACCATACCGGGACGTTCTGCTATAGTCCGGCCTGGAGAAATAGCATGGGAATCCCGGAAGATATCGCCCGGTTCGAAAAGGACCTGGGGGAGCTGATCATAAAATACGAGCAGTATTTCCTCGGCATTGAGAAGAGGGAACCTCTCAAGCTTGCACAGGCTGTTGAAAAGACCTCCCGTATGTACACGCCCGCCAATATCGTCAATACGATGCAGAGGTTCAAATACAATACCCTGATCGCACGATTCAACAGCTACCGGCAGCAGTGGAACCGCATCCTTCGCCTCATGGAAGAGGGGAAGTACTCCCGTGACCAGTTCAAGATGAAACTGCACCAGCATGGGGGGAGCGACGGCATCAAACAGCAAAACACCCCTCAGGAAGCCCCGGAAGCCGAACGTCTTTTCCAGCAGTACATCGAGGCCCGTAAGGCCTGCAACCTCCCGACTGGCAACATTTCCATCGGCCTCATTTCCTCCACCATCGCCAAACAGAAACCGCTGCTTACCGAGAAATACCGCTGCGAACAGGTTGAGTTCAAGGTCGTTATCGAGGACGGCGCACCGAAGATCAAGGCCCGGCCGAAAAAATAACCGGCAGCACGAAACCTTCTCCCACGGCAAGAACGCCACGTCAGACTGAAGCCATTGGCACAAGGTACATCGTGAACATACTTCTCACCGCCATACATCCCTATCCCTCGCCCCAGGCGATCCCCCTCGCCAACGGCTATCTCAAGGCCAGCCTGGCAGCCGACGAAGAATTGGCAGGCCGGGTAAGGGTCGCACTGCATGATTTTTATGTCGGTGATCAGGCGTCCGCCTGTGCTGCCACGATTCTGGCTGCCGAACCGGACGCTGTCGGATTCTCGCTCTACCTCTGGAACCGCCGGGCGTGCACGGAGCTGGCCCGCCTGTTGAGGGATGCACGCCCCGGTCTGACAATCTTCGCCGGTGGACCCGAACCGACCGCCACCCCGGAAGGGGTGTTGGCTGATTTTCCCTTTGACTTCCTGATCATGGGTGAAGGTGAATACACGTTCGTCGAAGCGATGGGAAGACTGTCCGCCGGTGAGCCGGTCCGGGGGATCAAGGGGATTGCAGTCCTCGAAGAGGGACAGGTGCTGCGGCACCCACGCCCTCCCATCCCCTTTCTCGACACCCTTCCTTCCCCCTACCTGACCGGTCAGCTCAGCATCGAACCGGGAGGAGGTGCCCTCTGGCAGCTTTCACGGGGGTGCAGCTTCGGCTGTGACTTCTGCTTCGACTACCAGGGGACGGAGGGGGTACGGCGCTTCGGCATGGACCGGATCGGCCAGGAGCTCGACTGGTTCGTACAACACCGGGTAGCCCAGGTATTCGTCCTCGATTCTACCTTCAACCGCGACCTCCCCCTCGCCAAGGCCGTTCTTCGCCTGATACGCAAGGTGGCGCCCCACATCCATTTCCATTTCGAGGTCCGGAGCGAATTCATCGACGCCGAGCTCGCGCGCCTTTTCAGCTCCATCACCTGCTCGCTCCAGATTGGGCTTCAGAGCGCCGACCCGGCCATTCTCAAAGATCTCCGACGGATACTGGACCCGGCTGATTTTCGCAACCGGGCAGGACTGCTGAACCAGTCGGGAGCCATCTTCGGTTTCGATCTCATGTACGGCCTCCCGGGCGACACCCTTGCAGGCTTCGAAAAGAGCCTCGATTTCGCCCTTGACCTCTATCCCAACCACCTGGATATCTTCCCCCTCGCGGTCCTCCCCGGCACCCCCCTGGCTGCCCGCGCCCTGACTCTGGGGCTTGATTACCGGCCAGACCCGCCTTATACCCTGCTCGCATCGCCAACTTTCCCGGCGCAGGCCATGAAAGACGCAGCGTCCCTGGCCACCGCCTGCGACATCTTCTACAGCCGAGGGAAGGCAGTGGCCTGGTTCACCGCCGTCTGCAAAGGGGTCAAGCAGAAGCCCGCCAGATTCCTCCGGTCATTCGCCCACTGGATGGCGGGAAATGTTGCCGCGGCGGAGAGCGAGGAACAGTTCTCCGACGCTGCCATCTGGGAGCTGCAACGGGCTTTCCTTCGCCACCTGTATGAAGAAAAAAGGCAGGGGCGGCTCCTCCCCGCCGCACTCGACCTGGTCGACTACCATTACCATTACGCCGCCGCCCTTATGTCACCCCCTCCCGCTATCCCCACCGACAGGAGTCTGGAACAGCAGGAACTCCTGAACGAGCCCTTTCAGCTCGCCTCCTCCGCCCGCCTCGCCACCTTCAACTATGAAATATACGATCTTCTGGATACGGGTGAAATCAATCTTCGTGAGTTCATCTCCTGCTTCGAGCCGGCAGGGTCATGGGCCGTCATCTACCCCCGGGGCGATGAGGTCTTCACCGAATCCCTCATTGAACCCTACTTCCGGCTACTGGAGCGCCTGGACGGGCGGACACCGGTCGGGAAGATCGCCGCAAGACTCGGCATACCCGCAGCAGAAACAAGGGAATTCATGGAATTTGCCGCCGCCGAAGGAATAGCGACATGCGGTTGCATTCCGTAGACAATCTCCCCTCTCTACCAACCTGCTGAAACCGTATAAAAAAACTATACATTTTTGTTGCTTTTTTGCCCCACCATGTATTACTATTTCACGGATTGACTTAAGCTCATGTGCTACCTTCTAATTTTTATACCCATGTTTGGATAAACTGGATTACGGAAAGCCACTTAACCGCCCAAATACAAACGACTAATTACTCCGCAAAATTTCCATCCCGACAGCAGCACAATACAATATTCGAAATACAATATACCGTTCTAAAAAACCCAAAGGAACACATTACACGTTAGGAGGAGTTTGCATGCTGCAGAACATTTTCCGTTTACTTCCGGCCCTGCTGATCATCGCCGGCCTTGCCGGGCCCGCGTCGGCAGAACAGGGGATGGCCATTGACCCGGCCACCTGCCTCGGCTGCCACAGCAACAAGATATCCGCTGCCGCTTTCGCTGCCTCGGTGCATGGCAAAAACGGCTGTACCAGCTGCCACATCGAAATCACCGACCTCGCCAAGCACATGAAGGGTCAGGTGAAGGTTGGAAAGGTCGCCTGCGAGCGTTGCCACAAGAAGGAGAACGCCGAACACTACGACAGTGTCCACGCCCAGAACGACGTCCGCTGTGCTGACTGCCACACTGACATCCATACCCATACCTACTGGAAAGGGGACAAGCGCAAGGTCATAGCCAAATGCATCCAGTGCCACGACAAGGAATCGGTTTTCCGTCAGTCAGTACACGGCAAGGCGGTTGCTGCGGGCAACCAGGATTCCGCTGCGTGCAACGACTGCCATAACCTCCACAGAATAAAATCGCTGAAAGACAAGACTTCCCATGAAACCCGGGAATTCCACACCAAGGTCTGTCTCAAGTGCCATGCAAATGAAGAGATGATGAAACGCAACAACGTCACGACCGTTGCCGTTGAATCCTACATGGCAAGTTACCACGGCAAGAACTACCGCCTTGGCTTCCCGGAAAAGGTAGCAGGTTGCGCCGACTGCCATACCGCCCACAGCGTTCTCCCTGCCAGCGACCCCAACTCAAGCGTCAATCCCAAAAATCTGGTCAAGACGTGCGACCAGTGCCATCCTAAGGCAACAGGGCTTTTCACTAAATTCTACGCCCACGGTGAGCACAACGACCGTGAGAAATACCCGATTCTTTTCTACACCTTCATCGCCATGACCGGACTGCTGGTCTCAACCTTCGCCGTCTTCTGGATCCACACCCTCCTCTGGATGTTCCGCGGGTTCGTGGAAAACCGCGAGAAGGCACGTGCGCTTATGGAAGGGCATATCCCCCACCATGTTCCCGAGGCCCATGCCCAGTACCGGCGCTTCAACCGCCTCCATATCTTCCTGCATATCTGCGTGATCACCAGCTTCCTCGGACTCTCGCTGACCGGCTTGCCGTTGAAATTCAGCGATCAGCAGTGGGCAAAGATGCTCATGGACCTCTATGGCGGTTCCGCCCACGCCGGGATAATTCACCGCATCTGTGCCGGCATCACCTTTTTCTACTTCGGCTCTGCTATCGCCATGAGCATCCACTTCCTCTTCATCAGCAAGAAAGTCAAGGGTAATTTCTTCCAGCGGCTGTTCGGTCCCGAATCCCTCTGCCCCAACCTGCGTGATATCAAAGACGTCACCGGCATGGTTCGCTGGTTCCTCTTCCGGGGGCCCAAGCCGACATTCGAACGCTGGACGTACTGGGAGAAATTCGACTTCCTCGCCGTCTTCTGGGGTATGTTTGCCATCGGCGGCTCCGGCCTGATGCTCTGGTTCCCCGAGATATTCGGGATGTTCCTGCCGGGCTGGATGTTCAATGTGGCAACCATTGTCCACTCCGACGAGGCACTTCTGGCCACCGGCTTCATCTTCTCAGTCCACTTCTTCAACACCCATGGCCGCCCGGAGAAGTTCCCCATGGACTTCGTCATCTTCAACGGACAGATATCCAAGGAAGAATTGATCGAAGAACGTGGCGATCAATGGAAACGCTATGAAGAAGAAGGAATTACCGAGAAGTTCCGTGCCAAGCACTCCAGTGGCATTATGTATGACTTCATCGTCAAGGGATTCGGCTTCCTGGCCCTCTTCACCGGCCTCTCCCTGATGTTCCTCATGATTTACGCCTTCATAGCGGGTGGTTCACACTAACATCCGATCCTGCTAGACCCAAAAGGGGGGTGCCGTCACGGCACCCCCCTTTTTTTGTCTGTTGTTATTCCCTCACTGCTCTCACTGCCAGGTGAGCAACGAACAAGCCGAATCACTGACATCTATACCTCCCATCAACGTTCTTGATCTCGCCCAGTTGAAAGATCGGCACAAATTTTAGAGGAATCCAATATTTTTCTTGCACAATGAATTAGACAACACTATATTAGTCATTGGTAATTTTTACGAGATGGAGGGCAACATGGCAGAGTTTCGCACCCAGCGTATGATTGAACCAGATACGGAGAAGTGTCGCGCCCTTCCCATCGGCGCTAAATATTCACGATGTCTCACTGAAGTTCCTCAGTGCAAACATGCCATCCAGTTGCGGGACAACTGTTACTGCAGCCATCCTGACCACCACAGCTTCGAAATAAAGACAGCTTCTCCCCTGGTACACAGTTCACCACAACTTTCCTGATCCGTCCAGCCGTCAGGCCGACGGCATAATGGACAAGTCCCTTTCCCCTTTGTCCGGCACGCTCCTGCAGATCACCGTAAAACTCGCGAACCTTCTAACTTCAAAAAAAAAGAAACCGGCTCACCACAGTGAAAAGTGGCCGGTTTCTTTATCTCTGTTTACTTCTGATAACATCACCAGAGGCTACTACGATAAACAAAAAAAGGTCATGTCCTGAGACACAACCCCTTCATTTTTTGGTGGAGATGAACGGGATCGAACCGTCGACCTATGCGTTGCGAACGCATCGCTCTCCCAACTGAGCTACATCCCCCTGAACCTGTTACCCGCAGGTCAATTCCCCGCAAGGCACCGTTATTTATACCTCAAACAGCACCACTTGCAAAGCAAAATTTGTCATAGGTTCAGCGGCAGAAGCACCGAAAAGGTCGCTCCCTCTCCCGGACGGTTTTCAATCTGGATTTTGCCCCCGTGGTTCGTGACGATCCGGTTGGAAATGGGCAGACCCAGACCGGTTCCGGTTTCCTTGGTAGTGTAAAACGGGTTGAAGATGTTGTTGAGCACCTTCAGGGGAATCCCCCCACCGGTATCTGCAATCTTCACCACCACCCCCTTCTTCCCAGCCACCCTGGCGGAACCAACCTTGAGCACCAGTTCGCCCCCCCCTTTCATGACTTCCTGGGCGTTGAAAAGAATATTAAGGAAAACCTGTTCCAACTGTTTGCCGTCGGCCATCAGCGAAATTGGTCTGCGGGGGAATTGTCTGACGATCCGGATGTGGCTCTCCTGGAATGCCAGCGCCACTACCGCAAGGGCATCCTCGATGATATCGGTGACATAGCAACAGCTGTAACAGATTGTGGTTTTCTTGGTGAACGAGAGGATGTCCGTGAGCATCTTTTCCAGTCGCAATACTTCCCGGACGATGGTGTCGGCATATTCCCATTCGACACTCTGTTCATTGAGCTTCCGCTCCAGACGCCGGGCAAACCCGCCGATCGAAACCAGGGGGCCTTTCAATTCATGGGCGATGCCCGCCGCCATCTCTCCGATGGTTGCCAGACGCTCCCCCTGGATAAGCCTCTCCTGGGCTTCCCTCAGACTGTGATGGGCATCCTCGATCCGGTTGTAGAGAATCGAGTTTTCAATGGCCATCCCCGCCTGATTGCTGAAAAGCTGCAGGAACCCAAGGTCCTCCTTACTGATGGGCCGGTTGCTTATACCATTATCAATCAACATCACCCCGACAACTTCTTCCCGGGCTATGAGGGGCGCCGAGGCAAAGGATGTGATCCCGAAACGTCGAATGAAGTCCCGGTCCCCCCGCTTCTCGGCGGTCACATTTGGCACGAAGACGAGTTTTTTTTCATGTACCGCCCGTGTTGATATATTGTGGAACCTGTTAAGCCCAAGGCGGCTCGACCGGACCTGGCGGCTGAATTCTGAGTCAAGTTGACGGGCGATATCTTCTTCGGTAATGTCCCAGCGGCTGGTCAGCAGATCGTCAAGGTCGGTCATTGGCTCAGGGAGACCTGCCGACGTCTCCCGGGTCACACCGAGCATCCCCTGCATAACGCCGGAGCGTTTGTTGATGAGAAACAGCATGGCACGGTCGAAGAACGGGTTTTCGCCTGCAGTAAGGGCGGTGAGGATGAGATGGATCAGCTTGTTGAGACGGACGGTAGAAAGCATGGTGTTGCTGATCCGGTAGAGGAAGGAGAGCTCTTTCAGTTTCTTGTCGTTTTCAATGCTCAGGGAGAGCATCTGCTGGTAATTGGCTGCACCGGCAAGGGCATTGGAGATGAGTACGGCCATACTCTCGAACAGCTCCCGGTCCTCCTCATCAAGATTCTGGGGGGGGGCATTAAGCTCCTTTTTGCCAAAAAAGGTGATACTCCCCATGATTTTGGATTCAAAACTGAGGGGTACACAGATGTACGAAAGGGGGATATCCTCAGCACTGACCAGATCCCGTGTCAGGATAGGCACCCCGCTTGCCAGTGTCCTGGCCGAGCAATCCTGCTCGATATCGAGGAGTATCGGCAGTACGGGGCGGAAGCGAGAGCGGCACTTCCGGTAGAGTCCACCGGGTATCCCCCCCCTCCCGTTCAGACGGAGCAGGGTGCAGCACGCTCCGGCATAGGCATGGCTGGTAGTGAGGATCTGTGGGATGAGGGAACGGGGAGGGGCTGACTTGTTCAGCATCTGCCCAAGATCGCTCAGAATAGTCAGGTTTCTGACGCGCCGGGCAGAACAGGCTGCAAGCCTGAGCCCTTGCATGATGCCGGCAACCACCACCGGCACATCCTCCATCGCCGCCATCACTCCGGCAGGCGAGACGAGACCGTCAGGAGTTCCGACAAGGGTCATTACACCATACAGCCGGCCGGAGGCCTGTATCGGTAGCGCAATGGTGTGCTCGCCCCCCCCCTGCAAGGCTTCAGCGTTAAGACGTGGTGAGCCCGCGTCATGCACGACTGATTTCAGCACGGCACAACGTCCAACTACCCCTTCCCCGAGCGGAACGGTACTGGCCAGGGTACGGCCGACACCACTTCCTGTTGCCACGAGGGAAAGGGTGTACTGTGCTTCGTCAAAACTGTAAATTGCACAGGAGAAAGGACGGAGGGTTTGTTCTATCGATTGGGCAAGGGTTTTCAATCGTGACGGGTAGGGAAGATTGGCGGAGTTGGCTATCCTCACCGCATGACTCAGCAGGCTATATCGGTCCAGATCGGCCATGTGTGCTCCGGGAGCGCCCCGCTGGGGGAAAGGGAAAAGCGTGATGGAAAGTCAGCGTTTCAGGGGATTTTTTCGCGTTTTTCTTCTTCGATCTTGCAATCGATGCAGAGGGTCGTCACCGGCCGTGCCTTGAGTCTCCCCTCGCTGATATCCTCGCCGCACATCTCGCAGGTACCGAATGAACCATCATCGATCCGCTCCAGGGCCTCCCTGATCTTGTTGATCAGTTTGCGTTCCCGGTCCCGGATACGCAACTCGAAATTGCGGTCCGATTCCTGGGTTGCCCGGTCATTGGGGTCGGGGAAATTGGTGTTGTCCGCTGTCATTTCAGAGACCGTCTTGCCGGCTTCTCCCAGAAGGGTGTGCATCTCCTCCAACAACATGCCCCGAAAATATTCCAGTTTTTCTGCGTCCATATATACTCTCCGTCGGTGTATAAATCCTTTTAATACTAAGAAAATTTCCGCGTCAAGTAAAGGAAAATTTTCCAATAAGAAGGGAACAGCTATGTTCAGAAGAGCTTTTCCATCGTCTCCTCTACCGATTTCACCCCGACCAGCTCCAAACCCTTTATCCCTTTTACCTGTTTGATGTTGCCCGCAGGCATGAGGCAGCGGCTGAACCCGAGCTTGGCGGCTTCCCTGGCCCGCAGCTCCGGCTGGGTGATCCCCCGAACCTCTCCCGCGAGCCCCACTTCGCCGAGCAGGATAGTTTTGGGCTCCACGGTCTTGTCCAGATGGCTTGACGCAACCGCCACCACCATTCCCAGATCGGCGGCCGGTTCGTTCAGCCGCACCCCGCCGGCGACATTGAGGAAGATATCCTGTCCCGCCAGGCTCAGCCCCACCTTCTTCTCCAGCACAGCGACGAGAAGCGCCAACCGGTTGTGGTCCACACCGATGGTGGTACGACGGGGGACACCGAAGGACGACGTGGTTACCAGGGCCTGCAGTTCGACGAGCAGGGGGCGACTCCCCTCAAGGGTCGCGACTACAACCGATCCGGAAACCCCCAGTGGCCGCTCGGCGAGGAAGAGTTCTGACGGGTTCTGCACTTCGCTCAGCCCTCCCTCTTTCATCTCGAACACGCCGATCTCGTTGGTCGAGCCGAACCGGTTCTTGACCGCCCGCAGAATACGGAAGGGATGGCCTGCATCCCCCTCGAAATAGAGAACGGTGTCAACCATGTGCTCAAGCACCCGGGGACCGGCAATGGAACCATCCTTGGTTACATGACCGACGATGAAAACGGGGATGCCGCTCCCCTTAGCCAGCATCATCAGACGGCCCGCCACTTCACGAACCTGGCTCACGCTCCCCGGTGCCGATTCCAGGGCAGAGGTGAATACCGTCTGGATGGAATCGACCACCAGCACTCCCGGCTTGATACGATGGACCTGGGTCAGGATCTTCTCCAGCATTGTCTCCGCCAGAATGAGCAGCTCCGGAGCATTGACCTTCATACGGGTGCCGCGCATGCGTATCTGCTGGGGGGATTCCTCGCCGGAAACATAGAGAACACTGCCGACAGACCTTGCCAGGTGGTCGGCCGCCTGAAGAAGGAGCGTAGATTTTCCGATCCCCGGATCCCCTCCTACCAGGACCAGTGAACCTCCCACCAGCCCGCCGCCGAGAACCCGGTCAAGTTCCGCAATGCCACAGCTGTGGCGGTGTTCGGATTCGCCCCCCACCCGGTTGATGGAAACGGGTAATGTGGAACCGCCATCAGCCGTTTTAGTTCCGCCCGGGCCAACGATCTCTTCCGCAAGGCTGTTCCAGGCACCGCAATCCGGGCACTTGCCGAGCCACTTGGGCGACTGGTAGCCGCACTTTTGACAGGTATAGAGGGTTTTAGTCTTCAATTGAGCCTCATGTAAGGTAATTGCCAGGATAGTATTCCCTTTGCCACAGGCTGTCAACAAACGCCAGGCGAAGAAAATCCCCGGCAGAGTGTATAAAGTTTGACAAAGTTTTCGTTACTACGATAAAATTTGTACTATTGCCCTGTTGAGCACCTGTCGGCTGAGACCAGCCAAGGATCACTTATGACCACGACCAAAGAAACACCTCTCAGACTGGTAAAACCGGCTGGCGATGCCGCACAACTGCTGGGGACAGCCCTCACCGATCTTCACAAGGCCCTCAAGGCCCTCAGTTTCTACCCGGAGGGGCACCCTCTCCGCGCGGAGAATCTGGGCAACGCCCACAGTTCACTGATGCGCCTTCTGGCAGGACAGGAACTGACGTTGCACATCTCCCGCAAGGGTTTCGTGAACAATGCCGGCGATATCCTCCCTGACATCAGCCCCATGGCCCAATCAGTAGCGAGGGAACTCTTCATCCGCCGCATCCAGCACCTCACGTTCCTGGCCGATCTGACCGAAACCGACCTGCAGGCATTCCTCCTGCTTCTTACCCTTGACCATCAGCAGGTGCATGCCTCCGGCGGCATGGAAAAACTCATGTCTCAGCGCGGTATCACAACCATATGGCCCAACGAGATCGACCTCTCCGTAATCTGGCAGAAACGGCAGGAACTGGAAGAAGCGGATAAAGAAGACGACATCGAACCCCAGGGGGAGGATCTCGCTCCACCCGAGGCCGAAGAAGAAAGGGAGTATTCCCTCAACGAGTTGTTGTCCATGATGAAAGAAGAAACGGACGACAACCGTTATCTCCTGTTAGCCCGGACTCTTCTCGGCAAGGCAGAAAACTGCAAGGTCAATGGCGACATGGATCCCCTACTCCCCGTAATGCAGGGACTCCTGGAGCAGATTGACGACGGAGCCAGAAGCACCATCCAACGCGAATATGCCGCCTTCACTCTGGAGCAGGTCGCGGCAGGACCAACCACCGACTTCCTTCTGCAACAGCTGGAACAACGTGACCCATCCAGCTGCGAGATGATTTACCGGGTCATGAGACAGTTGGGGACAAAGGTCGTGTACGTCCTCGTCCAGCGCCTCTGTATTGCCAACGACCTGCTTGACAGGAAGGCCCTGGCAACAGCCATCGTCAGGATCGGACCGGCAGCGATCCCCCCGTTGGTCGCGACACTGCGGGATGAGCGTTGGTACGTGGTAAGGAACATGGTTACCATCCTGGGCGAAATATGCAGTCAGGAATGCGTGGGAGAGCTGCAAAATGCCGTCATGCATACTGATCCCCGGGTCAGAAAGGAAACTATCCGGGCACTTCTGAACATCGGCGGCAAAGAAGCGGAATCCACCATCATCGGCATGCTTGATGATCGTGACATAACCATCGTCAAACAGGCGATCCTTTCCCTCGGCATCATGAAAAGCCAGCTGGCGTTACAATCACTCATCGGGATTGTCGTCCAGCGCGACCTGTTCCTGAAGTCGTTGTCCCTGAAAAAGGAGGCCATCCAGGCCCTCGGGCGCATCGGTGACCGGAGAGCCACTTCCCACCTCACAGGACTTCTGCAGAGCTGGCACTGGTTCGCCTGGCGCCGATGGCAGGAGCTTAAAACTGCCGCAGCCGCAGCACTCGGCCAACTTGGCGATGAAACCGCGATTCCGGCACTGAAATCGCGGATGTCCGCCAGTGGTGGTCTCGGCAGGGCCTGCAGTGAAGCGCTCGACAATATCGAACGATTGGCAGGATAGAACGAATGGGAACCCTTAGCCTACAGAATGCACAACGACTGACCACTCTCATTTCCGGCGCAACCAAGGGGCTGCATCTCTACCCGGTGGGACATCCGGCAATCATACAGCCATTGCAGCAAATTTACGCCGGCTGCCAAGGAATACTTTCATCCTGCAATGAAATTCATATGGGAATCGTCGACGGTATCCTGTTCGTGGAGGAACACCTCTTTGTCACCCCGACCCCGGCAGTAACCGAACTAGCTGACCGCTTCGAAGAAAAGCAGATCAACGGCGTCACCATCTGCAGGGGGGTCTCGCAGGAGGAGCTGAGTACTTTCATCTCCCTTCTGGCACAGAAAGGCACGCCTGGTGCCGAAATCGTCAAGAAACTGGGTGAGTTGCAGATCGCAAGCATTAAGCTGACCGTCAATGAAGAGACGAACGAGGCTCTCGAAACCTATGGGGAGTCCCTCGGCGTAATCCGCGACGTCTTAAAGGACATTGAAGAAGGGAGAATCCCCAGCGGCAGCAAGGTGGTCGGCGTGGTAAAGAAGCTCGTCACTCTCACCATGCAGGACCCGTCAACCATGATTGGCCTGACCATGATTAAGGACTACGACAACTACACCTTCAATCACAGTGTCAACGTAGGGGTTCTCGCCATGTCCCTTACCGCTTCGCTCGGGTTCGACCAGACAGGCATCGAGGAAGCAGGGGTTGCGGGTTTTCTCCATGACGTAGGAAAAACACAGGTCGACAAACAGATACTCAACAAACCGGGCAAGCTTTCCGCCGCCGAATTTGATGAAATGAAAAAGCACCCCGAATACGGGGCAAAAATCATCAGCGAAATGGAGGGGGTTAGCCCCCAGGTAGCCCAGGCCGTTCTGGGCCATCACATACGAAATAACCGGCTCGGCTATCCTGAATGGGCACGAAAGCTTCCTTTTGACTCGCTGAGCGAGATTATCGCGGTGTCTGACTGCTACGACGCCATCACCACCCTCAGGGTCTACCAGAATCCCATGAACCCCAAAGCAGCCCTCGACCAGATAAAGACGCTCGCAGGGAGTTATCTTGACAGCAACATGGTGCAAAGGTTCGTGGAAATGATGGGGAAATATCCGGTAGGGACCCTGGTCCGGCTCGACAACAACGAGATCGCCCTCGTCGTCAGACCGAATCCTGCCAACCATGATGCACCTATCGTAAAAGTGGTGATTAATGCGGGGGGGGGGATGGTGGCCGAACCGGCAATGCTACGGCTGGCTGACGAAACGGGCAACCGGTACGCCAACATCGTGGCAGTAGTTGATCCGCTCCTGAAGAACATTGATGTGGCACGCTATCTCAAATAACCGGCAGTTCCCCCAAAGCAAGGGCGGCTGCCTGCCGGGTGGTTGTGTGGGGAGATTGGAGCAGGGAAATGAATTTTTCTTCGCACTCCGCGGCGCCGATTTTACCGAGGGCCCGCACAGTCTCCGCATCGAGCAGACCATCGCCCGCATCGAGAAAGGGAACCAGCAGCGGGATAAGTGAAGGGTCCCGGAAATTACCAAGAGCGGCAATAACCTGGGACTGAATGGCGGGACTCGGGTCCTTGAGCTTCTCCACCAAAGGCCCCTTCGCTCCGGGATAGGCGAGCCGGCCGAGCACCTCAATGGCAGCCGACCTGATGTCCTCTTCGGGCCGGGCAATACAGTACAGGAGCGGCGACAGCACCCTCTCTCCACCGATCTGCCCCAGTGCGTAGATGGCCTTGACCCTGGTGGCATGATCTCCTTTTTTCAGAAGCTCAAGCACCTCATCCAGACTGCCGATTCCTTCCAGCCGCTCCAGAGCGTTGGCTGCGGCAAGACGGACATCTTCATCGATGTCCTTCAGCAGTGCTGTCAGCGCGGTTCGCCGTTTTGCTGTTGTCATCGTTTCCATAGCAAGGGCTATTATTACAAAAAAATAGCGCCAACAACAACATTTAAATTTCCATGCTGCGCGCAAGTCATGGTTCCGCTCCCCCGCTTCGGACCATGAACCGGCACGGATGCCCGCCTGGAATGGGAAGAAAGGTTTCTTGTCATGCGGACAAACATCAAGGCAGCCCTCATGTCTGCCTTCGTCTTGCCCGGACTGGGCCAAATATACAAGGGAGACCGCCGAAAAGGGATCATCCTTGTCATCCTGGTAAACTTCTTCCTGCTCGCCGCCCTTTGGCTTGTCCTGCAGGGGGTTGGCCAGCTGGTGCTGGCAACAGGCAGCCGTAGCGGGATCGATGCGGGCCGCGTGATGGAGCAACTTCAACAACATTCGCCGATGGCGCGACTGCTGTTGGCAGGTTTTTTCTGCCTCTGGATCTACGCCGTCGCCGATGCAGTGCTGGCAAAATGCAACGGTCACTGCGAACCGCCATGAATTCTGCCGTGCGGAATATTATTTTGACAAATCAGTTTCATCTGTGCAATAAAAGTCTATTAAAATCTCCCTGAAACGGTGTATCGCAGCTGCAATGAAACAGTTTCCCGTTGGCTGTCGCCGGTCGATTCCGCCAGCAAACCAGCGCAGGCCGTATCAGCAAAACGTTATTTCCAAAATCTCCATAAAGATAGATCCACGGAAGATTGCACAGACGAGCATTCGCCGGGAATCGAGGTAGTTACATGATATACTCTCACATCCTGTCAACCGGGGGAACAGTCCCCGAAAGAATTGTTCCCAACAGCCACTTCGACTACCTCGTCGAAGATGCAGACAACTGGATACTCTCCCGCACCGGGATAAGGGAGCGGCGCTTCGCCGCCGAACATGAAGCAACGTCCGACCTTGCCACCGCAGCGGCCCGGCAGGCACTGCAACGTGCCTCCCTTTCGGCGGAAGAAATCGACTGCATCATCGTCGGCACCTCCACCGCAGACATGATCCTCCCCTCTACCGCCTGCATGGTACAGAAGAACATCGGTGCAAAGAACGCCTTCGCCTTCGACATGAACGCCGTCTGCAGCAGCTTCGTATTTGCCGTGGAGACCGCAGACAGCTTCATCCGGTCAGGCAAGTACAAGAAAGTTCTCGTCATCGGCGCCGACACCTATTCCAAGATTCTCGACTTTCAGGACAAGACCACCTGCCCCCTGTTTGGCGATGGTGCCGGGGCCATGATCCTGGGAGCCTCGCCGGAGAAGAAAGGCATTCTTCAAAGCCTCGTCATGAGCGACGGCAACGGCTGGGAACTGATCCAGGTCCCCTCGTCCGGCTCCCGCAAGCCGGTAACTGCCGAGACTATTTCCGCCCGGGAGAATACCTTCAAGATGGCGGGCAAAAGCGTGTTTGTCTTTGCCACCGACATCATACCCAAGATCATTGAGGAGCTTACCCAGCGGGCCGGCATAACCCCCGACCAGCTTGACCATATCATCCCTCACCAGGCAAACCTCAGAATCATCGATTTCATCTCCAAAAAGACGGGCATCCCGAAGGAGCGCTTTCTCCTCAACCTGGACCGCTATGGGAATACCGCCGCTGCGTCCGTGGGACTCGCCCTTGACGAGAACCTGCAGAACGGCACCATCAAGCCGGGCCAGCTTGTCCTCATGATGGGGTTCGGCGGCGGACTTTCCTGGGGAGGGATGCTTCTCCAGTTCTGACTTCGACACCAGCTGCATTTCACGAAAAAGCGCAACCGGCACTATCCCGGCTGCGCTTTTTCCGTTTCACTCCAAGCCTTTGACCCCGACTATCCCTTCCTCCGCAGGGAGAAGACGCAGGCCGCATCCCGCCAGAAGCCTCCGCAGGTCATCACGGCAAATCCGTTTTTTCCATCCACCGTGGAACCGGTCGGAGGCGAGCAGGATGCCGCCGGGCTCGAGCCGCGCCGCGAGGTTGGCAACCGCTGCCGCCAGCGGCTGCTCCTCATGGAGGAACGGCCCACCCAACAGACCATTGCAGACGATGACCCCATAGCCGGGGCCGGCAGCACTGCCGTCGACAGCCAGGTCACCCCGCTCGAAAGAGAGGCGTTTCGCGGGAAACGTCGCCATGAGAGCCGTCACCCGGCATCGAAATCCCGCCTGACGGGCCGGATCATGGGGAAAGTAGCCATGGGCGCCGGCAAACAGCTCCAGCGGCTCCAGAGTCACACCGTCGACCAGCCAGTCACTCCGCCCGGCCAGCGATTCGTGTACAAGCCGGGCAAGTTCGTAGGTCCCTTCGCCGGTGCCGCAGGCCGCGTCCAGGCAACGCACCACCCCATTGGACGGGATCTGCGAGTGAGACAGCCAGCGCCGGAGAAACTTCCCCTGTTCGGGATAACGGTCGAAGCCGCACCCGTAACGAGACGGCAGGAAAACCCGCCAGAGGAAACGGCGACGCTCCTCACCATCGTCGAGAAGTTCTCGCAGGAGCCGGCCCGGGTTGGGGTGACCAATAACCGGCTGCAGCTGGCCGAGGAGATCCGGCCAGGTGGCCGCAGTGCGGATAGCGGATCCCTCCAGCACCGGTGCTACCCGCAACGACCGGACAATCAGCCGTTCCAGGGCGCGGCCGATTTCCGCAACCGGGAGGTACTGCTCCGCGAAGCTCCGCATATCGTGGGTCAGGATGAGCCCCGGCGCCCACATGCCGTGGGGTGAGCAGGCAGCATACACGCGGAACCGTTCAGTCAAACGGGTACAACGCCGCTCAAGGTCATGATCGCTGAGCGGCCCGGAGACCAGCAGCCGCTTTAGACGCGAACTAACGGTATCTTCATCGAACGAGGGGGCATATCGAAGCTGAATCCGGTTCATCCGGCGATTGTAGCCACAATCAGCGGCCGTTGGAAGTGGAAAAGCATCCCATCGCCTGACAGCTTGAGCCTTCCTTCCGGGCATGATAGAGTACGAAACATGTTACTTCTTGCCCGGCTCCATTTCTCCCTGCTCATTGTCCGCCATGCGCTGGTTCCCGTCAGTTCCCTTGCCGGCAGGCAACCGCCGTCCCCTGCCCGGCAGGAGAATCCCCACCTGGTGCCTCGGCAGGTGACTGCGATCGAACTTGCATGGCTGTTTGCAAACCTCCAGAGCGCCCTCGACGACGCCGGCAATCTTTCTCTTTTTTTCCCCGGAGCACTCCCCCTGGCTGCACCGTTTCTCCTCTTCCGCCTGAAGCGGCAAGGGTACTCCACTTGTCGTGTAACTGCCGGCAGAGATGGTCTCTTGCTGACTGCCTCACGGTAGGTCTTGACATCACCTACGCACAAACGACAGGGGGCAGCCGGGAATTCCCCGGCCGCCCCCTGAATGTTCTTCATGCAACTGCATGGCCTGTTTTACTTGACGTCTGGTTTGCCCCCATCGACAGGGGAGCTGAACACCTTCTGCCCCCTGAAATGCCCCATTACCTGCCGCTCCTGCTCGGTAAGGACCACCCCCTTCTGCTCCATCCGGCGCAGAATCCTGTCCATATCCCGCCGTTCGGCGGCAGCAGCTTCGATGCGCTGACGGTTATGACAGACGAGACACTTCTCCTCGATGACCTTCAACTCCTGCTGGTGCAGCTTGACTCCCCGCACGTCCTCTCCGGCAACGACCGTTCCGGCAAAGACCGCAAGCAGTAGTGCCGCGGGACCTATGACATGACCGATGCGATCCATTATTCCCTCACATAGGTGTCCTGATCAGACTTGTCCACCATCTTCATCACGTGCATGTACTCGTCTTCGATCATGTCGTAGTGGTTCTGGGTCTCCCTGATCACCTGCTCGAACACCTTCCGGACCAGCGGGTCAACGATGTCCTTTACCAGGTGGGTATACTGGTCGATGCACGCTTTCTCTTCCTTAAGGGCAATCTCCAGCGCCTTCTGCTCGTGGACATCCTCATTGATCGCTTTCTCCAGCGCCAGATAGGTGGCCGACTTCTTATCGGGCGGGGACTCCAGGTAGCTCTTCAGGTCTCCGAACTCGCTCCCCCGGTAATGGTCAAAGAAAGCTTTAAGATGGCCGACCTCTTCGTTGGCCAGAAGGTCGAAGACCTTCTTTGCCCGCTCATTCCGGGTAGCAGCACCCGCCCGGCGGTAAAAGTCCATGCTGTCCTTCTCTCCCTGGATGGCAAGCTTCAGCGCTTCCTGCATCGAGTATTCTTTTCCCATGATCCGTTCCTCCCCGCTTAATTAATTACAATTCGATTTTGTAAAAAGTGTATCGGAAAATAAAACGGGGTCAACGGCGGGATTATTTATTTTTGACCTCCGCCAGAAGGTCATTGACCGCCACTCCGGCCATGGTAAGGCCGAAGATTGAGGGGATAAAGGAGATGCTCCCGAGGATGACCCGCCGGTGTTCGCAGGAAAAACGCAGATCGTCCTTGTTGGGGCAGATGCAGTCCCCCTTGCAGCCGGCATCCTGCATCACCGGCGCCCGGAACTCCTCCAGTGAATAGACCACCTTCACCCCACGCTCGACCCCTTCCTTGCGCAGCAGCTTCCGCACCGAGCGGGCCATCCGGCATTTGGTCGTTTCGGCGATATCCCCCACCCGCACCAGCGTAGGATCGAGCTTCATGGCCGCACCCATGCTGGAGACGATGGGTATCTCCCGCCGCCGGCAATTCGTGATGAGGTGGATCTTGCTGGTGAAGTGGTCAATGGCGTCGAGGACGTAATCATAGTGGTCTGTCAGGAGAAAATCGCTGTTCTCCGCACGGTAGAACTCCCGGTGGGGGATGATCTCGGCGGCAGGATTGATGCGCCGCAGCCGGTCCGCCATGACCTGAACCTTGGGCTGCCCGACGGTGCCGTCCATGGCGTGCAGCTGTCGGTTAACATTGGTGAGGCAGATATCGTCGAAGTCGACGAGCACAAGCCGGCCGATCCCCGCCCGGCAGAGGGCCTCGGCGGCATAGCTCCCCACCCCCCCCAGACCGAAGAGGGCAACGGTCGAATTTTTCAGTTTTTCCAGCCCTTCCGGGCCGATCAGGAGTTCGGTACGGGAAAAGCGGTGCAAGGTGGACATGATAGTAGCCTTTTGCAGGGGTGCTGCTTGCCACGCCCCGATTAGGCGGAGCGAGCGCCGCCCCTACGTTGAGATAGGTAATGGTCGTCGTACTAGTGCAGCTTAAGCATTCTCTCCGCATTGGCAGTGGTCACTGCCGCCACCTCTTCAAGGGGTACCTCCTTGATTTCGGCCACCTTCTTCGCGGTCTCCAGAATAAAGGCCGGCTCGTTGGGCCGACCCCGGTACGGTTCCGGCGTCATGTCCGGGGCATCAGTCTCCAGAACAAGATGGTCGAGAGGAACCCGGCGCACCAGTTCCAGCGGTCGGACGGCATTTCCGTAGGTGACCGTCCCGGCAATGGAGATGAGGAAACCCATATTGATAAAGTCCCTGGCTATCTCCGCGCTGCCGGAGAAGGCGTGCATCACCCCCCCGACCCGCTCCGCACTCTCTTCCCGCAGGATGCAAAGCAGGTCCGGAAAGGCCCGGCGGCAATGGATCAACACCGGCAGCCCCAGGCTCACCGCCAGCCGGAGCTGCTTGCGCAAAGCCGCCTGCTGGACCTCCCTGGGCACGGTTTCAACGGCGTAGTCAAGGCCGATCTCGCCGAGGGCCACGGCTTCTCCGCACAATCCCGCCAGCCGGAGCAACGCCTCGTCACTGCACCGGTCAGCATTCATGGGGTGGATGCCGGGGGCAGCATGGATACGGGGCTCTCCGGCGGCAAGCGCCATGATGTCGTCCCATCCCTCCGGCCCCACTCCCGGCACGATGAAGCGCTTCACCCCCGCAATTGCAGCGGCGGCAAGGACATCCGGGAGCCGGCCGCGGATGGAGGGGTCGTCGAGATGGCAGTGGGTATCGATAAACATGATGAAAATGTACCATTTCATGGCAAAAAAATGAAAGGGGTTTCTCTCGGGAGAAAGGCAGTTTTCTGTTGCGATTTTGCCCCCCCCGTGTCATTATTTCCATCACGGCGAAGACATCCTCTTCGCCGTTCTTGTGTTTTCTACAGCATGAAGCGTGAGCGTCCCGTGGAGCGAATATGCCCGAGTGCCAGCCGATGCAGGCGAAATTGAGCAGAGTCGGCCGAACGGCCGGCGCGAAATGAGCCGTACAGCGGCGGTCGAGGGGACTTTGAGCGGAGCGGGACGCTCAACCCTCATGAATTTACCTGATATACTCGATTCAAACCGGAAAAATGGAGCAGAGCAGTGATCAAACACAACCAGCAGGAAATCGACCGGCGCCGCACCTTCGCCATCATCAGTCACCCTGACGCGGGGAAAACCACCATCACGGAAAAACTCCTCCTGTTCGGTGGCGCCATCCAGCAGGCCGGCGAGGTCCGGGCCCGCAAGGCGGCCCGTCACGCAACATCGGACTGGATGGAGATGGAAAAACAGCGCGGCATCTCCGTCACCTCGTCGGTCATGAAGTTCACCTACCGGGACTACGAAATCAACCTTCTGGACACCCCCGGTCACAACGACTTCTCCGAAGACACCTACCGCACCCTCACCGCCGTCGACTCGGTCCTCATGGTCATCGACTCGGTAAAAGGGGTGGAAAGCCAGACGAAAAAGCTTCTGGAGGTCTGCCGATTGCGCCACACACCGATCATGACCTTCATCAACAAGCTGGACCGGGAAGGGAGGGAACCCCTCGACCTTCTGGACGACATCGAGAGCACCCTCAACATCCAGTGCGCACCTATGACCTGGCCGGTAGGTATGGGGAAAAGGTTTCGCGGCACCTATCACCTCTACAGCAAGGAACTGACCTTCTTCGATCCGGCAGCGGACCGCGGAACCGGCCAGGTTGAGACCGTGAAGGGACTTGACGACCCCCGCCTCGACGAACTCCTGGGCTCCCAGGTAGAGGAACTCCGCAACGATGTGGAACTCCTGGAGGGGGCTGCCCACCCCTTCGAACAGGAAGCATACCTTGCCGGCCTGCAGACCCCCGTTTTCTTCGGCAGCGCCATCAACACCTTCGGCATCCAGCAACTCCTGGACACCTTCATCGAACACGCCCCGTCGCCGCTCCCCCGTGAGACCGAGAGCCGGATTGTCTCCCCCTACGAGGAGCCGTTCTCCGGGTTCACCTTCAAGATCCAGGCGAACATGGACCCGGCCCACCGGGACCGGATCGCTTTTTTCCGGATCTGCTCGGGGAAATTCACCCGCGGCATGAAGGTCCGGCACAACCGTCTCGGCCGGGAGGTGCAGATCGCCAACGCCACCATCTTCATGGCGCAGGACCGGACCAACGTTGACGAGGCCTACCCCGGCGACATCATCGGTATCCACAACCACGGTACCATCAAGATCGGCGATACCTTTACCCAGGGGGAAGAGCTTAAATACACCGGCATCCCCAACTTCGCCCCGGAGCATTTCCGCAAGGTGCGGCTTCTCGACCCGATGAAGTCCAAGGCCCTGGAAAAGGGGCTCGTCCAACTGGCCGAGGAGGGAACCACCCAGGTCTTCCGCCCCCTCATGGGAAGCGACTGGATCGTGGGGGCCGTGGGTCTCCTCCAGTTCGACGTGGTCATGCACCGCCTGGAGCACGAATACAACGTCAAGGCGACCTACGAGCCGGTCAGTTACTCCACCGCACGATGGGTCACCGGCGAGAAGAAGAAGCTGGATGAATTCGAAAAGAAAGAGGCGATGCACCTCTACCGGGACGGGGAAGGGAATCTTGCCTACCTGGCGGGAAGCCAGTGGCGGCTGGACAACACCATGGACAACTGGAAAGAGTTGCAGTTCCACGCGACCCGGGAACACAGCTAGGAGTGAACAGTCTTCAGCAAACCCATTCAGCCACGAAAAAGCCCTCCATCCCGGAGGGCTTTTCTTGTTCCCGTCATACCCCTCGCAACAGCCACCACCAGACCGGCAGGGTCAAGAAGGAGAGGGGTATGCCGATCCCGAGCATGAGGGTGACGAGGGGGGGATTGAGATCGTGGTCCACGGCGATGATCCCTGCGGTGATCATGGGGGCCATGGCCGCTTCGAAGAGCGTGACCTGCATCACCTTGCCCCCCCCTCCCAGTACCTCGACAAAGAGGAGTGCAAGGAGAGCCGGCCCGAGGACCAGCTTGTAGAGAAGACCAAGGGAAAGGGGTTTGATCTCCCCCCGGATATGGCTCAGGCGAAGCTGGAATCCGACGGAGGCGAGGGCCAGGGGGGTCAGGGTATCCCCCAGCTTCTGCAGGATGGTGGGCAGCCAGTCGGGAAAGGGTACGGGAATGAGGAGAAAGGCAAGCACCAGGGCCTGGAAAGGGGGAAAGAGGAGGACCTTCCGTGCCATCAGGCGGGGCGACAGGTCGCCGGAGGAGTAGACCGTCGCCACCACAATGCCGAGGGTGGAAAGGACGAGAAACGATCCCAGCTGGTCGGCAATGAGCCCTATCCCGAGGAACTCCTTGCCGTAATACGCCTCGATCATGGGAAGCCCGACGAAGGAGGTGTTACCCAGCCCTCCCACGAGCATGAGGGCGCCGGTTGTGCCACGGGAAAGCCCCGCCAGACGGCCCACTCCGTGAAAGAAGAGAACTCCAGCGCCGAACAGGCACCAGGCCATGATGGCGGTAAAGATGAGGGAGCTGTCCAGATGGATCCGGTGAATATGGAGGAGCGCCAGGGCAGGAAGGGAGATGTGGATGATGAAGCCGTTCAGAACCGCAGGGGTAGTCGCCGGGAAGCGGCCGGTCTTCTGGAGGAAGATACCGGCACCGAAACAGACAACGAGCAGTATGACATTGACCATTAAAGCGACGTCCCTTTGTTCTCCCGTTCGATCCTGTCTATCACGCAGTAAATCCCTCCGCTTTTCAGCCCCGGCTTGAAGCAGCCGTTGCAGGAGATACAGCGGGCGCGGGCTTCGTCCCCCCCCTGCCAGCGCCGGGGAAGGTCCGGCTCGCGGATGAAGGGACGGGCCATGGAGACGTAGTCCGATTCCTCACGGCGGACAATCCCGTCGGCAACCCCGAAGGAGCGGAGCCCCCCCACCACCATTACGGGACAGGAAACCGTCTGTTTTATCCGATAGGCAAGGGGAAGGTTGTAGGCCTCCTGCTCCCGGGTCTCGATCCCCTGCCTCACCGGGGTCTCATCGCCGGAAGCGGGGGTGCCGGCACTCACCTCGATGGCATCGATCCCTTCCTCGTCCAGGAGGCGGGCAGCCACCAGCGCATCATCCAGCGTGAGTCCGCCGGGAAGGTTGTCGGCGCCGTTGAGCTTCACGAGCACCGGAAACTCATTCCCCACTACCCTCCTGACCCGCCGGTAGACCTCCATGAGGAAACGGCAACGGTTTTCGATGCTGCCGCCGTAGCCATCCGTACGCCGGTTGGTAAGGGGGGAAAGGAACTGGTTGATGAGGTAGCCGTGGGAGGCGTGGAGCTGCACCGCGTCGAAACCGTACTCCTTGGCCCGGCATGCCCCTTCGCCGAAAAGGGACACCATCTCCGCGATATCATCGATTGAGAGCCCGGCAGGCTCCTCCGGATATTGGTCCACCTTGATTGCCGTTGGCGCGACCGGTTGGTTCCCGATGGTCTTGGCGCTCGTCTGCCCCCCCACATGGACAAGCTGGAGGCAGAGCTTCCCCCCCTCCCGGTGGACCGCGTCGGTCAAGGCGAGCATGTCGTCAGCGAAGCTGTCAGCATGGATGCCAAGCTGACCGGGAAGCTGTTTGCCGTCGGGACGGATAAAGGCATAACCGGTGATGATGAGGCCGACCCCTCCCCGCGCCAGGGTGCGGTAACAGGCGGCGAGCTTTGCCGTCGGACGGCCGTCATCCTCGCACATCCCCTCCCAGGTGGCGGAACGTACCAGGCGGTTCTGCAGCAGCATGCCGTTGAGCCTGGTTGCATCGAACAGTTTTCTCATACAGTATCCTCTCCCGAACAATCCGTCCGCTCACGGCTTCAGGTTTCAGATGAACCCCTCACCCAGCTTGTGCACCTTGATCAGGTTGGTCGATCCCCGCAGTTCAATCGGCACCCCCATAGTGATGACCACCACGTCTCCCTTCTTGAAGCCGGCAGCCAGCAGGGTTTCCTCGACCGCCGCGATCTGCTGGTCCGTTCCCGACATGCTTCCCACATGAAAGGTCTTGACCCCCCAGACAAGTGCCAGTCGCCGCTCGATCTCCAGAAAGGGGGTGAAGGCAAAGATCGGCAGCTGAGGCCGGAACTTGGCGATAAGGGCGGCAGTACTGCCGGACTGGGTGAAGACCACCAATGCCCGGGCCCGAAGGGATACTGCGGCATGGCAGGCCGCTTCCGCCACCGCCTCCGCAATAGTTTCCCTGCGCCCAGACGGACGGGAGGGGGGGAACACCAGACCGGTACTCTCCACGTCCCGTGCCACCTTGACCATGGTCCGGACCGCCGCCACCGGGAACTGCCCCGACGCGGTCTCGCCGGAAAGCATGACCGCATCGGTACCGTCCAGAATGGCGTTGGCCACATCCGAGGTCTCGGCGCGGGTCGGCCGAGGATGGCTGATCATCGATTCCAGCATCTGGGTGGCGGTAATGACCGGCTTGCCGGCGACATTACATGCCTGGATGATCTTCTTCTGGATCAGGGGGACACGCTCCGCCGAGATCTACACCCCCAGGTCGCCGCGGGCCACCATAACCCCGTCGACCACCTGCAGGATCGCCTTGAAGTTCCGGAGCGCCTCGGGCTTCTCGATCTTGGCCACAACGGGAATGGTCAGGCCGCGGTCGGCAATGATCTGCTTCAACTCCTCCACGTCGGAACTCTTCCGGACGAAGGAGAGGGCGAGGTAGTCAACGCCATGTTCCAGACAGAATTCCAGGTCGATCCGGTCCTTGGGGGTGAGGGAAGGACTGGAAACGTTGACGCCGGGAAGGTTGATCCCCTTCAGGTCCTTCAGGGTCCCCCCCTCCACCACCGTGCAGTGGACCGTGTTGCCGGTCACCGACTGCACCTTGAGCTCAATGAGCCCGTCGTCCATAAGGATGCGCGATCCCGGCTTCACATCATGGGGAAGGGGCTTGTAGATGGTGGAGATGAGCCCTGCTCTCCCGATTACTTCATCGGTGGTTATGTCGAGCCGCTCTCCTTTGATCAGCTGGATGGCTCCATTCTCCATCCGGCCGGTCCTGATCTTCGGCCCCTGCAGGTCGGCCAGAATCGCCACCGCCTTGCCCAGGCGCTGGGAGATACTCCTGACCGTGGCGATGATCTCCGCCTTGTCCTTATTGGCACCGTGGGAGAAATTGAGGCGGAACACGTCAACTCCCGCCGCCATGAGCTGCTCAATCATTGCCGGGGCGGCGCTGGAAGGGCCAAGCGTCGCAATGATCTTGGTTCTGCGTCTGTTTTTTTGCATGAAATGGCAACCGTCCTGAAAGGGAATTGATGTGACAAGAAGCGCGTAAGGTACCGCAATGTCAGTGGTGGAACCTCCCCTTCCGCTCCGCGTGGGCGGGAGTGGGGGACTTGTGACATTCAAAGCAGGCCAGATCCTCCACCTTGCGCAGTTCAAGGGCGGAGGCGGGACGCGAAGGCGGTGGCAAGGTATGCTGGGAGGTCTGGAAATACTCCCCTCCCCGCTCGTCGGAAAGAATCGGCGCCTTGTAGGCCACCTGCCAGTTGGCGCTAATGGGAACCGTATGGCACTGGTCGCACCCGCCCGGAGGAGGGATGGTTTTCCAGGCAGTGAACATCGAGCAACCGGAAACGAGGGTAACGGCCCCGAGGAGGAGAACGAGAGTTTTCATGGTGGGTACTCCTTGGCGGAAAGTAATGCAGAAAGACTTCTGACGAACATCTGTTGAGGAATCATACCACAATGACGACGCAACACAACAGCTTATGCGGGCTCGTACCGCACAACCTGTCTCCAGTCAGTCCCTCTGCTTTACCAGAAGTTCGGCACGAGCCGACTGGCGTCCTGAAAGGGACCAAGAGGGTTTTTGGTATCCCGCACCTCCTCTATCATCGGCTCGCCGCTCCAGAGTTTTTCGACGACGATGTCGTCGACGACAACAAACAGCACCCTGAATCTCCACCCTGATTCCCTCGACATTCTTCTGAAATTCAGGATATCGAGGAAAACATTCCCGTACCGCTTGCTTCTGATGTCTTTCGGCTCAAGCACGTATCCCCTGCAGCCGTTTTTCGCCTTCAGGCACTTCTGGAAACCCTCGTCCAGCTCTCCCCTCTCGATGGTCTGGGTAGTCTGGGCGATATCCACGTAGTTGAGGATGCGCACGTTCGGGGTTGAATAGATGTTGAACCCGATGGCCCTGAGCTGGGCCACGTTGGTGCTGTTCGGAACGACCCGGTCGTAAGCGGCCTTGGCATCGTCGAAACTCTTCCAGGGAGAGCGGGTCTCCTCCTTTCCGGAGGGGAGCAGGGACGCGCAGCCGGAAACGATGCCAATGGCAATAAGTACGACAATCAAAGAGGGAGCCTTCGGATTCATTCTCCGCATCCTTTTCTGTAACTCTCTCCGTGGGATCATCTACACAACAAATTCTAAATCCTTTGAGGATCAAGTCAAACCTTGCCGTGGTCAGGGTGGCTGCAGATGGGTAGTGCACCGAAGCTGCCACTGCATCTGTTCAAAACAAGAGAGGTCACTTCCCAGCTGGAAAGTGACCTCTCTTGTTCGTCACTACGTGCCGCTACGGTATTTTCAGGTTCCGGTGGCCACAAATTCACCGGAGCGGCTTGGACCGCTGATGTGGAATTCGGCACAGAGCGCATCGACAAAGGAATCGACCAGGGGGGACAGATGTTCCCGGGAAAGAACCATGGTGCGTGGCCGGAAGTGATGAAACCCGACAACCTTGTGGGCGATCAGCTTCCCAGCGCGCAACTCCCTCTCCACATACTCCTTCGACACGAAACTGACACCGTTACCCGCCATCACTTCATTAATAACAAACGAAAGGTCATCGAAGTAGACGACGCCAGCAAAGTCGTTAATGGAGCGCCCGAGTGCCAGCAGGTTCTTATCAATGAAACGCTTGGCACAGCCGGTCTGATTTTTCAGATAGAGCCGCTCTTCGAACAGTCGCCCTATCTCCACTTCGATCTGGTTTATTCCCCGTGAGGGACTACTCACGAAAACCATTTCGTCATCAGGGAAATGACGGCAGACATAATTTTTCAGTTCAATTTCGTCGCAATGCTCAATGAGGGCAAGATCGAATTTTCCGCTGTCGATGCCGGCAAGCGCCTCCTCCGGCATGGTGAAGGCACAGCTGAGATCGATGGTTTTTGCATGATTGGTAACGAAGGAGCTAAGGAATCCGGAAAGGCGGTGCATGCCGAGGCATGGGGTGCAACAGCATGAAATCTTTTGCTTGTTCTGGGGAGGTGTGAGGTTGGCGAAAAGGTCCCGCTCGATTTCAAGAATTTTGTGGGCTCTGTCGATCAACAATTGGCCTGTTCTTGTCGGTTTCAGTGCCGTACCGGAACGCTCGAAGAGAGGACTCCCCACATACTCTTCCAGCTGCTTGATCCGCCGTGAAACTGCCGACTGGGTGACAAACATCACGACTGCGGCCTTGGTAATGCTGCCGGTAGCCGCTACCTTTACAAAGGTCTTCAAGAGTACCAGGTCCATGGGAGTACCCTCTGTGGATCGTGGATTCGTACATGCGTTTTGCGCATGGGGGGCATGAGAATTACTCACTAATACTTAGACCAAATTTATCGTATAATGTCAATCAGTAGTGTCCCAACGTTTAGCTGAATAAAAACAGCTGGTTATTGTTTTTATCAGTTTCGTTTCCGTAATCTAAATCCGTAAGTGCCTGCAATAATGGCATCCGTTCGAATATGGTTACGCTCAAGACCTGTAGAATTGTGTAGAGACTGGCCTCGATTTTGAGTCTCTTCTTCATGATGGCGACAAGCACATAGACTGATACAGCAATCCAGATTTGTGCTTTGACTGCATTCTCTGAAGTGCCGTAGAAGGTCTTGATTCGTAGGTTCTGCTTGATCCATCGGAAGAACAGCTCTACCTGCCAGCGGCAACGGTACAACTCGGCAATGGTCATGGCTGGGAGGGTAAAGTTGTTGGTTAGGAACACCAGGGTTTTGTCGGTTTCGGCATCGTGATACTTCACCCGGCGTAGCTTGTCCGGGTAATCCTTGGACTGATAAAACCCGGTGAGCAGCACGGATTGGTCGCAGATCAAGCCTGTTGCCTTGTTTACCGGATGGGAATAGACCCGCCGGCACTTGAGATTGGATTTTGCCCTGATCACGAAGAAGGCGCATGCCTGCGAAATGGTGTATAGACGCTCGAAGTCCAGGTAGCCCCGATCCATGATGTAGAAAGCTCCCGCTTCCAGCGGTAAGATGTCCAGAGTATTCACTTCGTGAAGCTTGCCGTCTGAGATGTGGATGAAGGTCGGGATGCTGCCCCGCAGATCCAAGAGGGTATGAAGCTTGATGGCTCCCTTGTTCTTGCGGAAGTTGGCCCACGGAAACATGGAGAGACACAAGTCGATTGTGGTGGCATCCAGGGCGTAAACCGTGTTCTCCAGTTCCAGGCCGAAGCTGTCGTTCACATAGAGCTTGCGAGCCGTCTGAATCAGGGAGTAGGCCAAGTCGGCGTAGATGCGCCAATCGCGAACCTTGTTGGCATTGGCCAAGGTGTTGCGCGACACTGACGAGCGGATTCCCATGTGATAGAGCTTGCTCTTCTGCGCTCGCAGGCAGGATTCGATGTCCCGTAGACTCTCTCGATAAGTCAGCTGGGCAAATGCCATGCAAAGATACTGGTCGAGGCAGGTAAACTCCTTGACCTTGAAGTTGCCATCGTAACGATGCACGCATTGATGGAAAACGTGGAGTGGCAGGTGCTCCATCACTTGAGAGAAAACAAGCTTGCCGGTGTACATGGCTCAGACCTCCGCACATTGCTGTGCGAAGATTGCTGGTCCCCCGGAAATTTTTCAAGTCGTTAAACAGCATTATGTTGCTTTCTCTGAGGATTTACGGGCCATTACGGCTTATCAACTAATCAACGTTGGGACACTACTGAATGTCAATAATTAAATAATGCTTAATATTGGTTAATTAGCGGCAAAACAGGGCCTTGCGTACGCAGGGTTAGTCTCCCGTGCCCGGGACACCCCGGCCGGAATTCACTTCGATAGGAGGTACTATGACACAGCAGGTGTGGAGAAAGGGGCGGATCATTTTGGCGGGCCTGTTCGGCGTCGCCATGCTCACGCTCATCGGGCTGTCTGGCTGCGGCACGAACGGATACGACAATCCCTCGTCTGAGGCCGTAACGACAAAAACCGCAACCGCCCTGATTCAGGCAGCCGATCTGAAGCAGTGGGGAGATGCCGGACTGGTGAACAGGGCGGGAGGGTATGACCGGGTGGTTATTCTCGATATGTCCACCACCGCAGCTAACGGTGCAAACGCTTATGACACCGTCGGTCATATCCCTGGCGCGCAGTCGATTTCAGCCGGCCCCGCCGCTTTCTACGAAACACGTGCCGAGGGGCCAATGGATGCCACAGGACAGATGGTCTGTAGCGGTGCAACGATTGATGCTCTCATCCAGAAAGCTGGTATTGACGCAAACACGACCATAGTGCTGACAACCAACAGCACGTCTGCCCTCGACATGACCAGGGCATATGCAACATTCCGCTACTGGGGATTCCCCAAAAACCGTATCAAGGTTTTGCAAGGCGGCAATGCAGGGTGGACTGCAGCAGGGTACGCTCTGACCACCAATGTACCAACTATTCAAAAGTCAACCTATGGTGTTGCCCAGAACGGAACAACTACCGTAAATACTGACATGCGTGTATCGCTCAGCGAGATGATTGCGTATGTTAAAGGTATCGTTGCCGGCAATGCAGGTAACGTATATATTCTTGATACAGTTCGTCCTGCAAACCCTGGTGTTTTTTCAACACAAGACCTGATTGCACCGGCAACACCTAAAGTGTATACCCCTTTCGACGGTTACGTTAAAGGCTCTTACGGTTTCCCTCTCTCCAGTGTCATAACTGGTGCAACATTCAAAACTGCTGACGAGATAA
This sequence comes from Deltaproteobacteria bacterium, assembly GCA_021848385.1. Lineage (GTDB taxonomy): Bacteria > Desulfobacterota > Desulfuromonadia > Geobacterales > Geobacteraceae > Geomobilimonas. Next base: position 36,900 of record JAJZUQ010000025.1, read on the forward strand.
AAGCTGCTGTCAGTGCAGCCTTCAGCTCAACCAGTACCATCGGCGATGCCAATCGTGATTCAGCTAAAACATTCATTACCATGTGTCGGGCTGGAAACAATGCTTCCCAAGCGTATTTTGTCCTCGACGGTATCGCCTACTACAACTCTAACGTCGATATCAAATGGTACGACGGTTCTCTCGGTCAATGGAACCTGTGCGCCTCAAAAGACCATCTTGCACTGAACGGCACCAATGCCGGCGGAAAACTGGCAGTCGGCTCCATCTGGGATACCACCTCTCTAATGGACAGGCTGACGTGGAACATTGACCGTGGTTTAACAATAGTCGACTATAGTGCTCGTGTTTACGGTGTAGAGCCGAGTTTTGTCGACGGAAACCAGCTCGAAACAGCGGATAAGGCTTATCGCAGTGCCGTTTCTAGCTCAACTGGTGGAGCGACGACCGGAGGTGGAGGCGGCTGTTGATCGCGTCATGGCTTGACACCCCCTGCTCACGCAGGGGGTAAATATAACGCGACGTCATAACTCGCCCTCCAAAAATGTCATAACTCGCCGCGCCAACATGCTTGACCTGTTCAAATGTCTTTTGACGTTTACCAATTCATCACTATCATTTCCTGTCGATTTTGCCCTGTTCCACTCCCTCCGACTGTGTAGTTTATCTTCGCTGTTTCGACCCTGAATCCCTTGAATACTTTTCGCATGTCCGGATGGTCATTTATGGTCAGGATCGCCTTTCCTTTTATCTACCTCATTGCCTCTGCCAACCTTATATATTCTTCGAACTCGAACGCCACGCCGTAGCCTTCTGTTTGCCAGTAGGGAGGATCGCAGAAGAAGAGCGTCTTCTCCCGGTCGTACTTCTCCATGCAGCGCCGCCAGTCCAGGTGCTCGATGTAGCAGCGTGCAAGTCTCAGATGTGCCTGGCTCAGATCCTCCTCGATGCGCAGAAGGTTCAGCCTGGGAGGATCTGACGGAGCAACGCCGAAGGTGCGGTTGCGAACCTTGCCGCCGAACGCCATCTTCTGCAGGTAATAGAATCGGGCCGCCTTCTGGATATCGGTCAGGGTTTCCTCCGGCGTGATCTTCAGCCATTCGTAGATCTGCCGGCTGACCAGTGCCCATTTGAAATGGCGAATGAACTCTTCGAGATGGTGCTGCAGGACGCGGTAAAGGCTCACCAGGTCGTTATTGCAGTCGTTAAGCACCTCGACCGCAGACGGTTGCTTCAGGAAGAACATGGCAGCGCCGCCGGCAAATGGCTCGACATAGCAGGTATGCTCGGGAAACAGGGGAAGGATGATTTTGGCGAGGCGGCGCTTACCGCCGATCCAGGGGATAATAGGTTGATACATGATGTGAGCTCCTTGTGTTATCAAAAGGAATTTGATAGGCTGGCTCCGCCGCGTCGAAGATC
>JAJZUQ010000026.1 GCA_021848385.1 Deltaproteobacteria bacterium
TTTCCCCGCCAGAACCTTGGTGATCGCTGCCGTCAGCGTCGTCTTACCGTGGTCTACGTGACCTATCGTCCCTATGTTTACGTGCGGTTTTGTTCTTTCAAATTTCGCCTTCGCCATGTCCGATTCCTCCCGGGTTCTCCCCCAATGATGATGAAGCTATTCTAGGTAGATCTGAAAAAAATGGAGCCCACATCCGGACTCGAACCGGAGACCTCTTCCTTACCAAGGAAGTGCTCTACCTCCTGAGCTATGTGGGCATTTGTGGAAAATTGGAGCGGGAAACGGGACTCGAACCCGCGACCCTCAGCTTGGAAGGCTGATGCTCTAGCCAACTGAGCTACTCCCGCCAATTCTACGCGTATGAAGTTTTTTGAGCCCGCGACTGCCAGCATTGCCACAGTACTATCGACCAATGGTCTCCTGGGACAGCGCCGCAAACACGAACTCTGCAGCATTTTATGGTGGAGGGAGGAGGATTCGAACCTCCGAAGTCGTACGACGACAGATTTACAGTCTGTTCCCTTTGGCCACTCGGGAATCCCTCCAGATGAAGAACCAGCCAAAAAACCGTTTAGTGGAGCTGGCGATGGGACTCGAACCCGCAACCTGCTGATTACAAGTCAGCTGCTCTACCAATTGAGCTACGCCAGCGCAAAGAATCTTCTATACACGATTTTTGCGACCGGGTCAAGCAACAAAAAAGCGGAATATCTCTTATAACCAACCAGCCCCTTTGTGTCAAGCGTTTTTTCCATATATGATTTCATCATGACAAATTTATTCAGAGACTTGCCAGTCAAGTCGCTCCTGCACCCACTTCGGGAATCCCGTTCAGCGGCCGCCAGGGCGCTTGCGAGGATCACTGTTGACCGGAGCGGCAGACCTTCCAAACAGTTCAACCGCTGCATCCTCCCTCCCGCATTCCCGAAGCGCCTGAATGATGTTGGCCCTTTCAGCGGGGAGATGGGATAGGAGGAGGGATTTCTGAAGCCGTTTTTCACGATCACTGCGCGGCACGTAGACTGCTGCGCCCGTCAAAGGATCCAGACCAGTATGGTACATGCATGTGGCCAGGGTGCCAGGTGTCGGAGTAAAATCCTGTACCTGTTCAACCCGGAGACCGGAGCGCTTGAGGAACAGTGCAAGCTCGACCATGTCGTCAAGGGTGGTTCCGGGATGACCGGATATGAAATAGGGCACCACATGCTGACGTTTCTCCAGCCGGGTGCTTTCCCGGTGGAACATCTCCAGGAATGCCACGAATGCCTGCCGTCCAGGCTTGCGCATGAGAGCCGTCACCTTGTCGACAGCGTGCTCGGGAGCCACCTTGAGCAAGCCTCCGACGTGGTGGGAGAGGAGCTCCCGCAGATAGTCAGGCTGATGGGCCAGCAGGTCATATCTGACTCCTGAAGCGACAGCCACGTGCCTGACTCCGGAGACCCCGCGTATCTTCCTGAGGAGATCTGCAGCCGGTCGGCCGTTCATCACCAGATTCCGGCACGGCCGGGGGAAAAGACAGCTTTCACGCCGGCACACTGCCCGGGCGGAGGCGTCACCGCAGCGCAGACCATACATGTTGGCCGTCGGGCCGCCGACGTCACTGATGCTACCCCTGAACCATTTATGCTCAGCAAGCCTGCCCACCTCCTGCTGCACAGAGGCAGCACTGCGCGACTGGATGAACCGACCCTGATGATGGGTGATGGCACAGAACGCACAGCCACCGAAACAGCCGCGGTGGGTTGTCAGCGATGCCTTGATCTGCTCGTAGGCCGGAATCGGTTCCCGGTAGGAGGGATGGGGCGCCTTGGTGAACGGCAGGGCATACACCGCATCCATCTCGGATTCGGCGAGGGGCATGGCAGGCGGATTGCAGACAAGCCGGCGGTCACCGTGCCGTTGCAGCACGACCCGGGCACAATGGGGATTCTGTTCCCCGGACAGGAGACGAAACGCTTCGGCGTATTTCGCCTTGTCACAGGACAGCTCTTCATAGGAAGGGAGCTCGACTCCCCCCGGGCAGGATTCATTCCCCTTCGCAACATAGGCCGTACCCCGTATATCCCTGATCTCCCCGAACGGCTCCCCCTGCCGCAAACGCTGTGCCAGCTCCAGAAGCGGGCGCTCCCCCATCCCATAGAGCAGCAGGTCGGCCTTGGCGTCAACGATGAGGGAACGGCGAACCTTGTCCTCCCAGAAATCGTAGTGGGCAAACCGGCGCAGGCTCGCCTCGATACCGCCGATTACCACCGGCACATCCTTGTACGCTTCCTTGAGACGGGAAGTATAGATAATGGTGGCGCGGTTGGGGCGGGCACCATGACGATTTCCCGGCGTATAGGCGTCGTCATGGCGGAGTTTGCGGGCGGGGGTGTAATGCGAAACCATGGAATCCATGGCACCGGCGGAAACCGCAAAGAAAAGACGCGGCCGGCCAAGAACCATGAACGGCTCCCGACTCTTCCAGTCCGGCTGGGGAATAATGCCGACCCGGAAGCCGTGAAACTCGAGCCAGCGGGCAAGAAGCGGCACACCAAAAGCGGGATGGTCGATGTAGGCATCACCGGTGACGAATATTACGTCCAGCTCGTCCCAGCCCCGCCTCAAAGCTTCTTCTTTAGTTATGGGAAGGAACATGTAACCTTACCAAATAGGGTTTACCGTTTCCTGGCTTTACGGAAAGAGCGCCAACCCATCCAGTCCAAGATTTTCAGGAAAGCCGTACATGACATTCATGTTCTGCACCGCCTGCCCCGACGCACCCTTTACCAGATTGTCGATGGCGGAGACGACGATGACCCGGCCGGTCCGCTGGTCGACGGTGAAACCGATATCGCAGAAATTGGAGCCCCGGACAAAGGAGGTGGAAGGGAACTGCCCAAGGGGAAGAACTCGGACGAAAGTCTCGCCATGGTAGAACTCGTTGTAGAGCTTTAAGAGCTGTTCAGCCGTAAACTTTTTCACCGGCCGGGCATAGATCGTAGAGAGAATCCCCCGATCCATCGGCACCAGGTGCGGGGTAAAGGAAATGGTGATTTTCTCTCCCGCCAGGAGCGACAATTCCTGTTCGATCTCCGGGATGTGCCGATGGACACCCCCCACAGCGTAGGCCTTGAAACTGTCATTAACCTCACCGTAGAGGTTATCCACCTTGGCACTCCGCCCGGCGCCGGAGACCCCAGACTTGGAATCGGCGATGATCGTGGCCGGATCGAGCAGTTTCTTCCGCAACAAAGGTGCCAGGCCGAGGATGATACTGGTCGGATAGCAACCGGGATTGGCAACCAGATCAGCCCCGGCAACCTTCTCACGCCGCAGCTCGGGAACGCCATACACGGCCTTTTTCAGGAGCGCTGGGCTCATGTGAGGCTCGTACCATTTCTCGTACTCGGCGGCATCCTGCAGCCGGTAGTCGGCGGAAAGATCGACGACCCGCTTCTTCAGCTTGAGAAAGGTTGGGACCACCTCCATGGCCGCCTTGTGGGGGAGTGCCGTAAAGATCAGATCCGCCTTCTCGGCCACCCGCACCGGTTCCAGATTTTCCAATACCTGGTCATAACGGCCACGCAGACTCGGGAAGAGGTCAGAGACCGGCTTCCCGGCGCTCTGCTCGGACGTGACGCAGGTCACCGCAACCTCCGGATGACCGTGGAGAATTCGCAGCAGTTCCACCCCCGTGTAACCACTGGCACCGACAACGGCAACTTTCAGCATTGGTTATCTCCTTACCGATAGTTGAAACAACGTCAGACTTGAGATGATACCAAGGCGGCACGGAGGAGGCAACGAGGGCGTACGGGAGGTACGTCGAGGAAGCCGACGACGCGCCAACGCAGGTAGCGCTCAAATATGGCGTTGTCAAAAGAAAAGGGGGAAACCCTTGCGGATTTCCCCCTCTGAATGCATTCTGCAGGCGATTCTGCAAACGGCTTAACGCTTGGAGAACTGGAAGCTGGCGCGGGCAGCTTTCTTGCCGTACTTCTTCCGCTCTTTGATGCGTGAATCGCGGGTGATGAAGCCGGCCTTTTTGAGGGTGCCACGCAACTCGGCATCCACCTCAAGGAGAGCCTTGGTGATGCCATGCTTGATGGCTCCGGCCTGTCCGGTGTCACCGCCGCCACTTACCGTGACATAAACATCGAACTTGCCGACATTCTCAGTCAGCTCCAGCGGCTGCTTGACAACCATCTTGGAGGTTTCGCGGCCGAAGTACTCTTCGAGAGACTTGTTGTTCACCGTGAAGTTGCCTGCGCCCGGCTTGAGCCAGACCCGTGCCACGGAGGATTTTTTCTTGCCTGTACCGTAATAGCTCTTTGCTGCCATGTCTATCTCCTGATCTGAAATAAAGACCTGTTATTAAATTTCAAGTGCCTTGGGCTGCTGGGCTTTGTGCGGATGCTCAGAACCGGTGTAGATTTTCAGTTTGCTCAGCATGTGCCGGGCCAGTTTGTTCTTGGGAAGCATCCCCTTCACCGCTTTGCGGATCAGATCTTCAGGCTTCTTGTCGATCAGCTTGCCAGCAGTGATGGACTTGATGCCGCCGGGAAAACCGGAGTGGCTGTAATAGACCTTGTCAGCCAGCTTGTTGCCGGTGAGGGCAATCTTCTCAGCATTCACCACGATGACGAAATCACCGGTATCAACGCTCGGCGTATACACAGCCTTGTTCTTGCCCCGCAGGACGTTGGCAATCTGGGTAGCAACACGGCCGAGAACCCTGTCTTCAACGTTAACCAGGTACCAGTCTCTGGCAACCTGCTCTTTTTTCGCCACTTGCGTCTTCATCGAAACCCTCACTAATTTTACGTATATTCCACAAGGAAGCGTTCAACATAATGGAATCGGCCAGGCATGTCAAGAAAAATTTCATCTGCCTGAAATGCGAATCCTTTCACACTTTCAGTAATAAACTTCCACCAGGCAGAGGCCACAGGCTGGGGCGGTAACCCCTGCCCTGCTCCGCTCGCCGGTCACGAGCAGGGAGGAGATAGAATCAGCGGCCCGGCGCCCCTGCCCTACCTCCACCAGCGTCCCGACCATGTTCCGCACCATGTGCTTGAGGAAACCACTCCCTCTGACATCGATCGTGACCAGTTCACCATGCTTCTGAATATCCACTCCATCCACACGTCGCACGGTAGTTTTGGCGACACACCCGGCCCCGCGCAGGGCAGCGAAATCGTGCTCCCCCTCCATGAAAAATGCCGCCTGACGCATGGCATCGAGATCGAGATCTCCCCGCAAATGCCAGGAGTAAAGCCGGGAAAGGGGTGAACGGCGGCCACCGATATGGATGGTATAACGGTAGAGCTTTCCCTTGGCTGCATACCGGGGATGGAAGTCCGGTGCAGCTTCCGCCGCCTCCCGCACAACAATGTCCGGTGGAAGGTGGGAGTTGAGACCGTCGCTGAAGGCCCGCAGAGGAATGGCCCTCTCCGTTGAGAAACAGGCCACCATCCCACGGGCGTGCACCCCCGCATCGGTACGCCCCGAGCTATGGAGTCGAACAGGTTCGTGCAGCAGGGCCGCCAGCGCCTCCTCCATCACCTGCTGGATGGAGACCCCATTAGGCTGCAACTGCCAACCGACATAGCTGGTCCCGTCGTATTCGATTATCAGTTTGATGTTTCGCATCCGGACAATCTTTATTTCAGGTATTTTTCGATTAAAATCTCCGCAATCTGCACCGCGTTGGTCGCCGCTCCCTTGCGTATGTTGTCGGCCACAACCCAGAGATTGAGGCCGTTCTCGACGGTCTCGTCCTCGCGAATGCGGCCGACAAAGGTCAGGTCCTGGCCTGCGGCGTCGATCGGCATCGGGTAGGCCCTGTTGGCCGGGTCGTCCACCAGTTCCACGCCGGGAGCGCTCTTCAACAGTTCCCGGGCCTTGTCGACGGTGATCTTCTTACCGGTTTCGATATTAACCGACTCGGAATGACCATAGAATACCGGCACCCGCACCGCGGTGGCAGTCACCCCGATCTCCGCTTCCAGTATCTTGCGGGTCTCGTTGACCATCTTCATCTCTTCCCCGGTGTAGCCGTTCTCCAGGAAGGAGTCGATCTGGGGGAGGCAGTTGAAGGCAATCCGGTGTGGATAGATGGTGCACTCTGCGGGCAGTCCCTGCAGCATGGACCTGATCTGGCCATGCAATTCCTCTATCGCCTTCTTGCCGGTGCCGGAAACCGCCTGGTAGGTTGATACGATGATTCGTTTTATGGCGCCGTAATCGTGGAGCGGTTTCAGTGCCACAACCAGCTGAATGGTGGAACAGTTGGGGTTGGCGATGATTCCTTTCTTCGTATAGCCGGCAATGGCGAGTGGGTTCACCTCCGGCACAACCAGCGGCACATCCGGGTCCATCCGCCAGGCACTGGAATTATCGATGCAGACTGCCCCCGCCCGTGCCGCCGAGGGGCAGAACTCCCGGGAGCGGTCCCCCCCGGCAGAAAAGAGAGCGATGTCGATCCCCTCAAAGGAATCGTGGGTCAACTCCTTCACCACCACCGGTTTCCCCCTGAATTCCAGGATCTCGCCGGCACTCCGCGAGCTTGCCAGATACCTGATTTTCCCGACGGGGAAGTCACGTTCCTCAAGACATTCGATCATCTGTGCGCCAACGGCGCCGGTGGCACCAACGACTGCGACATTCCATAACTTGCTCATATAAGGCCTTTCTTCATGCTCATCAACAGTTAGTGCGAAAGAAACGAAAAGCGCCCCGCGGGCGGGGCGCTCATACCATACAAACCCGGAGAATGCGATTTTTTCGCCAGATCAAGGCTGTCAAGGAATGGTGCGGAGCCGTAGTACCCAAACATCGGGCATTAACAGCGCTACGGCGCACAAACCATTCCGCCGACTTACGCAGATATAGCGGAAAAGGCGCGTTCTCCCCGCTACTTCTCCATGAGAATGCGGAGCATGCGGCGTAACGGCTCCGCCGCCCCCCACAGGAGCTGATCCCCGCAAGTGAAAGCCTGTACGTACTGGGGTCCCATCTTCATCTTGCGTACCCGGCCGACGGGGACGGTGAGACTGCCGGAAACCGCAGCCGGCGTCAGCTGTGCCAGGGTATCCGCCTTGGTGTTGGGGACGAACTTGACCCACTGGTTGTCATTGGCGATGAGGTTCTCGATGTCAGCAATGGGGACATCCTTGTTCAGCTTCATGGTTATTGCCTGGCTATGGCAGCGCATGGCGCCGACCCTGGCACAGATGCCGTCCACCGGGATCGGGGTTGAGGTACCGAGGATCTTGTTGGTCTCAGCGAACCCCTTCCACTCCTCCCTGCTCTGGCCGTCCTCCACCTCCCGGTCGATCCAGGGGAGCACACTCCCCGCCAGCGGGAAGCCAAACTCCTTGGTCGGCATGGAGCCGTCACGCAGGGCGGCGGTGACCTTTCTGTCTATGTCAAGGATTGCCGAGCCGGGGTTTTTCAGCTCTTCGGCCACGGTGCCGTGGAGAACTCCCATCTGGGAGAGGAGCTCGCGCATGTTGGGTGCACCGGCGCCGGAAGCGGCCTGATAGGTCATGGAAGAGAGCCACTCCACCAGGTTGGTGCGGAACAGCCCGCCAAGCGCCATCAGCATGAGGCTGACGGTGCAGTTGCCGCCGATGAAGTCCTTCTGACCATTGGCCAGGGCCTTGTCGATCACGTTCCGGTTCACCGGGTCAAGGATGATGACCGCGTTCTCCTCCATACGGAGCGTGGAGGCGGCATCAATCCAGTAGCCGTTCCACCCCTGCTTGCGTAGCTCCGGGTGCACCGCCTTGGTGTAGTCTCCCCCCTGGCAGGTGATGATAATGTCGAGCTTTTTCAGCTCCTCTATGTCATCAGCCTTCTTCAGGGTCCCGCCACCCATCGGTGCCGGCTGCCCGGCCTGGGAGGTGGTAAAAAAGACCGGCTCGAAGCCGAGGACAAAATCATTTTCCTCCTGCATCCGCTGCATGAGGACCGAACCGACCATACCGCGCCAACCGACAATGCCGACTTTCATAGTCATGCTCCTTATCAAGAAATAGTAAATCGTAAATGGGCGTGTTTGGCTTATACTTCAAAACCACTGTAACCGCAAAGACGCAAAGTCCGCCAAGATATGCCACAAAGAACAACGAGGGTTACAAGACCTTTGCGCCCGTTGCGTCTTGAGCGACCGTAGGGAGCGGGCGGTTCATCGGTCTTGACTTTCTACGAACTTTTAGAGAGCCGCAATGATCGCGGCACCTATTTCTTTCGTAGTAACAAGTTTTTCCCCGTCTTTTTCCTGATAGATGTCCCGGGTCCGGTATCCCTGGTCGAGCACGTTTGCCACGGCGTTGTCGATGGCGTCGGCCGCATCCACCATGCCGAAGGAGAAACGGAGCATCATTCCGGCGGAGAGGATCTGGGCGATCGGGTTGGCGATTCCCTGGCCGGCTATGTCCGGAGCACTGCCGCCGGACGGTTCATACATGCCGAACGTCCCTTCGGCCAGTGAGGCGGAGGGGAGCATCCCGAGGGAGCCGGTCAGCATGGCGGCCTCATCGGAGAGGATGTCGCCGAACATGTTCTCGCAGAGGATGACGTCGAACTGCTTCGGCCAGCGCACCAACTGCATGGCGGCATTATCCACGTACATGTGAGACAGCTCCACATCCGGATACTCTTTGGCGATGCCGGTCACCACTTCACGCCAGAGCACCGACGAGGAAAGGACGTTGGCCTTGTCGATGGAGCAGACCTTCTTCCCCCGCTTGCGGGCCGCCTGGAAAGCGACATGGGTGATCCGCTCGATCTCCGGCACGGAGTACTTCATGGTGTCTATGCCGATCCGCTCGCGCCCCTGGCCTTCGATCCCCTTCGGCTGGGAGAAGTAGATCCCCCCCGTCAGCTCGCGGATGACGAGGATATTGAAGCCTCCCCCGATCACCTCTTCCTTGAGGGACGAGGCGCCGGTAAGGGAGGGAAAGATGATGGCAGGGCGCAGGTTCGCATAGAGGCCGAATATCTTGCGCAGCGGCAGGAGCGCACCCCGCTCCGGCTGCTCGTCGGGGGGGAGGGATTCCCATTTCGGGCCGCCTACCGAGCCGAACAGGATCGCATCCGATGACTTGCAGGTGTTAACGGTGGTTTCGGGGAGAGCCTTTCCCTCGTTGTCGATTCCGGCACCACCGACATTGGCATGGGTCCGCTCGAACCGTACATCGTATTTCTTCTCCACGGCGTCCAGCACGTTAAGCGCCTCGGCCATTACCTCCGGCCCGATGCCGTCACCTGGCAGAACTGCCACCTTGAAAACCTTTGCCATATCCGTAAGCCCCCCCAACATGTAATTAGAATTGATAATCGTATGATTTTATGGGGGGGGGTATCACCTTGTCAATAAAAAAAGCCGGCAACCTGGCAAACGGGCCTGTTCTCACGTCACAGAATGAAATCGGTGGAAAGGAAGTTCGAGCGTCGCTCCCGGACGATCCGGTCAATGAGGGCCTTGTTCGCCTCCACTTCTTTTGCCGCCACCATGGTCCTGATGGAAAAGGCGCGCAGGGCGTCGGAAACGGAGAGGGTCCCCACTGCGGAATCCTTCCGGCCGGTGAAGGGAAAGATATCGGGGCCCCGCTGGCACTGGCTGTTCAGGTTGACCCGGCAGACCTGGTTGACCAGCGGGTCGATGAGGCGGGCCAGTTGTTCCGCGTCCCGGCCGAACAGGCTCACCTGCTGGCCGTAATCGGACTCGACGATGTAGCGGATCGGGGTTTCAAGGTCCTCGAAGGGGACCACCGGAATGACCGGCCCGAACTGCTCCTCCCGGTAGAGGCGCATCCCCTCGTCAACGGGGTAAACGACGGCAGGAGAGAAGAAACTCTCCCGCACCATACCTCCCCCTTTGTTGATAACCCTGGCCCCCCGCTCTATTGCATCAGTCACAATGCCGGTCAGGTAAACCGGCTTGTCAGGCTCCGGCAGGGGGGTCACCATCACCCCCGGCTGCCACGGCATCCCCCCCGCGAGGTTGTTGACGGCCACAGCGAGGCGAGCGACAAACTCGTCGGCGACGTCGGTATGAACAAAGATGATCTTCAGGGCGGTGCAGCGCTGGCCGTTGAACGACAGGCTGCCGGAGATGCACTCCGCCACCGCCAGGTCCAGATCCGCATCGGGAAGAACGATGGCGGGATTTTTCGCCTCCAGTCCGAGCGCGAGTCTGAGGCGGTGGGGTTTGGGATGGGCTTTCTGCAGGGCATCGGCAGCGGTGCTCGTGCCGATGAAGGCGAGCACGTCAACCCGGCCGTCCGCCATGAGTGGCGGTGTCACGGTCCGGCCGGCACCATAGACCGTGTTCACCACGCCAGCGGGGAACGCCTCCCGGAAGGCATCCAGGAGCGGCTGAAACAGCAGCACGCCATGGCGGGGGGGCTTGAGGACGGTCGTATTCCCCATGATGAGGGCAGGAATCAGAGTGGTGAAGGTCTCGTTCAGCGGGTAATTGTAAGGCCCCATGCAAAGCGCCACCCCCAGCGGAGCACGGCGGACCTGACCGACAATCCCCTGAGCGATGGTGAAACGGGAAGAGACCCGGTCCAGCTCCTTGAGGGCATCAATGGTGTCCGTGATGTAGTCGATGGTCCGGTCGAACTCCTTCTCTGCATCCTTGAGGGTTTTGCCGATCTCCCACATGAGGAGGCGCACCACCTCGTCCCGCACCCCCTTCATCCGCCGGGCAAACTCCTGAACGCAGACAATCCGCCCCGCTACCGACATGGTCGGCCATGCGCCCCGCCCGCAGTCGTATGCCCGGGCCGCCGCATCCAGGGCGGTCAGCGACTCTTCGGGAGTGAGGAGCGGAAACCGGCCAACCAGCTGCCGCTCACACCCCGAGGCTGTCCGTATACAGACCGGCGACCGGACCTCCTGGAACGGGCCTCCCCACTGGCGCATCCGGCCATCGACAAGGTAGCCCGTCTGCTCCAGCGGCTCATTCAGCCTGTACCGCTCCGGAATATCCGCTACCGCCGGGAAAAACCCATCATGACTGGCATGTTCCATACTCGCCCCCCCTATTGACCTGTTTCGTGCACTCATCCACATGGTAACCTACGCAAAACAAAAGAATTTTTTTGTTTACGCAGACAGGACATCCATGTTACTCTTACTAAAATATTTTAGCGTCAATTAAATGGTCCCCATGCACCTCGAATTTCACAAAATCGCAGAAGAAGAAATCCCCACCGTCATCGCCGAATGCGATGCATGCGGCGGTGTCATCAAGATTCCCGAACGCGACTTCCTCCTGAGCCGCCCCCTCGACTGCTCCAGCTGTCACCACCAGCGCTACCTCAGTTACCGGGAGTATGTTACCCTCGCCGACGCCTTCGCCGCCCAGCTCCTCAATTATACCATCGCCCGCTTAAACCGAAACGAACAGTAATCCCCCCTGCACAATGTGAACGTTGGACAGCCTGCATGAAGATGGTATAGACTGCCTGCATTATGGATGACAACGCATCGGATGAAATCGCCGTACAACTTCCCATCGATGGAGAACTCGACCTCCACACCTTCCGGCCTGGGGAGATGAAGGAGCTGATCCCCGTCTACCTGGATGAATGCCGCCGGAGGGGAATATTCTCCGTGCGCATCGTCCATGGCAAGGGGATCGGCAACCTGCGTCGCACGGTGCACGCCATCCTGGAAAAGCTGCCGGCAGTGGCCGCCTTCCGGCTGGCCGGTTCGGAGGAAGGTGGCTGGGGTGCCACCCTGGTGGAACTCCGGCAACTCGACGGTGAGGAATCCCATGGCAGTTGAACCGAAACGGCGCGCCGCGTCAATCCGGCTGACACCGGACCAGATCGCGGCATTCCGCACCCTCATCTACGACCACTACCGGGCCAACCCGCGCCCCCTCCCCTGGCGGGGCACCACCGATCCCTACGCCATCCTCGCCTCCGAAATCATGCTCCAGCAGACTCAGGTGGACCGTGTCCGGGAGAAATACGTCGCGTTCCTTGCAGCCTTCCCCGACATCGCCAACCTGGCGGCAGCGCCTCTAGCGGAAGTCCTCACCGCCTGGCAGGGTCTCGGCTACAACCGACGCGCCATCGCCCTGCACCGCTGCGCCCAGACAGTTATGGCAGAGCATGACGGCCTTCTCCCCGCCGAGGTTGCCACGCTGGAAACGCTGCCGGGGATCGGTCCCTACACCGCCCGGGCCGTCGCCGCCTTCGCCTTCCACCAGCCGACGGTCTTCATCGAAACCAACATTCGCACCGTCTTCATCCACCAGTTCTGCCGCGACCGGCACGGCGTCCACGACCGGGACATCCTCCCCCTGGTGGAGCAGACCCTCGACCGGGACAACCCCCGCGACTGGTACTTCGCCCTCATGGATTACGGCGTCATGCTGAAAAAGGCCCACCCCAACCCGGGGCGCCGCAGCGCCCACCACGTCCGCCAGTCCCCCTTCAAGGGGTCGAATCGGGAACTGAGGAGCCGCATTCTCAAACAGGTGCTGGCCGTCCCGGCGTGCACCGCCGCCGAAATTGCCGTGATGCTCGGGGTGGAACCAGCGACAGTGGAAAAGAACCTGGTACAGCTGTCCAGGGAAGGATTCATCGTCGAACGGGACGGATGCCATTTCATAGGGTAAACTGAAGAAAAGAGAACCTCAACGGAAACCACCGCAGAAGGAGATACGCATATGGAACGGAAAACCGCCCAACCCGACAAATGGCCGACGGCACGACACTACGGAAGGATTCTCCCCATCGCAGCGGTTGCGCTGGCCCTGATTGCCGCCATGAGCCTGGTGGCGGCCGGCTTCGGTACCCGCCTCGGTTTCTGGCACTTCCGCACCGGCTTTGCCATCCTGAAATACGGCGCCTACGGCGGTTTGCTCAGCACCATGCTGGCGCTGGTGGCAGCGATTGTCGCATTCAAGGGGAAGTTCATTCCCGGCTTCGTCCTCTCCCTCATCGCCCTGGCCATAGGGATAACCGTCTTTGCCCTCCCCTTCTCCTGGCAATTGATTGCCAAAAAAATGCCGCATATCCACGACATTACCACGGACATCGTCAATCCGCCCCGCTTCGTCGCCATCCTCCCTCTCCGTGCCAATGCCACTAATCCGGCCGAGTACGGCGGCCCCGATGTTGCCGCAAAACAGCGGGCAGCCTATCCCGACGTGAAGACCCTCGTCCTCAACGTACCGTCCACTCAGTCCTTCGCCCTGGCTCTCGATGCGGCGCACAAGATGGGATGGCGGGTCATCGCCGCCATTCCGGCCGAAGGAAGGATCGAAGCGACAGACACCACCTTCTGGTTCGGCTTCACCGACGACATCGTCGTCCGGATCACCCCCGCCGGCAACCGCTCCCTGGTTGACGTCCGCTCCGTCTCCCGGGTCGGCATCAGCGACGTGGGGACCAATGCCCGGCGCATACGGAGCTTTCTGAAGAAACTGGAGGGAAGCAACTGAGAGGCCGCGTTGATTCGGAAAATGGCCATCCACACAGTTCCGGACTTCCGTCGCGGTCTCGGGAATGGAGGGAAAGCCCGAGCGGCGAGCGGACACCCGCCGGAATTCTCCATAACGAGCATGCTCGATGCGGCACCACATGCTCTTCCGGCTGCCATCGGTCAGGGCCCGCAGCGAAGCGCCGACCGCAACGGACAAGACCGCGACGGATGTCCCTGTCCCTTACAAATCCCCGAAAAAAGGGGGAGGTGGCAACGAGCCACCTCCCCCTTCGTATTTTTAAAGCAAACCGCACATCATTCTTGAACGCGGAAGAATCAGAAAAAACCGGGATAACTGCGGATCAGGCACGACATCAACCGACCCCCCTTTTGTAAAGCTAAACTCCTTGGTTTATCCTCCTTGATCGGATGTTATCCGCTTTTTCCGCGTCCAATTCCTGCCTGTGGCCTCAATGCCCCGCGGCAGCTCCCCAAAGCTCCTTGAGCCGCCGGTCCCGGCCGCATCCCCAGCGGTAGTACTTGTAGCGGAGCGGATTCTTCCTGTAGTAGTGCTGGTGGTAATCCTCGGCGGGATAAAAAGTACTGGCGGCGGTGATCTCCGTGAAGATCGGCCCCTTGAACAGCTTGCTCTTCTCCAACGCTGCTTTTGAGGCAAGAGCCAGGCGACGCTGCTCCGCGCTGTGGTAGAAGATGGCGCTCCGGTACTGGTGCCCAACATCGCAGAACTGGCGGTCTTTGACGGTCGGGTCGATGTTGTGCCAGAAGACGTCTAGGAGTTTCTCGTAGGATATGCGGGCAGGATCGTACACCACCTGCACCGATTCGGCGTGACCGGTACCGCCGGCGGAGACCTCCTCGTAGGTGGGGTTCTTCTTCTGGCCGCCGGTGTAGCCGGAGGTAACTGAAATCACACCTGGAAGCTCGTCGAAGGGGTGTTCCATGCACCAGAAACAGCCCCCCGAGAAGGTCGCCGTCTCCTGCTTCGGCGCCGCGGCAATTGCCGGTCCGGCGATGGAGAACAGTGGCAGGACGAGGCTGACAACGATGTACCGCACGACGTTGCATTTCATAGACACCTACCCCCCCACAAAACTTTCTGTCGTGAGAAGGATAGCCCGGATGCTCACAATCTCAAGTAGGGGGGACCATTTCCTCCATCCGGCCGCCGGGGAGGAGACGGTAGAGATGACCGCGCCAGCGGACCCGGTTTCCGAGGAAGGCGAGCCCCCAGGTGGCGAAGGCAAGCCCATCCCGGACGGGGAGGAGCCAGAGCCAGCGGGGGAGGATATTGTCGCGGAGGAAGGCGCGACTATAGATGGTCGCCACAGTACAGCGGACCAGATAGAGAAGCAGGGCGGCGGCAGGGCCGGCCGGCGAGCAGCCAGCGACCAGAAGGGCAAGGCAGGCCGCCGGAAACGGCTGGGTGATTCCTGAGGCGAAGTAGCCGCCGGGACGGGAAACCCGCATGGTACGGGCCCAACGAAGCTGCCGGGACAGGATATTTGCCAGGCTCTCCCGGTGCATGACGCTCTCGACGAAACAGTCGGACAGCTCGATCCGCCACCCCGCCCGGTGCACCTTGTTCCCCAGCTGGTAGTCGTCCGCCAGGTAGTCGACCAGCGCCCCGAACCCGCCAATGGACGCCAGCGCCTCCCGTCGTACCGCCATGGAGGCGCCAAGGGCGAAGGATAACCCCTCCAGCCTAAGGGCGACCATGACGTTGGGGACCATCTCGGCGGTGAACCCCATCGCCTCGATGGCGCAGGCCGTCCCTTCGAAGCGGGAGGTGCGATAGAGCGACGTGACGAGGCCGACGGCGGGATCGGCAAAGGGGGCACAGACCTCCCGCAGGTAGCGCTCCCCCACCCGGATGTCGCTGTCGCAGACGATGACGATGTCATGTTTCGCCCGGGGAAAGGCGTTCATCAGGTTGCAGACCTTGTAGTTGGGGCCGTAAATGCGGTCGTCGATCACGAGTTCGATGTCGTGGGAAGGATAGGCCGCCATCAGCTCCCGGATCACCGGGATCACCGGATCGCTGTCCGAAGCGCAGGCGAAGACGATCTGGTAGCAGGGGTAATCCTGACGACAGAAGGAGGCAAAATTCCCCAGGCTGTCGGCATCCATCCCCTTCACCGGCTTCAGGATAGTGACCGGCGGCGCATGGTCGGCAGCCTCCCGACGCCGGCCGAAATACGCCCGACCGCACATGAGGGCGATCAGGGCATAGGCCAGGGGGGGGAGAATGATGATAAATGGGAGCATGGAGCGGAGCACGGCAGGTCCTGGTGTTGGTTTTTTTCAGGCCGGATCGGTTCAGAAGGGGATACTACGACAGGGATGACGCCCATGTAAAGCAATTTGCGGAATGTCCTACCGGAGGTCTCCCCGCGACTGGCGGGTTCTCTGCACCATAAGGCGGAAGAGTGCTTCCAGACCCGTCTGGACGGCGGGCGATTCGATGATCCCGAGCGCCCTGGCAATGGCTTCGAACGTCGCCAGCCCGTCGGGATGGTTTTCCCGGCGGAGTCCCCACTCGGTCGGTGCCCCCTGGGGAAGCCGGACCATTTCGGCATGGTCGAGACCGGGAAGCCGGCGCCCCATTCTGGAGGCTTGACGCCAGGTGCCGTCAGGAACAACCAGGGTGACGGGACGGTCGTCCCTGTCCAGCAGGCACCTGCTGAGGACGGGGACATCCTCGCCGGGGAAAAGGAGAAGCGTCCTCCGTTCGGGGACATCCAGGTCGCTGAAATCGAGGGGACGGTCCTGGTGGCCGTGGATACGCAACTCGCTGTTGGAGAGCGCTTCGAGAGCCAGCGGGCCGGTTGCCGTGGTTTTTATCCATTCGCGATGATGCATCACGAGGACAATCCGGGTTGACAGGTCATACCGGGGAATCGACGAGCAGACGCAAAGGTCATTAAGCATCCGGCATCGCAGACAACGTTCACTTCGTTTCGATCTTGTACCCATACTTATTTCACACACTCGTGGTTGAAGATATGCTCCTGGCAGAAACGGAAGGGGGTCGCGTCTCCAAACTTGAGATTTGGAGACGCGACCCTTTTCTTTTACTTAAAACTGCAAAATCTGTAACCCCCCTGCTTCGCTTCGCTCGCTTCCCCCGTTATCTAAGGGGGGATTTAAGGGGGGGTATGACGCGCACTTATTGGATCAATCAGAGACTTTTGCAAGAGGCTCTCATATCAGGAATTTTTCTGACACACAAACCACACGCGACACAGCAAGTTTATAGAAACACCCGATAATCTCCGACATGAAGAGCTTCGGCAAGCTTTCTGGCTCGTTCCCTGCCGATCTGCCGTTTGCCGTTCTCCATTTCGGAGATATGCCGCTGCGGAATGCCGGTCAACTCGGCAAGCCCCCGTTGCGTGACCCCTTCACGGTAACGCGCTCCCCGAAGTGCCGCACCAAGAGGATTTGCCACGTATTCAGGAAAAGCCTCTTCCACAGTTACCGATTCCGACGCCTCACGCAGTCCCAGACCCTTCGCCATCTCCCGGAGTTTCAGGATGCTCGCACGAGGACCGATGAACCGAGCCTCGCATGATGGTTCAATAGGGCGCTTTTTCGTGTGTTCCAACATAAATGACCTCCACAAGCCGAACTTTTCCGCCAATCTCCTGCCAGACAGCAACATAGGTGGGCTTCCCCTTTTTGACGTGGCAATGATGAGTCTTTGTCCCCAGTTTGCCGTAATTTGGCCAGTCACCACGCACAGGTCCGCTTCTCATTATTTCATGCAACAGGAAGAGGAGTGCCCCTCGAACCGGATCGGGCAGTTTCTCCTTCTGCTTATCAGCTTTGCGGGAAAGCACTACTGTCCATGCCATAAAATATACCTTTTTTATGTATCACGTCAATTCAATAAGGATTTATTGCTTCCAAGAAAAAAAACAAAAAGGCCCAATTAATGGGCTTTAAGCTACTCTTTCGGCAGACGAATGTCAAAATTTTCCCGGGGAGCTAACAAGTCAGAAAACCTGAGGAACCGAGATAGTTATTTCCACGCTGCCTTCTTCCGGGCCTGCTCCATAACAGCCCGGAGAATCTTGTTCACTCTGGTCTGGTACCCCTTCCCCCCTTGCTTCAGCCAATCGAGCACATCCGCATCGAGACGGATGGTAACGGTTTCCTTTACGGGCCGATAGAAACGGCCGACTACGGCGTTACTCCAGTCGGTGATTTCCGGGATGTCGGACGTGTCGATCTCCCCATCCGGCATGGCAGCTAGTGCAGCCAATTCTTCATCCACTTTATTAGAGGTCTTCTTCATTCTTCTTCATACTGTTGCCTCTCTTTCCGAGTTGCCTTGCGGGCCGAGATAATGCGGACAACTTCCTCTAATGGCGATGTCCGCCTGAACGGCATTCAACCCTTCACATGCTCGTGGCTGAAGATATGCTCCTGGCAGTAGCCGTGCTGGCCGGCACACTGGGGGCAGTAGCGGAAATCCATCCGGGGATGGGTCTTGTCCGTGATACCGCAGACCGTGCAGCGATGGAGCGGCTCGTCGTCGCGCCGCACCGAGGGCTGTCGTCCCTTCCACGCCATCTGCCGCCCCTCCCTCTTCGCCAGCCAGCGGAGATCTTTTGCGAAGAAGATGAGGAAGTTGCCGACGGATGCCAGGATAAGCAGGCGGGTCGGCCAGCCACCGGTGAGAAAGAGGAAGGCATAGGAGAGCCAGGTCAGGAGGGCGAGCCACTTGATCCGGACGGGGAGGACAAAGAAGAGCATCAGGGTGAAGTCGGGATAGAGAAAGGCAAAGGCAAGGAAGACCGACCCGGCGATGTAGGTATTGCTCACCGGATAGGCCGGCATGAGAAAGGATACGCCCACCGTAAGGAGATAGCCGATAAGGATATAGACATTGTAGCGGAAAGCGCCCCACTGCTCTTCCAGGGCCGAACCCATAAGGTAGAAAAGATACCAGGCAAACAGGGCAAATATGATGCTCAACCCCGGCGGATCAAAGAGGAAGGTGGCCAGCCGCCACCACTCCCCCGCCAGGAGCCGGCCGGCGGCGAGAACAGACACCCCCCGATCCAGTTTGCCGGTCATAAAGAGGACGTAGAAAAACGTCTGTCCGGCAATGAGGTAGATGGTCAGGTTCGAAACGGCAAAACGGCCGAAGGTTCTCTCCAGTCTGTCGAGCAGTCGTTGCGGCATGGCTTCCTCCCCCTTTTTTATGGCATCCTTTCGCCGAAGGCGCAAGAAGAATGATTTCACCTTCGGAATCCCCCATGCAGCACGGCACCGGTCGGCAATCCAGCTGAAGCGTCGGACGGGATAACGGAGGCGCGGAATAACTTGACACAAACTCTGAACTCTGCCAGTTTCCTGGAATACCATCGGGAAAGGGGAAGCCATGGGAAGAGAGCTATACGTGGGAAGTATCTCGTTCGACGCGGGAGAGGAAGACCTGAGGGTCCTGTTCACGGTCTCCGGGACGGTCAGTGCGGTTCACATTATAACCGACCCCGTTACCGGGAAGTCCAAGGGGTGCGCCTACGTGAAAATGTCCACTGCCGATGAGGCAAAGGATGCCATAGCGAGCCTGGATGGAGCGCTGCTCCTCGGCCGAATCATAACCGTCTCTGAAGCCAAGCCGCAGAAACCTAAGTTGCAGCAACCTGGCGGCGGATATCAACGGAAGCCGGGACCGGGGAAAGGCCCCGGCAGAGGACGAAAATAATCTTCATGTTCCAGAGTTAGAAGCACACGACGAGAAAAGGCCCCCCGCTTAGCGGAGGGCCTTTTCTCTTACCGAAGATATACTGTCGCGCTGTTACGGCCCCAGTACCAGATTCGCCGTGCCGTTCGTGTCTTCATTGGCCCGGACAGTCAGGGAGGGGGAAGAATAGACACGGAACTTGTTCCCCGGATTCACGACGTTGACGAACACCTTGTACGAGGTGGACAACATCATTGCTGAACCGGTCGGCGGTACATACGCGATGAATGGTGCCTTCCAGACGCTGGGACTGCTGTAGTTGCTGAAGATGTCCCCGCTGACAATGGCCGGCGCCGCCGGGTTCCGCGGCACAATCAAGATGGTCGCGCTGGACCAGGTCGCAAAGCTCGGCGAGCGGATCATCCCGGAGATCGATCCGGTAGTTGTATTCAATCCTGTCATCACCTGTTGAATACGGATACCAGTTGGCTTGATGATATATTTGTTGCCGGCCTGCCCAGCTTTTACAATGGCCGCTTCCGGATTGAATTCGAGGAGGACCGTGTTCAGGACACCGGCAGTCACGGTGAAGCGGCCGACAATTTTCAGACCCGTCTGTTGTGCGCTTGGCGTGTCAAGCGGAACCTGATTCGAAGAGCCCGCCGCTATGAAATAGTTGTTGAAGGGAGCGGTTGCCGGATTGGTCGCAAGGATCAGACGGACCTGGTTGTACGTTCCCGCCGGGATAACCGCTTGTCCAAGGAGTTGCTGCAGGAAATGAAGCTTGAGGATGTTCACATCCTGACCACCGCTTGCGCTAAAATCGGCGATGACCGGCAAACCGGGGTCGTTGTCATTTGCGTTTTCCTTGCCTGCCGGTACAACGGCCACCTTAACAACTCTCACGTGTATGCTGGAATAGTCAGGAAAAGCCGGACTGTCCGTAATGCCGACCTGAAGTGTGCCGGTTGGCGCCGCACTGCCGCCACCACCGCCTCCACACCCCGGCAGTTGGCCAATCGCGAGAGCGGCCAGCAACACCACCCCTCCCAAACCAAATCCCTTGAAAAATTTACTCGCCATGATGAATACCTCCATAGGATAGATTGTCCCTCCACCCCGTTAAAACAAAACAGCCGGGGCAGAAATATGGATGATATTTCGGCAACCCGGCTGTCTCAGTGAGACCCGTAGGCTTTCCGCCCCATCCTCGCAGATGGTTGAGTAGTATCGTGTATCATCTCCAGAAGAGACTTTGTACAGGGAATTAAAGCAAAAAGGGAGCAAATGTCAATGTCTGGCACATTATTTACCCCTCATACAACAGCAGCTAAGATGGGGATTCCCCAAGCTATTCCCCCTTGAAGAATTCCCTGATATCCCTCCCCATCTGCCTGAACGCCTCGCCGGTTTTCTTCCCCGCATCCCGAAACCACTCCCCCATGGACCGACCGGCGTTTTTTGATTCCTCCCTGGTTTGCTTCCCCATATCCTTGAACCCTTTGCCAACTTCCCTGCCACCTTCCTTGAAGGCGTGGCCGGTTTCCTTCCCTGCCTCCTTGAAAGCGTGACCGACCTCTTTGCCTCCTTCTTTAAAGGCATGTCCGGTCTCCTTGCCTGCCTTCTTGAAGGCCTGGCCTACCTCTTTCCCTTTTTCCTTGACCGGGTTGTCGGCCCAAACCGGAGTAACGATAAAAAGTGCCATAACGACACCCATCAGTATTCTTCCCATGAAAGCCTCCTTTTCAGCAGAGTACGGACACTTTAGCATGACAGGGCACTGACGTCAAAAAGGAACGCGATGCCGGGCGCTGGCAAGAAATATCTCGTGGCCCGTGCAAAAAAAAGGGACGCATCGGAAGTGCGCCCCTTTTCCACCGCTGTTACCGTTATCAATAGATCAACTCAGGATATTCGCCCCTTGAGAAATTCCAGCCCCTTTTCCAGCAATCCCCCCTCGGGAACGGTCCCATCAGGTGTCATCTTGTCAATGATGCCGGGAAGAAACTCGGCAAGTTTCCCGCTCAATTCCTCCGGTGCAATACCCGACTTGGCGGCCAGGTTTTGCAATGTGTCGCTCCCGAGCACCTGCTGAATCTGTTCTGCGGAAACAGGAAGGTTCTCTCCCGTCCCGACCCACGATGAGATGACGCCCCCCAGACCCTTCTCCTGAAACGACTGTACTAACCCACCCAGGCCGCCTGTCTCCTTATTGGCAAGCATTTCCATGACTCCTCCCACGAGCCCGGATTGCTCTCCTTCGCCGCCACCCAGCATACCGGAAGCCTTTCCAACCAACTCGTCAAACAGTCCCATGGTAATATCCTCTTTGCCCTGCGGTTAGCCGCACCATGTTCCGGCGCGGCAAGACTCTACTTGATTCCGGACTTGGACTCCCGGTAGCCTGCCTTGATTGCCTCGGGCTCGGCCATGTAGCGCCCCTGCTTGGTCTTGCCATACCACTTGCTCCCCGGCTTGTGATATATCTTGGAGTCCGTGTTGACCCAGACCATGTCCTTGCCGGCCGGCGGAGGGGTAACGGATTTGGCGGACTTGGCTGCGGCACCGGGTTGATGAGTAGCGGGGGCCTTAACCGGAGCGGCAGCAGGCATGCCGAGTCCCTTTGGGGCAGCAGGTTTGGCTGCAGCAGCGGGAGCGGCACCAAAGGTCACCAGGGGAGTTATCTTTGCGATCGTCTTTGCAGGAACCCCCGCTTTGGCAAGGTCACCAGCCGCCGCATAGGGGCGGCCGGCGATTATTTTCTTCGCCGTGGCTGCACCGATGCCGGGGAGCTTCTCCAGTTCCGCAGATGAAGCGGTATTCACGTTAACCTTTGCCGTTACACCTTCTTTTTTGGTATCAGCCTTGGGTGCAGCCTTGGTTCCGGCATGACATACGGTGCCAAGTAACATCATCGCTATAATTGCAGCAAATACGCGATACATTTTCATACGTTCCTCCTCGCATTTTGTAGGTTATGACAGAGCATGACATGACATTCCGTTGAAAGTGTCACTTTTTCTTCTTTGCATCTCCCTTGGCCTCAATGGTCGCAGCCTTCATGGTGTACGAGACCGTCACCTTGCTTCCCACCTTCAGGTCGCCCGTTACCTTGGTATCCTTGTCCCTGGCAATCTCCCACTTCTCCTTCCCTTTCTGAACCACCACGACATTTTCCTTCACCTCGAGCACCGGCCCCGTTACCTGGTAGGTCCTGGTCCCAGCGGCCAAGACGGTTGAAGCGGCCAGCAGAGCGATCCCCGTGAGTGCAGCAGCAAACTTCATGTTAGACTCCTTTCGCGAACAAGATTAGTAGGTTATTAATATCAGCAGATCGGTAGATGTCAAGTTTACCTACGGATGCCGTCGTTGTCAGCCGACGAAACAGGGATCATCCCTCCGGGTACTCGGCGAGAATCCTGCAGGTCTCCCGGAACTCAAAGGCAGCGACGGAGAACAGACGGTCCAGGAGACCACCGGATAATGCGGGGGGAAAGAGGGGAAAGGTCAGGCGGTAAATGAGATCGAGCAGGCCATCCTGGTGGTTTTCTTCCAGGAATATGGTGCCATACTGATGAATGGGTGTGGAATAGAGGAACGCCTCCTCCATCACCGCTTCGTCATCGCTGAAGAACGGCAGGATCATCTCTACGGACAGACTGAGACCATTCCCCTCCAGATCTTCGGCAACATAGATAAGCACCTCGTCCTGAGGGGCACTGCCGTACTCAACCGCTTCGGGACAGACGATGCCGACGGGAAGCACCATGAGCCTCCCATGTTCGGGGTCGAGGCCATAGGGCCAGTCCCTGGCAGCCAGAAAACGTTCCAGCCGCTCATAGGCCTTTGCCTGCCATGGGCTAAGGTCGGTGTAGAAGAGAGTCCTGAAATTGTCACGCCGAGCCACAAGCTCTTCAAGGGGAATGAACTCCTCCCCCCTGTCAGCCGGCCGGGTGTTCCTTTTCTCCGCATTATCCACCACCAGCCGCAGGTGCGGCCGTTTGTGATCATCCTTGTCCTGCGTCATAGCCATTTCCTCTCGTTACGCCATAGTGCAGCCAAATTCATGTTTTAGCTGCGGGGCCTCTTGCAGAGAAAATGCCCCACAGGGGCGCCCCACTGATTACTCCATTACTACACATACGGGAAAACCATGTCAACCTGAGAGAATGCCGCTCTACACCATATGGTGGATTGCCCGTAAAGCATCTATAACGCAACCTATAAGCTTAATGGATGTAAAAATGCAGAAAGGTGGGCTCAGGTGATGGAAAAATTGGTGTGAATAATTTTCTGTAACTCTTCAATACGAAGGATGGCGGTCCGAATCTGTTCCCGCTCGTCAGCCGCCAGTTCATAGGGGTTGAGATAGTAGGAATCCTTCTGTATCCCCTTGATAACCTTGATTTGAAGAAGAATGCGGTGGCGGGTGAGCACGTGGTAGGCTTCTATAAGCCCGCCTGCAGTTGTCGCCGAGAGGCTTTTCTCCTCCAGGAGGAGTTCGATGCGACGCAGGGTGCTGGTAGCAGGTACCCCCTGGTTGATGGCAAGAATCCGCACATTCATGACCAGTGGCGCCCAGGCCAGGAGCTTCAGATTGAACTCCCCCTTGTGATCCCCCGACCCCTCTACCCAGATGCGCTTCAGGAAACCTATTGCCACTTTCATTTCGGTGGCGGCTTTTGCCATTCCCCAGAGGACCTGGAAATAATCCTGCTCCAGATCCCGTATCAGCACGATCAGAGACTGGGCAAGTTCCCGGTCTCCCGCCACATAGCGGGCGTCGGAAAGGACAATAAGGTCCATGAGGTTTTTGGCATAGTCCTCGAACTCGTAACGCATAATGGAGAGTAGCCGCTTCCGCCATTGGGACAGGGAACCCCGCCAGGTCGGGTTGGTCGGCATGATGTCGCCGGTGCATTTTTTGAAGCCGATCTCAGCCAACCGCTCCACGAGCAGTCCGGAAAATTCCCGGAACCAGTCGTCGTCCCCCTCACCCCCGCCGTCGGCATAGACGACCAGATAATCCTGGTCGGTGATGAGGGTCTGCTCCTCCCGGCCATCGCTCCCCATGCTGATGAGAGAAAAGGGGAGTGGCGGTGCCCCTCTCCCCTTATCCTCCATTTCCCGGACGACCAGTTCCAGTGCCCGGCCGGCCAGCAGGTCACGGTACTCGGTACAGTTCTTATGGAGCGACGGAACCGACTGCACCTTCAGGAAATGCTCCAGCTGCTGGTTATTCAGGAATTCATGAATCTGCTGCAGCGATACATAGTCGGTGGCTTCCCGGACCTGTCGCAGCAGTGCCGTCTGCCGGTCTGCAAGTTCCTGCAGGACACCGATCTCCCTGCCGACGTCGGCATGAAGGACCGACAGCAACCGCAGGATCTCGTCCTGTTCGAGTAAGGGGAGAAAGTCCCGGATTCGTTGCATGAGGCTGTTCAGCAGAACGTCCGGTGCATTATCGCTTGCGCTGTTAAGATGTCCGGTCATGACGTTGTCCAAAAATACATAAAAAAAGGGGGAAGGCAAGCCTTCCCCGATATTATCACACAATAATCAGCTAAACATCGTTTTTAGTGATCGATCGCCTTGGCCATGCCGATGCCGGTATTCTGGCGGACATAGATCTCGTCGAACATCTCTTCCGAACGACGGCTCGGGAAAGCCAGGGTACCGATGATGGCGGCCAGGAAGCCCAGCGGGATGGAGAAGATACCCGGGTTTTTCAGCTTGAGGATCGGTTTATCCAGGCCAAGAATGGACGTGCCGTCCTTGTTTTTCTCGTAATCGGCCTTGGCCTTGTTCAGTGCCTTGAGATCTTTTTCGTCAAGAGTGGCACCCGGAGGCAGGGCGGCCTGCTTTTTCTCCAGAGCGGTGATTGCCTTCTGTGCCCCGGCAGCAACGACCTTGGGATAGGTCATGTTGGGGGAAACCATGACCAGACCGATGGCAGCGATAGTGCCGACCACCAGGCCGGAGATGACGCCGGCGGTGTTGAATTTGCGCCAGAACAGCGACATGACCACGACCGGCAGGTTGCCGGAGGAGGCAACGGCGAAGGCGAGCGCCACCAGGTGGGCGACGTTCTGTTTCTCGGCGGTGATACCGATGACGATACCAACGGCACCAACACAGAGGGAGGTAATACGGGCTGCCATGACCTGCTCGTGCTGGTCGGCATGGCCGTCCTTGATGACGTTGACGTAGATGTCGTGGGCGATAGCCGCGGAAGCCGCGAGCACCAGACCTGAGACGACCGCCAGAATCGTTGCGAAGGCAACCGAGCAGAGGAAGGCGAGGAAGATGTCGCCGACGATCGGGGCAATGTCCGCACCCAGCTGCTGGGCCAGGAGCAGGGTAGCCATGTTGCCGCCGGCGTCAACGGCAGAGATTCCCTGCGGAGTGACATGGATGGCGGCACCGAAGCCGAGCAGGGTGGTCAGGACGTAGAATATGCCGATGAGCCACATGGCGACGATAACAGACTTGCGGGCCGCCTGGGCGGTCGGGACGGTAAAGAAGCGCATGAGGATGTGCGGCATGCCGGCGGTGCCGAGCACCAGGGCCAACCCGAGAGAGATCTGGTCAAGAGGGGCTTTCATGAAGAGGCCCGGCTCCAGGAAGCGTTGGCCGGCATCAGTGCCGCTGAGGATGACACCGTCCTTCAACACCAGATTGGAAACGTGGCGCTGAATGTTGGGGTTATTGACGATGTCAGAGAAGAACCCGATCGGATTGAACCCGGCCTTGGCCATGACCAGCACCGACAGCAGGAACGCGCCGGACATGAGGAGCCCCGCCTTGATGATCTGGACCCAGGTGGTGGCGGTCATGCCGCCGAAGACGACGTAGCCGACCATCAGGATACCGACGCCGATGATGGATACCTTGTAGGGGATACCGACCAGCAGGGCCATCAACTTGCCGGCACCGACCATCTGGGCGGTGAGGTAGAAGGTGGTTACAGCAACAGTGGCGAGTGCTGCCACGGCGCGCACCGGCTTCGGGTCGGTCCGGAAAGAGAGGATGTCCCCCAGGGTGTACTTGCCGGCGTTGCGGCACGGCTCGGCCACGATCAGGAGCACGGTGATGTAGGCAACGAGCCACCCCACCGAGTACATGAACCCGTCATACCCGTAGAGGGATATCATCCCGGAAATACCGAGGAACGAGGCGGCCGACATGTAGTCGCCGGCGATGGCCCAACCATTCTGCATTCCCGTGATACCGCCACCCGCGGCATAGAAGTCCGCAGCGGTCTTGGTCCGTTTTGCGGCCCAGACGACGACCGCCATGGTAATACCGATGATGATTGCAAACATGCCGATGGTGATGGTCTTGTCGGCCTTGATTTCCTTCTTGAGCGGAAGAGGAGCAGCAGCCGGAGCCGCGGGTGTTGCGCTGGGAGCTGCTACTGCCGGGGCCGTGGGAGATGCGGCCGGAGCGGTAACTGCTGAGGAAGCGCCGGGACCGGCAGGAGCCTTGGCCGGCTCAGCCGCGTAAGCAAGGGTGCCCAGGGAAAGGGCCAGGGTAAACGCTGCGATTAATTTTTTCATTCTCTGAGCCTCCTTTACTTGAGTTCGTCCACCAGCTCGCGGGTGAGACGGTCGAAATCCTTGTTGGCCACATGGGCATAATAGTGGGCCAGCCCCCAGGAAACGAAGAACTGGGAGAGCGCAAACACGTAACCGAAATTGACGACACCGATCACTTTGACCTTGAAGAGGCCTGGGGCATAAGCCGCCCCGATTGGGAGGAGGAAATAATACACGGTGGAAAAAATCCACCAGCCGAACAGAAATGCCGATTTCTTGTGGTGCAGTTCGACGAACTTGGGATTTTTGGCTATCGCCGCCCAGTCATACTGTCTTTCTGCCATGGGAGTTACTCCTTTCTTCGTAAATTGAACAGCAAGAAAGCTTATGCCATCACATAAACCCTTGATCAAAACAGCGCCGGCATCTACCTCCTTTCTCAGTTATTGGATTGAATCCGTCATTACATCCTGGCATAGCCAAATTTCATGGAAAGCATTTCCGCCCCCTCCTGAAGAGACGGGATGATCTCATTTTCCAGCCGGTCCGAAAGCATCCTGAACGAAGGGCCAAGCATGGTGAGTGCTCCGACAATCTTACCGGCATAATCCTTCACGGCAACGGCCACGCTTACCACCCCTTCACCCAACCCGCCATGATCCACCGCGACCCCTTTGCAGCGGATGGCAAGAAATTCCTGTTCAAGCTGGTCAAGATCAGGAAGACGCCCTTTACCGCTTTGCTTCTTGCACAGACGCACAAGCATGTCCTGCGACTCAAGAGCCTTGATTGCCTTTCCCGATGCATTGGTGAAAAAGGGAAACCGCTTCCCCACAAAGGTGGTACTCTTGACCGTCTGCGTGGAGTCAACCATGTCGAGAAAAATGACCTCGTCGCCACTGGCTACCGTCATATAGACCGCTTCGTCGTGCTTTCGTGCCAGCCATTCCATGACCGGCCGGGCGTGCTTGATAAGAAGGACACTGTCGAGGAACTTCTGGGCCATCTCCACGGCATTGAGCCCGAGATGGTAACTGCCCGTCAACTCTTCGCGCTCCACCATGCCGCGCTTCTCCAGCGTGGCCAACAGACGAAACGTCTTGTTCCTGCTGATGCCAAGCCGCTCTGCAAGACTCGGCAGAGTGACATCGGGCGCCTCTTCAGTCAGAGTCTCCAATATATCCAGCGCCTTTTCAACTGTCTGCACTGCGTAGAAATCCTTGTCTCTGGCCATAAGCGTAGTCCGTAGCAGCACAATGTAAAATATGTTCTAGTTTCACATGGTAATTTTGTATTTATTTTTAACACGTCGTTTTATTGCTGTCAATAAAAAATCTTTAGAGGACGCTACTATTATTTATTTTACCTTTTATTTCAGATGATTAAATTTTTTTACGAACTATACAGTTTTCAACAATACGTTATTTCAAGCATGTAAAACAGTAGTTTACATACACCCTTTAACTCCTCACAACCACACCGCGGTTCACCGTAAACAGAAACTTGAATCATGATTTAATGCCCGGGCATAATAGCGCAGACCGGCTAACCATAGCTGTCTGCGCATCTTTCCCCTTTAATGCTTTTCCCTGTAGCCGCTACCATCAAAACGAGGTTTACGAACCCACGGGCAATCATCCGGCCATCTCCGCTCATCTGCACCAAGGCCCCACCAGTCCTTGTCCGCCAGACACCAGCACCTGCGGCAACACCATTTCGCCCTTTACAAGGCTGATTTCAGCATGTTAGTATTGACCATTTTGATGGGCCTGATCCCATCCCGGAATCTAAAAAAACCGTAAAGGAGTCGGCATATGTCAGGACATAATAAGTGGAGTACCATCAAACATAAAAAAGGTGCAGCGGATGCCAAGCGCGGCAAGATATTTACCAAGCTGATCAAGGAGATTTCCGTGGCCGCCAAGCTCGGCGGCGGCGACCCCAACGGCAACCCGCGGCTCCGCACCGCTGTCGACAAGGCGAAGGCGGAGAACATGCCCAAGGACAACATCGAGCGGGCCATCAAGAAGGGGACCGGCGGAATGGAAGGGGTCATCTATGAGGAAATCGTCTACGAAGGGTATGGCCCTGGCGGAGTGGCGGTCCTCGTAGAGGTCCTGACCGACAACCGCAACCGCTCTGTTTCGGACATCAGGAGCATCTTCACCAAGTGTAACGGCAATATGGGAGAAGCAGGCTGTGTCTCGTGGCTGTTCGACAAGAAAGGACTCATCGTTTTCCCCAAGCAGACCGACTTCGACAAGCTGTTCGAGGTGGCACTCGAGGCGGGAGCGGATGACGTGGCCGACGAAGAGGAACAGTACGAGGTCCTGACCGATCCGACGACCTTCATTGAGGTACGGGAAGCCCTGGAAAAGGCCGGATTCAAGTACGAGTCGGCGGAAACTACCATGATCCCCCAGACCATGGTGAAGCTGGATGGCAAAAACGCCGAAAATATGCTGAAAATGATGGACCGGCTGGAGGACAACGACGATGTCCAGAACGTCTACGCCAACTTCGACATCTCGGCAGAAGACATGGATAAAATGATGTGATGCAAAAGAGTGCCATCTCTTTGTGGCACTGTTCGAAGCGGAAGTATTGAAGCTGAAGTCGTTCCTTCCCGTCTTCCGTCTCACTGAAAGGCCTCATGAAAATTCTTGGCATCGACCCCGGTTCACGCATCACCGGGTACGGCATTATCCGCAAGGAGGGGAACCGGCTTATCCATGTGGATAACGGTGCCATCTTCACCGATGCCCACAAGGACTTTCCCCTTCGACTGCAACGCATCTACCGGGGGTTGACCGAAATCATCGAGCGTCATGCCCCCGACGCCATGGCGATAGAAGACATCTTCTTCGCCACCAATGTGCAGAGCGCGCTGAAACTGGGGCAGGCCCGGGGCGCAGCCATCGTGGCAGGGGTCAACGCCGGTCTGCCGGTCTATGAATATACCGCTCTTCAGGTCAAACAGGCAGTGGTAGGTCACGGCAGGGCAGCCAAGGATCAGGTACAGAAGATGATCAAGGCGCTTTTGAGCCTCCCGGAAGTCGCCCAGGAAGACGCCTCTGACGCCCTGGCGGTAGCGGTCTGTCACGCCCATTCGGTGGGACTCAACACATTGCGGGAGAAACTGAGATGATCGCCCTTCTGACCGGCACAGTTGCCCACAAGTCGCCCGAATACATCGTACTGGATGTCCAGGGAGTCGGCTACCGGGTACAGATTCCCTTTTCCACCTACTACGACCTCCCCCCCGTTGGAGGGCACCTTTCCCTCACCATCTACACCCACGTCAAGGAAGACGCCATCAACCTCTACGGATTCCGCACCACGGCAGAGAAACAGTTCTTCCAGCTCCTCATATCCGTTTCCGGCATCGGTCCGAAACTGGCAAAGGACATCCTCTCCAATATCCAGGTGGCCGAGTTGGGAGACGCGCTCCTTCGTGGCGATCTGGCCAGACTCTGTGCCATTCCGGGCATTGGCAGGAAAACCGCCGAGCGGGTGGTGCTGGAACTACGGGAGAAGGTGAGAAAGCTCGACCTCCTCCCTCCCGCCCAGACAACGGAACACCCGTCGGCGGCTGTCGATATCATGGAAGATGTAACCTCCGCCCTTATCAACCTGGGATACAAGGAAGCGGTCGTGAAAAAGGTGCTTGCGGAGCTGTCGATCACGCCGGACACCGGCATGGAAACCATCCTCAAGCAGGCGCTGAAACAGCTGATGCGATGACTGATCCAGGAACGGACTTCACATGACCCGTACGATTTCCCCCACCATCGCCGATGACGACGCGCTCATCGAGGCAACTCTTCGCCCACGCGCCCTGACCGAGTACATCGGGCAGGAGAAGGCCAAGGGAAACCTGCGGCTCTTCATCGACGCGGCACGTCAGCGGGGGGAATCACTCGACCACGTCCTCCTCTATGGCCCGCCGGGACTGGGGAAAACCACCCTGGCCAACATCATAGCCTGTGAAATGGGGGTCAGCATCAAGTCGACCTCCGGTCCGGTCATCGAGCGGCCGGGGGACCTGGCCGCCATTCTCACCAACCTGGAACCCCACGACGTTCTCTTCATTGACGAGATACACCGCCTCTCCCATGTGGTGGAAGAGATCCTCTATCCCGCCATGGAGGATTTCCAGCTTGACATCATCATCGGCCAGGGGCCGAGTGCCCGTACGGTCAAACTGGAACTGCCCCGTTTCACCCTGGTTGGGGCCACAACACGCGCCGGGCTCCTCTCCTCGCCACTCAGGGACAGATTCGGTGTCATTTCCCGCCTGGAGTTCTATACCGACGCCGAACTGGCCACCATCGTCGGCCGATCAGCCCATATCCTCGCCATCCCCATTGAAGATGACGGGGCGCTGGAACTGGCCCGCCGGAGCCGTGGCACCCCACGCATCGCAAACCGTCTCCTGCGGCGGGTGCGGGATTTCGCCCAGGTCAGGGCCGATGGCGTCATCACCCTTGCCGTGGTGCAGGATGCCCTGGCTCTTCTGGAGATCGACGGAATGGGATTCGACCATATGGATCGACTCATGCTCCTCACCATCATCGACAAGTTCGGCGGCGGACCGGTTGGGCTCGACACCATCGCCGCAGCTATCGGCGAGGAAAGCGACACTATAGAGGACGTCTACGAGCCGTTTCTTATCCAGAACGGCTTCCTGAACCGCACCCCCCGTGGGCGTGTTGCCACCAGGGCCGCATACGAACACTTCGGGCGCATCGCGCCCGAATCTCCCCAGGGAAAGCTTTTTTGACCATGCAGCAGGTATTCGACTTCCCCGTCACCCCCCGGTACCGTTTCGACAATTTCGTGGTCTGCGGCGGCAACGAAACCGCCTACCGTTTCGCCCTGATGCTGACTGACCCACGGGGGACGGAAAACCTCCTCTACATCTACGGTCCTGCCGGTTCCGGCAAAACACATCTCCTGGCCTCCATTGGCGATTGTCTGGCAAGTGCACCTGCGGTTTCGCCCTATATTTCGTGCCGGGACATTGAAGCTCTGTACCGGGGCGATTACAGCGCCGAAGCAACCTCGCAGCTGGCCAAGCATTTCCGGGACGCGCCGGCGCTTCTCATTGACGACCTCCATCTCCTTCCCGACCAGCCAAATCTCCGGGTCGAACTCTGGCAACTCTTCAACGACTTCTATACGGCAGGGAAAAAAATCGCCCTGTCGGGTCTCTACCCCCCGAAGGAACTTCCCAACCTGGACGACCACCTCATCTCCCGACTGCTCTGGGGGCTCATGGCAAAAGTCGACGTCTCAGACGACGATTCCCGCCGGATGATCATGAAGAAGCTCGCAGAAGACCGGCAGGTACTTCTGCCGGCTGATGTGATAGACTATCTCCTGGCACACACCCGCCGGGACATTCCGGCCCTCATCGAGGCGCTGGACATGATCAGCCGCCATGCACTTTCGACCCGACGGAAGATTTCAGTCAGGCAGACGCGGGAAGCGCTGGCACTGGGAGGATAACGGCATGAGGATACTGCTCCACGTCTGCTGCGCACCATGCGCCATTTACCCCCTCAAGGAACTCCGCTCCCAGGGGATGGAAGTGACCGGCTTCTTCTTTAACCACAACATTCATCCCTACCAGGAATACCGGCGCCGCCTGGATACGGTACGGGAGTATGCCGGCAAGGTGGACCTGACAATGGTCTACCGGGACGAGTACAGGCTTGAGGATTTCCTGGAAGCGGTGGCGGATAATCCCGCGGAGCGCTGCCGCTACTGCTATGCGTCCCGCCTGGAAGCAACCGCCAAGGTCGCAGCCGAAAAGGGATTCACGTCCTTCACCTCGTCGCTCCTCTACAGCAGATATCAGAAACACGATGCAATCCGGGAACTGGGGGAGCGCATCGGCGCCAGGTACGGCGTCACCTTCCACTACGACGACTACCGGCGGGGCTGGCAGGAGGGTATCCGCATCTCCAAAGAGGTCGGGCTCTATCGCCAGCAGTACTGCGGCTGCATCTACAGCGAAAAGGAACGCTACGCCCCCAGACCATTGCAGTGAAAGGGTGGTATCCCATGCCCGGATTCGGCAGGAACCTCATAATCATCGGACTCGTCATTGCCGCTATCGGGGTGGCGTTCTCCTTCACCGACCGCATTCCCTGGCTTGGACGCCTTCCCGGCGACATCTCCATAAAAAGAGAGAATTTTTCCTTTTACTTTCCCCTTGCCACGAGTATCCTGCTATCGCTTGTTCTGTCGCTGATACTCTGGCTACTGCGGCGGTAGCACCTTTCAGGGCACCCCTGTCCATTCAACCGGCGGGGCACGACAGGCAGGACCCATCCCCACATGCCGGCAAGCAAGGGATTGTAATCGGGATTTTTCCTGCTACCTTTTAGGACATGAAGTTCATTTACTCTTACCGGAGGCAGCCATGTTCGAACTGTTGGAAAAAGCTATATTGACCGGGTTAGGGGCCGCAGCACTCTCCCAGAAGATGGCCGAGGAATTTGTCAAGGACCTCAAGGAGAAGTACAAGGTGAGCGAAGACGAAGGGCGGTCCTTCCTCGACAAGATGCAGAACATGGCGAAGGAGAGCAAGTCCAAGGTGGCGGAGCTTGCCGAGGCTGAGGTAAAAAAGGTCATCGATCGGGCAGGAGTTGTTCCCCGGGATGAATTTGACCGGCTGCAGAAGCGGGTGGAGGAACTGGAAAGACAACTGGCACAGAACGAGCCGGGAGAACCATGCTGAACCTTCTGCAGTTCAACCGCAATATCCGCAGCATCAGGCGCTACCGGAACGTGGTACGAGTCCTGTTCAAGTACGGTTTCGATCACATTCTGGAATACCTCAACCTTTCCCAACTGGTCGCCCGCAGCCGCCGCCTGCTGCGTCGCGACGAATCGGCTATTGCCCAGCTCTCCCAGGCGGAACGGCTCCGGCTGGCGCTGGAAGAGCTGGGACCTACATTCGTCAAACTTGGCCAACTCCTCTCGACCCGCCCCGACCTTCTTCCACCTGCCTACATCACCGAGTTCACCAAACTGCAGGACGACGTCCCCTCCTTTTCCTCCGCCGAAGCCAGGGCGCAGGTACAACACGAACTGGGAAGGGAGCTGGAGGAACTCTTTTCCTCCTTCGATTCCATTCCCATTGCTGCCGCCTCCATAGCCCAGGTCCACCGCGCCCGGTTGATCACCGGCGAAGACGTGGTCGTCAAGATCCGCCGGCCGGGTGTGGTTGAGCTGGTGGAGACTGATATCGATGCCCTCGTGGGACTGGCCTACCTTGCCGAACGCCATCTGCCGGGAAGCGTTATCTACGATCCCATGGGAGTCGTCAAAGAGTTTGCCCGCACCATCCGGCGAGAAATGGACTTCTCCCGGGAAGGGCGCACCATAGAGAAATTCACCGCCAACTTTACCGGCGATCCATCCCTTTACTTCCCCCGCGTCTTCTGGCAGGCAACTACCCGCGGCATCCTCACCATGGAATACATCGATGGCATCAAGGTGTCGGACCGGCCTGCCCTGGAACGAGCGGGGCTCGATCGCGTCACCATAGCCCAGCGGGGCGCCGATGCATTTCTGAAAATGGTGCTGAGCCACGGATTTTTCCACGGCGACCCCCATCCTGGAAACGTCCTTATCCTCCCAGACAACGTCATCTGTCTTCTCGATTACGGCATGGTCGGCCGGCTTGATGCCCAGCTCAAGGGATACCTTACCGACATCCTCCTCGCCATCCTTGACCGGAACGTGGACGAGGTTGTTTCAATCCTCCTCTACTCAGGGGAGATCACCGACACGCTCGACACCCGGGCACTCAAGCGTGATCTTTCCGAATTCATCGACAGTTACTATGAAATCCCGCTCCAGGATATCGAGGTGGGCAGGATGCTCATGGAGTTTATCGAGATCATTACCACCTACCATATCAAGATCCAACCCGACCTGATGCTCCTTACCAAGGCACTGGTCACCATTGAAGGGATGGGCCGGGAGCTTGATCCCCGATTCGACATGATTAGCCACCTCCGCCCCCCCATGGAAGCGGTAGTAAAAGAGAAACTCTCCCCCCGCCACATCATCAAAGACATCAACTCATACGCCATGTCATACGTCAATCTGGCAAAGAACCTGCCGCGGGACATCAAGGAAATACTCAACAGGCTCAATCGCAACAAGCTCAAGATCGACCTGGAGCATCGCGGCCTCGACCGTTTCATCAGGGAACTGGACAAATCAATTAACCGTCTCTCTTCAAGTCTCATCATTGCCGCACTCATCGTCGGTTCTTCCATCATCATGCAAACCGACAAGGGGCCCCTTCTCTTCGAATTTCCGTTATTTGCCTTCCTCGGTTACACCATTGCCGCCTTTATCGGCCTCTGGTGGGTAATTGCCATCATCCGTTCCGGCCGGCTCTGATCAGTCGGCACCTGCCCAGAAAACCTTTTTAACACCTTGAACATACCTGCTTTTTCATATAGATTATCCGGGTAACACTGAATGACCTTTTCGGGAGTACCATGCAGAAACATCACCCCTCCAATCTGCCCCCCGCTGAACTGAAGAAGCGCAAACGGGAATGGGTCATAATCGCTTTCTCTCTCCTGTTCATCGTCATCTGCACCGCCGCCGAGATTCGCCTTACACGCCTCAGTTCTGAAGTCCCCATGGGAAGTAACATCCTCATCTTCGGCCTGATCAACATCATCACCCTGCTTATCATCCTTCTCATCTACCTGCTATGCAGAAATGTCGCAAAAATGTTCATGGAGCGACGCCAGAATGTCATCGGCGCCCGCCTGCGCACCAAGCTGGTGCTCGCGTTCGTGGGCCTCTCCCTGGTACCGACCATGCTCCTGTTCTTCGTCTCTGCCGGTTTCATCAACAACAGCATCCAGAACTGGTTCAACAAACAGGTTGAAACCTCCCTGAACGAATCCATGGAGGTCGCCCAGACTTACTACAAGACATCTGCAGCCAATGCCCTCTATTACGGCCAGCAACTGAGCGCCACCATCAAGGAACAGAAGCTCATTAACGAGGAAAACCTCCCCCTCCTTAAGGACCTTATCCGCCAGAAGCAGAAGGAATACAATCTGGGGGTAGTCGAGGTATATTCGTCCCAGCGGGAGGAACTGGTCAGGGCCTCCAACCCGAAGCTGCCAATCGGTGAATTCACCAACCCTTCATCGGAAGACATCAACGTGGCCTTCAGCGGCAAGGAGTTCACCCGGATTAACCCGGTAGGGAAAGCCGACCTTATCCGCGGTATCGTTCCGGTCTTCTCCAACTGGAATCCACACGATGTGGTCGGCGTTGTGGTAGTCAATTACTACGTCCCCTACTCGCTCGTCAGCAAGATGAAGGAAATATCCACCTCCTATCAGGAATTCCGCCAGTTAAAGATCCTCAAGAACCCCATTACAACCGGCTACATTCTTACCCTGTTCCTCATAACCATGGTAATCGTTTTCCTGGCTGTCTGGTTCGGGGTCTACCTGGCAAAAAGCCTGACCATACCGATACAGGAACTGGCCGAGGCCACTCGCCAGGTTGCGGAGGGAAACCTGGATATTCATCTGGGTGAACAGGGAAACGACGAGATAGGGATGCTTGTAACTTCGTTCAATAAAATGACTGCGGACCTGCGCAACAACCAGCTTGCCCTGAAACGAACCAACGAAGAGGTGGTACGAAGCAACCAGGAACTGGAGCAACGGCGCCGCTATATGGAAACGGTTCTGAAAAACGTTACCGCTGGGGTCATCTCCGTCGACAAAGGTGGAGTACTGACGACGGTGAATAAATCCGCCGAACGGCTTCTTCACATCACCACCGGCGATGTGATCGGCATGAATTTCCGGGAAGTGCTTCGTTCAACCCATCTGGACATTGTAAAGGGGATGCTGCGCGATTTGGTGCTTGGAAAACAGGACACTATACGTAAGCAGGTCACCATCCCGTTCAGGGATGCCAATCTCACCCTGTTGGTTAACCTGACCGTGCTCAAGGACGAAAACGATGAATTCATGGGGACCGTCGTTGTCTTCGACGATTTGACCCAGCTAATCAAAGCTCAGCGGATGGCTGCATGGCGCGAGGTTGCACGGCGTATCGCCCACGAAATCAAGAACCCGCTCACCCCAATCCAGCTCTCTGCTCAACGGCTCAGAAAACGCTATCTCTCCCGTTTCGGCGAGGATGAACGAGTCTTCGACGAATGTACGGCCATGATCATCAAATCGGTTGATGAGTTGAAGACCCTCGTAGATGAGTTCTCCAATTTTGCCAGAATGCCTGCCGCCCAGCCGACGCCAAACAATCTCAATGATATTATCCGTGAAGCCCTTACGCTCTACCAGGAAGCCCATCGGACCATAACTTTTTCATTTCAGGCCGATGACTCAATTCCCCTGCTCATGCTCGACCGTGACCAGATAAAGCGTGTGCTCATTAACCTGCTGGACAACGCCGTAGCTGCAATTGCCGGTGAAGGGACGGTATCGGTTGAAAGCAGCTGCAACCATGAACTGAAGATGGTAACCTTCGTGGTGGCCGATACCGGGCACGGCATTTCCGCAGAAGACCGCCCCCGCCTGTTTGAGCCCTATTTCTCAACGAAAAAATCGGGAACAGGTCTGGGACTCGCCATAGTCAACAGCATCATCTCTGACCACCACGGCTTCATCAGAGTCAAAAACAACGAACCGGCAGGAACCCGCTTCATCATAGAACTGCCGATCGACGAAACAGCTGGATAGACATTCAAACCATCTGTTCAGGAACACCCCTCACCAGCCACACTCTCCCAGCATGATCCCACGAAAAAATCCATGTATGAATTGGCGTTTTCTAATTGTAATCGACGTTCCCTTTTGGTATTTGTACATGATCTCCTCAAACGGAGAGTGTCCTGTACAGGCACTAAAAAGACAAAGGAGCCAGTCGATGAAAATCCCGCAAATCACTATCTATTCAAAAAATTCAGGAGTGGAGATCAGTCCTTACGAGAAGCGAACTACGGGAAAGCAATCAGAGGGGCGAATTGCGCTCCGATTTTTCAGGCTGGAGGGGAAAAGCCAACCGCTTCGTTTCGTCGTAAACCCATCGGAAGGTTTTGAACTGTCACGGTTAATCAACCGGATATGTGAGGCAGGGGGGAAGGAAACGCTGACGCACAAGTACGACAGTTCCGACGGGGAAACTATCACCAAGCTTGCGATTGAGCGTTACGAACGGAACAATAGGCAGGGCTATGCCTTGAGCATCCAGCGTGGGGATGAAAATGTCAACGTCTCAACGACAGCCAGTCAATTCCTTTACGCAGCTGAATTTCTCAGACATCTTTCTCTCTCCCAGTCATGGGTAGAAGCACCTTTGCCTACCAACTGAGAGAAAGGCACCATCCAAAGCAAACGGTCGCGTGAGCTGTCGTCCAGAAGAGCGAACAAAAAAAACGCCCCATCAATTTAAAATGATGGGGCGTTTCAGTAAAATTCCCGGCGGCGACCTACTCTCCCACACAGCTGCCCGTGCAGTACCATTGGCCCAGA